>NZ_JBIZWA010000002.1:0-723732 GCF_044769865.1 Salinibacterium sp. GXW1014
ACCGGGACACGCGCGCCGTAGCGCCCCTGGCGCCTGGGGTCTCAGCCGCCGAGAGCCTCGCGGTGGAGCTCCTTGTAGCCGACATAACGCACGCCGTTCTCGCGAAGGCCAGCCTGCTCATCGGCACTCAGCTCGCGTCGAACCTTCGCGGGCACTCCCGCGACGAGCGAGCCGGGCGGGATCACGGTGCCTTCGAGCACGACGGCTCCCGCTGCGACCAGCGAACCCTTGCCGATGACCGCTCCGTTGAGCACGGTCGCGCTCATGCCGATGAGGCAGTCGTCCTCAATCGTGCATCCGTGCAGCATCGCCGCGTGTCCCACGCTGACGCCAGCACCGATCGACGCGGGTACTCCGGCGTCGCAGTGCACCGTCACGTTGTCCTGGAGGTTGCTGCCGGCGCCGAGCGTGATGGTGTCCACATCGGCCCGAAGCACCGTCCCATAGAAGACGCTCGACTGCTCGTGCAGCGTCACACGCCCAATGAGAGTCGCGTTGGGGGCGACCCATGCGGTGGCGGCGACGGTGGGCGAAACCCCGTCGATGGGAACGATCAGCGGCGACATGTCCATGGCAGTTAAACTAGTAGGCATCATGGCCACTTTTGGAAACCTCACCGACCGCCTCGCGGATACCTTCAAGAACCTCCGCAACAAGGGCAAGCTGAGCCCGGCGGATGTCGACGGCACCGTCCGCGAGATCCGTCGCGCCCTGCTCGAAGCGGATGTCGCGCTCGATGTCGTCAAGCAGTTCACCTCTGCCGTGCGCGAGCGGGCCCTCGGCGATGAGGTGAACAAGGCGCTCAACCCGGCCCAGCAGGTCGTCAAGGTCGTCAATGACGAGCTCGTGACGATCCTCGGCGGGGAGCAGCGGCGCCTGCAGTTCGCAAAGTCGGGTCCGACGGTCATCATGCTCGCGGGACTGCAGGGCGCCGGTAAGACGACGCTCGCGGGCAAGCTGGCGAAGTGGCTGGCGGGGGAGGGGCACGCCCCGCTCCTCGTCGCGGCTGACCTCCAGCGTCCGAATGCCGTCACCCAGCTCCAGGTGGTCGGCGAGCAGGCGGGCGTGCACGTCTTCGCACCGGAGCCCGGCAACGGTGTCGGCAACCCGGTGAAGGTTGCGAAGGCCGCGATCAAGTACGCCAACGACAAGGTGCACGATGTCGTCATCGTCGACACGGCCGGGCGTCTCGGCGTCGACGCCGAGATGATGAAGCAGGCCGCAGACATCCGGAAGGCCGTTGATCCGGACGAGGTGCTCTTCGTGATCGACGCCATGATCGGTCAGGACGCCGTCGCCACGGCGAAGGCGTTCCAGGAAGGTGTCGACTTCACGGGTGTCGTGTTGACGAAGCTCGATGGCGATGCCCGCGGTGGTGCTGCCCTTTCGGTCGCATCCGTCACCGGCCGTCCCATCATCTTCGCGAGCACCGGCGAGCGGCTCGAGGAGTTCGAGCCCTTCCACCCCGAGCGCATGGCGAGCCGGATCCTCGACCTCGGTGACATCCTCACGCTCATTGAGCAGGCGCAGAAGACCTTCGACGAGGAGGAGGCGAAGAAGGTTGCGGAGAAGTTCGCGACCGACAGCTTCACACTCGAGGACTTCCTCTCGCAGATGCAGCAGCTGAAGAAGATGGGCTCCATGAAGGGCCTGCTGGGCATGCTGCCCGGCGCGCGCGGCATGAAGGAGCAACTCGAGAACTTCGACGAGTCGGAGCTGACCCGAACGGAGGCGATCATCCAGTCGATGACGCCCGCCGAGCGCCGCAACCCCAAGCTCCTCAACGGCTCGCGTCGCCTGCGCATCGCGCGCGGTTCGGGCACGACCGTGACGGAGGTAAATGGCCTCGTGCAGCGCTTCGAGCAGGCCGCCAAGATGATGAAGACCGTGGCGAAGGGTGGCGTGCCGCAGATTCCGGGCATGGGTCCCATCCCCGGCGCTGGTTTCGGCGGCGGCAAGAAGAAGGGCAAGGCGCCGCAGAAGAAGTCTCGCTCGGGCAACCCCGCGAAGCGGGCGGCCGAGGAGAAGGCGCTGGCCGCTGGCAAGCCGGCGTCGAACGCTCCTGCAGGGTCGGGCTTCGGGCTCGGTGGAGGCAAGGCGGATGGCATGCCGAGCGAGGAAGAGCTGGCCGCACTGCAGAAGATGCTCGGGGGGCGCTGAGCGTTGCTCTAGTGTGGCTCCATGACTGATCAGGAGCTCCTCGCCGGATACATCGCGGTTGGTCGGCGGGCCATCGATGACTTCCTTGCGTTGCTTGAGCAGCTACCGAATGACGCTTGGAATTCCCCCACAGACTTGCCCGGCTGGGACGTCAAGGCGGTCGCGTCACACGTCGCACACCTGGAGTCGGTGTTGGCAGGCGACCCTGAACCGACCGTGGAACTCGGTGACCTCCCGCATCTGACGGCACCAACGGGTGACTACACGGAGCGCGGGGTAGTCGCGCGTCGTGATCACGCGCCGGCAGACATCATCCGGGAGATTCGCGAGTCGGCCGACGCACGGTTCGCCGCGCTCGAGGCGGATCCGCCGACGGATGCCTCAGCCAAGCCTGTGCTCGGTGTGCCCGGCCTCTCGTGGGACTGGCGCACCCTGCTGCGCAACCGCCCTCTCGACGTGTGGATGCACGAGCAGGACATCCGGCGTGCGGTCGGCCTACCGGGTGGCTTCGACACCGCGCCCGCCGAGCACACGGTACGGTACTTTGCGGAGAGCCTGGGCTTTGTCGTTGCGAAGCGAGGGAAGGCGACGGCCGGAACGTCGGTGGTCTTCGCGCTCAATGGGCTGCCGCCACTCGCGGTCGGCGTGGGGGAAAACGGTCGCGGGAGTGTCCTGCGCACCTTGCCCGAGCAGCCTGACGTGCGCATCGATTTCGACGCTGAGTCATTCATCGTCCTGGCAGGCGGGCGCCGGCCCGCGGACCCGCAGCGTGTGCGGGTGACGGGAGACGAGCAGTTAGCCGGACGCATCCTCGCCGGCATGACCGTGACCGGCTGAGCCCGCTGCCCTCACCTCGTGACCGGGGAGCGTCCTGTGGTGACCGCCCAGCCGCCAGGGGGACGCCGACGGTGGAGTTCGAGCGACTCGCTGTAGTGGGCCATGAGCTCGTCGCACAGCGAGGTCCAGGTCCGCGGCAGCACGCTCACCCGTCCCACCTCGGCGAAGGCCCGACGCTTCGCATCGTCGCCCACAAGGTCGGCCACGCGGTCGCGCAGCTCGTGCAGGTTGCCGGGCGCGTAGAGCCATCCGTTGCGGCTCGAGTCGACGAGGTCGACAGGTCCGCCGCGGCCGGTTGCGACCACGGGCACCCCGCTCGCCATGGCTTCCTGGATGGTCTGGCAAAAGGTCTCCAGCTCTCCCGGATGCACGAAGACGTCCAGGCTTGCGAGTGCCGTTGCGAGGCGGTTCCCGCCAAGGAATCCAGTGAAGTGCGCCGTCGGTATGAGGGCCTCCAGGCGTGCACGCAACGGCCCTGCTCCGACGATCACGAGCTTGGTGTGGGGAAGCGTGGTGATTACACGCAGGTCTTCCACCTGCTTCTCTGAGGCGAGCCTTCCGACGTAGCCGACGATCCGCTCGCCGTTCGGCGCCACGGCTCGACGCCAGGCCTCGTCTCGTCGTGTGGGCGAGAATCGCTCGGTGTCGACGCCTCGTCCCCAGCGGCGCACCCGAGTGACGCGGTGTTCTTTGAGCTGCTGTTCCGCGTAGCTCGACGGCGCCAAGGTGAGTGTGGCGCGTTGGTGGATGCGCTGCACCTGGCGCCAGAGGAGCGGCTCGGCACCGGGGAAGCCGTAGCGAGCGGCGTAGGCAGGGACATCCGTCTGGTAGACCGCGACGGTCGGGATGCCGAGCTGCTCCGCCGCGATGACTGCCTGCAAGCCGAGCACGAATGGCGAGGCGAGGTGCACGACATCGGGGCGGAAGCGTCGCAGCGACTTCGCGACTCGCGCGACGGTCACCGTCGCGATGCGGACGTTGCGGTAGCTCGGAAGTGCGAGCGCGGGCAGGCCCTCGACGTCGAAACCCGAGAGCTCGTGGGGCAACTCGCTGTCGTGCGGCGCGAGCACGAGCACGTCGTCCCCGCGGGCCGCGAGATGATCGATCACTCGCAGGAGCGAGTGTGTCACGCCGTTCATGTGCGGGAGGAAGGTTTCGGCGACGAGCGCGATTCTCATGCTCCGAGCCTCGGTACTGCGTGCGTCTGTGCGACTGCGTGCGGGTGGCCGCGGCGTGAACGCCACGTGAATCGCTCGCCCTGCATAGTCTGGAGACATGACAAGCACACGACCCATCCGCATCGGCGTCCAGCTCGCGCCACAGCACGCCCCCTACGAGCGAATCCGCGACGCCGCTGCGGAACTCGAGGAGCTGGGGGTCGACATCCTCTTCAACTGGGACCACTTCTTCCCGCTCTCGGGCGAGCCCGACGGGCTCCACTTCGAGTCCTGGACGATACTCGCGGCGCTCGCTGAGCAGACGACGCGAGTCGAGATCGGTGCACTCGTCAACTGCAACAGCTATCGCAACGCCAACCTGCAGGCCGACATGGCGCGCACGATCGACCACATCAGCGCCAAGGGCGGGGAGGGCCGCTTCATCTTCGGCACGGGTGCCGGGTGGTTCCAGCGGGACTACGACGAGTACGGCTACGACTTCGGCACTCCGGGCACACGGCTTGCGGCGCTTGCTCGCGACCTGCCCGTCATCCGGGCCCGCTGGGAGGAGCTCAATCCCCGTCCGACGCGGCGCATCCCGATTCTCATCGGGGGCGGCGGCGAGAAGAAGACGCTTCGCATCGTCGCGGAGCACGCGAACATCTGGCACAGCTTCTCGGATGCCCCGACCCTCGAACGCAAGCTCGGCATCCTCGCCCAGCACGGTAGCGACGTTGGCCGCGACACGAGCGAGATCGAGATCTCCACGGAGGTCAAGCGGCGCCCGATCGGCACGAGTGGTGGGTCTACGGGTGTGGGTGCCGCAGACGAGCTGGTCGAGCTCGGCGCGACCCTGTTCACGGTGGGCCTCTCCGGCCCGCACTACGACATCGATGCCGTCAAGGACTGGCTCGAATGGCGTGATGCTCACAACGCGCGACGCGGAACCGCCGCCAGCTGACGTCACCGGGGCGCTCACAGACACGGTGACGGGAGCGGCGGCACCCGCGGTGCGCAGTCTCCGCGAATCTCTGGCAGAATAGAGCGTTGAGCCCGCGTCATCCGACCCTCTAATCAGACGGCGCCGGGATCCATTAGACCTTTCTGGCCGAGTGTGCCCCCACGCTCACGGCTGTCAGTTCGCTCCCATATCTAGAAACACAGGAGAATTGTGGCTGTAAAGATTCGTTTGAAGCGCCTGGGCAAGATCCGGGCACCCTACTACCGCATCGTCGTCGCCGACTCGCGCACCAAGCGCGACGGCCGCGTGATCGAGGAGATCGGCAAGTACCACCCGACCGAGGAGCCCTCGTTCATCGAGGTCGACTCCGAGCGCGCGCAGTACTGGCTCAGCGTCGGCGCGCAGCCGACCGAGCAGGTTGCCGCGATCCTCAAGCTCACGGGCGACTGGGGCAAGTTCAAGGGCGACGCCAAGGCTGTCTCGACCGTCAAGGTCAAGGAGCCCAAGGAGGCGTTCGTCGCCGACGAGAAGAAGAAGCCCGTGCTCAAGCCCAAGAAGGCTGAGCCCAAGGCAGACGAGGCACCTGCCGAGTCCGAGGCTCCCGTCGAGGAGACCGCAGCTGAGGCCGTCGAGGCCGAGGCAACCGACGCAGACAAGGCCTGATCCTTGCTGGCTGCTGCTCTGGAACACCTCGTCAAGGGGATCGTCGATCACCCGGACGAGGTCGCAGTGGACGCCAGGAACACGCCACGTGGCGAGGTCCTCGAGGTGCGCGTGCACCCCGAGGACCTCGGCCGCGTGATCGGTCGTTCCGGTCGTACTGCCAAAGCCCTCCGCACTCTCGTCTCGGCGATCGCCGATGGCAAGAAGGTTCGTGTCGACGTGGTGGATACCGATTTCTAGAGAAGCTGGCCCCAACACGACCCAGCTTCGGGTCGGTCGCCTGACGAAGGCCCACGGCCTCAAGGGCGCAATCAAGCTTGAACTGTACACGGATGACCCGGCGCGTCGTTTCGTGCCGGGCGCCGTGTTCGCCCTCCAGGTGCCGACGACGTCGCCCTGGCATGGCAAGACCCTCGAGCTTGCCGAACTCCGCTGGTATAACACGCACCCGGTCGCCTTCTTCAAGGGAGTGCCGGACCGCACGACCGCGGAGTCCCTCCTCAAGGCCATCCTGTGGATCGACCAGGACCTCGAACAGGAGTCCGGCGAAGAGGATGCGTGGTTCGACCACCAACTGGTCGGACTCTCTGTCGTTCGCGACGGCGCCGTGATCGGTCGCATCGCGCGGGTCGAGCACATGCCCGCGCAAGACCTCCTGCACGTCGAGACCGAGTCCGGCGACGTGCTGGTGCCGTTCGTAAAGGCGATCGTGCCCAGCGTGGATATCGCGGCGGGCACCGTGACGGTGACGCCCCCGGCGGGCCTCTTCGAAGAGCTTCCCGACGACGAGCCTGCGCCCACACAGGACCGCCCCGAGGTGGCCTCGAGCGACGACGCCGCGGAGACCGAGTAGTCCTGAACTCGTTCAGACGTCGAGCCGGTACCCGCGCTTGACGACCGTCACCACGAGCCCCGGGGTTCCGAGGGCGCGCCGTAGGCGGCTCAGCGCCACCTCCATGACGTGATCGTCGTGCGTTCCCGGCAACGACGCGACAAGGTCTGAACGCGAGACGACAGCGCCAGGGACGGTTGCAAGGCGCCGTAGTAGTGCGAGGGGCGTCGGCGCGAGCATGGCGCTGGTGCCGCCGATTTCGGCCAGTTGTCCGCGCAGCACGAGCGTGCCGTGTGCCGTCGGGACCCGCATGACCCGTGCCGTCTCGAGGTGCTCGCAGAGCAGGCGGATGAGTGCTCCCATGCGGTAGCGCTCTGGCTGCACGACGCGGATGCCGGCGGCGAGGAGCGGCGCCGCCGTCACCGGACCGACCGCCGCAGCCAGGACGTCGGCGCGGAAGGCGGCGTGCACGCTGTCGAGCACTTCCATGCATTCAGCGGCAAGGAAGAGGGCATCGACGGCAGGTGCGCTCGTGAAGGTGACGGCATCAAGGGCCCTCGCGCAGATGGCTTCGACGAGACGCTGCACGCGTTCGTCGGCGCTCCCGAGGTGTGTCCAGCTGTAGGGCGCCACGGTCAGCACGGTGTGGCGTGCGCGAAGGCGTGCGAGCTGGAGTTCGTCAGTGTGCCCATGCAGCTGCACTGCGATCGTGAGGCCGTCGGGCAGCTCCTCGAGCGCCTTCGATACGAGCGACTGCGTGGTCTCCTCCTCACTCATCCCATCGTCGTCGAGACCGGCGGCACGGATGCCCCCGCGGGCCTTTGGGCCGCGCACCAGAATCCGGGCACGGCCGAGCGCGAGGAGGAGTTCGTCGCCCAGGCCCGCGGCATCCGTCACCTCGAACCAGCGCCGGACTCCGTACCCGGTCGTCGCGAGGAGCGCGTCTGGCTGCGCCGCGATGATCGCGCGCGTGTCGGCGAGTACCGGTCCGTCGGCTGGGTCGTGCGTCACCCGCAGTGTCGGTGCATGCGTGACGCTTGCCCCGCGGCGCTCGAAGGCGTCGATCAGGTCGTCGCTTCGCCGGTGGGAGGTGACGCCGATGCGAAAACCCGCGAGCTGATCGTGCCGAAACCCGGGGACGCCCTGGCCGATCGTGTCTGGGGACACGGCAGGCGGGTCGAGGGTGACGTCCGGAGTCACAGCCCCTCCGTCATGAGCTCGGCTGAATGGATGACTCCGGCCGCGACGAGGTCGCCCGAATCAGCCAGTCGCACGACCTCACCGACGACCAGCACTGCGGGCGCAGCGACGCCGGCGCGGGTGGCATCCGTCACCACCTCGGCGAGGTTCGAGATCGTCGTCTTCTGCCCATTGCTGTAGCCACGCTCGATGATCGCCACGGGGAGGTTTGCAGCAGCACCGTGGCGTCGAAGTCCCGCCGCGAGGTGGGGGAGTGTGCCCACGCCCATAAGGACGACGATGGTGCCACCGAGCGCCGCCAGATGCTGGAGTTCCTCTTCGCTGAGCGGCGCGTGACCGGAGACGACCGTGAACAGCTTGCTCACGCCCCGGTGGGTCAATGGGATGCCGGCAGCCGCGGGAACCGAGATCGCGCTCGTGACCCCCGGGATGACCTCGACAGGGATTCCGGCGGCCCGGCAGGCGATGACCTCCTCGCTGCCACGGCCGAAGACGTATGGGTCGCCGCCCTTCAGTCGCACGACGTGGCATCCGGCCCTCGCGTGGTCGACGAGGAGCAGCTCGATGCCCTTCTGACTCACGGGGTGGTGCCCGGGAAACTTGCCGACGTTGATCAGCAGGGCACGCGGAGCCAGCTCGCTGAGCCGCTCGTGGGGTGACAGCCTGTCGTAGAGCACGACGTCGGCGTCCGCGAGCGCGCGCAGCGCACCGACCGTCATGAGGTGCTCGGCCCCGGGCCCGCCGCCAACGAGCGTCACCCGGCCGGTCATGATCCGCTCCGCACCGGAATCGTGCTTCCCGCGAGCAAGACCGTCGCCGGGTCCGCGGCCTCCTCGGCCGTGGCTGGGCGCCACTGTTCGCGTTCCGCGACACGGGGGAACCCGACATCCGGAGCTTCCGGTGCGTTTACGAAACTGCGGAACCTGAGGAGCTTGTCGGGGTCCGCGAGGGTCGCCGCCCATTCGTCCTGGTAGGTGCCAACGTGACGTTCCATGGCCGATTCGAGCTCGGCGGCGAGGGCGAGCGAATCGTCGACGACCACATCGCGCACATGCTCGATGCCGCCGGGGAGTTCCTCCATCCACCTCGCCGTGCGCTGGAGCCGATCGGCCGTGCGGATGTAGTAGGTCAGGTAGCGGTCGATGTAGCGGACGAGCGTGTCATCGTCGAGGTCGGAGGCGAGCAGCTGGCCGTGGGTCGGCTGAAAGCCGCCGTTGCCACCGACGTACAGGTTCCAGCCCTGATCGGTCGCGATGACCCCCACGTCCTTGCCCCGTGCCTCTGCGCACTCACGGGCGCATCCCGAGACGCCGAACTTGAACTTGTGCGGCGCGCGGAGGCCGCGGTAGCGCAGCTCGAGGCGGATGGCCATGCCCACCGAGTCCTGCACGCCGAAACGACACCACGTCGACCCGACGCAGCTCTTGACGTTGCGAAGCGACTTGCCATAGGCCTGTCCCGACTCGAAGCCGGCATCGACGAGCCTCCTCCAGATGTCGGGAAGCTGGTCGAGCCGCGCACCGAACATGTCGATACGCTGGCCGCCCGTGATCTTCGTGTAGAGGTTGAAGTCGGCCGCCACCTGGGCGATGACGGCGAGCTTGGCGGGCGAGATCTCCCCGCCGGGGATGCGCGGCACGACCGAGTAGGTGCCGTCCTTCTGCATATTGGCGAGCGCCCGATCGTTCGTGTCCTGCAGGCCTCCACGGCCGGCGTCGAGGATGTGGCCGTTGAAGTGGCTGGCGAGCATGGATGCGATTGCTGGCTTGCAGACGTCGCATCCGTGGCCTTCGCCGAAGCGCGCAATGATGTCGTCGAAGGACGTCAGCTCGAGCACCCGGATGGAGTCGAAGAGCTCTTGGCGGCTCAGGGAGAAGTGCTCACACAGCGCTCGATCGACGGCGAGTCCCGCCTTCGTCAGCTCGCTCTCGAGCATCTTCTTGACGAGCGGAACGCAGGAGCCGCACTGCGTACCCGCACGGCTGCATGCCTTCAGTGCACCGAGTTCGGTGCAGCCCTCCTCATGGATGCCCGCGCGAACCGCACCGGCCGTGACCGCGTTACAGGAACACACAAGCGCGTCATCCGGAAGCTCAGCGCCGTCGGGAGCGGCGGCACCCGGCACCGAGAGATACGAGCCGGGGTCGGCGCTCAGTTGCGAACCGAGCAGGGGACGCAGCGAGGCGAATGGCTCGACGTTGCCCACGAAGACGCCGCCGAGGAGCGTGCGGGCATCGTTCGAGACGACAAGCTTCTGGTAGAGGCCGCGGGCGGGGTCGGCGTATACGACCTCGAGCGCGCCCGGCTGCTCGGCGCGCGTGTCGCCGAAGCTCGCGACATCCACCCCCGACAGCTTGAGCTTCGTGGCGTCGTCGACCGTCGTGAACTCGGCGGAGCCGCCCAGGAGACGGTCGGCGACGACCTCCGCCATCGCATTCGCCGGGGCCACGAGCCCGATGCAGCGACCCTCGAAGCAGGCCACCTCGCCGATGGCCCAGATGCGGGCATCCGAGGTCCTGCAGTCGCGCCCGATGATGACTCCACCGCGCTCGCCGAGGTCGAGTCCGGCAGCGCGAGCGAGCTCATCGCGCGGACGAATGCCGATCGCGAAGACGACGAGGTCGGCAGCAACACGGCTGTGGTTCGTGAACTCGACGGATGTCACGGCTCCCGCGTCATCCACATGCACCGCCGAAGGCAGTTTCGCCAGGTGCAGCTCGATGCCCTGTGATTCGATGATCCGCCCGAGCGACTGGCCGGCACCCTCGTCGAGCTGCGCGTTCATGAGCCAGCCGGCGGAGTTCACGACCGCAGCGTCCGCTCCGCGCCGCTGAAGGCCGCCAGCGGCTTCAAGACCGAGGAGGCCGCCGCCGGCGACAAGCACGCGCGGCCGTCGGCCCAAGTCGTTCGAAAGCCGGTGGACCTCGGCCATGAGCGCGTCGATGTCGTCGATGGTGCGGTAGACCCGCGCGTGCTCGGCTCCCTCAATGGGCGGGACAAGCGCGGATGAGCCGGTCGCGAGCACGAGTTCGTCCCACTCGATCACGTGGCCCGCCGCTGTCGTCACCGTGTGTGCGGCGCGGTCGATCGCCGTCACGCGGTCGCCCAGGCGAAGAGTGACGTTGGGCGCATCCCAGGGTGCGGTCGGGAGGGTGAGGTCGTCGCCGCCGTCGAGACGACGGCTGAGGGCGACCCGATCGTACGGAAGGTGGGGTTCTTCCGAGATGACGGTGACCTGCAGTGCGCCCGCGGTATCGCGGCTTGTGAGCGCCTCGGCCAAGCGGTGTGCCGCAGGGCCGCCGCCGATGATGACGAGGCGGCGCGGTGTGGGGGAGGGCCGGTGCTGGTCTCGTGTCATGGCGTGAGCCTATGGACGGGGTATTTCCGGGCGGTTTCCCCACCATGACCGCGGCGTGACCTTCCCTCCACAGTCCCGGGCCTGCACTGTGAGACAAGCTTCACGGGCGCGAAACATGCAGTGACGGGCGCGAAACACGGCGAGCCTAGGGTCGGTATCGCCCCGCGAGAGACTCGCAGGCTGACTCGCCAACGAGAACGGAACGGCCATGACCCTACTGGAATCGCCCCCGCGCCACGCACCTCGGCTCCTCTTCGCCCCGCAGTGGCACACCGTGTGTTCCGCTTCCGAGCTGGAATCCGGCTGGGCCGTGGCCGCGCTGGTCGGTGACCGGCAGGTGGCACTCGCCGTCGTGGGCGGTGAGGTCTTCGCCGTGAGCCATTTCGATCCGCTGAGCGGCGCTCCCGTCATGGCACGAGGCATCCTGGGATCGAGGTGGGTTGAGGGCGAGGGCCACCGGCCGACCATCACGTCGCCACTCCTCAAGCAGGTCTATGACCTCCGCACGGGGCGCTGCTACAGCGAACCGCACCTCTTCCTCGAGTGCTACCCGACGCGGGTCATCGACGGCATGGTCGAGGTGGGGGTACCGATGTGAACACGACGGATGTCGCGGCGCTCGCCGCCATCTCTCATGGCACCTCCTCGCCGCTGGGCCAGGCTGCCGTTGCAGCTCTCGTCGCGGCGGTCGGCCGGGCACTCGATGGTGTGCCGGTGCGCGGTGGCTTCGTCGACGTGCAGCAGCCGGATGTCCCACTCACGATCGCCAGCCTCGGACGCGAGCGGCCCGTCGTCGTGGTGCCGCTCCTCCTTTCTGCGGGCTACCACGTGCACGTCGATCTCGCGCAGGAGGTCGAGAGGTGGCCCCGCGCTGTGCTGACGGATGCCCTCGGCCCCGACCGCGACCTGGTCGACATCCTCGTCAGCCGGCTCCTCTCAGTCGGCCTGCGTGTCTCTGATCGCATCGTCCTCGCCTGTGCCGGGTCGAGTGACGAGCGTGCGCTCGACGACTGCCGCGAGGTGGCGCGGATGCTTTCTGCCTCCCTCGGGATGCCGGTGCGCGCAGCGTTCCTGTCGGCGGCATCCCCGACCGTTGCGGATGCAGTCGCGGCGGAACGCCGAGAATGGCCGTGCGACCGGGTCGTTGTGAGCACCTACCTGCTTGCGCCCGGCTACTTCGCGCATCTCGCGGCGACATCCTCTGCAGACGTGGTCGCGCCGCCACTTTTGCTCGCGCATGAGGAGCCGGACTCCCGCATCGTGCAGCTCGTACTCGATCGTTACGCCCTCGCCCCCATTGATGTGGAGGAGAGTGCCATGCCGGCGGTCGGCCTCGCCTGAGTCGCTGCATAGACTTTGCGAGTGCGCATCGACATTGTCACGATCTTTCCCGAGTTCTTCTCCGTGCTCGACGTCTCCCTGCTGGGCAAGGCGCGGCAGAGCGGCGTGATGACCCTGCAGGTGCACGACCTGCGAGATCACGCACACGACCGGCATCGCACGGTCGACGACACGCCCTACGGCGGGGGAGCCGGCATGGTCATGAAGCCGGAGCCTTGGGGCGAAGCGCTCGACAGCATCCTGGAGTCGTCTGATGCGCCGACCGTCATCTTCCCCTCACCGGCGGGCGAGGTGTTCACGCAGGCGACCGCGCGCGAGCTCGCGCAGCGCTCTCATCTGGTTTTCGGATGCGGTCGCTACGAGGGTATCGACCAGCGGGTCGTCGACTACACGGCGACCCGTGCGGAGGTGCGGCTCATCAGCCTCGGCGACTACGTGCTCAATGGTGGCGAGGTGGCGACGATGGCGATGATCGAGGCGATCGGCCGCCTGATCCCCGGGGTCATTGGCAACCCGGAGAGTCTCGTCGAGGAGAGCCACGAAGCTGGGCTACTCGAGTACCCGAGCTACACGAAGCCCGCGTCCTGGCGCGGACTCGACGTGCCTCCCGTGCTTCTCAGCGGCAACCATGCGGCGATCGCGGCGTGGCGTCACGAGCAGCAGGTGGAGCGCACCCGCCGCGTGCGGCCGGAACTATTGCCGCCTCCTTCTCTCGACTGACCCGCGTCAGAGGCTTCGCAGGCGCTCGAGCAGCGGCTCGGCAACCTCGGTGAGGAACTGCTCCTGGTAGCGATCGCCGACCTGCACGAGAGCGATGTCAGTGAACCCGGCGTCCATGAACGGGCGCACGCTCTCGGCGAGCTCATCGAGGTCGGGGCCGCACGCGATGGACTCCGCAACGTCGTCCGGTCGCACGAAGTTCGTCGCGGCGCTGAAACCGGCAGGCGTCGGAAGGTCAGCGTTCACCTTCCAACCCCCGGCGAACCACCGGAACTGCTCGTGTGCGAGCGCGACCCCGTCCTCGCGGTTGGGCGCCCAGCAGATGGGCACCTGCCCGATGACGCGAGCGCCGTCTCCTGCATTCGCCGCGTCGCGCCACGACGAGACGAGGTCTCCGTCTGGTTCGGTCGTGATCATGTGGTCAGAAAGGGGCGCGAACCGCGCGATCGACTTCGCGCCGGAGACGGCGATGCCGATGGGGACGCCCTCGTCGGGCAGGTCCCAGATCCTTCCAGAGTCCACCCTGAAGTACTCGCCCTGCCACGTCACGAGGTCGCCCGTGTGAAGCTCCCGGATGATCATGACGGCCTCTTCGAGCATGTCGTGCCGGGCATCCACCATGGGCCATCCCTCGCCGACGACGTGCTCGTTGAGGTTCTCGCCAGCGCCGAGCCCGAGGATGAATCGGCCTTCCGACAGCAACTGCATGGTCGCCGCCTTCTGCGCAACGACGGCGGGGTGGTACCGGATGCTCGGGCATGTCACATACGTCGCCAGGTCCACCCGCGTGGTCGCCTGGGCCACGGCGCCCAGCACCGACCATGCGTAGGGCGAATGGCCCTGCTCGGTCAGCCAGGGGGAGTAGTGGTCACTCGAGACCTCGAAGTCGAAGCCTGCCTGCTCAGCAGCGACCGCGTACGAGACGAGTTCACGGGGGCCGCTCTGTTCCGTCATGAGGGTGTAGCCGAAGCGCGTCATGTCTCGACTCTCCCGCGGCTTGCCGTGGTACCGACAAATCCCCAGCGAACACGAAGACTTACGGTCGCCCGTCGGGGGTGGAACGCGGTGCGCTCTCGGCGAAACGGCCGGACGCGCTTCAGTGGGAGTCGTACTCTGGAGGCATGGTCTTCCGGCGCGGTATCTACTTCGCCCTCCGATGGGCGCCTGTCGTGCTGCCCACCTGGTTCGTCGTCGTCTCCTGGATCTGGCACTGGCAGGACATCGGCGGCGTCATTGCGCCGCTCTTCTTTGGGCTCCTGATCGCGGCAGCGCTTGCGGTCGTCTTCTTCCTCACCTGGATCCGCAAGGACGTGCGGCTTGACCAGGCGGTCTCGTGGGTCGACGTCGGCGTGCTTGGCACCTGGCTCCTGCTGATCGTCGCGTCCCCGTTTCCGATCCCCGTCCCCATGTTGCTCTTCGTGCTCATCGTGGGCGTCATCGCGTTCTGGTCCGCGGTCGTGCAATGGGTGCTGGAGACGCGTCGCCGCGTGAAGGCGGTGGTGGATGAGTTCAGCGATGCCGCAGCATCCGCGCGGGAGTTCCAGGCCACGCGAGTCACGGTTCCGGGCCGCCCCACTCCGGATGCGCCGCTCCGCGGGCATGTCATCCGCCTTGACCCGCCGGTGCAGCGCGAGGGCGATTAGCGCCAGCCCCAGCGCTGTGGCAGAATGAGTGTTTGTGCCTGCGCACGACCCTGCCACAGGGGGGTCTGCAATGTCTCGGCACCATCCCACTTTCTGCAGTACTGAGAACGCGGTCGACCTGTGGCGGTCGCAGAGAGCGAATCACCATGAACATTCTCGACGCCGTCGACGCGGCTTCACTCCGCTCCGACATCCCGGAGTTCCGCGCCGGTGACACCGTCAAGGTGCACGTCAACATCATCGAGGGCAACCGCTCGCGTATCCAGATCTTCCAGGGCGTCGTCATCGGCCGCCAAGGTGAGGGTGTGCGCGAGACGTTCACGGTTCGCAAGGTGAGCTTCCAGGTCGGCGTCGAGCGTACCTTCCCGGTGCACTCGCCCGTCATCGACCACATCGAGATCGTGACGCGCGGTGACGTCCGCCGCGCCAAGCTCTACTACCTGCGCGACCTTCGCGGCAAGAAGGCCAAGATCAAGGAGAAGCGCGAAAGCTGATTCATCGCTTCGCGCGACGCACGTGAAGAACGTGTCCACCTGAGCTCCCCGCCACGTAAACTGGCGGGGAGCTCAGGGGTTTAATGTCAGAAAATTCTTCGCCGGCGGATGCTGCTGCGACAACTGCTTCGGGCCGCCGACGTCGCGGCGCCTTGCTGTTCCTTCGTGACCTCCTGGTCATCTTCGTCGCCGCCGTGCTCATCTCGGTCGTCATCAAGACGTTCCTTGTGCGGTCGTTCTACATTCCGTCCTCCTCGATGGAGGACACGCTCCAGATCTACGACCGGATCATCGTCAACCAGCTCGTTCCCGACGTCGTCGAGCTCAACCGGGGCGACATCATCGTCTTCCAGGACCCGGGCGGATGGCTCGCACCATCGCCCCAGGAGGAACGCTCCCCGGTGGTCGAGGCGGTCGACTGGGTGCTCGCGGCCGTCGGCCTGAGCGCTCCCGACAGCAACGACCACCTCATCAAGCGAGTCATCGGACTCCCAGGCGACGAGGTTGCGTGCTGCAACACCTTCGGCCAGATGTCCGTCAATGGCATCCCGCTCGATGAGCCCTACCTGAAGCTTCCGGAGCGCGTAACGAAGGTCGCGAAAGATGACTTCGCCGTCACGGTTCCGGACGGCGCCCTGTGGGTGATGGGCGACAACCGCTACAACTCCTGCGACTCGCGCTGTAACGCCACGGGGCCGAGCAAGGGTTTCGTGCCGCTTGAAAATGTCGTGGGGCGCGCCATCGTGATCAGCTGGCCAACCGACCGCTGGGAGTGGCTCGACAACCACCCCGACGTTTTCGAAGGCGTCGACGAATCGCAAAGCACAGGCTGACATGACGGTCCCGACTCCAACTCTCACGATCGAGCGACGCCTGCAGCGGGCAGGCTCTCGCTTCGTCATCGGTGTGGACGAGGTCGGGCGCGGCGCGATCGCGGGCCCGGTCGGCGTCGGCATGTGCGTCGTGAGCGGCCGCATGTCGAAGATCCCTGAAGGCCTGCGCGACTCCAAGCTCCTGAGCGAGCGCCGCCGTGAGCAGCTCGCGCCCCTCGCGCAGTCTTGGGGCCTGCACAGCGCGGTAGGGCTCGCCTCGCCTGAGGAAGTCGACCGGCTGGGCATCACGGCGTGCCTCGGACTCGCAGGCGCCCGCGCGCTCGAGTCGCTCGATAACGCAGGGATTCCGCTCGCAGAGAGCACGATCATCCTGGACGGCCACTTCGACTGGCTCAGCCCGGCACTGGGCGGCAAGGCGCACGTCGTCACCCGGGTCAAGGCAGACCGGGACTGCGCGTCGGTCTCCGCAGCATCCGTCATCGCGAAGGTGCACCGCGACTCGCTCATGATCCAACACGATGAGCGCATCCCTGGCTACGGATGGCGCGGAAACAAGGGCTACGGCAGTGCGGCGCACTACGCCGCGATCACAGAACTCGGCCCGAGTGAGCTGCACCGGCACAGCTGGCTCAAGCCGCCGAGCCTCCTCGATGGATTGCTCGATGACAACGGGGCGGAAGCCGACGAACTTCGGGCCTCCTGAGCGCAACCCGGCAGCTCGGCGCGAACAGCGTAGGATTGAGCCGCTATGGAAGACGACGAGTTTGAGGACTACGACCGCGAGGTCGAGTTGGCCCTGTTCCGTGAGTACCGCGACGTGGTCTCGCAGTTCCGCTACGTCGTCGAGACCGAGCGTCGTTTCTACCTGGCCAACGAGGTCGAACTCGTACGCCAGGACACGGAGCACGACTTCTACTTCGAACTGACGATGAAAGACGTCTGGGTCTGGGACGTCTACCGGTCCGATCGCTTCGTCAAAGCAGTTCGCGTGCTGACCTTCAAAGACGTCAACGTCGAGGAACTCAACGCCAAGGAGTTGGAGCTGCCGAAGGAACTCGCGCTCGACGAGTAGCTTCTCACTGAAGCGCTACTCGCTGGCGTGTGGCCCTATTGGCCCGCCGAGCACGACGGCGTCGCCGCGGTCGATCCCGTGATTGAGTCCGGAAGCTCCACCTCAGGAGCCCCGGCAGGGGTGCCCGGCTCCACGGCTCCGGTTTCCGGGGTCGCCGGAGTGGTGGCCTCGGGCGATGTCGGGGCTGCACTCTCGTTCGGTTCAGGAGTGGTGACAACAGCATCCGGGTTCTGCACGGCGCCCTCGCCGAGGGAGCCCGTTAGGCGCACGGGCACATCATTGACGAGAGCATCGAAGAGCTCTTGGGCGTCGTCCTTCTTGAGCAGCACGCCACTCTGGCTGCCGCTGTTGCCGTAGTACGTCGGAAGCTGGGCGAAGGTGACGTTTTCGAGCGGGATGTCCTTCAGCGCAACGGCGATCGATGCGAGCGTTGACACATTCTGCAGGCTGTTCGACATCTCCATGTTCTGCACAGCCGCCTGCGCGAGCCCGTAGACCTTCACGGGGTCAGACAGCGTGTCGGCGCTCTTGATGGTGCGGGCCAGCGAGGAGAGGAAGACCTGCTGGTTGCTGATGCGGGCGAGGTCGCTGCCATCACCGACGCCGTAGCGCGAGCGGACGAACTGCAGGGCATCGAAACCGGAGAGGGTGTGCTCGCCTGCCGCGAGCGAGAAGTTGATCTGCTTGTCGTTGATGTCGCTCGCGACGCAGACGGGCACACCGCCGACCGCGTTGGACATCTGGATGACACCGTCGAACTCGATCATGCCGGCGAACGGGATCGTCAGGCCAGTGAGCTTCTCGACCGTCAGCACGGTGCAGGCGAGGCCGCCGTAGGTCAGGGTTGTGTTGATCTTCTGCGATGACATGGCAGGGTAACTGCCGCCGTCTCCCGCCGGGCAGGAGGGGATCGAGACGAACAGGTCTCGGGGAAAGCTGACGACAGTCGCGTGCGTGTGGTCTTCAGAGATGTGCAACAGGATCGTGACGTCGTTGAGGGTCTGGCCGCGCTCGCCATAGGCGGCATTCCCGCCTCCGCTGTCACTGCCGACCAGCAGCAGGTTCACACCGCCCTCGATGGCGCCGATCTCGGGCACCTGGTCCTCGCCGGCAAGCTCGATGCCCGGCTTGATCTGGTTCGTGATGTTCGCGACCGCCACGCCGGCCACCGCGAGCGTGCTCGTCAGGGTGACGGCGAGCGCAGCCCCGATCAGCTTCATGAGACCACGGCCAGTGCCGCGGTTCGGCAGCCGGCCGTGTCGCGCGACGGGCGAGGGGCCGGATGCGCGCCGGCGGCGGGTGGGAGGTTCGGGTTGCACAGCGGACGAGCCTAAACCGTGCTGCCTGTGTAGCAGATGTGCTTCCGTCAGTTCCTCCCCAGCCCGCCTCGTCGCCCTGCGCCCACGGATGAGGATGCACCCGAGACGCTTGGCGCGCCCGGACGGCCATCCTCGACGCAGGAGGTGGCGATGTCCGAAAAGGATGAGCTCGGTAGATGGGGAGAAGATCACGCGGCGGCGTTCCTGGCGCGCGCTGGTTACACGATCGTGGAACGCAACTGGAGGTGCCAGCAGGGCGAGATCGACATCGTGGCGAACGACGGTCGCGACACGGTCTTCGTCGAGGTCAAGACGCGGTCCGGGCTCGGTTTCGGACACCCCCTCGAAGCGATCACGAGCGCCAAGCTGTCGCGCCTTCGACGGCTGGCGCGGGCATGGTGCGAGGCGAACGCCCAGGACGGCGTGCCGGCCCGGCGACGGAGCATCCGCATCGACGCGATCTCCGTCATCCGTCGCGCCGGCGCCGCGCCCGTCGTCGAACACCTGCAGCAGGTGTACTGATGCCGGTCGCGCGCACACGAGCCGTCGCATTGCTCGGGCTGGCCGGAGGTCTCGTCGAGGTTGAAGCCGACATCTCCAGCAACCTTCCCGGTTTCTCGATCATCGGCCTTCCCGACGCCGCGCTGGGGGAGGCGAGGGAGAGGGTGCGTTCAGCCGCGTCGAACTCCGGATGCCCGCTGGCGAGTCGCAAGATCACGATCAACCTCTCGCCGGCTTCGCTCCCGAAGCACGGTTCAGGCTTCGACCTGGCCATCGCTGTCGCGGCGCTCGCCGCCGATGAGGTCATCTCCCGACAGTCTGTCGAGCGCGTCGTGCATATCGGGGAGGTCGGACTCGACGGCAGGCTTCGCCCCACCGTCGGGATACTGCCCTCAGTGCTTGCCGCCTCGCGAGCAGGCGCCGAGATCGTCATGGTGCCGCGCGCCAATGCGGACGAAGCGTCGCTGGTGCCGGGCGTGCGCATCGTCGCTGTCCCGTCGCTGCGAGACGCCGCGATCTGGCATGGTGCCGAACTCGAGCCCGTCCCTGTGGAGGAGCTCGCCCTTCCGTCATCACACTCTGAAGCGCGCCGCACGCCCGACCTAGCGGATGTCGTGGGCAATCCGGATGCTGTCGACGCGCTCGTCGTCGCGGCGGCCGGCGGCCACCACATGTTCATGCTCGGGCCGCCCGGCGCGGGCAAGACCATGTTGGCGGAGCGGCTTCCCGGCATCCTGCCTGAGCTCGATGCGGAACGGGCCCTCGAGGTCAACTGCCTGCGTTCACTTGTTGGCCAGCCACCCGGGTCGACGCTCGACACCCGCCCACCGTTCGAAGCGCCCCACCACACGGCGACAGCCGCGTCCCTCGTGGGAGGAGGCAGCGGCATTGTGCGCCCGGGCGCGGCGGCGCGGGCGTCGCACGGCGTACTGTTCCTCGACGAAGCTCCCGAATTCTCCGCCTCCGTGCTCGACGCGTTGCGGCAACCTCTAGAGTCGGGCGCCATCACGATCCACCGGGCGAACGCGGTTGCGTCGTTCCCCGGTCGCTTCCAGCTCGTGCTTGCGGCGAACCCGTGCCCATGCGGGCAATACGGCAGCCGGGACAGTGAATGCACGTGCACGCCCCACAATCGACGCCGCTACCTCGCCCGGCTCTCGGGGCCGCTCCTCGACCGCATCGACATCCAACTCAGGGTCAGTCGCATCACGGCAGCGCAGCTCCGGATGGCTGGCGAGGGAGGCACGTCGAGCGATGAGGCGCGGCAGCGCGTTCGCGAAGCGCGCGCGGTCGCGGCGGACCGGCTTCGGGATACCCCATGGGAAGTCAACGCCCACGTCCCCGGCACCTGGTTGAGGAGCCCGGGCGTGCGACTTCCACCGGCATCGACCGCAAGCCTCGATCGCGCGCTCGAGCGAGGAGGAATCACCATGCGTGGATACGACCGGGTGCTTCGCACCGCCTGGACGATCGCGGATCTGGATGGGGCAGCGACCCCAAGCCCCGACCACGTCGGCCGGGCACTGTTCCTGAGAAGGGGGATCACATGAGCATGTTCGGAGTCGATGCGAGTGAGGTGACCCGCAACGTGCAGCTGTTGCGGCGCACGGAGCTCTCGACAACGGAGACGAGGGAGAGCTTCGCGCGGGCGGCCTGGAGCGGCATCGCCGAGCCGGGGGATGCGGTCGCGGGAGCGCTTGTACGCACACTCGGCGCACCCCTCGCCCTCACCGTCGTCGTCGAGCGATGGCCCGTGGATCGCGTGCTCGCGACGCTCGATGAGCGAGGCGCCCCCATGGCCGAGAAGGACGTAGCGGATGCTCTCGCGCGGTGGTTCCCGCGCCTGAACTCGAAGTCCGTTGTCGGGGCACTTCGCCAGGGTGTCCGTCTCGGGGCACGCCTCCTCCTGCCGGGGGATCATCTCTGGCCAAACGGCGTTGATGACCTCGGCCATCACGCGCCGATCGCCCTGTGGGTGCGTGGCACCGATGACGCACTGCGGTCGATCGCCAACTCGATCTCGCTCGTCGGTGCGCGAGCCGCAACGGGATACGGCGAGCACGTGACGATGGAGGCCGCGGCGGGACTCGTGGACCGTGGCTTTGCGATCGTGTCGGGCGCGGCCTACGGCATCGACGGGATGGCCCACCGCTCGGCCCTCGCCAGCAGCGGCCAGACGATCGCGTTCCTCGCGGGAGGCGTCGACCGGTTCTACCCTTCGGGGCACGACTCCTTGCTCAGTCGCATGGTCGACAGCGGAGCGGTGATCACGGAGCTACCGCCCGGTGCGCAGCCCACCAAGTGGCGCTTCCTGCAACGGAATCGGCTCATCGCGGCGGCGAGCCAGGCGACCATCGTGCTGGAGGCGGGTTGGAGATCCGGGTCGCTCAACACCGCGGCACACGCCGCCGCCCTCGGCAGGCCACTCGGGGCGGTTCCGGGCCCGGTGACCAGTCCGGCGTCGGCGGGCTGTCACCGGCTGATCCGGGAGTTCGACGCGGTGTGTGTCACGAGCGCGGAGGAGATGGCAGAGCTGGCCCCTGCAGGCCGTGATCGCGCTCGCACAGAGGGCGACCAAGCGGGAACCGGCGGTTCGAACGACGCCGCCGCGCCCGATCGCATCCGCGTCCTCGACGCCCTCAGTCGCCGTTCACCGCGCAGCATCGAAGACATCGCTGCCCGCTCTGGTTTGTCGCTCGCGGCGACGCAGGCGCAACTCGGCTTGCTCGGCATGGAGGATGCGGTGGTCGAACGCGAGCGAGGATGGGTGCGCGTGTCTTGACGAAGTGGTGCGCTTGTCACCCCCACCGAATACTGTGAAGGCGTGACCGCCCTAGGACAGCATCCGGACCCCAGCCACGTGATCGCCCACATCAGCGACACTCACCTGCTCGCGGGCGGACGCCGACTCTATGACGTCGTCGACACGGCGCAGAACCTGGAGCGGGCACTCGTGCAGCTGGAGCGCTCCGACATCCGGCCGGAGGCACTCGTCTTCACGGGTGACCTGGCCGACCTGGGGGAGCCTGAGGCGTACGCCACCCTCAAGAATCTCGTCGAGCCTGTGGCCGAACGACTCGGCGCGCAGGTCATCTGGGTCATGGGCAATCATGACGAGCGCTACCAGTACTCCGAGGCACTGTTCGGGAGCGGTTCCGAGCAGCCTCAGGACCGCGTCTACGACATCAACGGCCTGAGGATTATCTCCCTCGACACGACTGTGCCCGGCTACCACCACGGTGAGCTCGCGGATGAACAACTCGAATGGCTCGCCGAGGAACTCGCGACCCCCGCGGCCCACGGCACGCTCATCGCCGTGCACCACCCGCCGATCCCGACGCCACTCCTCTGGGCGATGCAGATGCTCGAGCTTCACGACCAGCACCGCTTCGCGAAGGTCGTCGAGGATACGGATGTGCGCGGCATCCTCGCGGGACATCTCCACTATTCGAGCCACAGCACGATGGCGGGAATCCCAGTCTCCGTCGCGGCGGCAACCTGCTACACACTCGACCTCAGCGCGCGCGAGCGACTGCTCTCGGGACGCGACGCTGCGCAGTCCATGAACATCGTGCACGCCTATCCCGACCGCATCGTGCACTCGCTTGTGCCCATCGGGGACAGCCCTGAGATCTCAGGCGTGGATGCCAAGCACCGCGGGCAGATCGAAGGGATGACGCCGGAGCAGCGCATCGCGATGTTCTCCAAGAAGGACTCGCCCTTCAACCTCGGCACCGAGCCAGCGAAATAACATGCGCCTCGACGAGGCCGTAGACGCCTACTCCCGTCACCTCGAACACGAGCGGGGCTTCAGCGAGCACACCGTGCGGGCCTACCGCGCCGACTTGGCCTCGCTCGCCTCCTTCGCGGAAGGGCATGGCGTCGAACGGATGCGCGGGCTCACCCTCGAACTCCTCCGCGACTGGCTCTGGCAGGAGTCCCAGCGGGGGCTCTCGAAGGCGACCCTGGCGCGACGCTCGGCCTCCGCCCGTGGCCTCACCTCGTGGCACGCGCACCGCAGCGGCGAGCCGGACCCAGCTGCGCGGCTTCGGGCGCCCAGGCCCGATCGGCACCTTCCACGGGTACTGACACGCGAGCAGATGGATGCGATGCTCGCCTCCCTGTGGAAGCGTGCGTCGACCGCTGACGCGCGGGCAATGCGCGATCTCGCCGTGATCGAGATGCTGTACGCCTCGGCACTGCGCGTCAGTGAGCTCGTGACACTCGACATAGACGACGTCGATCTCGCTCGCCTGACAGTGCGCGTGACCGGCAAGGGAGCGAAAGAGCGCGTCGTGCCGTTCGGGGTTCCGGCCAAGGAAGCGTTGGTCGACTACCTCACCGACGCCCGACCACGGCTCGCATCGAAGGACGCGCAGCGCGCGGGGCGAGCCGTCTTCATTGGAGACCGCGGAGCACGTCTCGGGGCCAGGTCGGTCTACTCGCTTGTCGCATCGTTGCTCGAGACGGTTCCAGGCGGCGGGCCATCCGGGCCTCACTCGCTCCGTCACACTGCGGCCACCCACCTGCTCGATGGGGGAGCCGACCTGCGGGCGGTGCAGGAGATGTTGGGGCACGCGAGCCTCGGCACGACCCAGGTCTACACGCACGTCTCGATGGACAGGCTCAAGGACTCTTACCGCTCCGCCCATCCAAGGGCCTGACCTCCCAGCGCGCGCATAGGTGCCGGGATGAGAGGCTAGGACCAGTCGCAACATCCCCCACACGGAAAGTCTCACGTGCCTGCATCCCTCACGGCGTCCCGCCGAGTCCTGACCGCCTTCATCGCCCTCGGCCTCGGCGCCACTGCGCTCACGGCCTGTGCGCCCGGAGACGAGGAGGCAGCATCGACAGCCTCGGCCAAGGACTGCGCGGTCGAGGGCAACGCGTCGGGCGCGGTCGATGTCGACGGTGAGCTCGGGGCAGCCCCCGAGGTGTCATTCGACAGCCCGCTTGAGTCTGCCGAGACGCAGCGCTCCGTCATCATCGAGGGTGACGGATCCGAACCCGCGACGGAGGGTGACACTGTCACAGTCTCGTACACCTTGTTCAATGGCGGCACCGGCGAGGAGATGGAGTCGACGGGCCACCTCGACGACAGCGACCGTGTGCCGTTCGTGCTCGATGAGGCGATGTACCTTCCCGGAATCGTGAAGGTCCTGAACTGCTCAGTCGAGGGCGAGCGCGTGGTTGCGACGATTGCTCCGGAGGATGCCTTCGGTGAGGCCGGAAACGAGGCGATCGGCGTATCGGGCGACGACACGCTCATCTTCGTGTTCGACATCCTCAGTGTCAGCAAACCTGTCGACGCGGCGGCCGACATGGTCGTCGTGGAGCCCGGCGCCGAAGGCATGCCCACGGTCGAGTATGCGGAGGACGGCTCGCCGACGATCACCTTCCCCGAGACGGCTCCCCTCGAGAAGCCGACCCTTGCCGTCATCACGGAAGGCGACGGGGATGTCGTCGGTGAAGGTGACACGGTTGAGGTCCATTACCGAGGCGTGAACTGGGACACGGGCGAGGAGTTCGACTCCTCGTGGTCGCGCGGTGAGCCGTCGGCGTTCCCGACCTCCGGCGTGATTCCCGGGTTCAAGGCTGCGCTCGAGGGCCAGACCGTGGGGTCGCAACTGATCGTCGTCATCCCGCCGGCGTATGGCTACGGATCGGCGGGCCAGGGAGCGATCGGCGGCACCGACACGATCGTGTTCGCCATCGACATCCTCAGCACGACCGCAGGCTGAGCCGCTTCACCCGAGGGTGCGGGTGGGCAACAGCACCGCGCGGGGAATTCCGCCGAGGTAGTTGAGTGGTGACACGTAGTCACCGTGCACTCTCACACCTAGGTGGATGCACGGCGACCGGCAGTGCGTGCCGCTCCACGCGGACCGCGCATCCATCGCCGCTACCTTGCCGATCGTCTGACCGCGCGTGACGGAGTCGCCTGGCGCGAGCTCGGAAGCGACGGGTTCAATGCTGGAGATGACGCCGTCCGCATAGCGAATGGACACGACGGCGCGGTCGACGACGACACCGACGTAGTGCACGGTGCCATCCGCGGGTGCCCTGACAGTCCCGTCCGTAGGCGCGGCGAGGTCGATCCCCCGGTGGCCGGCGGCGTACGGAGTTGGGGGAGCCAGGTACGCACGCACGATTCGTCGCGGGCCCTCGACCGGCCACAGCCACCCGCCGGGTGCCGCCTCCGCCGCTGTGCTCGCACGCTTGTCGTTCGACGCGGCGGCAATGGGGGAGTTGCTCGCGCCGACGAGGAGAAAGGGCATGCACAGTGCCAGCGCAATGAGCCGGATCGCTCTGGCTGGCGGCGGAGGCGACATGGCAAACAGCGTGCCGCTCATCTTGCTCGCGCGCGGTCGCGGTGCCGCGAATCGTGGACCGCGCAAACCCGCGAGCCCTGTGGAGGAGGTTGACACCTGTCGAAAAGCGGAAGGCGGGGGCAGCATGAAGCTATGTCCCAGGTCTCCCAGCCCGATCATCCCGTCGCTCCAACCACCGTCGTCGCGAAGTGGGTGTTCTGGCCATCCGCTGCCATCGTGCTCGTCTTCGTCGTCTACGCCTTCGTCGCGCCCCAGTCGGCGGAGCAACTCTTCGACGGGCTGCAAGCGACGATTGTGCGAAACTTCAGCTGGTACTACGTGCTGATTGCGGCGCTCTTCGTCTTCTTCGCCCTGTGGATGGGCTTCAGTCGATTCGGTTCGATCAAGCTCGGCAAGGACGAGGATGAGCCGGAGTTCTCGCTCATGTCGTGGCTCGCCCTGCTGTTTGCCGCCGGTATGGGCATCGGCCTCGTCTTCTATGGTGTGTCCGAACCGCTCAGCCACTTCGCGAACCCAAGGCCCGGGGTCTCTGGGTCAGACAGCCTGCTCGCCCAGAACGCGCTTTCACAGACGTTCCTCCACTGGGGCTTCCACGCGTGGGCGATCTACGTCGTCGTGGGCCTCGCCCTCGGCTACGCGATCCACCGCCGCAACCGTCCCGTCTCCATCCGCTGGGCACTCGAGCCGCTCCTCGGCCGCAGGGTGCGGGGCGGCTGGGGCAACCTCATCGATATCATCGCGCTCGTCGGCACGCTCTTCGGCGTGGCGACCTCGCTCGGCTTGGGCGTGCTGCAGATCGGCGCGGGACTCGAAAACAGCGGTATCGCCGAGAGCACGCGCACGAGCCAGATCGTCATCATCGTGGTCATCACGGCGGCGGCAGTGTTCTCTCTCGTCACCGGCGTCAAGCGTGGAATGAAGTGGCTATCGAACACCAACCTTGTACTTGCGGCTATCTTGCTGCTCGCGGTGCTGTTCCTCGGTCCGACCCAGTTCCTGCTGCGCGAGTTCGTGCAGTCGATCGGTGCCTACCTCCAGAACTTCCTCGGGCTTGCGTTCACCGTCAGCGCCTTCGCTGGCCGCGAGGGTGAGGAATGGCAGGCCGCGTGGACGACGTTCTACTGGGGCTGGTGGATGTCGTGGGCACCCTTCGTGGGAATCTTCATCGCGCGCATCTCGCGCGGCCGCACCGTGCGGCAGTTCGTGGCCGGCGTGCTGCTCGTGCCGACGGCGATTACGTTCCTCTGGTTCAGCGTTCTGGGCGGTTCGGCCATCTTTCGCCAGACGGAGGGGAGCGGCGGTCTGATCGGCCCGGATGGCGCGGTCGACCTCGAGGGTTCCCTCTTCCTCCTCCTCGAGGAGCTTCCCGCCGGGGGCGTGCTCATCGCGGGCGCGATCATTCTCATCGCCCTGTTCTTCGTGACGTCGTCGGACTCCGGATCGCTTGTCATGGGCATGCTCGCGACGGGCGGCCAGGTCGAGCCCCGCAACAAGATCCGGGTGTTCTTCGCCGTCGTGACGGCCCTCGTCGCAATCGCGCTGCTCTTCTCGGGCGGGCTGGAGGCACTCAAGACCGCCGCGATCACGACGGCACTGCCATTCAGCATCGTCATGCTGCTGATGTGCTGGTCGACGGTCGTCGCCTTCGGCCGCGAGCGCCGGGCCTACGAGAAGGCCGAGCGCGAGGTCCTGATCGATCGCGTCGGCGTCTACTATGGGCTCGAAGTCGACGCGCCAACCGAGCAGGCGCCCCGAGGTCTCAGTTTCAAGCGGCGCAAGCCTGCGCGAGAGCGCCACGAGCCAGACGTCTTCTAGGAAGCGCTGCGCCCGGCCACGGGTGATATAGTTTCCCCTGCATCCCGTGTAGACGGGGTGACTACGCGTGCCCATCAGGCCTCCGCATCCATTCAGTCCCCACTCCGCCGCAAGGCGAACAGGGGCGGATGCGCGCCGGGCACCAGGTTCTGCGCCGACCGGCGCGATTCAACTGAGAAGATGCGCGGATGCTGCTGCGGCAGCGTCGTGCAAGAAAAGGAGAACGGCCATGGCCGTCGTTACCATCCGCCAGCTGCTCGACAGCGGCGTTCACTTCGGACACCAGACCCGTCGCTGGAACCCCAAGATGAAGCGCTTCATCCTCACGGAGCGTTCGGGTAGCCACATCATCGACCTCCAGCAGTCGCTCGCCTACATCGACAAGACCTACGACTACGTCAAGGAGACGGTCGCCCACGGCGGCACCATCCTCTTCGTTGGCACCAAGAAGCAGGCGCAGAACGCGATCGCCGAGCAGGCGCAGCGCGTCGGCCAGCCCTACGTCAACCAGCGCTGGCTCGGTGGCCTCCTCACGAACTTCCAGACGGTCAGCAAGCGCCTCGCTCGCATGAAGGAGCTCGAGGAGCTCGACTTCGACGACACCACGAAGGGCTTCACCAAGAAGGAGCTCCTCATCAAGAAGCGTGAGCTCGACAAGCTGCACAAGTCGCTTGGCGGCATCCGCAACCTGACGAAGACCCCTTCGGCGATCTGGGTTGTCGACACCAAGAAGGAGCACCTCGCGATCGACGAGGCCAAGAAGCTTGGTATCCCGGTCATCGCGATCCTCGACTCCAACTGCGACCCCGACGAGGTGCAGTACCCGATCCCGGGCAACGACGACGCGATCCGCTCCGTCGGACTGCTGACGCGGATCATCGCGGATGCGGCGGCTGAGGGCCTCATCCAGCGTCACCAGAAGCCCGAAGAGGGCAACGTCTCGGCTGTCGAGCCCCTCGCGGAGTGGGAAGCCGAGCTGCTCGGCCAGTCCGAGGGCGTTGGCGCGACCACCGCTGAGAACGATGCTGACGCGCAGGTCGCCGAGAAGGCCCCGACGACGGACGCGACGCCCGAGCACGCGCCGGAGTCGAAGGCTGACGCCGAGGCGAAGATCGAGGCTGAGGCAACCGAGGCTGAGAAGGCTCCGGCCACCGACGCCAAGTAGTCGTCGACTCCCCGCAGTCCACTTTCATCACACTTAGGAGTTCCCATGGCAGATTTCAGCCTGGAAGACATCAAGACCCTGCGCGAGCGCCTCGGCACCGGCATGGTCGACACGAAGAACGCACTCGTCGAGGCGGGCGGTGACCTCGAGAAGGCCACCGAGCTGCTTCGCCTCAAGGGTGCGAAGGGCAACGCGAAGCGTGCCGACCGCTCCACGAGCGAGGGCGTCGTCGTCGCGAAGGCCGTTGAGGGTCGCGCGACCGTCATCGAGCTCGCCTGCGAGACCGACTTCGTTGCGAAGGGCGAGAAGTTCGGCGCCCTGAGCGAGCGCGTGCTCGACGCGATCGTTGCTGCTGGCGCCAACACCGTTGAGGAGGCCCTCGCCGCCGACCTCGACGGCAAGACCGTCGCTGCCGCGATCGATGAAGAGGCTGCTGTCATCGGCGAGAAGTTCGAGCTTCGTCGCGTGGCTGTGGTTGAGGCTGACAAGTTCGAGATCTACCTGCACAAGACGAGCAAGGACCTGCCCCCGCAGATCGCTGTCGTCGTGGGCTACACGGGTGACGACGCTGACGCAGCACGCGGCATCGCGCAGCACATCTCGTTCGCCAACCCGTCCGTGCTCTCGCGGGAGGACGTCTCCGAGGCCGACATCGAGAACGAGCGTCGCATTGTCGAGGAGATCAGCCGCGGCGAGGGCAAGCCCGAGGCTGCCCTGCCGAAGATCATCGAGGGTCGTCTTGGCGCCTACTTCAAGCAGGTCGCCCTGCTCGAGCAGGACTACGCTCGCGACAACAAGGTGACGATCGCGAAGGTCGCCCAGGACGCCGGTATCACGGTGACGGGCTTCGTCCGCATCAAGGTCGGCGCCTAACATACGCGCTGTGAGGGGGTCCGAGACGCTGAGCGTCTCGGACCCCCTTTTCGCGGGCCAAACCAATACTCTGTAGACACGACGACCTTGGGAGCGAGAATGACATCTGAGACGGGCAAGCGGAGGGTGCTCCTGAAGCTTTCGGGGGAGGCGTTCGGTGGAGGGCAACTCGGCGTGAACCCCGACGTCGTCAGCCGACTGGCTCGTGAGATCGCCGACGCCTCGAAAGAGGTCGAGATCGCGATCGTCGTGGGCGGAGGCAACTTCTTCCGCGGCGCCGAACTGAGCCAGCGCGGCATGGACCGCGGCCGCGCGGATTACATGGGGATGCTGGGCACCGTCATGAACGCGCTCGCGCTCCAGGACTTCCTCGAGCAGGCGGGCGCGGAGCCCCGCGTGCAGTCGGCGATCACCATGACACAGGTCGCGGAGTCTTACATCCCGCTGCGCGCGGAACGCCACCTCGAGAAGGGGCGCATCGTGATCTTCGGTGCCGGTGCTGGTCTGCCGTACTTCTCGACCGACACGGTCTCGGCCCAGCGTGCCCTCGAGATCGGCGCTGATGTCGTGCTTGTCGCGAAGAACGGTGTTGACGGGGTCTACGACGATGACCCACGCAAGAACGACGCGGCCGCGAAGCTTGAGAAGGTCACGTATCAGGAGGCGCTCGTACAGGGCCTCAAGGTGGTCGACTCGACCGCGTTCAGCCTTTGCATGGACAACGGCATGCCCATGGTGGTCTTCGGCATGGAGCCCGAAGGCAACGTCGCGAAGGCGATCCGCGGCGAGGCCATCGGCACGCTCGTCAGCAATTAGCCCCGGCTCGCCGGTACACTCGCTACAGACCCAGAAGGAGCACCAGTGATCAGCGATGTTTTGGCAGAGGCCAAAGACAAGATGGGCAAGTCGGTCGAGGCGGCGAAGGATGACTTCGCGAACGTCCGCACCGGCCGTGCCAACCCCGCCCTCTTCCAGAAGCTGCTGGTGGACTACTACGGCACACCTACGCCCCTGGGGCAGCTCGCCACGATGAACAATCCCGAGGCGCGCATGCTCATCATCACGCCGTTCGACAAGTCGGCGCTGAAGGACATCGAGAAGGCCATCGCGAAGGCCGAGCACCTCGGTGCCAACGTCGGCAATGACGGGTCGATCATCCGTGCAGTGCTCCCGGAACTCACAGAGGACCGCCGCAAGGAGTACGTCAAGCTCGTGAAGGGCAAGGGCGAGGACGCAAAGGTGTCGATCCGAAACATCCGTCGAAAGGCGAAGGACGACCTCGACGCCCTCAAGTCCGAGGTCGGCGAGGACGAGATCGCTCGCGGCGAGAAGGAGCTCGAGGCGATCACGAAGACCTACATCGACGCGGTCGACGAGGCACTCAAGAAGAAGGAAGCCGAGCTGCTCGAGGTCTGAATGTCGGAGCAGTCGGACGGCCACACGCCCGCGCCGCGATCCGGCCGAGCCCATTCGAAGCGCGACGAGTTCGAGGCGCTCGCCCAGGCGCGCGCTGAAGACATCAAGGCACAGTTCGAGGCGCAGCGGGCGAAACTCGAGGCGACGAATGAGCGCATCGAGGCGAAGGCGGGCCGCAACCTCTTCGCGGCCATCGCCATCGGCCTGGCGCTCGGAGCCCTGCTCCTGCTGAGCCTCATGGTGTTCAAGGAACTGTTCCTGCTCTTCGCCGGGGCACTCGTGGGGTTCACGGCGTTCGAGCTCGCGAGCGCACTGCGCTTCGGCGGCCGCAACGTTCCCCGACTCCCGACGGTGCTCGCAGCCCTCGCGACAGTGCCCGCCGCGTTCTACCTGGGGGCGGACGGCAAGTGGTTCGCCGCTCTCGCAGGCATCGCGCTGGTCGCACTCTGGCGCACGGCGGAGCTGCTGCGCCCAAGCCACCGTGTCTCGGCCAAGGAGTTCTGGCTCGACATCGCCGGCGGCACGCTCGTGCAGGTCTACATTCCGTTCATGGCCGGTTTCGCCGTGCTACTCACGGCACAGGATGGCGGTGAGCGCTGGGTGCTGGCGTTCATCATCACGGTGGTCGCCGCCGACATCGGCGCCTATGTGACGGGGCTCAACTTCGGACGCCACAAGATGGCTCCGCGCATCAGCCCGGGCAAGACCTGGGAAGGACTCGCGGGCGGAGTCGTTGCGACCCAGGCTGTGGGCATCCTGCTCACCGTGTTCCTGCTCGAGAAGCCGTGGTGGGTTGGCGTGATCTTCGGCTTGACGATGATCTTCACGGCGACGATCGGCGATCTCGCCGAGTCGCTCATCAAGCGGGATCTCGGCATCAAGGACATCAGCACGTGGCTGCCCGGCCACGGGGGCTTCCTCGACCGCCTCGATTCCATCCTTCCGAGCGCCGCAGCCGCCTGGGTGCTCTTCTACCTCTTCGGATAGCGACGGGTCCCAAGCCTCGGTAGGGCAGAATGGGTGCGTGAGCGCTACCTTCCCCAAGACCCGCAGGAACCGTTTCGGTTACGACATCGAGCAGGTTGAGGACTTCCTTGAGGATGCACGCCGCGCGTACACCGCAGAGCGGGGCGAGGTTTCGAGCATCTCGGCCGGAGACATCCGGCTGACCGCCTTCGCGATGCGCAAGGGAGGATATTCCCCCGAACACGTGGACGCGGCACTTGAGCGACTCGAAGACGCCTTCGCGATGCGGGAACGTGCTCGGCTGACGGCAGATCTCGGCGAGGACACTCTCGTGCAACAGCGGCGGGAACTCGCCCAAGAGATTGTTGACCGGTTGGCGCGGCCCTCGGGCAATCGTTTCGCACGTGTCAACCTGCTCGTGAACGGCTACCGCAGGAGCGAGGTTGATGCGCTGGCCGACCGCATCTCCGCGTATCTCACGAGGGGAGAGCCCCTGACGGTGTCGGACGTGCGGCGGTCGGCATTCCGACCCCAGCGGGGCGGCTATCGCGAGGCGCAGGTCGACATGGTGTTGGATGCCGTCGTCGACATCATGCAGACGGTTGACTGAACCGCACGTGGCCTATATTTTCCCAGTCCAGTGGGCTAAGGTCTGTTCACTGTGAGTACGCGAGGGTTTCATCGCGCATCCCGGGCCGGGGGAACCAGGTCAGGTGATGCCCTGTTGTCGACCCGTATGCACGGGCGCCTCGCACTTCAGATCTTCGCATTCACGGTTGCGGCTGGCGTCATGGCGGTGTCGGTGGTTGCCCCGAACATGCCGCAGACGGCACAGGCCGGTGCCGATGCATCCGTGACTCCGGATGCAGCCGTGGCGCAGTCGATCTCGGTCGCATCCGTCGCAGCGTTGCAGCCGCTCGGCCGCGACAGCTTCCAGGCCGAGCGCTACGTGCCGCCGCCGCCTCCCAAGGTTTCCGCCGGTGCGCCGGCTGCTGGCAGCCCGGACCCGGGCTCGGCCAAAGCCATTGCCTATGACATGGTCGCGGCACGCGGATGGGGTGTCGACCAGTACGACTGCCTTGTGGCCCTCTGGAACAAGGAGTCAGGCTGGAACACCTTCGCGCACAACCCCTCGAGCGGTGCCTACGGCATCCCGCAGTCCCTGCCCGGCAACAAGATGGCCTCGGCGGGGGCCGACTGGGCGACAAACCCCGCGACGCAGATCACCTGGGGACTCGGCTACATCCAGGGCCGCTACGGCACGCCCTGCGGCGCCTGGGGGGCCAGCCAGGCCAAGGGCTGGTACTAACTACACTGGGGTGATGCCCCGCTCCAATCGTCCTCGCGGCCGTCGTCGGCCAGCAGGGGAGGAGCGCGACCTCGCGGCCGTCGTGCTTGGCGGGCGCCGCACCGAGTCGAAGCGCGACGGCGAGTGGACTGTGCAGCCTGTGACGGGCGCTTCAGCGGTCAAGTCGTACTCGTGCCCCGGATGCCCCACGGCAATCACGCCCGGCACTCCGCACGTCGTCACGTGGCGTGCTGACTCGATGCTGGGCGACGAGCGCGCGCTCGCTGAGCGGCGCCACTGGCATTCGCACTGTTGGAAGATCAAGTAGGGAGGCACGATGACCGAGACGATCGAGATCAAGGCTGGCGTGGAGCTGCCCGCCCGGCGCGAGGACATCGAACTCCACACGAGCGACGGGCTGACGCTCGTGGGTGAGCTCGCGCTGCCGCTCGACCGAGAGCCCGTCGCGACCATGCTCGCGCTGCATCCGCTGCCGACCGCGGGCGGCTTCATGGACTCGCACATCATCCGTAAGGCTGCCGCGCGGCTGCCAGCGCTGAGCGACATCGCGGTGCTGCGGTTCAACTTCCGCGGCACGACCTCGCCGCGTGGCACGAGCGGCGGTGAGTTCGGCGACGGTGTCGACGAGGCCTGGGACCTTCGGGCGGCCGTGGAGTTCGTGCACTGGCGCGGCCTGCCCGCGCCCTGGCTGGTCGGCTGGTCATTCGGCACGGAGGTCGCGCTCAAGCACGGGCGCAGCTACGACATCCCCGGCGTTGTGCTGCTCTCGCCGCCGTTGCGCCGCACGAGTGATGCGGAGCTGGCGGCGTGGGCGGGCAGCGGCAAGCGGATGATCGCAGTCGTTCCCGAGTTCGACGACTTCCTGCGTCCAGACGAGGCGGCGCAGCGTTTCGCGGCGGTCCCCGAGGCGGAGGTCATCGCCGTGGAGGACGGCAAGCACCTGTGGGTGGGGGAGAAGCAGACGCGGAGGGTGCTTAACGAGATCGTCGAGCGGCTCAACCCGGACCGTGCGCCGCTGCCGACGACCTACCCGAGCTGACCCCCACCGGGAGGGCTCAGAGCTCGTTTTGCCGCGGGATGAAGACCTGCTTGACGATGATGAGGACCGACGCGGCGACGGGGATTGCCACGAGCGCGCCGAGCACGCCGAGCAGCGCGCCACCGGCGAGGGCCGCGATGACGACGAGCACGCCCGGGACCTTCACCGCCCGGTTCATGATGCGCGGGTTGATGACGTAGGCCTCAATCTGCATGTAAATGAGGTACCAGATCGCGGCGAAGAGCACGGTGGGCCAGCCATTGAACGCGAGCACGCCCAGCACGATGATCGTCGAACCCGTGAGCGTTCCCACGAGCGGCACGAGACTGAAGAGGAACGCGATGAACGCGAGCAGCACGGAATACTTGGCGCCGATGATCGACAGGAAGATGAAGCTCAGTACGCCGTTCGTGAGCGCGAGGGTCGCCTGGCCGACGACGTAGCGTCCCACCGACTCGATCACCTGCTCTGCGATGTCGATGAACTTGCCGCGCTTCGACGCTGGGACGAGCTGGTAGATGCCGCGCTTCATGGTGTGGAGCGATGACACGAAGTACAGGGTCAGGATGAGGATGATCACGGCCCCGAAGGCGGCGGTCGCGATGCCGATGCCCGCCTGGAGGACGCCACCGCCGATTGAGAAGAAGTCGAGCTCCTCGACGAACTTTGTGACCTCCTCGAAGACCAGAGGCACGTCGAGCGCGGGGAAGATCCGCTGCACTTCTCTGGCGAGTTCGCCGTTCTGGGTGAGCTCAATGATCTCGAGCACCTGGTCGGCGAGACGCTCGACCTGCTCGACGATGACCGGGATGAGTGCGAAGACGAGTCCCGTGGCCGCGCCGACGACGCCGGCCAACACCGTGAGGATGGCTGCCCAGCGTGGGAAGCGCTTTCGCTCGAGGAAGGACACGAGCGGGTCGAGGCCCAGGGCGATGAAGAGCGCGGCACCGATGTAGGTGAGAATCGTCGCGAGGCTCCCGATCGCCGTGCCGATGCCGATCGCGACGAGCGCGCCGAGTGCTGCGAAGAGCCCGAATCGGAAGGCGTTCTGGATCTTCATCGGGCTCCCGTGGTGTTAGTTGTCGCCGGAGATCCTCTCCGCCTCCTTGAGCATGCCACGGAGGTTCTCGAAGTACCCCGCGACCGCGTCTCGCTCGATCCTAATCTTGGCAAGCCGTTCCTCGGCCTCCGACACGAGCCGTGCCGAGTCGCGCTCGGCCTCGTCGACGATGGCCCGCGCGCGCTTCTCGGCGTTGGCGAGGATCTCCGCTGCGGTCGCAGAGGTCTCTTCCCGCAGGGCTCGCGCCTCCGCCCTCGAAGTCGCCTCGAGCTGCTCGGCCTCCGCCCGCTTCTCGGCTGCGCGCTTGGTGGCGTCGGCGAGTTGGGCCTGGGCCTCCTCGAGGTACTTCTGCGTCTGGGCGACCGCCTCCTGCTGTTTCGCCAGGAAGTCCTTCTCTGCTTCGTCACGCCGGGCCGTGAGTTCGACGTCGAGGTCGATGCGTGCCTGCTCGGTCTCTCGCTCGATGGTGGCGCGTGCCTCATCGGCCTCAGCAGCGAGAGCCGCCCGCACCGTCTCGTCCTCGTGCTTGAGCGCTGCGCGCTGGGCCGCTGCTTCACGAGCGAGGTCCTTGCGCTGCTTCTCGACGTCGTGCCGGAGCCGCTCGAGCGACGTCGTCGTCTCCTCCTCGGCGGCTGCCCGGCGCTTGGCGATCTCGAGCTCCAGTTCGGCCCGGGCGCGGCTGACCTCTTCTTCGAGTTCGCTGCGTGCGCGCGTCGTCTGCTCGTGGAGCGTCGTGCGCGTCGTCGTCGATTCCTCCTCGAGGTCGGCACGCGTCTGCGCGGCTTCGCGCTCGAGTGCAGCGCGCACCCGCTCCGCTTCCTGCTCGAGGGTCGTGCGGATGCGCGTGGCCTCCGCCTCGAGTTCGCCGCGCACGCGGCTCGTCTCCTCCTGCAGGCGAGCGGTCTCCTCTGCCACATGCTGCTCGAGCTCGGCGGTACGGGCTGCGAGTTCGCGGTCGATCGCGGCACGCTTCGACGAGACTTCTTGGTTGACCTTCGCGCGCTTGGTCGCGACCTCTTGGTCGGTCTCGCTGCGCTTGCTGTCGACCTCCTGGTCGATCTGGCTGCGCTTGGTCTCTACTTCCTGGTCTATCTCGTTGCGCTTCGCCGCAACTTCCTGGTCGATCTCGCTGCGCTTGCGGTCGACCTCTTCGTCGATCTCGCTGCGACGAGTCTCGATCTCCCGTTCGAGCTCCTGCATGCGGGCTTCGATCGTGCGTTCGAGCTCCTGGGCGCGGGTCTCGAGTTCGCGTTCGAGTTCGAGAGTGCGCGACTCGATGTCCCGTTCGAGCTCGTCCCTCCGAGTCGATACTTCAAGGTCGATTGCGGACTGCTTGCTCGCGACCTCCTGATCCACCGCACTTCGCTTCGCGGCGACCTCCTGGTCGATCGCCGAACGCTTGGTCGCGACTTCCTGGTCGATATCGGAGCGCTTGGCGTCGACCTCTTGGGCGATCTCCGCCGTGCGCGTGGCGATTTCCTGCTCCAGTTCCTCGCGTCGGTTCGTGATCTCTCGGTCGAGCTCGCTGCGCCGGGTGAGGATCTCGTGCTCGAGGGCGGCTCGCTGTTCGGTTGTCTCGCGTTCGAGCTCAGCACGGGCATCCGCTGTCTCGGTCGCGAGTTGGGCCTTCGCCTCTGCCGTCTCGCGCGCGAGCGCGGCGTGCGCCTCGCTCGTCTCGCGTTCGAGGGCACCGCGAGCTTCGCGGGTGTCACGCTCGAGTGCGCCACGCGCCTCCGCGGTGTCGAGTTCGAGCGAGGTGCGGGCCTCGGCGATCTCTCGTTCCAACTCGGCGCGAGTGGACTCGACGGTGGCCGCCAGTTCCGCCTGCGTCTGCTCAACGTGCCGGTCGAGGTCGGTGCGCTTCTGCTCGATCTCGCGCTCGAGGTCGCCGCGCTGCTTCTCGCTCTCGGCCGTGAACTCTGCCCTGCCTCGTTCCGTGTCACGGGCGAGGGCGGCGGCGGTTTCCCGGGCTTCGCCGACTTCGCGATCCACCACAGCACGCAGTTCGGCGACCTCACGCTCTGCTTCGGCCCGAACGGCCGCGGCCTCGCGCTTGGCGCTCGTGCGCACTTCGGCTGCTTCAGTTGCGACAGCACCACGGATGCTCGCAGCCTCGCGCAGCGCGTCTTGCGTCAGCGTCTCAGCCTCGGTGCGCGCCCGGGTGACAAGGTCGTCGGCTTCAGTGCGCGCGTCCGCCAGCATCTTGTCGGCGCGTGCTGTGGCATCGGCGAGCAGGCCGTCGGCGGCCTCTGCGGCCTCGGCTCGAAGCGCCTGCACCTCTGCCTGCACGGTGCTGCGGAGCTTCTCGGCGTCGATGTCGGCCTGGCTGATGAGTCGGGTCGACTGCTCCTCGGCGACGCGAAGTGTGTTCTCGAGCTTGGTGCCGAGGCCCGCGTACGTGGGGCTGCCGGTCTCGTCGAGTTCGGCCTGGAGGTCGTCGACCGTCGCCTTGAGCCGCTTGATCTCCTTGGTGGCTTCTGCCTTGTCAGCATTGGCCTTGATGAGTTCGCGGCGAAGATCCTGGAGGGCGGAGTCGACCTCCTCGCGGTTGTAGCCGCGCATTGTGGTGCTGAACGATCCCTCGTCGATGGGCACGGTCGTCTCCTGTGTTCGTCGAATCAGCGATCGGCTGGTTCCGCTAGCCGAGTTTAGTCGGTGGGGGACAGCGACCTGATTCGAGCCCTCGTTCTCCTCTGTGAGCAATCCTCCTCGCATCTTCATCCCGGGGCATTCAGCCCGCTGTTAGGAGGCATACAGGCTCGATGACTAGTGTGGAATGTCTTTGCCTGCCGTATCGGCACCCGAACAAGCGGGCGCCACTGGCCGACTGACCGGGGAATCCTTCGTGTCGGCGGCACCCCAGATCCGACACGGCACCGAGAGAGGAGGGTTCGTTGCGCTTTGTAGCAGCGATCGTCAGCTTCGTTCTTGCCTTCGTACTGATCGGTCTCGGCCTCGCCCAGCGAACCGTGTTCGCGGGACCGGAACGTCTCGTCGCGGAAACGTCGTCGATGGATGACGCGCCCCTGACGCTCATCGAGAGCGAGACACTCCACGCACACGACGGCCGGCAGCGTCTGAACATCAGCGGACCGGGGGACATCGTGGCCGTGTACGGCCGAACTGCCGACGTGCAGGCCTGGGTCGGCGAGGCGTCCCACAACGTACTGACGTTCGACGAGGAGTCGGGCTCGCTCGAGGCGGAACTCGTCGAGGGCGAGGAAGAGACCGTGCCGAGCGCGCTGGGCTCTGACCTGTGGCTGGCGGAGTACACGGGCGAAGCCGCCCTGACGTTCATGGCCAATGTGCCGGAGGGCATCTCTGTGCTTGTCATGTCGGACGGCGAGGAGGCGGCACCGAAGGACGTCAGCATCGCGTGGCCACTCGACAATCGCACGCCGTGGGCTGGACCGCTCATCGTCGCCGGTGTTGTGCTGCTCGTCGCGGGAATCGGCCTCTATCTCTGGGCGCTCTCGCACTGGCGTCGGATGCGAGGCCCGCGCCGCAAGTCGGGCAAGGGGCAGAAGATGCCGCGGCCGCCGAAGTACAGCGCCCGCAAGGCTGCAAAGGCAGTGCGCCCCGCGGCACCGCAGCCGGATGCTCCCGCGCGTGGACGGCGTTCGGGCCGGGCACGGATCGCCGTCGTGCCTGGGCTGCTCGTCGGCTCACTCCTGTTCACTGGCTGCTCACCCGACATGTGGCCGCGCATCGATGCCCCCGAGCCCTCGCCATCGGCGACCGCGGGTGCCGAGGCCAGCGTGACAGCACTGAAAGATGTCGCGGTCACGGAGGCGCAACTTCGCACGATCATGGCGGACATCGCCACGGTTGCCACCGAGGCCGACGCGGCGCTCGATGCCGACCTGCTGGCGACCCGTTTCGAGGGGCCGGCGCTGGAGATGCGCAAGTCCAACTACGTCATGCGCGCCGCCGACGGTGCTCAGCCGGCACCCACAACAGTGCATGCCGAGCCGATCGCACTCTCGCTGCCGCAGCAGACGGATGCCTGGCCCCGCGTTGCGCTCGTGATCGTGCAGGATCCCGAGGACGAGACGGTCGTGCCGATGGCCTACGTACTGCAGCAGGAGTCCCCGCGCGAGAACTATCGCGTGCAGTACGGCGTCAAACTGCAGGCGACCGAGGCACCCTTCCCGCAGGTCGCCGCAGAGACGGTCGGCGCCGTGCGCTATTCGCCCGACAACAAGTTCCTGAAGCTCACGCCCGAGCAGGTCGCTGCGGCGTATGCCGATGTGCTGCTGAACGGCACCGCGAGCGAGTACGCCGAGGAGTTCGACCTCGAGAACGACTCCTTCCTCGCGATCGCGGGTCCGGATGCCCGTGCCACCCGTGCCGCCGCAGTCTCCGGTCCCGTGGCACTCGCAACGACCCCCGCGGAGGGAACGGGCGAGCGCATCGCTCTCGCGACCAACGACACCGGTGCGCTTCTGACGCTGAACTTCGGTGACACCGAGACCGTCACGCCGACGGAGGCCGGCGCCACCATCAGCGTGGGGCCGACGGTAAAGTTGATGACTGGCCTCACCGAGACGACCAAGGGTGTCTTCGTCACCTACGGCTACCAGCTGCTCTTCTATGTGCCGCCGGCAGGCAGTGACGAGAAGATCCGTCTCATTGGGGCGACCGAAGGCGTGACAGCGGCAGGAGAACTCCCATGACCAACGTTCCCCCCTCCGGCGCGCACCTCCGTGGTGCCGTCGACCTCTCGTCCCTCGTGCGGCCTCCCCAGCAGCAGGCAGCCGCTCCGGCCGGCGGCCAGCAGGCTGGTGCCCCGGCGTCGGGCACGATGACCGTGCCATCGCTCGTGCTCGAGAGTGGCGACGCCGCACTCCAGGGCCTGCTCGAACTCTCCAACACCGTGCCGGTGGTCGTGGAGTTCAATGCCGGCGAACCGTGGCAAGGCATCGCATCCGTCGTCAAGTCCTTCGGCGGGCGTCTCGTGCTCGCGAGCGTCGATGCGACTCGTAACCCGCAGCTGCAGCAGGCGTTCAACGTCGCGGCCGTGCCGACCGTCGCTGCCATCGTGGCGGGGCGACCCCTCGCGCTGTTCGAGGGTGAGGTCGCCGAGGACCAGCTCCGGGCCGTGTTTGAGCAGCTCCTTGCCCTTGCGGCGCAGAACGGTGTCTCGGGCACCGTGACCGTGGACGGCCAGCAGGCAGATGATGCCGAGCCGCAGGAGGAGCCACTTCCGCCCCTGCACCAGGAGGCGTACGACGCGATCGAGCGGGGCGACTTCCCCACGGCGATTGCGGCATACGAGAAGGCCATCGCGCAGGATCCGCGTGACCAGCTCGCGGTGGCCGGCCTCGCGCAGGTGTCGCTGCTCAACCGGCTCTCCGGTAAGACCGCGGCGCAGATCCGCACCGCGGCCGCCGACGCGCCCAAGGACCTCGACGCGCAACTCGATGTCGCCGACCTCGACGTCTCGGGCGGTCACCTCGAGGATGCGTTCGCGCGCCTCCTCGACCTCTTCATCGCGCTCGACCAAGACGGCCGCGACCGCGTGCGCACGCGCCTGCTCGAATATTTCGAGGTCGCCGGAGCGGAGGACCCGCGGGTCGTCACCGCCCGTCGGCAGCTGACGAACCTGCTCTACTGAGCCGCTACGGGCGCGGCTTGAGGTAGAGCGCGCCGAGCGGGGGGATCGTGAGTTCCGCCGATGCCGGCTGCCCGTGCGACGGTGTCTCGTCGGCGGTGACCATGCCGAAGTTGCCGACGCCCGAGCCACCGAACTCCGTGGCATCCGTGTTGACGAGTTCGACCCACTCGCCCGCCTGCGGCAGCCCGACGCGGTAGGGCCCCACGGGGATGCCGGAGAAGTTCACGATCGCGACAACCGGCTGCCGGTCTGCCGACCAGCGCACGAAGGCCACGACATTGTTGGTGGCGTCGTCGCCGACGAGCCACTGGAAGCCGCGCGGGTCATTGTCCCTCTGCCACAGCGAGGGCTCGGCCGCGTAGACACGGTTGAGTTCGCCGACGAGGCGGTGGAGTCCCTGGTGGGCGGGCTGGTCGAGGATCCACCAGTCGAGCCCGCGCTGCTCGCTCCACTCGGATGGCTGGCCGAACTCCTGCCCCATGAAGAGCAGCTGCTTGCCCGGATGCGCCCACATGTAGGCGAGGAATGCTCGCACGTTCGCGAGTTTCTGCCACTGGTCGCCCGGCATCTTGCCGAGGAGCGAGCCCTTGCCGTGCACGACCTCGTCATGGCTGATCGGCAGCATGAAGCTCTCACTGAAGGCGTACTGCAGGCTGAAGGTGATGTCGTGGTGGTGGTGTGAACGCCACATGGGATCGACGGCGACGTACTGCAGGGCGTCGTGCATCCAGCCCATGTTCCATTTGAGGCCGAAGCCGAGGCCGTTGCCCGCTGTGGGGCGCGTGACGCCCGGGAAGGCGGTCGACTCCTCCGCGATCATGACGATGCCGGGGTAGCGCTTGTAGGCGGTCGCGTTGACCTCCTGCAGGAAGCTGATGGCCTCGAGATTTTCGCGGCCGCCAAACTCGTTGGGCAGCCATTCGTCGCGCGAATAGTCGAGATAGAGCATGCTCGCGACGGCGTCGACGCGGAGGCCATCGATATGGAACTCCTCGAGCCAGTAGAGCGCGTTGGCGACGAGGAAGTTGCGCACCTGCGAGTCGCCGAAGTTGAACACGAGCGTGCCCCAGTCGGGCTGCTCGCCGCGGCGGGGGTCGCTGTGCTCGTAGAGCGGCATGCCGTCGAAGTTCGCGAGCGCCCACTCGTCTTTGGGGAAGTGCCCCGGCACCCAATCCATGAGCACGCCGATGCCCGCTTGGTGGAGGCGGTCGATGAGGTAGCGCAGGTCGTCGGGGTGACCGAAACGGCTCGTCGGCGCGTAGTAGCCGGTGACCTGGTAGCCCCAGGAGGGGCCATAGGGGTGCTCGGCGAGTGGCATGAACTCGACGTGTGTGAAGCCCAAGTCGGTCACGTAGTCGATGAGCGGATCGGCGATGTCGCGGTAGCCGAGCCCGGGCCGCCAGGAGCCGAGGTGGAGTTCGTAGACGCTCATGGGGGTGTTGTGCGGGTCGCGTTCCGCGCGCTGCGCGAGCCACTCGTTGTCGCCCCACTGGTAGCTGCTCCTGCCCACGACCGACGCGGTCTTGGGTGGCACCTCGGTGTAGCGGGCCATGGGGTCGGCGCGGCCAACCCAGTCGCCATGGCGGGTCAGGATCTCGAACTTGTAGTTGCTGCCGGGTTCAAGGTCGGGGATGAAGAGTTCCCAGACCCCGTTGTCGTCGAGGCGACGCATGGCGTGACCGACGCCGTTCCACCCGTTGAAGTCGCCCATGATGCGCACGGCCCGCGCGTGCGGTGCCCACACCGCGAACGCCGTGCCCTCAACGCCTTCATGCGTCGTGAAGCGGGCTCCGAGCATCCGCCACAGTTCTTCATGTCGGCCCTCGCCGAACAGGTATACGTCCATCTCGCCGAGCGTGGGTCCGAAGCGATAGGGGTCGTGGGTAATCCACGCGGGGGCGCCCTCGTAGCGGGTCTCGAGTCGGTAGGGGAGCGCGGGGGATGGCGCGTCACCCTGCCACAACCCCTCCGCGACGTGCGCGAGTGCCAGGCGCGAGCCGTCGTCGAAGACCGCTTCGACCGCCGCGGCGAGCGGGCGAAGCGCCCGGATGACGACGCTGCCGTCGCGCTCGTGTTGCCCCAGCACGCTGTGGGGGTGCGGATGCCGCCCCTCGGCGATCGCGAGGATGGTGCCGGTCTCGAGGGTGGTGTCGCGCGTCATGCCGTGGCGTTCCCTTCGCTGGTGCTCCGGTAGTCGATGCGCAGGATGTGCACGGGCTCCGTGAACGGGTCGAGGCGCACAAAGTTGTCGCTTGACCAGGTGAAACGCTGCTTCGTGATGAGGTCGGTCACCTCGTATTCGTCGCCGTGCTGTAGGCCCAGGCGGGTGAGGTCGAGGTGCACCATGGTCTCCCTCACCGTGTGTGGGTCGACGTTGGCGACGATGATGAGCCCGTTGGACTGGCCAGAGCGGATGTACCGCCCGTCGAGGTATTTGCTGTAGACGAGGACCGAGTCGTCATCGCTCCAGTGCACGTCGAGATTGCGCAGTTGTCGAAGCGCGGGGTGTTCCGAGCGGATGCGATTGAGCTGGCGAAGGTAGGGCGCGAGCGAGCGACCTTCGGCCTCGGCGGCCTCCCAGTCGCGCGCCTTGTACTCGTATTTCTCGTTGTCGATGTTCTCCTCGGAGCCGGGGCGCGCGACATCCTCGAACAGCTCGTATCCCGAGTACACGCCCCAGGTCGGCGAGGAGGTCGCCGCGATTGCCGCGCGTACCTTGTAGGCGGCTGGCCCGCCGAACTGCAGGTATTCGGTGAGGATGTCGGGGGTATTGACGAAGAAATTGGGCCGCAGGTAGTCGGCGGTCTCCTGCGTGAGCTCGGTGAGGTACTCCTCAAGCTCTTCTTTGGTGTTGCGCCAGGTGAAGTACGTGTACGACTGCTGGAAGCCGATCTGGGCGAGCGAGCGGAGCATCGCCGGGCGCGTGAAGGCCTCGGCGAGGAACACGACATCCGGGTGCTTCGAGTTCACCTCGTGCAGCAGCCACTCCCAGAACCACAGCGGCTTCGTGTGCGGATTGTCGACGCGGAAGATCTGCACGCCCTGCGCGATCCAGTGCTCGACGATGCGCAGCACCTCGCGGCTGAGGCCCTCGGGGTCGTTGTCGAAGTTGAGCGGGTAGATGTCCTGGTACTTCTTGGGCGGGTTCTCGGCGTAGGCGATCGAGCCGTCGACCCGAGTCGTGAACCATTCCGGGTGCTCGGACACCCATGGGTGGTCGGGGGAGCACTGCAGGGCGAGGTCGAGGGCGACCTCCAGCCCGGCCTTCTTCGCGGTCGAGACGAAGGCCTTGAAATCGGAGAGGGTGCCGAGGTCGGGGTGGACGGCGTCGTGGCCACCCTCCTTCGCACCGATCGCCCACGGGGAACCGGGGTCGTTCGGGCCTGCATTCAGTGTGTTGTTGGGTCCTTTGCGGAAGGCGGTGCCGATGGGGTGGATCGGCGGCAGGTAGACGACGTCGAAGCCCATCGCCGCGACAGCGGGGAGGCGGCGGGCCGCCGTGCGGAAGGTGCCGCTCTTGAAGGTGCCGTCCTTCTTCTGCTTGGCCCCCTCCGAGCGCGGGAAGAACTCGTACCAACTGCCGACCGCCGCACGCGTGCGCTCGACGCGGAGGTCGAGGGGCAGGCTGAGCGTCGTGCGGCTCGTGATGGGCGCGCGCTCGATCTCGGCAGCGAGCCTGGAGTCGGATGCCGCGGCCAGGCGTTCCACCGGCGAGAGCTTCGTGTTGGCGAGCACCGTCGCCGCGTCCCTGAGCGCGGGGTTGGCGCTCGCCGCGGCCGACAGCAGCGCGGCACCCTCCGCCATCATGAGCTCGGCGTCGATGCCGGCAGGCACCTTGATCTCTGCGTTGTGCAGCCAGGTGGCCCACTCATCGACAGCAGCCTGCACGCTCCAGGTCCACACCCCGGTCGTCGAGACCTGCACCTCGGCACGCCAGCGGTCGGTGCCGGGAGCGACCGGGCGCATCCGGTGCCTCTCCTGCGTGCCGTCTGGGTCGCTGAGGAGGAGGTCGACGCGGAGGATGTCGTGGCCCTCCATGAAGACGGTCGCCTCGAAGGGCACGACCTCGCCCACGAATGACTTGGCCGGCCAGTGGTTCTCAGGCTGCTGCGGACTGCGGTCACGGATGGCGATGCGGCCAGTCTTCGGTGTGTAGTCGGCCGTCGCGCGCTGGGGGGTCGGTTTCGGTGTAGCCACGATCTTGACCGTACTCGCTCCCTTCACGCGCAGGGAGGGACGAGCAGCATCCACAGGGCTTTAGGGGGGACATTTCGCCGAATTCGGGGGACGAGATGGGTCCATATTTAGGGGGACCCCCACGATTGGGGACAGAGATTCGGTGCGACAGGACAGACACGTTCGTACAGTCATGTGCGGGGGGAACACCCAAAGCGAAATATCGGACGGTAGATCGCTCATCCCAAGCCTTACCAGCACCACGACCCGAGCGGCTTAGACCCCCGCGAGGGAACCCACACAAGACAACCCGAAACGTCTTGCACGGACGCCACACGCCCTACCCGGGGCAGCGTCAGCGTGCGCGCCTCGGGGTCACCCAACCCGGCATCCTTCGCGATGTCCAGCGAAAGGAAACATCATGAACAAGCTTCTCAAGGGCTCCATCGCCGGCGCAGCTGGCATCGCACTGCTCCTCGGTGGGGCGGGCACGCTCGCTTCGTGGAACTCGTCCGTGTCGGCGGCCAACACTGGAAGCTCGGCGACCATCACGGCGGGCACGCTGAACGTGCAGGCCAAGGCTGGCAGCAACGGCACCTGGACCGTCAAGCACGGCACTGGGGCTCCGCAGACGGTCGCGAACATCGCCACCTTCCGTGCTGTTCCCGGCGACCAGCTGACCTTCTCGCGTGACTTCACGGTCACCGCGACGGGCGACAACCTGGAGGCCGAGCTCGCGCTGTCCGGCTCGGCGATCTCCGTGCCCAGCTCGCCCACGACCGCAGACACCTCCCTCGCCAACCTTCTCGGCAGCAGCGCCACGTTCGCCGTCAACGGCACGTCCGGCTCGACGCTGGCCGTCAACGCCGGAACCACCGACGTCACCGTGTCGGCCACCATCACGTTCCCGAACGGTGCCGCTGGCGCCGAGAACGGAGCCATGGCAGGTCGCGTGGACCTCAGCGGCTTCGCCGTCACGGTCTCGCAGACCAACTGACGCCCAGCCGGGCACGCTGCGTCGCGGCGTGCCCGGCACTTCGGCATGCCCAGGCAACAGAACGACAGAAGTCAGGAACCAGAGGAGGTGATGATCATGACGGAAGCAGTGCACCCCGCGCCCGCCGGCACCGGTCGTCCCTCAAGCATCCTCAGCAGACTTGTGAGTCTCACGCTCAGCGTGGGCGCGGCAGTCGTCATCGCTGCCCTTGGTACCGGCGGCACCTATGCCTACCTCAACGCCTCGACGAGTTCAGGAGCGGGCGTGATGGTCACGGCCGGCAGTGCGAGCCTCGCCGCGACGGAGCCCGCAGCAATGACTACCTTCTCCCCGGGGGTCGTGCAGCGCTCGCCATTCACGGTGAGCAACACGGGCGACGTGCCACTCAGCGTCTCAGTCTCGTCGGTCGCCAGCTCAAATCCGGCCGCCGCGCTTTCGGGCGGAGTCGCTACGGGCGATTGCAGCGGGCTTCCAGCCGCTGGGGCACCGCTCGGGACCGCTCTCGCGACGCTGCAACCCAGCCAGTCGGCAGTACTGTGCTTCGTCGTCCAGATGCCCGCATCCGCGGACCTCGCGGCCGCAGGACAGAGCACGCAGTTCAAGATCACACTGAGCGGAGTCCAGCAGTGAACGACGCCAGCAGACGCACGGCGCGGCTGATCCGTCCCCGCACGACCATCGCCATCGCCCTTGCCCTCATCCTGGCGATGGGGTCCACCGTGAGCTTCGCGGCTTGGAGCGCCTCCACGACCGCGTCCTCCGTGGCGGCGAACGGCACTATCGCGCTCGCCAGTTCTGGCATTTCGAGCCTCGGCCACACCTACACGAACGTCGACACCTCGAAGATCGTGCCCGTCACGCTCAGCAACTCGGGGTCGGTCGCCCTGCCTCTGACGTCTGTTGCCATCGCGACGACCGGCGCGCTGCCCGCAGGCAACGTCACTCTCACGGTGTGGGCCAGCTCAGGCAACACGTGCCCCACCTCCATCCCGGCGGCGCCGACGGTCAAAGCGTCGGCAGCGTTGTCGGCTCCCGCTCTCTCCCTCCCGGCGGGGTTTGTTTCCGTTCCCGCCTCCGGCTCCGTCGTGCTCTGCGTTGCAACGACGTTGACCGGCACGCTGGGGGAGGCGGCTGGCCTTTCCCTGACACCCACCCTGACCTTCTCCGGACGGGTAGGCGACAACTGGAGCGCGACGGATGCGAGTACGACGCGATCGTTCACGCAGAACGTTGCGGGCCTTGCGGCGCCGAGGATCGTGGATTGCATCAGTGGAACGCGCTGGACGATCTTCTACACCTACGACACGGCCCGCATCGTGTGGACGGCCGTGCCCGGCGCAACGTCCTACCGGCTCTACCGCAACGGTGTCGCCATCGGTTCGGCAATCACGGGGACTGAGTTCACCGCGAACGGCAGTACCGCGGTGATCACCCAGGGTGGAACGATCACGGTGCGCGCTTTCGCGGGCTCGGTCCAATCCGAAGCGTCGAACCCCCTCACGGTGACGACTTACGACCCCGTCGGCTTCATCTCAGGCAACGACGTGCGATGCGGAGCGATCGGATGACGCGGCGGAAACCAATCGGAGTTCTGGCCCTGGGTGCAATAACGGTCGCCGCAATGCTGGCGGGTGGCGCGCTGCCCGCGCATGCAGCATCCGGAAACCTCGAGGTGAGCGCGGACGGTACGAGCTACTCCAAGAACTTCACGGGCGTGCTCTTCGATGCGCTCGGTGCCGTGGTTCCGGGCGACGAGCAGCTTGAGTCATTCTGGCTCCGCAACAGCGGGGACGAGGCCGGCTACCTGCGCGTCACCCTCGAGGGCGTCACCTTCGACGACCTCGACTTCGCGAATGCGCTTACGCTCCAGGCAACCGTCGGCGGAAGCCAGGGACCGCGCTCTGCCGTAAGCCTCGCGCAACCCTGCTGGGTGCTGAACGAGGGGACCGTGCTGCAGCCGGGCCAGGCGATCCGGGTCGACACGCTGCTCCACTTCGGCAACCTTGACGGCATGCTCGGGCAGGGGGCCACCGCGACGGCGGCGCTCGCCGCAGCGCTGAGTGACACGAGGCCGGGCAGCCTGGCCCCCACGAGCTGCGGTGGCAGCGATGTGTCGATCGGGGTCGTGGGTGCGCCGGGCCGGAGCCCGGCCGCGTCGGGCCAGTCCATCGGGCTGCCCTCAACCACCCTCCCTGCGACGGATGGTCCGCAAGCCTCTGGTGATCTGCCGGTGCTCAACCTGCCTGGGGGGATCGTCATCGACCCCAACACCTGGCAGTTGTTCGAGGAGTACCTGGTGTTGATCCTGGTGGGGGCGATGGCCGCGGGCGGATTCGTGTTCCTGCTCGGGAAGCGCCGTAGGACGGACGAGGATCCTGGGGCCCCGGTCGAGGCTGGGGGTGCCCCGTGACTGGCAAGCGAGCGCAGACCGACGGGGCCAAGCCTCGCGGGATCCTCTATTACCTCGGGGTCGGTGCGAGCGCGGGCCTCCTCGCGTTCGTCGTCCTTCTCGGTCTCCTTGTCATCGTGGTCCCTATAGCGGTGGGAGCAACCCCCCTCACAGTGCTGACCAGTTCCATGGAGCCAAAGCTGCCACCGGGAACGCTGGTCATCGTGCGCCCAGTTGACCCCATGCAGGTCAAGGTGGGCGACGTGATCACCTACCAGATCGAATCCGGCAAGGAGGGGGTCGTCACCCACCGAGTGACGGGCATCACGAATTCGTCGGATGGCACTCGCTCGTTCACGACGAAGGGCGACAACAATGACGTCGAGGACGCGGCGCCGGTGCTCTCCGTGCAGGTGCAGGGCGAGCTCTGGTATTCAGTGCCGTGGATCGGCTATGTCAACAACCTCGTCAATGGTGCCAATCGCGGATGGATCGTCCCCACGATCGCGATCGGCCTGTTCCTCTATGCCGGCTACATGATCGCTAGCGGCATCGCGGTGGCGGTGAAGAAGAAGAGGCGCTCCGCCCCGGCGGTCGCGGAGGGCGAGACCCGGTCAGCGGGCGATGTCGAACACGAGCGCGTCGGTGACGCGCACAAGGTCTGACGGCGCGAGCTCCAGGTCGAGCCCGCGGCGTCCACCGCTCACAAAGACGGTGTCCCACAGCTCGGCCGTCTCGTCGACCACGGTGTCGTGGCGCATCTTCTGCCCGATCGGGCTGATGCCGCCCACGACGTAGCCGGTGCGGCGCTGGGCGACGGCGGGGTCGGCCATGACCGCCCTCTTGCCGCCGACCGCCGCAGCGAGCGCTTTAAGGTCGAGCTTGCCCGAGACGGGCACGATGCCCACGATGAGGCGACCATCGACATCCGCGAGCAGGGTCTTGAAGACGCGGTCGGGGTCGACGCCGATCGCCTCCGCTGCCTCAAGCCCGAAGTTCGTGTTGCTGGGGTCGTGCTCGTAGCTGTGCACCGAGTAGCGGATGCCCGCAGCATCCAATGCCACGGTCGCAGGGGTGCCGACCGCCATCAGCGGGCCAGAAAGAGTTGCATCGACGTCGGCGCCATCCGCACCTTCGAGCCGGGCGCGTGCACGTCGGGCCCAGTGATGTCGAGGGCCGAATCCCACAGCAGCACGTAGTCGCTGACGCCCGGATGCTCCGGCAGGCACACGAACTCCTCCGACTCGCGCCCCTGCACAACGAGGAGGATGCGGTTGAACTCCTCATGCTCGGGTGTCGACGCCGCAAGGTACTGGGAGACGCGCTGGGCAGGGGAGTCCCAGTCCTCGATCGACATCTCGGCGCCCGCAGCGTTGTACCAGTGCATCTCGCTCGCCGACGGCACCTTCTCGCCCAGCTTGCCGAAGCGCACGGGGCGCAGCGCGGGGTTCTCCCGCCGCAGTCGCAGCAACTTCTTGGAGATCTCGAACAGGTCGCGCTGCCACTCCTCGTGCTCCCACGGCAACCAGCTGAGCTCGTCATCGTGGCAGTAGGCGTTGTTGTTGCCGCGCTGGCTGCGGCCGAACTCGTCGCCCGCCGTGATCATGGGGATGCCCGCCGACAGCAGCAGCGTACCGAGGAGGTTGCGCATGGCCTTGCGTCGAGATGTGGTGATCTCGGGGTCGTCGGTCGGTCCCTCCCACCCGTGGTTGAAGGAGTGGTTGTTGTCGGTGCCGTCTCGGTTGAACTCGCCGTTGCCGAGGTTGTGCTTGCGGTTGTACGAGGTGAGGTCGGCCATCGTGAAACCGTCGTGGGCCGTGATGAAGTTGACGCTCGCGAGCGGTCCGCGCTCCTGGCTGAAGACGTGCGCGGAGCCTGCGAAGCGCCGCGTCATGCTGCCGATGCCCTGGCTCGCGGTGCCGTGGTGACGCTCTGCGGCGATGTCCGAGAGCCAGAAGTCGCGCATCCGGTCGCGGTAGCCGTCGTTCCATTCCATCCAGCCTGTGGGGAAGTTGCCGGTCTGCCAGCCGCCAGCGCCGACATCCCACGGTTCGGCGATCATCTTCACGCCCTGCAGCTGCGGGTCCTCGACGATTGCCTTGAGCAGCGGATGCTCGGGGTCGAACTCGTGGGCAGCATTGCGCCCCAGCGTCGCGGCCAGGTCGAAGCGGAACCCGTCGACCTGCACCTCGTTCGCCCAGTACCGCAGCGAATCGAGGATGAGCCGCTGCACCGCAGGCACCGAGGTATCGAGGGAGTTGCCGCATCCGGTGACGTCGATGTAGTTGCCGTCGGCATCCTGCCGGTAGTAGGAGGCATCGTCGATCCCTCGGAAGCTTGTCGTGGGCCCGCCCGGTCCCTGCTCGGAGGTGTGGTTGTAGACGACATCGAGAATGACCTCGAGGCCGGCCTCGTGGAGCAGTTTGACCATGCCCTTGAACTCGCGCAGTACCGCCGCGGTACCACCGGCTTGGGCGGCGGCCGACGCATATTCCGTGTGGGGCGTGAAGAAGTTGAGCGTGTTGTAGCCCCAGTAGTTGCTGAAGCCGAGCTTCGTGAGCCGTTCCTCGCTCACCGACTGGTGCACCGGCAGCAGTTGGATGGTGGTCACACCCAGGTCCTTCAGCTGCGCGATCGCCGTCTCATGGGCGAGGCCCGCATAGGTTCCACGGAACTCCTCCGGCACCGCAGGGTTGAGCTTCGAGATGCCCTTGGCGTGCGCCTCATAGATGACCGTGTGATCGAGCGGCACACGCGGTTTCTGCGCACCACACCAGTCAAAGGCGTCATCCTGCACATAGGAACGCCACTCGCCACTCGGGCTCCGCACGAGCCCCCTGGCATAGGGGTCGAGCAGGTTCCGCCGGTCATCGAAGCGCTCGCCCTCGCCGCGCACCCGCAACGAGTAGCGGGCACCCGGTACAAGCAGCGGATGCCGCACCGCCCACACATCATGCTCGTCGCGGCTGAGTGGGGCCGTCGCCACGATGCGATTGGCATCGGCGTGGTCGAAGAGGCACACCTCGACCGCAGTCGCATGGGCTGACCACACGCGGAGCTCGCCGCCGCCCTCGCCGGCGCGCACCCCGAGGTCGCGCAGAGGATCGTGGGAGGCCATCGTTCTAGAGTAATGAGGGCCCGTGTCACGCCGGTTACGAGGGCTACCCCAATACGGGTTCTGGAACGAGCACTTCACCTGCAAGGAGCAGCATGCCGGTCTACCTGGACCACGCGGCCACGACGCCCATGCTGCCTGCCGTGCGCGACGCCTATGTGGCGGCGCTCGACCTCGTCGGCAACCCGGCATCCATCCACGCCCACGGCCAGAACGCCAAGCGGATGCTCGAGGAGGCGCGCGAGCAGGTCGCGGCATCGCTCGGCTGCGACCCCATCGAGGTCGTGTTCACCTCGGGCGGCACAGAGGCGGTCAACCTCGGCGTCAAGGGACTCTTCTGGGCGCGCAATGCCGCGGGCGCATCGAGGCCCAGGATCCTCGTGCCGCGCGGCGAGCACCACGCGACGATCGACACGGTCGAGTGGCTGGCCACACACGAGGGTGCCGTCATCGACTGGCTGCCGATCGACGCCGTGGGCCGCATCGACGTCGCCGCCGTCGACAGCGCGCTGCGCGAGCACGACGACATCGCCCTCCTCACCCTCCTCTGGGCCAACAACGAGGTGGGCACCATCCAGCCCGTCGGGGAGCTCACGGCGCTCGCCGCAGCCCACGGGGTGCCCGTGCACGTGGACGCTGTCTCGGCCTACGGGCACCTGCCCGTCTCCCTGCGCGACAGCGGAGCATCCGCCATCAGCATCTCCGCACACAAGATCGGTGGTCCGCTCGGCATCGGCGCCCTCGCTCTCTCCCGAAGCGCTACGGTCGAGCCGCTGCTCCACGGGGGAGGGCAGCAGCGCAACGTGAGGTCGGGAACGCAGGATGCCCCAGGTGCCATCGCGTTCGGCGTCGCGGCGCAGCATCCGCTCTCCTCCCTCGAGCCTCTCCGCGACCGCCTCATTGAGGGCGTGCTCGCCAGCGTCGAGGGGGCCGTGCTGCGGGGAGACCCCGAGCACCGACTGGACAACAATGCCCACTTCACCTTCGAGGGCTGCCAGGGCGACTCGCTGCTGTTCATGCTCGACATGGCGGGCATCTCGGCGAGCACGGGCTCGGCCTGCCAAGCCGGCATCCCGGAGCCCTCGCACGTGCTGCTCGGCATGGGGCTGACCGAAGCGGATGCTCGCAGCGCGCTGCGCTTCACCCTCGGCCACGACTCGACCGAGGCCGATGTCGACGCCCTCCTGGCGGCCCTCCCCGCCGCGGTCGAGCGTGCGCGGCGCGCGGGCTACAGCGATCGCGCCGTCTGAGACCGCCGCCAATATGCTGGCGCCATGGATGCAATGGCGCAGACAGTCAGCCGAAGGTCGATCGCGACCTACGCGGTCGGTTCGCTCGGGACGGGCGGCTTCGGCACGCTTCCGGGCCTCGTGCTTGTCTACTACCTGACCGACACGCTCGGCGTTGCGGCGCTCGCCGCGGGGCTGGTCGTCACGCTCGCGAAGATCTGGGACGTCATCATCGACCCCGTCATCGGCGCGCGCAGCGACGCAAGCCTCGCCGCGACCGGGTCTCGGCGACGTTTCATGGTGCTCGGCGGCGTCGCGCTGCCGATCTTCTTCGTGCTGACCTTCGCTGTTCCTGCGGGGATCGGGCCGGTCGCATCCGCCGTGTGGGTCGCGCTCGCGTTCCTGCTCTGCGCGACGGCGTTCAGCCTCTTCCAGGTGCCGTACATCGCGCTGCCCGCCGAGCTCACGGCGGGTTATGACGACCGCACCCGCCTGCTCACGTGGCGGGTCGTCGTGCTGACCCTCGCCATCCTCCTCTTCGGCGCAGGCGGGCCGGTATTGCGCGGCCTCGGCGATGATCCGCGTGCCGGGTACCTGCTCATGGCGGTCGTCGCGGGGCTCGTCATCGGGGGCGGGATGCTCATCTCCTCGCGCGTTGCGCCCGTCGCCTCGCCTGGGGCAGCGCCGACGACGTCGCTCGCGGAGTCGTACCGCGGCGGGCTCGCGGCACTGCGCTCGAGCCAGCCGTTCCGCGCCCTCCTCGCGACCTTCGTGCTGCAGGGCCTCGCGACGGGCCTGATGCTCGCGGGCGCACAGTATGTCGCGACGTGGGTGCTCCGCTCCGAGGACGCCGTGACGCTACTCTTCGCCGCGCTCATCGCGCCCGCGCTCCTGCTCGCGCCCGTCTGGGGGCGGGTGTCTCGTCGCGTGGGCAAGCACCGCGCCTTCGTGGTTGCGAGCGTGCTGTTCAGCCTTGCCGCGCTGTCGATGCTGGGCCTCCTCTGGGCACCCGGCGCCTGGGTCTACATCCCAGTGGCGGTGGCGGGCGGAGCATACGCGGGCATGCAGTCGCTTCCCATGGCGATGCTTCCCGATGTGATCTCGCACGACGAGCGGGTGACAGGGCTCAGCCGCGCCGGCATCTTCGGGGGAGTGTGGACGGCGGGCGAGACCACCGGCATGGCGTTCGGCGCGACGGCGCTCACGATCGTGCTCGCCCTCAGCGGCTACGTCGAGAGCGTCGCGGGAGTCGCTGCCGTGCAGCCCGACGCGGCGATCGACGGCATCGTGCTCAGCTTCAGCGTCGTGCCCGCGGCCTTCATGCTCGCGAGCCTGCTCCTGCTTCGCCGCTATCGCCTTCGCCGGGCAGACACCGACGAACCACAGCTCATTCCGACATCGCAGGAGACACCATGACCGCGACCCCGCTGAGCCCAGAGTCCAACGCCATCCTCGACCGCCTGCGATTGCTGCGCGAGGCGGATGCCCCGACGCACGGCGGACGCGTGCTCTCCTACGTCTACGACTCCGGCCTCGCGGAACTCGACGAGCTCGCAGCACAGGCGATCCGCATCATGCAGCCGGTCAATGGCCTCGATCCGACGACGTTCCCATCCGTCGCGACCATGGAGCGCGAGGTCGTGGGATTCGCACGACGGATGCTTCATGGCGACGACGCGGTCGTCGGCTCCGTCACCTCGGGCGGCACGGAGAGCTGCCTCCTGGCGGTCAAGACCGCGAGAGACCTGTGGCGAGCCGAAGGCGGTGTGGGGGTGCCGCGGATCGTCGCTCCTGTGACCGTGCACGCCGCGTTCCACAAGGCTGCGCACTACTTCGGGCTCGAGCTCGACCTCGTGCCGGTCGGCCCCGACGGTTCCGTCGCGGCGGACGACCTGATCGGCCGGTTGTCGGCGGATGTCGCGCTCGTCGTGGTCTCGGCACCCGCGTATCCGCACGCGAGCCTCGACCCCATCGAGGAGATCGCCGCCGCGGCATCCGTCGCAGGGATCCCATGCCACGTCGACGCCTGCATCGGCGGGTGGGCGCTGCCCTGGTGGGGTGGCGTGCCACGGTGGGACTTCGCGGTCGAGGGAGTCACGAGCATCTCCGCCGACCTGCACAAGTACGGCTACGCACCGAAGGGTGCGTCGGTGCTGCTGCATCGCGGACTCGATCGTCACCGCGCGCAGTACTTCGCGACGACCCGCTGGCCGGGGTATCCGGTGGTGAACCCGACGATGATGGGGTCGAAGTCCGCCGGTTCCCTTGCGGCCGCCTGGGCCATCATCGAGCGCCTGGAGGAGGAGAGCTTCGCTGAACTGACCGCGAGCATGCGACGTGCGACCGAGACGCTGCGCGAGGTCGTCGACGGGATCGAGGGACTCCGCGTCGTGGGCTCGCCTGTCGGTCCGCTGTTCGCTGTTGAAACGGATGTCGCGGCAGCCGCCGCACGTCAGGTCGACCCGCACCACTGGGCCGACGCGGTGCGCCAGCGCGGTTGGCTCCTGCAGCAGCAGCCAGGGATCGTGCAGCCAAACGGCGTCCGCCTATCAAAGACGACGCACCTCACCATCACGCCCGTGACTGAGAGTGTGCTGGAGGAGCTCGGGGCTGCACTGCGGGCGGGTGCCGACGAGGTCCGAGGCGTCCCCGCGGTGGCCGCGCACGATGCCCTTGCGTCGCTTCCGGCCGGCGTGCTGGCCGCAGCGGGCGCTGGCGGCATGGACTCGCAGACCGCGGCGTCCGTGTTGCAGGGCCTTGGTCTCGGCGGTGCGGGCGGCGCACTGCCGGACCGCATGGCTCCCGTGCTCTCACTCATGGAGGCGCTGCCGCCTGAGGTCACCGAGCGTCTGCTCATCGAGCTCCTCGCACGGCTCGTCGAGCCCAGCGCTTGACCGGACATCCTTGCACCTGTAAGTTTCTTATGACAGGTGCGAGGGGGTGGGGTCTTGGATGTCGATGTTGACGCTCTGAGCTCGCGCCTCACCGCGATCTCGAGCGCGCAGCGGATGCGCATCATCGCCCTCCTCGAAGGAGAGCGGCTTCACGTCAGCGAGCTTGCCCGAAGGGTAGGAATGTCGCGCGCCCTCCTCTACATGCATCTCAACAAGCTCGAGGAGGCTGGCTTCGTCACCGGCCATCTCGAACTCAGCGACGACGGCAAGGCGCTCAAGTACTTCGAGGTCGTGCCCTTCAGTCTCACCATCGACGCCGCCACGCTCGTGGACGCCGTCGCAAAGAGCAATGCCGACGCAGAGGGCGCCGGCGACACACAGACAGGAGACAACTGATGGAAGCCTTGGCCTATATCCCGTGGTTCGCGTGGATCGCGATCGTCGCCATCATCGTCGGCGGACTCATCACGCTCGGCAGAATCTTCGCTGAACGCAACAACAAGGTCGCGGAGGCGCTCGAGCAGAACACCGCCGTCAACGAGCGGCTCATCGCCCGTCTCGATGCGATTGACTCGCGTCTCGGCGCCGTCGAGAAGACGCTCACCGACATCCCGTGACCGCTCAGATGTCGCCGCGTAGACTGCTGCGATGAAGATTTTGGCGGCGATGAGTGGCGGGGTGGACTCCGCGGTTGCTGCCGCGCGCGCGGTCGACGCGGGTCATGAGGTCGTCGGCGTGCACCTCGCGCTGAGCCGCATGCCGGGCACACTGCGTACGGGCAGCCGTGGATGCTGCACGATCGAGGACTCGATGGACGCGCAGCGCGCCGCCAACATCATGGGCATCCCGTACTACGTGTGGGATTTCTCGGAGCGCTTCAAAGAAGACGTCGTCGATGATTTCATCGCCGAGTATGAGGCGGGTCGCACACCTAACCCCTGCATGCGCTGCAACGAGAAGATCAAGTTCGCGGCGCTCCTCGAGAAGGCAATCGACCTCGGCTTCGACGCTGTCGTCACCGGCCACTACGCCGCGATCCGTGAGGACGAGCACGGCAATCGTGAACTCCACCGCGCGGCCGACTGGGCCAAGGACCAGTCCTATGTGCTGGGCGTGCTCACGGCCGAGCAGCTGAAGCACTGCATGTTCCCGCTGGCGGACACGCCCTCCAAGGCGGAAGTGCGGGCTGAAGCGGCCGAGCGCGGCTTCAGCGTCGCGAGCAAGCCCGACAGCCACGACATCTGCTTCATTCCCGACGGCGACACTCGCGGCTGGCTCGCCGAGCGGCTGGGCGCCGAGCCCGGCATCATCCTCGATCGCGAGGGCAACAAAGTCGGCAAGCACGAGGGCGCCGCCGCGTTCACGATCGGCCAGCGCAAGGGACTCAATCTCGGCATCCCCAGCGTGGACGGCCGCCCCCGCTACGTGCTCGACATCCAGCCCAAGCAGAACACGGTCGTCGTCGGTCCGCGCGAGGCGCTCGACCTCGCCGAGATCGCGGGGAGCCGATTCAGCTGGGCGGGCCTTCCTCCCGCCGACGCCGCAACGCCCTTCGCCTGCCACGTGCAGGTGCGGGCACACTCAGACCCCGTTTCGGCACTGGCCCATGTCGAGACGGGCGAGCTGATCATCCGTCCCGACGTGCCCCTCAATGGTGTCTCGACGGGTCAGACCGCCGTTGTCTACGTCGGCACGCGCGTGCTCGGCCAGTGCACGATCGACCGCACCGTGAGTGCGGCGCCGCTCGCCGCGCACTGAACGCCCCCGAACTGGGGTGCCCTGCGGCACAATGGGGGAATGACGGATGCCCCACAGCACGCCCCACTCCTCAGCGTTCGCGACCTCGCGATTAGTTTCTCGACCGAGTCAGGCCCCGTCGAGGCGGTCACGGACTTCTCCCTCGAGATCGCTCAGGGCGAGACGGTCGCCATCGTGGGGGAGTCAGGCTCCGGCAAGTCGACGAGCGCCATGGCGATCATCGGCCTCCTGCCGGGGAATGCTCGCGTCGGCGCCGGCAGCAGTATCCTCTTCGACGGTGCCGAACTAGTGGGGGCCAAGGAGTCGCAGCTTCGTAGCATCCGGGGCGCCTCGATCGGGCTCGTGCCGCAAGACCCCATGTCGAACCTCAACCCCGTCTCCAAGATCGGCACGCAGGTGGCCGAGACGCTCCTCGCGCATGAAATGGCGACGCGACGGGACGTCGACCGCAAGGTGATCGAGGTGCTGGCGTCGGCGGGCATCCCCGACCCTGCCCAGCGCGCCAAGCAGTACCCCCACGAACTCTCGGGCGGCCTTCGCCAGCGCGCGCTCATCGCGATCGGGCTTGCCTGCCGTCCGCGCCTGCTGATCGCGGACGAGCCGACCAGCGCGCTCGACGTGACAGTGCAGCGCACGATTCTCGACCAGATCGAGCGGATGACCGACGAGATCGGTACAAGCGTGCTCCTCATCACGCACGACCTCGGCCTCGCGGCCGAGCGCGCCTCCCGCGTCGTCGTCATGAGCCGGGGGCGCACTGTCGAGACGGGGCCGGCCCAGCAGATCCTCACGGCACCCGAACATGAGTACACGCGCCGGCTCGTCGCGGCAGCGCCGAGCATCGCCGCCATTCGCGAGCAGCCGCAGCGGCACGCGGCCTCCGACGCGCAACACGAGAACATCATGGAGGTGCGGGGGCTCACGAAGGTGTTCCGCCGGCGCGGCAAGGCGGGCGACTTCGTCGCCGCCGACGACGTGACGATCGACGTGCCGCGCGGCACGACGGTCGCGATCGTGGGGGAGTCGGGTTCGGGCAAGACCACGACGGCACGGATGCTGCTGCGCGTCGTCGAGCCCACCAGCGGCTCCATCCTCTTCGACGGCAATGACGTTGCGAGTCTCTCGAAGGCGCAACTCCGCGACTTCCGCCAGCGGGTGCAGCCGATCTTCCAGGACCCGTATTCCTCGCTCAACCCCTCGTTCACGGTCGAGCGGATCATCGAGGAACCGCTCAAGGTCTACCGCCGCGGTACCCCCACCGAGCGCCGGGCCAAGGTTCGCGAACTGCTGGAACAGGTCGCCCTGCCGAGCGACACGGCAAAGCGATACCCCTCCGAGTTGAGCGGCGGCCAGCGACAGCGCGTCGCAATCGCACGAGCGCTCGCACTCGACCCCGATCTCATCGTGTGCGACGAACCGGTCTCGGCCCTCGACGTGCTCGTGCAGTCGCAGGTGCTCACGCTGCTCGACGACCTGCAGGTGAAGCTCGGGCTCAGTTACGTCTTCATCAGCCATGACCTCGCGGTCGTGCGGCTCATCAGCGACTACGTCTGTGTCATGAAGGACGGTCGTATCGTCGAGGCGGCGCCGAGCGAGGAACTGTTCCAGAACCCGCAGCACGAGTACACGAAGGCGCTGCTGGCGGCCATCCCGGGCAACGAGCGCGCCTCAGCCTGAGCCCTCGGCCCTGGCACCGCTGACGCGTCAGCGGCGGCGTGCTCCCGAGCGCGGGTCGAGCGCTTCGCGCATGGACTCTCCCAGCAGCGTGAAGCCGAGCGCCGTGATGGCAATGCAGAGACCCGGGAGGAAGGCCAGCTGCGGCGCGATCGCGAGTTCGTTCTGCGCGTAGGTGAGCATCCGCCCCCACTCGGCGGTCTCCGGGCGCCCTCCGCCGAGGCCCAGGAACGAGAGGGCGGCGGCCTCGATGACGGCCGTGGCGAGCGAGAGCGTACCCTGCACGATGACGGGGCCGAGGCTGTTGGGCAGCACATGCGTGAAGGAGATTGCGGGCTTGCCGAGCCCGAGTGACTTCGCCGCGAGCACATACTCGGAACTCTGCTGGGCGATCATCGACGAGCGCAGGAGACGGGCGAAGATCGGCACCTGGCTCACGGCGATCGCGATCATGACGGCATAGGGAGTCTGACCCAGCACCGCGGCGATGCTCACGGCGAGCAGGAGGTTCGGAACCGAGAGGAGCACGTCGACGACGCGCATGACGACGTTGTCGACCCAGCCGCCGAAGGTCGCGGCGACGAGGCCGAGCAGGAGTCCGCCGAGCAAGCCGAGGGCGGTCGAGATGAGGCCGATGAGCAGCGATGCCTGCGCGCCCCAGATGAGCTTGCTCAGCACATCCCCGCCGAAGCGGTCGAGGCCGAGCGCAAAGCCCTCCACCTCGCCGATGCCCGGGATGACGGTGGGGCGGATGAATCGTGCACCGGGCAGCTCCTGGCCGCCGTAGGGCGCGAGCAGGGGCGCGAGGATCGCGACGAGCACGAACACGGCCACGATCGAGGCGCCCACGATCGCCTGCGGGTTGCGCCGGAGCCGGCGCCACGCATCGCCCCAGAGGCTCGAACCGCGGGTCGTGCGCGCCGAGTCGGCGCCGCCCGAGGGGGCGGTGGCGCCCGTGCCGGATTCGGGGGCGGGGGGAAGGTAGGAGCTCACTGCACACGCACCCTCGGGTCGATGATGCTGTAACTCACGTCAACGATCAGGTTGATGAGGGCGTACAGCACCGCGATGAACAGGATGAATCCCTGGAGGACGGGATAGTCGCGCCGGAAGATCGCGGTCGCGAGGAACTGGCCGATGCCCGAGAAGGCGAAGACCGTCTCGGTGAGCACGGCTCCCGAGATGAGGAGGCCGAGTTGGAGGCCGATCGTCGTGACGACGGGGAGCATGGCGTTGCGCAGCACGAAGCGGTCGCGGATCGAGGAAGCGTGAAGTCCCTTCGCCCGCGCCGTGCGAACGAAGTCGGCACCCTGCGTCTCGAGCACGGAGGCCCGCGTGATGCGCGCGATGATCGCGAGCGGGATCGTGCCGAGGGCGATGCCGGGAAGGACGAGGTGCATGAAGGCATCCCACGCGGCGTCCCATTCGGCCGTGAGGATGCCGTCGAGCACGTAGAAGCCCGTCACGTGGGTCGCGTCCATCCGGGCATCCATGCGACCGTCGGGCGGGAACCAGCCGAGCTCCACAGCGAAGAAGTACTTGAGGATGAAGGCGAGGAAGAAGACGGGCACCGTGATGCCGACGAGGCTCACGACGACCGCGACGTGGTCAGGAAGCCTGCCGTAGCGCTTTGCGGAGATGTAGCCGAGGGGGACACCGATGCCGACCGCGAAGATGAGGGCGACGATGCTGAGTTCCATGGTCGCGGGGAAGCGGTTGGCGAACTCCTCCAGCACGGGCCGGCCGGTCTGGATCGAGACGCCGAAGTCCCCACTCAGCAAGCGGCCCATGTAGGTGAGGTACTGCTCGTGGATCGGCTTGTTGAAGCCGTAGAGCTCGTTGATCTGTTCGACGCGCTCCGGCGTGGCGCGCTCACCGAGGAGCGCACTCGCGGGCCCGCCGGGGAGCGCCCGCACCCAGAGGAAGAGCAGCAGCGAGAGGCCGAAGAGGGTGGGCACGACGAGCGCTAGGCGCTTCGCGATCACTTGGAGCACAGGCATCCTCAGGGTTGGCCAGCCGGGGCTGGTCGCGGTGATGGGGGCACCCCGCGGGGTGCCCCCATCATGGCGGACTAGTCGTTCAGCTCGACCAGGTTGTAGACCTCGTCATTGACGGGGCTCACGGGGTAGCTGGCGACTCGCTCGCTGAACGCGAGCGAAGGCGCCGGGTGGGCGAGGGGCACGGCCGGGATGTACTCGGCGATCATCTGGTTGATGTCCTCGTACAGCGGCAGCTGGTCCTCGATCGTCGCGGTGCCTCGCGCCTCCGTCAGGGCGTTGAAGAGTTCCGGGTTGTCGAAACCGAACTCCATCGAGGGCTGGCCGAAGAAGACGCCGACGAAGTTGTCGGTGTCGTTGTAGTCACCCGTCCAGCCGAGCAGGTGGATGCCGTGGTCGGCGCTGCCCTGCATGATGTCGAGGTACTCACCCCACTCATTCGCCTGGGGCACGACCGTGATGCCGATGGCGGAGAGCTGGGTGCTGACGACCGTGAAGATCTCCTCCGGGTTCGGCATGTAGGGGCGCGACACGTTGGTCGGGTAGTTGAAGGTCAGCTCCCAACCCTCGGGGATGCCCGCCTCAGCGAGCAGCGCCTTGGCCGCGTCGACGTCGTAGTCGTAGGTCGTGACGTCCTCGTTGTAGCCCGAGACGACCGGCGGGATGAACTGCGTTGCCAGTTCGGTGCCCTCGGGCAGCGTCTGGTTGACGAGCTGCTCCTTGTCGATCGCCATGCTGATCGCCTGGCGCACGCGCACGTCCTGCAGCTCCGGCACCGCCTGGTTGATGCCGAGGTAGAGGATCGTGAAGGGGTCGCGAGGCATGATCTGGAAGCCGTCCTCCTCGAGGGCGACGGTGTCAGAAGGTGACACGAGGTCGTAGCCGTCGATCGTGCCGGCCTCGAGCGCCTGGCGACGCGCGTTCGGGTCGTCGATGACGCGGAAGATGACATCCGTGACATCGCCCTGCTCGCCCCAGTAGTCCTCATAGGCGGTGAGCTCGACCTGCGAGCCGGCGTCCCACGACGAGAAGGTGAAGGGACCCGTGCCGGTCGGGTGCTCGGAACCATACGTGGAGATGCTCGGGGCCTCCTCCGTGCCGCCGATGTCGTCGGCGCCGTACTCCTGGAGGGCGGTTGGGCTCTGCATCGAGAACGACGGGAGCGACAGGGCGGCGATGAAGCCCGCCCACGGCTGCGTCAGGTGCACGATGGCCTCGTTGTCGCTCGGTGCCTCGCAGCTCTCATAGACCGCGCCTTCGTCACCGGCGAAACCCTTGAAGAGGTTGTTGTAGTAGTACGAGGCGCTCGGGCTCTGCGCGATGCCCTCGAAGTTGTGCCAGCGGTCGAAGTTGTAGCACACGGCCTCGGCATTGAACTCGGTGCCGTCGTGGAAGGTCACGCCCTCCTTGAGTTCGAAGGTATAGCTCAGGCCGTCGTCGCTGCCCTCCCAAGACTCCGCGAGCAGGGGAGCGGGGTCAGCGCTGCCCTGTTCGACACCGACGAGGCCCTCGAAGATCTGCCGGGCGACGCGGAAGGTCTCGCCGTCGTTGGCGAAAGCCGGATCGAGCGTGACGGGCTCCGCGGATGCGGCGAACACGAAGGTGCCCGCTGCGTCCCCCGAGTCTTCGCCCCGCTCGCTCGCGACGCAACCCGTCACGAGCATTGCGCCGAGCGCGGTGCCGGCAACAGCGCCGAGGCGGCGCTGTCTGCGAGTTCTTGTGTGCATGGACATCCTCCGTTGGTAGGGGCATGGTGCAGATTTCGATGACTTTACCCCCCAAGTGGGTTACGGCATTGTTTCGATCGCTGTGTCGGCGGTCATACATACACTTGACCTCGTGGCAGAGTCCGTGACCCCTCCAGAGCTCGAGTCGGCGAAGGCCGAGGCAGATCAGCTCACGACCCGCATCCTCGAACTGCGCGAGGCCTACTACGAGCGGGACGAGGTGCTCGCCTCCGATGAGGAGTACGACGCCATGATGCGTCGTCTCGAGGAGCTTGAGCGCCTCTTCCCTGAGCTCCAGGGGCAGGACAGCCCGACGCAGACGGTGGGGGGTCGCGCGCAGACGCTCTTCGACCCCGTGGAGCATGCGGAACGCATGCTGAGCCTCGACAACGTCTTCTCGCTCGAGGAGTTCGGCGCGTGGGCCGCGAAGGTCGAGCGCGACGCGCACCGCCACATTGACTACCTGTGCGAGCTCAAGATCGACGGCCTGGCCATCAACCTGCGCTACGAGAACGGCGTGCTCACGACTGCCGCGACGCGCGGTGACGGGCGCACCGGGGAAGACGTCACCGAGAACATCCGTCTCGTCGAATCGATCCCGCAGCGGCTTGCCGGCACGGGGCATCCGCCCCTCGTCGAGGTGCGCGGTGAGGTGTTCATCCCGGTCGAGGCCTTCCGCGAACTGAATGCGGAGCAGGCCGAAGCGGGCGAACGGGTGTTTGCCAACCCCCGCAACGCCGCCTCGGGCTCGCTGCGCCAGAAGGCCGAGGGCAAGTCGGCCGAGAAGCTCGCCCAGATGCACCGCCGTCTGTCGACGCTCCGGATGCTCGTGCACGGCATCGGTGCCTGGCCGAACCCGCCCGTCGCCGCGCAGTCGCAGGTCTACGAACTCCTCGCGCAGTGGGGTCTGCCCACGAGCTCCCACTACCGCGTCGTCGGCACGGCGAACGAGGTGGAGGCCTTCATTGAGCACTATGGCGAGCACCGGGCCTCGGTGGAACACGAGATCGACGGCATCGTCATCAAGGTCGATGAGCTCGCGCTGCACGATGAGCTTGGGGCGACGAGCCGAGCGCCGCGGTGGGCGATCGCCTACAAATATCCGCCGGAGCAGGTCAACACGAAGCTGCTCGACATCGTCGTGAGCGTCGGACGCACGGGTCGCGCAACACCGTTCGCCGTCATGGAGAAGGTGCGCGTCGCCGGCAGCGAGGTGCGCCAGGCGACGCTCCACAATCAAGACGTCGTCAAGGCGAAGGGCGTGCTCATCGGCGACACGGTCGTGCTCCGCAAGGCGGGCGATGTCATCCCCGAGGTGCTCGGCCCCGTCGTCGAGTTGCGCGACGGCTCCGAACGCGAATTCGTCATGCCGAGCGACTGCCCCGAGTGCGGCACGCCCCTGCGACCGGCAAAGGAGGGCGATATCGACCTCCGGTGCCCCAACGCGCGCGCCTGCCCAGCGCAGGTGCGCGGTCGTGTCGAGCACGTCGGCAGCCGCGGCGCGCTCGACATCGAGGGCCTGGGCGAGGTCAGCGCCGCGGCCCTCACTCAGCCGCTCTTTCCCGCCGAGCCACCGCTCGAGACGGAGGCGGGCCTCTTCGAGCTCACGGTGCGCGATCTCTTTCCCATCAGGGTGCAGGTGCGCGACAGCGAGACCGGGATGGTCAAGCTCGGCGACGATGGTGAACCCAAGGTTGTCACGCCGTTTCAGCGCCAGCGCAAGAAGGGCGACCCGCCATACGACCCCGAGTCCGGCGAGTTCTTTGGGGACGAGCACGCAGTTCCGGCCAAGGGCGCGATCGAACTCATCGAGAACCTCGAATCGGCGAAGACGAAGCCCCTCTGGCGCATCTTGGTGAGCCTCAACATCCGTCACGTCGGGCCCGTGGCCGCGAGAGCCCTCGCCGACTACTTCGGCTCGCTCGACGCGATTCGCACCGCGACGCGCGAGGAGCTCGCGGCGGTCGACGGCGTGGGTGGCATCATCGCGGACGCGCTCATCGACTGGTTCGAGGTCGACTGGCACCGCGAGATCGTGGACCGCTGGGCTGCCGCCGGCGTACAGTTCTCGACGCCGGGGCATCCCGGGCCCGGGGCCGCGGCAGCTGCGGGCGGTCCGCTTGCTGGCCTGACGGTCGTGGCCACCGGTTCGCTCGAGGGCTTCACCCGCGAGGGTGCACAGGAGGCGATCATCGCGGCCGGGGGCAAGGCGGCGTCGAGCGTGTCGAAGAAGACCGACTTCGTCGCGGCGGGGCCGGGCGCTGGTTCGAAGCTCGCAAAGGCCGAGGAGCTCGGCCTTCGCATCATCGACGCGGCCCAGTTCGCGATCCTCGTGCGCGAGGGGCCTGCCGGGCTCGAGAACAACCTCTGACGGCTGGCCGCTCGCGCGAGCGCAGTAGCCCATTCGCGGCAGACCCGAAGTAGACTCAACACGGAACTGTCCGATCGCTCGGCAGAAGGGCTACCCGTGCTGCCTCGTCTTGTGGCGCTGATCGCGGCATCGACCATCCTCCTCGGACTCGCGTCGACTCTCGTCGCCACCTTCGACGAGCCCACGAAAGGCCCGCAAGCACCGGCCACAAGGGCACAGGCCGTCGCCTACAACGCGACCGTCAGCGGACTTCCCACCCTCTCCGACGAGTCGGCGGTGACGCCGGATGAGCTTGCCGGGCTCATGGGTGCCGAACTCCTCCACGCGCTTGCGCTGAGCGACATCGTGAGCCTCGAACGTTTCGCGCGCGGCCACCCCGAGGCGGTGGCTGCCCTACTCAGCGAGCCGCCGCCCGCATCCGTCGTGGCCGGCTGGTGGTCGAGCGTGCCCGCCGGACAGCGGCACAGCCTGCTGCGCACGCTTCCTCGCCTCCTCGGCAACCTCGAGGGCATGCCCTACGCCGTCCGCGACACGGCGAACCGTGCCTTCCTCCAGAGCTCGCTGCGGCAACTCGAAGTTGACGTCGCCTCGACCACGGGGCGTTCGGCGCGGCACGAGGCGGAGTCCCGCCTGTCGATGCTCCGCGAGATCGAAAAGGCGCTCGGCCCGGGGCAGGCGGCGCCCATGCGTTCCCTTATCGCGGTCGATGACACGTGGCCGGGCCGCGCCGTCGTGGCGCTCGGTGATCTCGATGTCGCCGACTACGTCAGCTACCTCGTGCCCGGGATGTTCTTCACGGTCGAGGGCCAGATCGTGGACTGGACGGAGATCGCCCTCGATATCCACCGCGACAAGGCGGGCCTCGTGCGAGGCGTGTCGGAGGAAGCATCCGTTGCCAGCGCCAGCTTCGCGACCGTGGCGTGGATGGGCTACGAGACCCCCGACATCTTCACGGTCGGCACCCTCGACAAGGCCCGGGAGGGCGCGGAGCAGCTGGATGCCACGGTCGCGGGCCTTCGCGAGGCGAGAGGCGCCGACCAACCGCACGTCTCCCTCATCGCCCATTCCTACGGTTCGACCGCGGCGTCGCTCTCCCTCGCCCGGGGGACGCTCGACATCGATGCGATCGCGATCGCGGGTTCGCCGGGAGTCGGCGTCGAGCGCGCGGCCGACTTCGGGCTCGCGGAGGGAACGGTCTTCGTCGCGGAGGCGAACTGGGACCCGATCGTCGACACCGCAATCCACGGTGCGGACCCGGGCGCCCCTGATTTCGGTGCCATCGTCATGGGTGTCGCGGGCGGAATCGATGACGCAACGGGCGAGACCCTCGCGGCGGTCACGGGGCACCTCGGGTATTTCGCGAAACACTCCGAATCGATGCGCAACTTCGCGCTCATCGGGCTCGGTCTCGGGGAGCGTGTGACAGGCACCTCGGGCCAGCAGCTCCTGGCCGCCGGATAGAATTGGCCGATTGGCCCTGACTGGGGCCCGAACCCCCGCACATCCACTTGGAGCCGCATGTCCCAGAACTCGACAGGGCGCCCCGCGCCGCACGAGCAGATCACGCCGGAACAGGTTGCGCACCTCGCCAACCTTGCGCGAATCGCCCTCACTCCCGAGGAGATCGACAAGTTGACCGGTGAACTCGGTGCCATCGTCGATTCGATCGCGAAGGTCTCCGAGATCGCGACGCCCGACGTCCCGGCGACCTCGCACCCGATCCCGCTGTCGAACGTCTTCCGCGACGATGTCGTGGGGGAGACGCTGACGACTGAGCAGGCGCTTGCGGGCGCGCCCGAGCACGACGGCACGCGCTTTGCCGTCTCCGCGATCCTGGGAGAAGAACAGTGACCGACCTGACCACCCTCACCGCGGCCGCGCTCGCGGAGAAGCTCTCGAGTGGCGAGGTGTCGAGCGTCGAGGCGACGCAGGCCCACCTCGACCGCATCGCCGCGGTGGACGGCGACGTGCACGCGTTCCTCCACGTGTCGGATGCCGCGATCGAGACCGCCGCAGCGGTCGACGCCCGACGCGCGGCGGGCGAGACGCTGTCGCCGCTTGCGGGAGTGCCCGTCGCGATCAAGGACGTGCTGTGCACGATCGACATGCCATCGACCGCCGGGTCGAAGATCCTCGAGGGCTGGGTGCCGCCGTATGACGCGACGGTCGTGCGTCGGCTGCGCGACGCCGACCTGATTCCCCTCGGCAAGACCAACATGGACGAGTTCGCGATGGGCTCGTCGACCGAGCATTCGGCATACGGCCCCACGCGCAATCCTTGGGACCTCGAGCGAATCCCCGGCGGCTCGGGTGGCGGTTCAGCTGCGGCCGTCGCGGCCTTCGAGGCGCCCCTCGCCCTCGGATCCGACACGGGCGGCTCGATCCGCCAGCCCGGCGCCGTGACCGGCACTGTGGGCGTCAAGCCGACCTACGGCGGCGTCTCGCGCTACGGTGCGATCGCGCTTGCCTCGTCGCTCGACCAGATCGGTCCCGTCACGCGCACGGTGCTCGACGCGGCCCTGCTGCACGACGTCATCGGAGGGCACGACCCGCGCGACTCGACGTCGCTGCGCGATGCGTGGCCGAGTTTCGCCGAGGCGGCTCGCGCCGGCGCCAAGTCGCGTTCGCTCGCCGGCGTGCGGGTCGGCGTCGTCAAGGAGCTCGACCGGGAGGGATTCCAGCCCGGCGTCCACTCGCTGTTCCTCAAGGCGCTCGACACGATGGCCGCGGCCGGTGCCGAGATCGTCGAGGTCTCGACTCCCAGCTTCGACTACGCGATCGCGGCCTATTACCTGATCCTCCCTGCGGAGGCCTCGAGCAACCTTGCCAAGTTCGACTCCGTGCGTTTCGGCATGCGCGCGAAGCTGCCGAACGGCGGGACGGTCGAGGAGGTCATGGCGGCGACGCGCGAGCAGGGCTTCGGCGATGAGGTCAAGCGCCGCATCATCCTGGGCACCTATGCGCTCAGCGCGGGCTACTACGACGCCTACTACGGCAGCGCGCAGAAGGTGCGCACGCTCATCCAGCGCGACTTCGACGCTGCCTTCACGCAGGCCGACGTGCTCGTCTCGCCGGCGGCGCCCACGACGGCGTTCAAGCTCGGTGAGAAGCTCGACGACCCGCTCGCGATGTACCTCAACGACGTCACGACGATTCCTGCGAACCTCGCTGGCGTGCCCGGCATGAGCCTGCCGATGGGCCTCGCCGAGGAAGATGGGCTCCCCACGGGCCTGCAGATCATGGCTCCTGTGCGCGAGGATGCCCGCCTGTACACGGTCGGCGCGGCGCTCGAGTCGCTCTTCGAGGAGCAGTGGGGACATCCGCTGCTCAGCAAGGCACCAAACCTCGCCTTTGGTGAGGACTTCGCGGCTCAGGAGGGAGCGGTCTGATGGCCAAGGCAGAACTGATGGACTTCGACAAGGCCCTCGAGCTCTTCGAGCCCGTACTGGGTTTCGAGGTGCACGTCGAACTCAACACCAAGACGAAGATGTTCTCGGATGCCCCCAACCCGGCAGCCGCGGACGGCGGCACGGGCGAGCCCAACACCATGATCACGCCCGTCGACCTCGGACTGCCCGGTTCGCTGCCCGTGGTCAACGAGCAGGCCGTCAAGTACTCGATCAGCCTGGGCCTCGCGCTCGGCTGCGAGATCGCGCCGTCATCGCGTTTCGCCCGCAAGAACTACTTCTACCCGGACCTCGCGAAGAACTACCAGATCAGCCAGTACGACGAGCCCATCGCATTCGAGGGTGCCGTCGAGGTGGAACTCGCCGACGGTACGCGTTTCGAGGTGCCGATCGAGCGCGCCCACATGGAGGAGGACGCCGGCAAGCTGACGCACGTCGGTGGCGCGACCGGTCGCATCCAGGGCGCTGAGTACTCGCTCGTCGACTACAACCGTGCGGGTGTGCCGCTCGTGGAAATCGTCACCAAGACGATCTTCGGCGCTGAGCACCGTGCCCCCGAGCTCGCGAAGGCCTATGTCGCGACCATCCGCGACATCGTCATCGGCCTCGGCATCTCTGAGGCGCGCATGGAGCGCGGCAACCTCCGCTGCGATGCCAACGTCTCACTGCGCCCGCGCACGGCACCCGGCGAGGATCCGGCTCCGCTTGGCACGCGCACCGAGACGAAGAACGTCAACAGCCTGCGCAGTGTCGAGCGGGCGATCCGCTACGAGATCCAGCGGCAGGCGGCCATCCTTGCGAAGGGCGGCACCATCATCCAGGAGACGCGCCACTGGCACGAGGACACGGGCGTGACCTCTGCAGGTCGCCCAAAGAGCGACGCCGACGACTATCGCTACTTCCCCGAGCCCGACCTCGTGCCCGTCGAGCCGTCGCGCGAGCTGATCGAGGAACTGCGAGCAGCCCTTCCCGAGCCGCCCGCCGTGCGTCGCCGTCGCCTCAAGGAGGCTTGGGGCTTCACCGACCTCGAGTTCCAGGATGTCGTCAACTCGGGCCTGCTCAACGAGGTCGAGGCCACGACGGCGGCCGGGGCATCCGCTCACGCCGCCCGCAAGTGGTGGACGGGCGAGATCGCCCGCATCGCGAACGAGCGTGGCGTCGACGCGGCAACGCTTGTCTCGCCCATGCAGGTCTCCGAGCTCGTCGCGATGGTCGAGGACGGCGCACTGACCGACCGCCTCGCGCGCCAGGTGCTCGAAGGCGTCATTGCGGGGGAGGGATCGCCGCAGGATGTCGTGAAGGCGCGCGGTCTCGCCGTCGTCTCTGATGACGGCGCGCTCGTCGCCGCGATCGATGAGGCACTCGCCTCGCAGCCCGACGTGCTCGAGAAGATCCGCGACGGCAAGGTGCAGGCCGCCGGTGCGATCATCGGTGCCGTCATGAAGGCAATGAAGGGCCAGGCGGATGCCGCGCGCGTGCGTGAGCTCGTGTTGGAGCGCGCTGCCCAGTAGTAGTTACCCGCTCGCATGACGCCGTCGCCCGTTCATGGGCGGCGGCGTCACTGCATCGGCCCGACGTCCTGACGGTTCGGGGACAAGAACTCGATGGCCGCGTGACGGAAGTCGCGGGAGGTGGGCGCGTTGAAGTGGTGGCGGCCGGGAAGCTCGAGGAATGAGGCATCCGGCGCCGCCTCGCTGAGCGAGCGGGACTGCTCGAGGAGGGGATCCTCCGTGCCGGTCGCGAGCAGGAGTGCTTGGCGTGGAGCCTGCGCGATGTTGACCTGGGGGCCGCTGCGAAGGCCCTCCACGACGGCGACAAGAGCCTCGAGGTCATTGTCCGGAAGGGTCGATGCCATGCGCATGAAGGTTGCCGTGAGCGCGTCGTCGATTGGCCGTCCCAGGCGGACGAGATCCCGCGCTGCCGCCAGATCGAAGCGCTCCAGCGGGTCGCCCGAGGGCAGTCCTCCCAGCACGGCACGCCGCACGAGATGGGGGAACTTGGATGCTGTGAGCCAGCTCACGCGCGCACCGAGCGAATACCCGAGCAGCGCGACGTCAGACAAGCCGTAGTCCTCGACGACTGTCGACACATCGCGGGCGAATCGATCCATCGAGTAGTACGCGGGATCGTGCGGGGCGTCGCTCTCGCCGTGTCCGCGCTGGTCGAGGGCAAGGATGCGGTGTCCGGCCCGGCTCAAATCGCGGACCCACCCAGTGCTTCGCCAGTTGGCGATCGCGCTCGATGCGAAGCCGTGCAGCGCGAGCACCGCGGGAGCGTCGGGCTCCCCGAACTCGTGCACCGTGAGCCGCAGTCCGTCGTGCGAGGCGACAGAGCGACGAGCGTGTTCGGTCACGAAGCTGCCACGTCAGCGTCGCTCGTGTCCGCTGCCTCCGCCTCATCCGAGGGCTCAGAAGCCTGATCGTGGGTGCGGGCGAGTTCGCCGACCACAATGGTGCGGAGACCCAGCACCACATCGCTGAGTGCGGGCCGATCCTCTGGCTTGCGTGCTGTCATGGCGGCCAGCAGTGTGCGCCACTCCTCAGGCAGGTCTTTCGGCACGTCGGGATCCCGCATGAGTCGTGCAACCGCGGAGGGGATTGAGTCTCCGGGGAAGGCACGAACGCCCGTGAGGCATTCCAGCAGAACAAGTCCGAGCGAGTACACGTCGCTGGGCGGCCCGAGTTCGTCACCACTCGCCTGCTCGGGGCTCAGGTAGGGTGCGGTGCCCGTTGCGGTCCCGGGAGTCGCGATCTCGGGGCGGCCGTCGCTCTTTGCGATCCCGAAGTCGATGAGCTTGGCGTAGGTGCGCGTGTCGGTGCTGGCGTAGGTCACGAGCAGGATGTTGGCCGGCTTGATGTCGCGATGCACGACGTTGCGCTCGGCAAGGTAGTTCAGGGCGCTGGCGATGTCGTAGCCGATGAGCGCGGCCTCGAGGGAGTCGAGCTTGCCGCGTCGCAAGCGCTCATGGAGGTTGCCACCCCGGAGGAGTTCCATCACAAGGAAGATCGTGGGCGTGTCAGGGTGCGGCAGGTAGACGCCGGCGTCGAGCACGGTCACAAGACCGGGGTGGTTGAGTCCTGCGATCGTGCGGATCTCGGCTTCTTGTCGATCGATCTCGGCCTGGTCGAGTGCGGCCGATCGATAGACCTTGATGGCAACCTCACGGCCGAGCAGCATGTCTCGCGAGCGATGCACCGAGGCCATCCCTCCGACGCCGAGCGCCGGACCCAGGCGATAGCGACCGCCCAGCAGTACGGCGCTGTCGTGTGCAGCGTCGTGACTCATGGACGCAGGCTAACCCCGCGCCTCACGCTCCTGCATCGGCCGATATCGTTTCGTGATAATTGCGGAGCCGCGGCTCAGTTGCGGCGTGCCCTGCGCTCGATCTCCACCGTCGTGATGGCCCCGACTGCGGCAATGCCGAAGCACGCGAGTCCGACCCAGGCCGAGACGAGGCCAGGGTCACGGAGAAGCAGACCAGCGAAGAGCATGGCGAGCACGATTGAAACGGATGCGACGGCCCACGCAGCGAGGGTGCGGAAGTTGGAGCGGCGGTCTGGTGATGTGCTCATGAATCCATTGTCGTCGGAGCTGAAAGGGAATACGCCGGGTGGTGTGCGAGTTCAGTGTATATGTCAACGTATGAAACTCGATGAAAAAGATTGCAGGGTCTCGTGAGCGCGCAGATTGAACTAGGACTCGACACCTTCGGAGATGTCATGGCTGATGCAGACGGTGGAGCGCTGTCGCATGCCGAAAGCATTCGCAATATCGTCGAGCAGGCAGTGCTGGCAGACGAGCTCGGTGTCGACTTCATCGGCATCGGCGAGCACCACCGCAGCGACTTTGCCGTGTCTGCTCCCGAAGTCGTGCTCGCGGGCATCGCGACGCGCACCTCACGCATCAAGCTCGGCTCCGCCGTGACGGTGCTCAGTTCAGACGATCCCGTTCGCGTGTTCGAACGCTTCAGCACGGTCGACGCACTGTCGAATGGGCGCGCCGAAGTCATCATCGGTCGGGGATCCTTCACAGAGTCGTTCCCGCTCTTTGGGTTTGACATGGGGGACTACCAGCAGCTCTTCGAGGAGAAGATCGAACTCTTCAGCGAGCTCATCAAGAACGACGCGGTGACCTGGTCGGGCACCATGCGTTCGCCGCTTGCCGAGCAACACGTCTATCCGAAGCTCGAGAGTGGCACGCTCAAGACCTGGGTCGGCGTCGGCGGCAGCCCCGAGTCGGTCGTGCGCGCCGCCCACTATGGCCTGCCGCTCATGCTCGCAATCATCGGCGGCGATCCCCTCCGCTTCGCCCCATACGCCGATCTCTACAAGCGCGCGCTCGCCCAGTTCGAACGGGAAGAGTTGCCGATCGGCGCTCACTCGCCCGGGCATGTCGCCGCGAGCGACGAGCAGGCCGCCGAGGAGCTGTTCCCGCACTTCAAGGCGAATCGCGACAACATCGGCCGGGAGCGCGGGTGGCCGCCCATGACGCGCGCGGAGTACGAGCAAGAGATCGCCCAGGGCGCTCTCTTCGTCGGCTCTCCAGAGACCGTCGCGCACAAGATCGTGCGGACGGTGCGTGGGCTCGGCCTCTCCCGTTTCGATCTGAAGTACGCCAATGGCACGATGCCCCACGCGCAGTTGATGTCGTCAATCGGGCTCTACGGTCGCGAGGTCGTGCCCCGCGTGCGGGAGCTGCTCGCGGCAGAAGCGTGAGTTAGCCCTTGTCCACGACGCAGAAGCGGTTGCCGTCTGGGTCCTCGAGCACGACGTAGTCCGCGTCATCCTCGTACTCCCAGTCGTGCACCTCGTGCGCGCCCAGGGCGAGGAGCCGCGCGACCTCTGCCTGCTGGTCGGCCGCGTAGAGGTCGAGGTGGTGCCGACGGTGCGTCCGGGCATCCGATGTCACCTGCATGAGCGAGATGGGCACGCCGACGCCATTGCGGGGGATGAGTGTGGCCCAGTCCACCTCGGGCTGCTCGCGCGTCTGATAGTCGAGCGCGGTGCACCAGAACTCGACGGCAGTGGGGATGTCGCGGACTCCCAACACGACGGACCCGATCGTCAGCATGCCGCCAGTATGCGCTGCGGCTGCTTCGCATTCAAGGGATTAGCCCAGCGCTGATAACTCGGAGATAGAAGCTCTGCGGTGATGTTGTAGGCGACCTCACGTGAGTTGCAGCAGTACCGCGACGGCGAGCACAACGCCCCAGCTGGCGAAACTTCCGACGAGGAAATACTCGGCCTTTGCACCGTGAGCGGTGTCTTTCGAGATCTCCGGGAATCGGATGATGCCCTTTGCCGCAACGAGCGCTGCGAGCGCCGTGAACTGGCCAGCCAGGATGAGGGCGAAGAGAAACACCCGCTCGAAGGGGCCGAGGATGCGCCCGCCCTTGAGTGGGAGTTCGGCCGTCGGGGCAGGGCTCACGGCGGGCTGCGACCGGGAGAACCAGGAGCGGCGAGTTGGTGGGGCCGGAAGCGGCGAGGTGGACGTTGCGCGAGGCACCGCTGCCAGGATGAGCCGCACGATGATGTTCGATGTCTCGAGCAACAGCAGCACGCTGGCGGCCGCGAGAACGAAGGTCTCGAAGCCGATCTCTCCAGCGACCTCGTAGGGGAGGTTCCGGTACCAGGCCGCGATCGCCCCCTTGTGATCCGCTTGCACGACGGGAAAGGCCCACGCCGCGACTGTCGCGGCGCCAAGTATCGCGAGCTTGAGGTAGCTGCTCTGGCCGCTCGATGGCAGCGCGGTGGAGGCGACCCAGGCCAGCATGACGCCGATGACTGCGAGGCTCCATGCAAGTGGGATGCCGAGGCCCAGGGCCACGAGCACGGCGGCGATTGCGCCCGCGGCAGCGCCCACGAGCGGCCCGGCCGGCTTACGGAAGCGCTCGCGCGCGATGTCGGCCACGCCGACAGAGACGAACAGCAGGGCAATGAGCATCACGGACGACCTCCTGCGACAAGCGTCTCACCGGCGAGCACTGCAGCCGCGCCACTGCGGCGGAGATTCTGCGATACGGCCGACTGGGTGATGCCCTCGTCGTCGGCGAGTTGCGTCTGGGTCCGGCCCAAAAGCTGCCCCAGCAGCAGGCGGCGTTCCCTCGCAGACATCGACGTGACGAGGTGGTCCCGGGTCACGAGGTAGGCGTTGACGATGGCATCTGACGCCGGCGCGGTCGCATCGAGCGGGGCATCCGTCGCGCTTCGATACCAGGTGCGCAGGAAGGGCTGTCGAGAGTACTCGCGTTCGCGGGCCTCGGAGACGGCCTCGCGCGCTGACCACCACGCGGAGCCGTCCTGAAGCCTGCCGACGGCACCCTTGCCGATCGAGCGGAGCTCGCCATGGCCGAGCCCGAAGCGGCAGTCGACTCCCTCCGGGAGTGCGAGGCGAGCAAGGAGCGTGAGCCGTACGGCACCAGCGAGGTCGCGGTGGATCGCCTGGAACTCGTCGCCGACGGTCGCATGGAGGGGCTCGATGTGTTCCAATTCCGCGGACGCGCGGGCGAAGGCGGTCTCGACAGCGTCTTGCAGCGCCCGTCGGTCGGGGTGGCTGCGCGACCGCGAGACGTCAGCGATGATCGCTATGGCTCGTTCCGGAAGCTCCATGGCATAAGCATAGAGCTAATTCTCGGCGAATATAAGGTTTGAGCTTATTTAGTCGTTCGCGTCCTCGTCATCCTTGCCGCGAAGGCGAAGCAGGCGCATTTGGCCGTCCTGCTTCACCTGCACGATGTTCCCGCGCGAGGTCAGGAACTCGGTGAAGCTCTTGTAGCCCAGCGCAGACTCCTGGAACGACGGGTCCATCCGCAACATCTGGTTCTTCACCGAGGAGCTCACGAGCCAATCAGCATCGTCCTTCGCGTGGCCGAGCCTGAGCGCGCGAGTCAGGAGGGCGGATGCTGCCTGCTGTGCTGCCTGCTTGGCACGCTTGCTGGGCGCAGACGGGGTCGTGCTGTCCGAGGAGGCCTTGGGGTTGGCGCGTCGGCGAGCGCGACCGTTGCCGGACGCATCGGCAGGGGCGGTGGCATCCGTCGTCTTCGGGTCCGGCTCCGGCGCCTCCACCTCGACTGGCTCATCGTCACTGATACCGGGGAGTGCGTCGTAGTCGGCGAACTCGTCGCAGGCGGCGGCGAGGAACTTGCTCGTTGAACCGGCGACTCCGATGCCGACGACGTAGCGCCCCAGTCGCGCCGCGCGCTGGGCGAGAGGGATGTAGTCGCTGTCGCCCGCCACAATCACGACATGGGTGAGATCTGGAAGGCGGAAGAGATCTTCGACGACATCGACCGCGAGGCGGATGTCAGCACCGTTCTTCATCGACTTGACGGCGGGAAACAGCTGCACAAGATCGACCGCACGCTCCATGAGCTGGCCCTTGTAGCTGGCGTTGACCTCGATCGACCAGTCTGCGTAGGCGCGGCTGATGACGATCGAGCCGAAGGATGACGCGTAGTCGAGCACCGCGCCGATGTCGACGGTCGCGCGCTCGAGTCGTGCTGCGAGATCTCGGTCGTCGCGAACGCTGTCGGCCGTGATGCTGCGGATCTGCTCCTTGATGAAGTGCCCGCGACCGTGGATCTGGTCATAACGGCTGATGACGATGTTGTCGAAGTCGATGTAGACGGCGACGCGTCCCTCTGTCGTTTCAGGCATATGCACAGTCTGCTGCCTCCGGCTGAGAGACGGAACCACGCGGGCGCTGGGCCTGCGGGCACGCGAGGGCTATCGTCGTCGCCATGACGAACATCGTGGAGAAACTTTCGGAGCGCGTCACCTCGTCGCTGGGCGCCAAGGTCAACTACGGAGAGAAGGTGCAGATCGGCGGAGTCGACGCGGTGCCCGTCTCCCTCGTCACCTTCGGGTTCGGAGGTGGGTCTGGGGGCGATGACAGCGCCGAGCAGGGCGAGGGCGGCGGTGGCGGGGGTGCGAGCATTCCCCTCGGCATGTTCGTGCCGGGGCCCAACGGCCCGCGATTCGCTCCAGCACTCATACCGCTCCTGGCGGTCTCGATCCCGCTCACCTGGGTTGCAGGAAAGGCGCTGAGCCGAGTCATCCGCGCGCTCAAAAAGTAGGGTCAGCCGCGGTCGACGGTGACCAACTCGACGTCGTGCACCTCACCGTCGGAAGCGACCGCCGTCATCATGGTGCACTGCGGCTGCCTGCGTCGATCGGTCGGCGACCCGGGGTTGAGCAGGCGCAGCCCCCGCGGTGTCGTCGTGTCCCACGGGATGTGGCTGTGCCCGAAGACGAGCACATCGGTGTCGGGGAACGCCGCCTCGCAGCGTTTCTCGCGACCCTGCGCGGCGCCCGTCTCGTGCACGACCGAGAAACGGATGCCCCCGATCGTCTCGTGCGCAACCTCCGGCAGTCGACGCCTGAGTTCCTCGCCATCATTGTTGCCCCACACCCCGATCAGGCGCGTCGCGCGCGCCTCCAGCTCGTCGAGCACGGATGCCTCGACCCAGTCGCCCGCGTGGATCACGACGTCAGCGCCATCCACCGCGCGCCATACCTGCTCGGGGATGCGCAAAGCGCGTTTCGGCACGTGCGTATCGGCGATCAGGAGAAGTCTTGTCATGCCGTCTCCGCCTCCGCGAGCTCGTAGTGCGCCGCGGGCTCCATCTTCGCGAGCTCCGCGCCGATGCCGATATCGACCACGACGATGCGGCCCGCATACGCGCGCGCCGGTGGCCGCAGCAGCCCGACCTTCATGGCGCCGAAGGTGACCGTGAGGTCGGCGGGCAGCACGGCGGGTGCTGGCACAGTGCCGTCGTCGGGGTCGACGCCGCTCGGCAGGTCGACGGCGACGACGAGCGGATGCTTCGGCTCGCGTATGACCGGCAACACCGACTCCACGATGGCGCGGGCGGCCCCGCGCAGGGCGGGGTCTCCCGCGGAACCGGTGCCCACGATCCCGTCGACGAGCACGTCGCAGGAGCGGGCGAGGCGAGCCGAAGCATCCGCGTCTTCGACCGTCGCCCCTGCGCCGACGGCCGCGCTCAGGCCCTCCTCGTGGAGCCGCGTCGAGGTGGGCAGGATGTGCACTCGGTGGCCCGTGCGGGCCAGTTCGGCGCCCGCCAGGAGCGCGTCGCCGCCGTTGTTGCCGGCGCCGACGAGCAACAGGACGCTTCCCTGCTGCGGCAACAGCCTCGCCACTTCCTCGGCGAGCGCGGCGGCGGCCCGCGCCATGAGCGGGACTCCGGCGGCGAGGAAGGGAGCCTCGGCATCGTGCACCTGGGAGGCGAGGTAGGCGTGCATAGCAAGAACCTTACGTCGGCGCGTAGCGTGGTCGGCATGTGGATCGCGGCGGCCGAGTTCGACATCCTGCTGGGAGACGTGCGGTCCCTCAAACAGAAGCGGTCGATCGTGCGCCCCCTCGTGGCGGAACTGCGCCGCTTCGACATCAGCGTCGCCGAGGTGGGGTATCTCGACCTGCATCGCCGGGCCCTCGTGGGTGCCGCGGCGGTGTCGTCGAGCGCCGCACGCGCGCGCGAGGTGCTCGACCGTGCGGAAGACGTCGTGGCCGAGCATCCGGAGTTCGAACTGTTGAGTGTGCGCAGGACGCTGCACTCGAGCGACGACGCGTAGCGCGACCCTGAGGCCAGAATCGGGGGAGACCCCGATATCGGCGTTGCCGTGCTGCGCCCTACGCTCGAGTCGCGCCCACCGGCACCAGCACCCGAAGGAGTCACCATGCACCGCCCCGCCCGCATCGCCGCCGCCGCTTCCCTCGTCGCGGCCTCCCTCGTCACCCTCAGCGGATGCGTACTCCTGCCGCAGAAGACCTTCGACGAGACCATCGCGATCGACGAGAAGATCACCGCGGTCGAGTTCGATGGCGACTCCGGCAGCGTGACGATCCTCGGAGTCGACGACCTCGACGCGGTGACGGTGTACCGCGAACTGCGGTATCGCTTCGACCTGCCCGACGAAGACTCGCACCGGGTCAGGGAAGGCGTGCTCGTCCTCGAGGACTGCGGCCCGCAGTGCTCGGTCAGCTACACGGTCGAGGTGCCCTCGCGCATCCCCGTCAGCGGTGCCACCAGCAACGGTGCGATCGACGTGAGCAACCTCGGCGATATCGACGTGAAGACATCCAATGGCCGCATCACGCTCGACGACATCGTGGGCGAGGTCCACGCCAAGACGAGCAACGGGCGCATCGAAGGGCGCGCGCTCAGCGACGGTACGGTCGAGGCCGAGTCGTCCAACGGCTCCATCGAGCTCGAGACCGACGGAACGGCGGATGTCACGGCGCACACCTCGAACGGATCCATCACCCTCACCGCACCCAGGGGCGACTACCGCATCGACATCGAGACCAGCAATGGCGGCACCTCGAACGACCTGGGCAGCGACCCGGATGCCGACATCCGCTTCGATCTGCGCACCTCGAACGGCTCCATCACGGTGCTTCGCGGCTGACGCGCGCTCGGGGTCAGGGGCGGAGCAGCACCTTCGTGGCCCGGCGTTCGTCCATCGCCGCGTAGGCCTCCGCTACCTCCTCGAGGGGAAGCTGCAGGTCGAAGACGCGGCCCGGGTTGATGGTGCCCGCGAACACCTCCTGCATGAGCTCCTCGATGTAACCGCGCACGGGGGCGACTCCGCCGCGCACGCCGACGTTGCTCTGAAAGAGACGCCGCACGGGCAACTCGGGGCCACCAGCGGGCACGCCGACGTAGCCCACCATGCCGCCGGGCCGCGCGGAGCGGATCGCCTGGTCCATCGACTCCTTGGTGCCGACACACTCGAGCACGCAGTCGGCGCCGACCCCATCGAAGAGCTCGCGGATGCGAGCGACCCCCTCGTCGCCACGCTCCGCCACGATGTCGGTCGCGCCGAACTCGCGGGCGATCTCTTGGCGGTCTTCGTGGCGCGACATCGCGACAATTCGGCTCGCGCCGAGTCGCTTCGCGGCGAGCACGGCGCAGAGCCCGACGGCCCCGTCGCCGACGACCACGACCGTCTTACCGGGGCTGACGCCGGCCGAGACTGCCGCGTGGTGGCCGGTGCCCATGACGTCGGCGAGGGTCAACACGCTCGGGATCAGGTCCTCATCGGGATGCCGCGGGGTGACGACGAGCGTGCCGTCGGCGTTCGGCACCCTGACGCGCTCGCCCTGGGCTCCGCTGGCGAGATGACCCTCGCGATCGGGGGCGCCCCACCAGCCGCCGTGCTGGCATGAGGTCGTGACGCCGTTGCGGCAGTTCACGCAGGTGTTGTCGCAGTGGTAGAACGGCGCGATCACGAAGTCTCCGACGGCGATGTGCGAGACCTCGGTGCCCGTGTCCTCCACGACACCGATGAACTCGTGGCCGATCGGCCGTGGCTCCCGCACCTTCTCCACGCCGCGGTACGACCACAGGTCGGAGCCGCACACGCAGGCGGCGACGACGCGCACGATCGCGTCACGAGGGGTCAGGATGGTGGGTTCCGGTACCTCTTCGAGGCGCACATCGCGCTCGCCATGGATCATCGTTGCTCGCATGCGTAGCAGTCTAGGCAGTCGCGATCTGCAGGAGACATACCGCTTGCGGCACCCCGTTGACCCCTGCCGCGGGCGCGGCTGCGTGCGCTAGCCTCGAGTCACCAGATCACGCGGAGGCAACAGTGGAATCGGCCGTCATGCAGCGACTCGTCGCGACCATGACCTTCGTCTTCCTCGCCTTCGCCGCCGTGCCGAGCGAGCCCATGACGGTCGTCCTGGCGATCACGACGACGCTTGTGCTCGGCTACGTCGCGCGTCGCTTGGCCTCACGCCCGAGCGCGGAGGCCACGGTTCCCGGCATCGGCCGCCGCGCACGGGCCCACCGTCAGGCGCTCGACCGTTCACCCGAGCCGCAGCATCCGACGACCGATGGTCGTCCGCGCAGTCGCGCCCCCGGAGCGCTCCTCTCCGCGTAGCCCCGCGGGACATCCATCCCTGCCGTTGCGCGTGCCGCGACGCGACCCTCGCGCGCGGCCTGCACGCCTGCGTGCCCCTTGACGCCCCATCCGGCGTCCCTTCTTCGATGCTGAACGGAAACCCTCATGGACTTCACCTCTCTCGCCCCTTTCTCCACCGTGCTCGACGCCGCCTACTCGGTCGTGCTCGCCTTCGCAGAACTGCTGAACCCCATCGCCGGGGCAATGTCGGCAGCCTTGGCGGTCGTGCTCATCACCGTCATCGTGCGCGCCCTCCTCATCCCCGTCGGCGTGTCCCAGGTGCGCGCCGAGTACACCCGGCGTCGTCTCGCGCCGAAGCTCGCGGAGCTGCGACGACGCTTCTCCAAGAACCCCGAGCTGTTGCAGCGCAAGACGATGGCGCTCTATGCGGAGGAGAAGGCCTCGCCCCTCGCCGGATGCCTTCCCCTGCTGCTGCAGGCGCCAGTGCTCTCGACCGTCTACGCGCTCTTCGCCTTCGCCGTCATCAACGGTCACGCCAATGTGCTGCTCGATGATTCCTTCCTTGGCACCGCCCTTGGCGATTCCCTCGTCGCGGCGGTCTCCAGCGGCGCGGGCTTCCTGGCCCACGCGCTCGTGATGGGCGTCATCGCTGTCGTCGCCTTCCTCTCGCGCCTCGTCGCCATCCGCTTCGCGGCCTCCGCGCCCGTGGTCGGCGACATCCCGGGCGCCCTCGCACCCGACGGGCCGCTCAGCTGGCTGGCCTTCGCGACCGTGGTCGTCGCGGCGGTCGTGCCGCTCGCCGCGGCGCTCTACCTTGCGGTCAGCACGAGCTGGACGCTCGGCGAGCGGGTCATCCTTCGGCGAGTGCTGGCTTCCGGGTGACGGCCTGCTCAGTAGAGGGTCTCGCCGCGCTCGAGCATCTCCACGAAGCGTGCGATCCGGCGCACGCGCGTCTCGGGGCGCTTCGCATCGTTCGTGCGGAAGATGATCGCGAAGCGGTTCTGCGAGCTCAGCGCGTCGAAGGCAGCGGATGCCACGGGCGAGGCATCGAGCGCGGCCCGGAGGTCTGCGGGTGTCTCCGCCGTCGCGACGCGATAGGCAGCATCCCAGCGGCCGTCCGCCTTCGCGGCCTCGACGGCGGCGATGCCGGCCGGGCGCATCCGTCCCGCCGCCGTGAGTCGCTCGATGTAATCGCGGTTGCGCTGCGACCACACGCTCTTGGGCCTGCGGGGCGTGAAGGACTGCAACACGAAGTCGCTGTCGAGGGAGTTGAGCTGGCCGTCGATCCAGCCGAAGCAGAGGGCGACATCGAGCGCCTCCGGGTAGCGGATGCCGGGCTTGGTGGAAGCCTTCTTGCGCAACTGCAGGCGCACCCCCGGGTGGGAGGATTCATGCTCGTCGAGCCACGCCTCCCATTCCTCGGCGGTGTGCGGATAGAGCACGGGCTTGTCGTTGTGTGCGACCACGACGACAGGCTATTGCGTGCAGCCGACATCACCGAGCGCGAGTACCGTGGAAGGACGACCAGAAGGAGACACGTGGACGACAGTGCGGGCACGCCCAGCTTCACCGCCGAGGAACTCGAGCTCATCGAGTCGATCTTCGGAATGGCCCGCTCCGGCAGCACGCAGGAGCTTGCAGCGCTCATCGACGGGGGAGTGCCCGTCAATCTGACGAACGCCAAGGGCGACTCGCTGCTGATCCTCGCGGCCTACCACCAGCATCCGGAGACCGTATTGGCCCTGCTGGAGCGCGGCGCCGACACCGATCGGGTCAATGACATGGGGCAGACGGCCATGGCGTGCGCCGTGTTCCGGAACAACGCGCAGATCGCCCAGGCGCTGCTCGACGCCGGGGCAGACCCTGACGTCGGCAACCACACGGCACTGGAGATCGCGCGCCAGTTCGGCATCAGTGACATGGTCGAGCTGCTCGAGAAGCACGCCGCGGGACCCCGTGGCAACTGAGGAGGGCGACGCCCGGCTCATCGAGGCGCTGCGTTCCGACCTCGCGTCCGCTCGATTCACGGTTGACACCCTCACGGCGCTGTGGGGGCCCGAAGCGGATGCCGCGTTGTTCCGCGGGCAGCGCGTGCCCGCCCTTCGCGCGCTCGACAGTGACGAATCGAGCGCAGGCACCCTCGCAAGGCTCTTCGTGCTCGGCCTTCCGATGAGTGTCGAGCGGCTCGACGCCGCGCTGCCCATGCTGGGCACGGCGGGCGCGGAACGGCTCGGGCTCGTCGCCCGCGTCGGCGATGAGGTCAAGCCGCGCCTGGACGTGCGCCCCTATGACTTCATCGACGCACACGGTGCAGGCAGCTTCGTGCTCGCGAGTGACCTCGGCGAGCTGGCGCTCGGCCGCGCGATCCCGGAGGGCCATGTGCTCGGTGTCGGGGGAGCGTCGCGCACGCTCAGCGGCCTCACGGTGCGCGACCGGGTCGGCTCCGTGCTCGACCTCGGCACGGGGTGCGGCATCCAGGCGCTCCATGCAGCCCGGCACGCCGACCGCGTCGTCGCCACCGATATCTCGAGCCGTGCGCTCGAGCTCGCACGCCTCAATAGCCGCCTTGCGGGGATCGAGACGGTGGAGTTGCGGGAGGGAAGCCTCTTCGAGCCCGTCGCGGGCGAACGCTTCGACCTCGTCGTCTCCAATCCGCCCTTTGTGATCACCCCTCGCATGGAGGGCGTGCCGAGCTACGAGTACCGCGACGGCGGCATGGTCGGCGACGACCTCGTCGCGGGGGTCGTGCGCGGCGTCGGCGAGCACCTGGAGCCGGGCGGGATCGCCCAACTGCTCGGCAACTGGGAGTACCGGGCCGGTGAAGACGGGCTCGACCGCGTCGGCCGTTGGATCGATGAATCGGGGCTCGACGCCTGGGTCGTGGAGCGCGAGGTGCAGTCGGTGGAGGAGTACGCAGAGACGTGGATCCGCGACGGTGGCACGCAACCCGGCACGAACGACTTCGACCGCCTGTACTCGGCATGGCTCGACGACTTCGCGGAGCGCGGCGTCGACCGCGTCGGTTTCGGCTATCTCACCCTGCGCCGGCCGCGCGAGGGCGCTCCGACGCTCCGCAGGCTCGAGCGCCTGCACGGCCCGCTCGGCTCGACGGCGCTGGGGGAGGCGATCGCCACCTCACTTCGCACGCATGACATCCTCACCGCGCTGGGCGACGAGCGGCTCGCGGATGCCCGGCTCACGCTCGCGGGCGACGTCACCGAGGAGCGGCACTACTGGCCGGGCGACGAGCATCCCACCGTCATGACCCTGCGACAGGGGGGAGGCTTCGGCAGGACGCGCCAGGTCGATACGGCGCTCGCGGCCGTGGTGGGGGCGTGCGATGGAGAGTTGAGCATCCGAGCCATCACGGCTGCGATCGCGCAGCTCCTGGAGGTCGACGCCGACAGCCTGCTCGCAGAGGTGCTCCCGGGCGTACGGGAACTCGCCTTCACAGGCTTCCTGCACTTCAGCTGAGAGCTATATCGCTCTGAGGCTCAACTGTCCAGGACGTGGGGCGGATCGACGATGTCGCGGTAGTCGTCGTGCTTCGCCACATACGCCGCCGCCATGGGGCACAGGGTCACGGCCCGCTTGCCCTGTGCCCGGATGTCGTCGAGCGCAGCCACGATCAACTTCGTGCCATAGCCCTGGCCCGTCTGGTCGTCGTCGACCTTCGTGTGGAGGATCACGCGACGGTCGCCGTCGTCGCGGTAATTGATATGGCCGATGACCTTGCCGTCGAGGGTGAGGTCATAGTGGTGGGCCTGCTCGTTGGGGATCACGGTCGCGTCGCTCATACGCCCATCCTCACCTCTCTGCCTACACGCCGGCTGGGTGGTGGCGCATGATTCGAACATATGTTCTAATGGGCGCATGCGCTGGAGCGGCCAGGAGATCAACGAGGAACAGGCGGATGCCCTGCCAGGCCTTGCCCGCCTGAACAACCTGGTGCGCACGACCCGCACGCCCGAGTTCGACGGCATCACCTTCTACGAGGTGCTCGCCAAGTCCGCCCTTAACCGGGTGCCAGGCCAGAGCAAGATGCCCTTCGGGTGGACGATCAACCCCATGCGCGGATGCCTGCACCAGTGCACCTACTGCTTCGCCCGGCCCACCCACAACTACCTCGACCTCGACGCGGGCCGGGACTTCGATACGCAGATCATCGTGAAGGTCAACGTGGGCGAGGTGCTCACGAAGGAACTCTCGAAGCCGTCGTGGGGAAGGCATCCGGTCGCCCTCGGCACGAACACCGACCCCTACCAGCGGGCTGAGGGCCGGTACCGGCTCATGCCGGGGATCATCTCGGCGCTCGCCGCATCCGGCACCCCCATCTCGGTGCTCACGAAGGGCACGCTGCTGCGTCGCGATCTCCCGCTCCTGTCTGAGGCGCGGCAGCACGTGCCGGTCGACCTCGCGATGTCGATCGCAATCTACGACGACGAACTGCAGCAGTCGGTCGAGCCGGGCACGCCCACGGCTGCTGCACGGCTCGCGACCGTGACCGCGGCGCGGGAGGCCGGATTCGGCTGCACGGTCTTCATGATGCCGATCCTGCCGTTCCTCACCGACACACGCGCGCACCTCGATGAGGCGCTCCGTCGCATCCGTGAGGCAGGGGCCACCTCGGTCACCTACTCTGCGCTGCATCTGAAGCCGGGCGTCAAGGAATGGTACTTCGCGTGGCTGGAGCGGGAGCATCCCGAGCTGTTGGGGCGATACCGCTCGATGTACTCGCGGGGCACCTACGCGCCCAAGGAGTACCGCAAGTGGCTCGCAGCCAAGATCCATCCGCTGATCAGGGCGCACGGCCTGCAGCGGGGGCTCGAGGATCCCGCCACGGGCGGCGTGATGTCGAGCGCGCTCGAAGGCGAGAGCGTGCCGACACGACGAACGGGCGAGCTCCCGAAGGAACTCGCCCGTGTCGGCGCGACGGCAGTGAGCCCGCCGTCGCTCATCTCAGAGGAGTTGCCGCCGGGCCTCGCCGCTCGGGCAATGGCGCAGCCAACCCTCTTCTGAGGCCTGTCGTCAGTTGTCGACCTCGCCGCGCCAGGCGCCGGTCTCGCGGCCACGGCCCTCGATGAACTCCTTGAAGTTCTTCATGTCGGCCTTGATCGAGCGGTCGTCGAACCCGAGCACCTCTCCAGCCTTCTCGACGAGGCCCTGGGGCTCCCAGTCGAGCTGCACTGTGACACGCGTCGAGGTATCGGTGAGCTTGTGGAAGGTGACGACGCCGGCGTGGTTGTCGTCGCCGCCGATGCTGTTCCAGGCGATGCGCTCGTCGGGAATCTGCTCCGTGATCTTCGCGTCGAACTCGCGCTCCTGACCGCCGATCACGACCTCCCAGTGGGTGACCTCGTCGGTCGTCTGGGTGATCTTCTTCACCATGCTCATGAAGTGGGGGAACGACTCGAACTGCGTCCACTGGTTGTACGCGGTGTTGACGGGCACGTCCACGTCGATGGTCTCGATTACCTGTGCCATATCCTGCTCCTTCGATAGTGGTGAGCCTTGGGATGGGGAGTGGCTCCCGGCTTCGGACGTTAGTCAGACCTGGCTGAGGGCTGTGCCTATTCACAGCGATCGCGGAGCAAGGGGATAGCCTCTCTGGGTGAGTGACGACCTCTTCGGCCCCGACCGCTACAGCTCCGACGTGCTCGCTGACTTCTCGCGACGCAGAAGGCCAACCCCGCCGCCGCAGGTCGAGGCGGTCGACGACCTCGTGATCGAGTGGGCAGACACCGGATACTGCGGCGCTGTCGTCGGGATCGATGGCCGACACGTGCAGCTGGAGGACTTCAAGGGGGCCGTGCGACTGTTTCCGCTCGGCCCGGGATTCCTGCTCGAGGGCAAACCCGTCGTGCTCACGGCACCCGCCCGCACGGCGCCGAGCGGGATGCTGCGTTCCGCCTCAGGCTCGGTGGCCGTGACCGACCACACGGCCCGCGTCGCGCGTGCGAGCCGCATCTTCGTCGAGGGTCGCCACGATGCGGAACTCGTCGAGAAGGTGTGGGGCCACGACCTGCGCGTCGAGGGCGTCGTGGTCGAGTACCTCGAGGGTGTCGATGACCTGGAGTCGATCATCCGCGACTTCCGGCCGACGGCGGAGCGGCGCGTTGGCGTGCTGGTCGACCACCTCGTGCCGGGGTCGAAGGAGCAGCGCATCGCCGACGCGGTGCAGCGCGGACCGCACGGCAAGAACGTGCTCGTGGTGGGGCATCCCTTCATCGATATCTGGCAGTCGGTCAAGCCGGCCCGCCTTGGCCTCGACGCGTGGCCCATCATCCCTCGGGGCATCGAATGGAAGCACGGCATCTGCGAGGCCCTCGGCTGGCCGCACGAGGAACAGGCCGATATCGCCCGCGCCTGGCAGCGCATCCTGGGCACCGTGCGCAACTATGCAGACCTTGAGCCCGTGCTGCTCGGCCGGGTCGAGGAACTCATCGATTTCGTGACGGCCGAATAGCGTAGGAGCCGTGACGCCTCTGGGGCGCTCGGCGCGGTAGAGTCGAGGCATGAACATCGTCGCCTTCGTGCTGTCTTTCGTCATCTTCGCCGGTGGCCTGGTCCTCATGGGGTACGCGCCGGAGATCGAGGGCCTCGAGCTCGTGTCGTTCCTCGGCGGAATCCTCGCCGTTTCCCTGGCGGTTGCGATCCCCGCCCACGTGCTGAAGCGCGCTGACCGCTAGCCGTATCGGATTAGCGGAGTGATCGGCTGAGCGCCGGTCTCACTTCACGTCCTCGTCCACCCAGTCGAGGGTGCGCAGCACGGCCTTGTCCCAGCTGCGGTTGAGCCTGTCTCGCTCGGCCGCCTCCATCGTCGGCTCCCAGCGCTTTCCCTCGCGCCAGTTCGCCCGCAGCTCGTCGAGGTCGCTCCAGAATCCTGTCGCGAGGCCAGCGGCATAGGCGGCGCCGAGCGCCGTCGTCTCGCCCACCTCCGGCCGCACGACGGGGAGGCCGAGGACGTCGGCCTGGAACTGCAGGAGCGTGTCGTTGCCGGTTGCCCCGCCATCCACCTTCAACTCCTCGAGTCGCGTGCCGGTGTCTGCCGTCGCGGCGTCGAGCACCTCGCGGGTCTGGAACGCGATCGACTCGAGTGCGGCACGGGCGATGTGCCCCTTGTTGACGAAGCGGGTCAGGCCCACGAGGGCACCACGGGCATCCGGTCGCCAGTGGGGAGCGAAAAGACCGGAGAAGGCCGGCACGAAGTACGCCCCGCCGTTGTCGTCGACACTCAGCGCGAGCGACTCGACCTCCTCGGCCTTCGAGATGATGCCGAGGTTGTCACGAAGCCACTGCACGAGGGAGCCCGTCACGGCGATGGACCCCTCGAGCGCATAGTGGGGCTCGCCGTCGCCCAGCTTGTACGCGATCGTCGTGAGCAGGCCGTTGCCACTCATGACGGGTTCCGTTCCCGTTCCGACGATCAGGAAGTTGCCCGTGCCGTAGGTGTTCTTGGCCTCACCCGCGTCGAAGGCGGCCTGGCCGAACGTCGCCGCCTGCTGGTCGCCGAGGATGCCCGCGATCGGCGTCTCGCGCAGTAGGCTCGACGGCCCCGCCGTGCCGTACACCTCGCTAGAGCTGCGCACCTCGGGCAGCATCGAGGCGGGGATGCCGAAGGCGTCGAGGATGTCGGGCCGCCACTCGAGCGTGCGAAGGTCGAGCAGCAGCGTGCGGCTCGCATTGGTGACATCCGTCGCATGGACTCCGCCGCGTACGCCGCCCGTGAGGTTCCAGAGCACCCATGTGTCGGTCGTGCCGAAGAGCAGCTCGCCGCGCTCGGCCCGTTCGCGCGCGCCCTCGACGTTCTCCAGGATCCAGGCGATCTTCGTCGCCGAGAAGTAGGTGCTGAGCGGCAGGCCCGTCGCCTCCCTGAAGCGGTCGAGGCCCCCGTCAGCCGCGAGTCGCTCGACAATGCCCTGGGTGCGGGTGTCCTGCCAGACGATCGCGTTCGTGATCGGTCGACCCGTCTTGGCATCCCAGACGACCGTTGTCTCGCGCTGGTTCGTGATGCCGACCGCATGGATCGAGTGGCGGGTGATATCGGCCCGAGAAAGCGCTTGGCCGACGACCTCGCGCACGCCGTTCCAGATCTCGGATGCGTCGTGCTCGACCCATCCCGCTCGCGGCAGTATTTGCCGGTGCTCCTTCTGTCCGACACTGACGACGGCCCCGGAGCGGTCGAAGACGATGGCTCGAGAACTCGTCGTGCCCTGGTCGATCGCGAGAATGTATCGGGCGTCGTCGCTCATCAGAGCAGGCTATCGCGCACCACTCGCCGAAGAGTCTTGCCGATGAGGGATTTCGGCAGTTCGTCGACCTCGATCACGCGCCTCGGCACCTTGTAGGGCGTGAGCAGCGGACGCACGTGCGTGCGCACGGCTTCGGCGTCGAAGGTGGCACCGGGGCGCAGCACGACGGCGGCCACGACCTCCTCGCCGTTGCGTTCGTTCGGGATGCCGACGACGGCCGCGTCCACGATGTCCTGGTGGGTCTTGACGGCTTCCTCGACCTCGCTCGGCGACACGTTGAAGCCGCCGGTGATGATGAGTTCCTTGATGCGGTCGACGATCGTGACGAAGCCGCCCGTGTCGATCGTCACGATGTCGCCCGTGCGGAACCAGGGCGCGCCGCCGTCGGGGTCGGGCACGAAGACGGCGGCCGTCTCCTCCGGCTTCTTCCAGTAGCCGCTCATGACCTGCGGGCCGCGCACGACGAGTTCACCCGGCTCCCCGAGGGGAAGCTCGACGGAGGGATCGTCGGGGTCGATGACCTTCGCCTCCGTGTCGGGCAGGGGGAGGCCGACCGTGCCGGCGCGGCGTGCTTCCGAGACCGGGTTCGCCATGAGCACGGGGGAGCACTCCGAGAGGCCGTAGCCCTCGTTCAGGTAGCCGCCCGTTGCCTCCTCCCACGGTTCGACGAGGGCGGTCGAGAGGGGCATGGCTCCCGAGATGCTCACCTGCACCCCCTCGAGGAAGACGCCCTGCTCCTTCGCGGCCGTGAGGAGTCGCTCGTAGATGGGCGGTACGGCAGGGAGTACGGTGGCGGGGCGCTTGCGCATGACCTTGAGCACGAGGTTGGGGTCGAACTTCGGGAAGAGCACGAGGCGTGCGCCCATGCTCATGGCGAAGGTGAGGCAGAGCGTGAGCCCGTAGGCGTGGAACATGGGCAGCACCGCGTAGAACACGCAGCCCTCACCGCGCGGCACGGAGGGCACCCAGGCGCGGGCCTGCGCGGCATTGGCCGCGAGGTTGAGGTGCGTGAGCGTGGCGCCCTTGGGGTGCCCGGTCGTGCCGCTCGTGTACTGGATGACCGCGACGTCGTCGATCGTCGGCTTCGGCACGTCGCCACTGATGCGGTCCGAGGTCAACAGCTCGTGCCATGGCGTCGTGCCTGAGACGGCCGTCGTGAGCGAGGCGCGGGTCTCGCGCAGGCGCGGCACCGGCAGACGGAGCGCCGCCCGGGTGAGCGCAGGCATGGCGCGCGTCACGTCGACCGAGACGATGGCATCCACCGCGACATCGGCGGGGAACGCCTGGATGTGCTCGACGACCTTGTCCCAGGCGATCACGACCTTGGCGCGGTGGTCCTCGAACTGGTGACGCAGCTCTCGCGCGGTGTAGAGCGGATTGTGCTCGACGACGATCGCTCCGAGTCGCAGCACGGCATAGAACGCGGCGATGTGCTGCGGGCAGTTCGGCAGCACGAGTGCGACCGGATCGCCCGCCGTCACGCCGAGGGCACGAAGCCCTTCAGCGGCCCGGTCGATCTGCTCGCCCAGTTGGGCGTAGCTCGTCGTCGAGCCGAAGAACTCGAGGGCGGGTGCATCCGGGAACTCGCGCACGGAGTTCTCGACGATGTCGAGCAGGCTGCCCTTCGGGAGCTCGAGTTCGTGCGGCACTCCCGGTGCGTAGTTCGCGAGCCAGGGGCGCGGGGGATTCGAAGGGGAGGAGTGCTCGTTCACTCCGACAGCCTAGTCACGCATGCCGGCAGAGGATGCCACGGGGCGGCGCAGCAAGGCCAGCCTGCTGGCGGTCCGCGCGACGTCGATGGGCAGGCCGTCGACGCCGAGGCCGAGTTCCTCGCGGTCGGCAACCGCGCCACGTTCGGTCGGCACGGGGGTGCCCTCGAGCACCTCCTCGGGCGACAGCTCGCTCAGGAAGCTCGCGGCGACGCCGCGGTCGTTGAGCACGTCGACGAGGTTGAGGAAGCGCTGGCGCGCCTGTGGCGAGCACGTCGTGAGCCGGGGCACGCCCTCCACGACCCACGTCGACCAACGCTCGGCCCACTCCAAGTAGTCGCTGGGGGAGGTCGGGCGCTCGCACAGCTCGGCGAAGGTGATCCAGAGCTCCGAATCATCCGCTCGTCGTGCTGTCACGCCCTTGCCGCTGCTGCGGAGTTCGTGGGCCTCTCCAGCCGTCGGCTCTGCCCGCAGGCCGTATGGCTCCCAGCTGCCGCGAGCGAAACCCTGACGGCGCTCCTCCGGCCGTTCGCGACGGCGGTAGTCGGTCGTGCCGTCGAGTGTGACGACCTGCATCGTCGACTCGATGAGGCGGATGCCCGGCTCGAAGAGGTGGTGGAAAAGCGGGTCGGGAAGCAGTCCGCTCGGCGGGTAGTTCGAGGTGGCGAGCAGCGGAATGCCGCGCTCGGCGATGCGCCGCAGCACCCTCAGCGCGAGCGTCGCGTCGCCGGCGTCGTGCAGGTGGAACTCGTCGAAGTACAGCAGGTTCACGTGGTCGAGCAGCGTGTCGATCGCCTCGTCGATCGCTCCCGCACGCGGGCGGCCATCCCGGTAGAGGTTGGCGTGCAGTTGCCGATAGAAGGAGTGGAAGTGCAGTCGCCGGATGCCCTTCGGCGGCAGCGCCGAGACGAAGGCGTCCGCGAGCCAGGTCTTGCCCCGTCCGACGGTGCCCCACAGGTAGAGGCCGCGGCCCGGGGCATCCGACGTCTCGCCGAGCGCAGCGCCGAACTCAGCGAGCGCGTGCACCGCCTGCAGCTGGTGCTCGTCGAGCGTGTGTCCGGCCGCGTGTGCCGCCGACTCGATCGACGCACGGATGTCAGGGGCAGCGGGGGAGGGACTCACCCTCCCACGCTACCTGCTGCGCTCAGAGCCCCTTGCCGCCCGTCACCGGCAGCACGGCGCCCGACACGTAGCTCGCGTCCTCCGACGCGAGGTACACATAGGCGGGTGCCAGCTCGGCAGGCTGGCCGGCCCGACCCAGGGGAGTGTCCTGCCCGAACTCGGGAAGCTTGCTCGGCCATCCCGTGGCCGGGATCAGGGGCGTCCAGATTGGGCCCGGCGCAACCGCGTTGACACGGATGCCCTTCTCGCCCACCTCCTGGGCGAGGGCCTTGACGAAGGCCACCTGCGCCGCCTTCGTCATCGCATAGTCGATCAGTTCGGGCGAGGGGTTGAATGCCTGGATGGACGAGGTCACCGTGATGGTCGAACCAGCGCTGAGCGACGGCAGCGCCGTGCGTGCGATCCAGAGCATCGAGTAGAGGTTGGTCTCGAACACGCGGCGGAACTCCTCGGTGGGCAGCTCTGCAAGCGATTCACGGTTCTTCTGGTAGCCCGCGTTGAGCACAAGTGTGTCGAGCCCGCCGAACTCGCCGATCGTGCGCTCGACGACCGAGGTGCTGTGCTGCTCATCGCGCAGGTCACCGGGGAGGAGCAGCGCGCGACGCCCCGCCGAACGAATCAACTCCGCCGTCGACTCGGCATCCTCCGTCTCTTCCTCCAGGTAGGTGATCGCGACATCCGCCCCCTCGCGGGCGAAGGCGATCGCGACCGCGCGGCCGATGCCGGAATCGCCACCCGTGATGAGTGCCCTGCGCCCCTCGAGGCGTCCCGTGCCGACATAGCTGTCCTCCCCGTGGTCGGGAGTGGGCATCGTCTCGTCAGTGGTGCCCGGCTGGGAGAGATCCTGCTCCGGGAACCCCTCTTCGCGGTAGGCAGAGCGGGGATCCTCATTCGAGCCGTTCTGCGATGACGTCTGGCCTGGGTTCGTGGTGTTCTCGCTCATGGCGGCGAGGTTACGCTTGCGTGAACTTCGCGGCCCCCAGCGGTTTCCCTGTTGATGTGTCCCCCAGTCGGGGGTACGTTGACGGCAACGTCGCGAATCGGGTCGCGACTGCCGGAGGTTCTCACCGGCCCTGCGGGGCTGTTGAGTTCGGCATGCATTGAGGGTGATGGTGAGTGGCATGACGTCGTTGGCGGAGAAGAGCACGTTCCGGACGGTGGGCGGAGATCGACTCACCGAGGCACAGTCCATCACCTGGAAGGAGATGGGCCAGGGGGTCTGGGTCGCAAAGCGCGGCAAGGAATTCATGGGGCTCATCGAAGAGCTATGGGGTGCCGGTTATCGGGTGACCGACCGCAACGGTGCCATCGTGGGAGAGTTCGCGACCTACGAGAGCGCGCGTCGGCGCATCGCCTGAGCGCTCAGGATTCGAGCCGCACATCCTCAACGGTCTTGTCCTCCCTGAGGCCCCGCCACGCGGGATGCCGGAGACGGCCGGTGCGCGTCCACTCGGTGAACTCCACCTCGCCGACGAGCGCGGGCGTCACCCAGACAGCGTCGCGCGCGTCTGCGGCCGGCACGTCGGTGAGCGGGTTCGTCTTGCGTTCGCGACGCCGCAGGGTCTTCTGGAGCTCGTCGAGCTGCTTCTCGCTGAAGCCCGTGCCGACGCGGCCGATGTAGCGCAGGGTGCCCTCGGCATCCGGTAGTCCCAGCAGCAGGGAGCCGATGCGGCCCCCTCGGGAGCCAGAGCCCGGGCGCCAGCCCGCGATGACGACCTCCTGCATGCGATTGTGCTTGAGCTTGACCCAGCTCTTGGAGCGGCGGCCCGGGGTGTAGGTCGATGCCCGTCGCTTGGCCAGCACCCCCTCCAGTCCGAGCGTCGTGCTCGCCTCGAGTGCACCGTCGAGGTCGCCGTCGAACGTCGGCGGAACCTTGACACGCTCCGTCTCGTTGACGGTGTCGACGAGCACCTCGCGTCGTTCGTCATACGGCTCCTTCAGCAGTGAACGTCCTGCGCTCCACAGCACGTCGAAGGCCATGAAGTGCACGGGGGTGCGCGCCATCGCCTTCTCGACGTCACTCGCCTTCGTGAGGTTCATCCGGTCCTGCAGGCGCCCGAAGTCGGGTCTCCCCGCGCGATTGATCGCGACGATCTCGCCGTCGAGGATTGCAAACGCCTCGGATGCCTCAGCGAGCTCCGCCAGCTCGGGATAGCTGCGCGTGAGGTCGCGGCCATTGCGACTCGTCAGGCGCACCCCCGAGTCGTCGACGACGGCGATCGCCCGGATGCCGTCCCACTTCATCTCGAACGCCCAGTCGTCGCGTTCCTGCTGCAGGAGCACCCTGTCGCCGTCGTCGCTCGCGGAGGCGAGCATGGGGGAGGGAGGCGCTGGGGGTGACTCGCGTGATGTCTTGGCGCGCGCATCCGCCGCGTCGGCCTTCTTCGACCGTGTCGACGGCGACCCCTTTGGTGCCATGAGATGGATGAGCCAGTTGTTCTCCTCCCGGCCGTCCCTGCCGCCCGTGTGGATGAGGGCATAGCGGTGCGTGCCGTGCTTCTCACCGTGGAGCGTCGCGATGACCTCCTTGCCATCGCGCCACTTCTCGAGTTCGTACCAGCCGCTGTCCCAGATCGTCACTTCGCCCGCGCCGTACTCACCCTCGGGAATCGAGCCCTCGAAGGCGCCGTACTCGAGCGGGTGGTCCTCCGTCTGCACGGCGAGATGGTTCGTGCCGGGGTCGGTGGGCACACCCTTGGGGACCGCCCAACTCACGAGCACGCCCTCATGCTCGAGTCGGAAGTCGTAGTGCAGGCGCCGCGCGTGGTGCTCCTGGATGACGAAGGAGGGGCGATCTGCTGAGGGGGAGGCGGATCCACCCATGGGCTCGCTCGTCTTGTCGGGGTCGCGCATGCTGCGGTACTTCGCGAGCCGCTCGCCAGTTTCAGGTGTCGCGTCGAAGCTGTCGAGGCGCTCGCGTGTCGGCTCGAGCGAGGCGAGGTGACCTTCTGTGAGCGAGGCGAGCGGGTCGCCGCGTCGGCGCACGCGATCGAGCACCTCCTTGTAGTCGAGGTGGCGCAGACTCGGTTGGGCGAGCTCTCGCCACGTGCGCGGCGCGGCGACCATGGGTCGCAGCCGACCCCGCAGCGAATAGGGGGCGATGGTCGTCTTTGAGCCGTTGTTCTGGCTCCAGTCGACGAGCACCTTGCCCTTGCGCAGGGCCTTCTTCATGTCGCTCACGACGAGATCCGGATGGTCGGCTTCGAGCACCCTCGCGAGTTCGTGTGCCACGGCCGAGACCGCGTCGGAGTCCTGTTTCCCGTCGAGGGCTGCGTAGAGATGGATGCCCTTGCTGCCACTCGTCACCGGCAGGGGATCGAGTCCCATGTCCCTCAGGATGGCGCGGGCGAGTTTCGCGACCTCCGCGCACTCCTCGAGGCCAGCGCCCTCGCCGGGGTCGAGGTCCAGCACGAGCCGGTCGGGGTTCTTGCGCACGCCCGTGCGCCCGAACTGCCACTGCGGCACGTGGATCTCGAGCGCGGCGATCTGCCCGAGCCAGGCGAGGGTCGCGCGATCGTTGACGAGGGGATAGGTGTTGACGTGGTCGCTGTGCTGGATGTCGCGACGTGCGACCCACTTGGGGGCGGAACTGTCGAGGTTCTTCTGAAAGAACACCTGGCCAGGGGCATCCGCTGTCCCGACGCCGTGCACCCAGCGCTTGCGTGTCGCAGGGCGGTTGGCGACGTGCGGGATCATGACCTCCGCGATGCGCGAGTAGTAGTCGAGCACGTCAGCCTTCGTGGTGCCCGTCTCGGGATACAGCACCTTGTCGAGACTCGTCAGCTTGAGCCGCTTGCCGTCGATATCGACGACCTGATCTGCTCCTCGGTCACGCGTGGCCATGCGCCCATAGTGCTCCCGATTCCGTGGGAAGCCTGTGAATGCCTGTGAAAGGAGCGCACAATGTGAGCCATGAGAGCCATTTGGAAGGGTGCCATCGCGTTTGGCCTCGTCAATGTGCCGGTCAAGGTCTACAGCGCGACGGAAGACCACGACATCTCGCTGCACCAGGTGCACGACGCTGATGGTGGACGCATCCGTTACCAGCGGCGCTGTGAGATCTGCGGCGAGGTCGTCGACTACGCCCACATCGACAAGGCGTACGACGACGGGGAACGCACCGTCGTGCTGTCGAAGGAGGATTTCGACGCGCTTCCCGTCGAACGCAGCCGGGAGATCGACGTCGTAGAGTTCGTGCCGAGCGAGCAGATCGACCCCATCATGTTCGAGCGGGCCTACTACCTCGAACCCGACTCCAAGTCGACCAAGGCCTACGCGCTGCTGCGCCGCACCCTTGAGGAGACCGACCGCACGGCGATCGTGAAGTTCGCGCTGCGGCAGAAGACCCGGCTCGCGGCCCTGCGGGTGCGCGGCGACGTGCTCATGATCCAGACGCTCCTCTGGGACGACGAGGTGCGCGAGGCGAGCTTCCCTGCCCTCGACGAGCGGGTGCGCATCTCGCAGAAGGAACTCGACATGTCGGCCGCGCTCGTCGAATCCTTCGAGGCCGACTTCGACCCTTCGCAGTTCACCGACGAGTACCAGGAACAGCTCCGCGAACTCATTGAGGCGAAACTGGAGCAGGGCGACGCGCTCGACACGGATGCGACCTTCGGCGAGTCGGAGGAGGGCGAGGGCGGTGGCGAGGTGCTCGACCTCATGGAGGCCCTCCGCCGCAGCGTCGAGAAGAGTCGCGGGGGCGGATCATCCGGAAGCAAGGCGTCCGCGAAGTCCTCGGCCAAAGGGTCGAGTCCAAAGAGCGCGTCAGGGTCATCCGCCGCGAAGCCCTCCTCCTCAAAGAAGGCCACGGAGCGGAAGAAGGCGCCATCGAAGAAGGCATCCGACGACAAGAAGCCCGCAACAACCAAGGCCGCTGCCAAGAAATCCTCCTCTCGCAAGTCGGCGTGAGCCCGGCCTGAGGCGGCCATAGAGTGGAGCCGATGGGCTTCCACGATCACGATCACCACGACCACGCGGCTGGAGCGGCGAACCGCCGCCGCCTCGTGATCGCGATCGTCATCATCGCGTCGGTGCTCGTGGTCGAGGTCATCGGTGCCGTGCTGAGCGGCTCGCTCGCGCTCCTCGCAGACGCCGGCCACATGCTCTCCGACCTCATCGCGCTCGTCATCGCGCTCGTGGCGACCGTCATCGCTGCGCGCCCACCGAGCGAGCGTCGCACCTTCGGCCACCGCCGCATCGAGGTGTTCGCCGCCTTCGTGAACGCGGGCCTGCTCGCGGCGGTCGTGATCTCCGTCGCGGTCGAGGCGGTCTCGCGACTCGGCGCCCCGTCTGGGCAGGTGCAGGCGCTGCCCATGCTCGTCGTCGCGATCGTCGGCGCCCTGGCGAATGTCGCGGCGCTGCTCGTGCTGCGGGGCGGTGCCGCATCCAGCATCAATATGCGCGCCGCCTATCTCGAGGTACTGGGCGACCTGGCCGGCTCGATCGCGGTCATCGCTTCCTCGATCGTGATCCTCGCCACCGGATTCATGCCGGCGGACGCGATCGCCTCGCTCCTGATCGTCGCGCTCATCCTGCCGCGCGTCTTCATCATCCTGCGCGATGTCGTCGCCGTGCTGGGGCAGGAGGTGCCGAGGGGCACGGATGTCACGCTGATCCGAGAGCACGTGCTCGCGACGCCCGGCGTGCTCGATGTGCACGACGTGCACGTGTGGTCGGTGACGCCGGGGCAGAACGTCTTCTCGGCCCATGTCGTAGTCGACGACGCGGTGCTGAAGGGCGGCGGCGCATCCGCTCTCCTCATCCGGCTCGACGCGTGCCTCGCCGACCATTTCGACGTTGAACACTCGACGTTCCAGCTCGAGCCGCCGGAGCACGCGGCGCAGGAACCGCTGCAGCACCCCTGATGAGGCAGCGAGGGGCTCTCAGGCGGCTCGGAGGCTCCTGCGTCTAGCGTTGTGGGCTTGCCCAGCCCGGCGCCTGTCGGGAACACACCCGGAAACACTCTCGTGACTCTCTTCGATACTGAATCCCATCCTCCACGCCACCTCGCCGACCCCGCCTCACCGGCCCCGAGCCTGCCGCCCGCGCTCCTGCGCCGCCTGCGGGGCGTCCGAACGGTCAAGGCGCTCCGCTCGCCCGTTGGCCTCCTGACGGGAGGGCTGCTCGCTGCCGCATCGATCGCCCTCGTGCTCCCGACGAACACCGGCTCCGAGGCGCTCATCGCGTCGGTGCCCGAGCCGCCGGCGCAGTCGCTCACGATCGCGGCGGCATCGCCACTTGCGGCTCTCGCCCGCGACTCCTATTCGGCGGTCGCCCCGCCGAAGCTCCAGTACCCGCTGCCCCCGGGCAGTGCCGTCGCGAGTGGCTACGGCCCGCGTTCGTGCTCGAACTGCTACTCGAACTTCCACCACGGCATCGACATCTTCCCCGGCGCGGGCACGCCCATCGCTGCCATGGCCAATGGCGTCGTGAGCAAGGCGAATGCTGCCGGTGACAACGCCATGGGCGTCAACGTGCACATCGACCATGTGATCGATGGCGTGCCCGTGACGAGCGTCTACGGGCACCTCCAAGCCGGCTCGCTCGGCCTTCGCGTCGGCGACACGGTCACGGTTGGGCAGATCATCGGTCGCGTCGGCGCGACGGGCAACGCTGCTGGTGCCCACCTGCACTTCGAGATCCACCCGGGCGGTTCGGGCTCCGTCAATCCCTATGCGTGGCTGGCCGCCCGCATCGGCTGAACGGATGACGGTGGCCTCGCGTAGCCTTAGGCGGTGAGTAAGCAGGATGGCAGCGCGCGGCAGGTCAGCGCGGCATCCGTCGACAGTTCGACCTCGCCGATCCTGCACGTCGACCTCGACGCGTTCTTCGCCTCGGTCGAACTGCTCGACCATCCGCACCTGGCCAACCGGCCGGTCGTCGTGGCCCGCGACTCACCGCGCTCGGTCGTCACGGCAGCCAACTATCCTGCACGGCGCTTCGGCGTGCGGTCGGCCATGCCGCTCGCGCAGGCCAAGCGGCGCTGCCCCTCGGCGGTCGTGCTCGAGCCGCATTTCGAGAAGTACCGGCACTATTCGCGCCTCGTCATGTCGATCTTCGACGACATGACCCCCACGGTCGAGCGGCTCGGCATCGACGAGGCATTCCTCGATGTCTCCGGGGCCGGCAAGGTGCTCGGCAGTCCCGCGCAGGTCGCGACGCTCATCAGGCAGCGGGTGCGCGATGAGACGGGGCTGGCCTGCTCGGTCGGGGCGGCATCCACCAAGTTCGTCGCGAAGCTTGCGTCGGGCCGGGCCAAGCCCGACGGGCTTCTCGTGATCCCGGCGGCGGAGACACTGGAGTTCCTGCACCCGCTTCCCGTCTCGGCCCTCTGGGGTGTTGGCGAGGCGACCGAACAGGCGCTGACGCGCCACGCGCTCCACACGATCGGCGACATCGCTGCTACGCCACGCGAGAGCCTGCAGCGCGCGCTGGGCACGGCGCTCGGCAGCAAGTTGCACGACCTCGCGAACGGCATCGACCCGCGGCGTGTCACGACCGAGCGTGTCGAGAAGAGCGTCGGCCACGAGATGACTTTCGAGGTCGACGTGACGGATGGCGAGCAACTGCGCCGCGAACTGCTCCGTCTCTGCACGCGAGTCGGTGCCCGACTGAGGGCGAACGGCCTCGAGGCGAACACGGTCGCACTCAAGCTGCGTTACGCCGACTTCACGACCATCAGCCGCTCGCGCAAGCTGTCGACGCCGAGCGACCTCGCCCGCACCCTCTTCACTGAGGCGCGTGCCCTGCTCGATTCGGTGGGCGAGCATCCGCCCGTCCGGCTCATCGGGGTGCGCGCCGAGCAGCTCGTCGAAGCCGGGGGAGCGGCGCTCACCCTGTGGGATCAGGATGACGGATGGCGCGACGCCGAGCGCACGGTCGATGGCGTCACCCGACGCTTCGGCATCGACAGCTTGCGTCCGGCTTCGCTGCTCTCCCCGCGGGCGGATCGGCCAAGGCCCTAGTCGGCGTCAGCCCCAGCCGAGCTCGTGCAGCTGCACGTCGTCGATGCCGTAGTAGTGCGCGATCTCGTGTACGAGCGTCACGTGGATCTGGTCCTTGAGCTCGTCCATGTCTTCGCAGGCGGCCAGGAGCGGTTCCCTGAAGAGCACGATCCGGTCGGGAAGTTCGCCGAAACCGTATTGGCCGCGGTCGGTGATCGCGACACCTTCGTAGACGCCGAGCAGGTCGAGTGAGCCGTCCTCCGGCCGGTCCTCGGTGACGAAGATGAGGTTGTCGAGCCCGTCCACCATCTCGTCGGGAAGCAGGTCAAGCTCATCGATGACGAGTTGTTCGAACTCCTCCGCCGACAGCTCAAGCATCGATCGCCTCGATGAGGGAGTTCTGCACGAAGCCCAACCAGTCGTAGACATCCCGCATCATGGGGTCGACGCCGGGGCGATCCTCGTCGCCCTCCGCCTGGATGCCCAGCCGCGTGGCGAGGATCAGCCTGACGTCGGTGAGGCTGCGAAGCCACGCCTGCACCTGCTCGGGTCGGAGGCGCAGTTCGCCTTCCCGCACCTCGTCGAGCGCTTCGAGGATGACGCCGGCATTCGCGAGCTTGCGGCCGGCGAGGTCTGCCTGGGTGAAGCGCCGGAACTCGGCGGAGGCCTCGGGGTCGTCGGGGTACGCGTCGGGAAGGATCCGCCCGACCGCCGGGTCGTCGAAGTCGGCCGCGGCGACGACGTCGGCAGCCTGCCGGGCGAGGGTGCTCAGGAGCGCCACCTCGGCCTCCTCGATCTGCGCCACGACAGCACCATCGGGCTGCGGCTCGAAGCGCCTCATGCGTCGACCTTCGTCAGGGTGGCCCACAGACCGTAGTCGTGCATCGCCTCCACGTGTCGCTCCATCTCCTCGCGACTCCCGGATGCGACGACCGCCTTGCCTTCGAAGTGCACCAGCAGCATCAGCCGCTCGGCCTCGACCGGCGTGAATCCGAAATAGGTGCGGAAGACGTAGGAGACATACGACATGAGGTTGACCGGGTCGTTCCAGACGACCGTCTGCCACGGCGAGTCAGAGGCGACCTCGCGCCGTGTGTCGGTGCTCTCGAGCGTGCGGGTCATGACTCCAGCCTGTCACATGGGGATGAGCCGCCCGTGGGGCGGAAACAGGAAAGGCCCGGCAATGCCGGGCCTTTCCTGGGCCTCCAGGGAGGCTCACCGTGGGGTGAACGACGGGACTCGAACCCGCGACATCCGGCACCACAAGCCAGCGCTCTACCAACTGAGCTACGCCCACCATGTGTTCTCGCCTGCCGATTTCTCGACCCGGCGATGGCAACTAGAAGATTCTATTACAGACGCGAGGCGAAATCTTCCACCACGCCGGAGGAGATGACCTGCAGCTCCTCGGTCGTCGGCCCGGGGTCGGAGACGAAGACGGCCTTGCGGTAGTACTCGAGCTCGCGGATCGACTCGAGGATGTCGGCAAGGGCCCGGTGTCCGCCGTTCTTGACGGGTGCGTTGATGTACACGCGGGGGAACCAGCGGCGGGCGAGTTCCTTGATCGACGACACGTCGACGCTGCGGTAGTGCAGGTGGCTGTCGACGCGGGGCATGTATTTGGCGATGAAGGCGCGGTCGGTGCCGATCGTGTTGCCTGCGAGGGGAGCCTTGCCGGCCACCGGCACGTGCTTCAGGATGTACTCGTTCACGGCGAACTCAGCGTCGGCGAGGCTCACGCCGTTGGGGAGTTCCTCGAGGAGGCCCGACTCCTCGTGCATGTTGCGCACGAAATCGCCCATGTTGTCGAGCGCCGACTGGTCGGGCTTGATGACGATCGAGAATCCCGGGTCGACCGGGTTCAGGTCGTAGTCGGTGATGACGACGGCGACCTCGACGAGTTCGTCGTTCTCGAGGTCGAGTCCTGTCATCTCGCAGTCGATCCAGACGAGTCGGTCGGAGGTGCTAGCCATTGGGAAATCCTATCGCCGCCCAGTGACTCGCCATCACAGTGGTGCTAACAATGAGGGCATGACTGACTCAAAGCCCACACTCGCCCACGGCGACGAATACATCGTGATCTACAGCGGCGGCCCGAGCGACGGGCAGACCGACCGTCGTATCAGCACGGATGGCTCGTGGGACGACTCGCTCACCGTCCTCGCGTCTGAGGCTGGAAACGAGGGGATGATCAACTACGACGCCACCAGCTGGCGCGAGGTCGGCGGCACGTATCACGTCACCTATACCTACGACCCGGGCGACAGCGAGCAAATTGAGGACCCGGCCGACCGCGACTGAGTACCGCGTGAGTCCGCGGTGGGCACTGTGGAAGGTGCCCGCCGCGGTATCCTAGGGGTGCCCAGCCTCCGTAGCTCAGGGGATAGAGCAGGAGCCTTCTAATCTCTTGGTCGCAGGTTCGAATCCTGCCGGGGGCACAGTGTCACTTGCCACGCTAGTTCGGAAAGTTGCCACCTAGTCTGGAAAATCGCGATCCCGTGCTTGCGCGAGCCGCCCGTAAGCTTCAGGGCGTGCCGCACACCCTGACGGATGCCGGGCTCGCCTTCGCGACCGAGCGTCACCTAGCCACCCTGTCGACCCACGCTAAGGATGGCAGCATCCACGTGGTCCCTGTCGGCTTCACGATTGTGAGCGGGACCGCTCGAATCATCACATCCGGGTCGTCGCAGAAAGTGCGAAACATCCGCGCACGCCAGCACGCAACCATCTCGCAGGTCGATGGCGCCCGATGGTTGACCCTGGTGGGCACGGGAAGGGTGGTGGATGATCCGGAATCCGTCGCCGAGGCGGTACGCCTCTATGCGGAGCGCTACCGCACGCCCCGCGTGAATCCGCAGCGCGTCGCGATCCTCATCGAGATCACGAAAGCGATGGGCTCACGGGGGATGATCGCCGACTGAGGTCGACGACCATCCCGCGCTTCTGAGTTCAGTAGTCTCGTTCGTCCGGCGCTGTGCGCTGACGCACGGTGCCGGCGGAGACAGGTCCAGGCGTCTGATCGTCATCTGCGGGGCTCGGAGACTCGCCCGCAACGGGTTCTGCCCCGGCAGACGAGCTCGGTCCGTCCACCACGTCGGTCGAATTAGGCGACCCTGTCACTGACGCTTGGGGAGGTGTGGCCGGTGTAGAGGCGGTCCAGTCCTCGACCGGGGCTTCGCTCCCACGCGCCGTCACTGATTCCGGCAGCGCATAGTCCGGGGCCGTGAATGGCTCCGCCGCCGTCGCGTCCTTGCCACCGGTCGCAGCGGCGTTCGAGGGTTCGGCGGTTGCGGGCGCGCCGGTTGCAGGCGCGACTGTCGCGGGACCGGCCTCGTCAACCTGCTTGCGAGCCCACTCCTTCTGCTGGCGCACGAGGTCCTGGTCTGCCTGGCCGGCTTCGTAGGCCCAGGTGTCGAGGTCGGCCTTGAAGAGCTTCTTGGCGCGTCCCGGCCGGATCTGCCACTCCACGAGCCGGTTGCGGAACTCGATGAGTGACTGCTCGGCCTGGAAGCTGAACGATACGGAGTTGCGCTTCATCTCCTCGATCTCGTGCGCGGCCCAGTCGGCGACCATGCCGCTGCCGTTGAGGGGGAGGAGTCGCAGGCGAGTGTCGGCGTCGTGCAGCAGATGCTCGGCGTGCTGCTGTTCCGGGAGGGAGAGCGCATTCCAGCGGGCGGCCCGGCGGGCGCCGCTGATGAGCGCCGCCACGGTGGCGATGCGTCGCTCCTGCTCGGCGTGCGCGATCGCGCGGCGCGCGCTTCCGCGGCCGATGAGGGCGGCGACGACGCCGGCCACCACGATCGCGAGGAAGGGGATGACCGCCGTCGAGATGACGCGCCACCCATCGTCAGAATTGAGCCAGTCCACGAGATCGTTCCACCATTGCATGGGGCAGATACTATGCGAGACCGGGGTACATCCCGGGCGTGGTGGGGCGTGTCGTCTCGGGTCGCCCGAGATGCTCAGGCAGCGCCGAAGCAGGCGAGTGCGTCATCCATGCGCCAGAACTCGCCAAGCGAGATAAAGCGGCGAAGCGAGCTGCTGACGCGCTTTGCCCGGTAGCGCTCGCCCTGCGGATCCTGATACCGCTCCACATAGCCGAGAACCTCACCGTCGCTGCGCGTCACGCGCCAGAGTCCGCCCCGCAGGGGGACAAGCGTGGGTCCAGCGGGGCCCGCAACGCGAGTTGCCCCCGTGGCAGAGGGGTGGGTGCTGGAGTGCGGGCGCGGGCGGTCGGGAGCAGTGGTCGGTGCGAGCATGATTCTCTCCGGGTCGACGGTCATGGTTGCACCGTCGGCCGGCCCCGATCGGTGTGACATGCACGCTATCGACGGCCACCGACATCCGTCGCCTGCGGCTCAGGCGATTGCGCGGGTCTCGCTGTCACTCAGGGCGAGGTTGGCGTCGACCACCTTGTCTTTGCGGGCGGTCTGCGCGAGCACGATGCCGATCAGCACGACGGCAGCGCCGAGCACCTGCACTCCTGCGAGCCCCTCACCGAGCCACAGCCAGGCGAAGACGAAGGCGAAGATGATCTCGGCCGTTGCCACGACGCCCGCCGCGGTCGCGCTCAGGTAGCGCAGGGCGAGCAGCGAGAAGAAGAAGGGCGCGAATGACCCCAGGAGCATGTTCCATGCGAGCGGGATCCAGAGGGGCAACTCCACGTGGGCAAGGTTGCCCTGGAGTGAGACGGCGTCGGTGAAGAGCGCAGGGTCGAGGTTCCACCAACCGCTGAAGAGCAGCCAGAAGACGGTGGCCGACGACATGGCCCAGAACGCCACGGCCATCGCCGATGACTTTCCCACCTCGCGTTCGCCACCGAGGAAGTAGATCGAGAGCGAGGCGGCCGCGCCCAGGCCGAAGAGCACGCCAACGGGGTCGAGTTCCGCCGTCCAGATTTGCGCAACGACGACGAGACCGCCCAGCACGCACGCGATGGCGACCCAGAGGCGGGCCTTGACCTGCTCCTTGAAGAACGCCCACGCGACGACCGCGACGATGAGCACGGCTGTGTACTCCAGGAGGAGCGTGATGCCGACGGGCAGGCGCTGGATTGCCATGGCGTAGGTCCACTGGAGCATCGCAATGCCGAAGATGCCGAGCAGGATGAGTGCGAGCAGCTGGCGCGGTGTCACACGGAAGGCGCGCCGGTTGGCGAAGAGCAGGTAGATCCCTGCGATGACCGCCGTGCTCGCGACCCTGAAGAGCGTCAGCTGGGCCGGGTCGAGTCCGGAGTCGACGACGATGCGCGTGACGCTCCCGTTCACGCCGAACAGTACGGCGGCGAGCAGCGCGTAGAAGTACCCCACGCCCGTCAGCGGGCGCCGGTGCCGTGCACCGCGTAGGGCTCGATCTCGGCGAGTTCCTCCGCAGTCAGCGCCGGGGCTTCCAGCGCTGCGAGGTTGTCGTCCAGTTGTGCGACGCTGCTGGCGCCGATGAGGGCCGAGGTGACCTGCGGATGCCGCAGCACCCACGTGAGCGCCAGTTGCGAGACGCTCTGGCCACGGGCATCCGCCACGTTGGAGATCGCGGCGATTCGCTCGCGGTAGGCCTCGTCGAGGTTCTTCTCCGTCAACCAGCGTCCCTCGGCGACGCGGGAGTCGGAGGGAATCCCGGCGGCGTAGCGGGAGGTCAGGAGTCCCTGGGCGAGGGGAGAGAAGACGATGCCGCCCATGCCGAGTTCCTCGAGCACGGTGAGCAGGCCTTCTTCGGGCGTGCGATCGAACATGTTGTACCGCGGCTGGTGGATCACGAGGGGGATACCGTGAGCGGCGAGGGCGCGATATGCCGCCCGCGTCTGCTCGGGGTTGTAGTTGGAGATTCCGGCGTAGAGCGCGCGGCCGGACTGCACGGCGGTCGCGAGTGCCCCCATGGTCTCCTCGATGGGCGTCTCGGGGTCGGGACGGTGCGAGTAGAAGATGTCGACGTAGTCGAGTCCGAGGCGTCCGAGGCTCTGGTCGAGCGAGGCGAGCAGGTACTTGCGCGATCCCCATTCGCCGTAAGGGCCCGGCCACATGTCGTAGCCGGCCTTGCTCGAGATAATGAGCTCGTCACGGTGGCGGGAGAAATCACTCTTCAGGATGCGCCCGAAGTTCTCCTCGGCGGAGCCTGCGGGCGGCCCGTAGTTGTTCGCCAGGTCGAAGTGGGTCACGCCGCGATCGAAGGCGCGTCGCACGATCGCCCGTTGTGTCTCGAGCGGATGATCGTGCCCGAAGTTGTTCCACAGGCCGAGTGAGATCCGGGGCAACCTGAGCCCGCTGCGCCCCGAGCGAGCGTAGGGCATCGAGTCGTACCGGTCGGCAGCTGGGATGTAGGTCTCGGCGTTCACCGCTAAAGGATATGGCCGTCCCGCGGGAATGCCATGCGGATGCCGCCTGTTGTCCCTCATGTCTCGCAACCGTTGCAGACGTAGGGTGGTGAACATGCAGACTTTCGTACTCGCCGGTGGATGCTTCTGGTGCCTTGATGCGGTGTATCGCACACTCGAGGGCGTGCAGGATGTGGTCTCTGGCTACACGGGCGGCCACATCGAGCAGCCGAGCTACGAGGCCGTGTGCACGGGGGCGACGGGGCACGCGGAGGCCGTTGCGGTGACGTTCGACGAGTCGGTCATCCCGGCCGACGTCATCCTCGACGTCTTCTTCACGCTGCACGACCCGCGGCAGCTGAACCGCCAGGGCGCGGATGTCGGCACCCAGTACCGCTCCGAGATGTTCTACACAGATGATGCGCAGCGCGAGCTCTTCGAGGCCGCCCGCGACCGGGCATCCGAGACGTGGGGTGGGGGCGTGGTCACTGTGATTTCGCCGCTCGGGGTCTTTTTCGACGCCGAGGAGTACCACCAGGACTTCTTCGCCAAGAACCCGGGCCAGGGGTACTGCATGGCCGTTGCGGTTCCCAAGGTTTCGAAGGTGCGCAAGAGCTTCGCGAGCTACGTGCGCGCCTCCTGAGCTCGCTTCTCGCGACGGCGTCTGGGAGTGCCCTGAATTCTGGCCTTCCGAGGGGCAGTCGTCGTATCGTCGAGGCACGACGAAAGGAGCACTCGTGAGCAACAACATCGTTGTCGGCAAGACCTGGGTCGCTTTCGGGGCCGCAGGAGCCGTGGGTTCCATCCATTCGACGGAGCAGGGCTACGAGGTGCGGATGCTCTCCGGCGGTTCCAAGGGCGTGTATCCGAGCCTCGACGTGGCCAAGAGCGCGCTGCACTCCAACCTGCTGCCGGGCAGTGACTGGCCGGAGTTCCGGGAGCACTAGGAACTACCCCGTCAGGCCTCCACACAGGGGCTGGCCGCTGGCCCTCCACAGTCGTCGATACCAGCCCTCCTGTGTGCTCATGCGCGCCGAAGAATGGCGGCATGACAGACACAATCACCCTGACCGGGCTCGTTGCGACCGAGCCGAAGCATCTCACGACGAGCGAGGGGCTGCCCATCACGAGCTTTCGGCTCGTCTCGACCCAGCGCAGGTACGATCGCGCAGCGCAGTCCTGGGTCGACGGCGACACGAACTGGTACACAGTCACCGCATTCCGTCGACTCGCGTCCAACGCCTCCGTGTCACTCCAGAAAGGCCAGCGGGTGCTTGTGACGGGTCGGCTGCGCCTGCGCGACTGGCAGAGCGGCGACCGCAGCGGACTGACCGTTGAGGTCGAGGCCGAGTCGATCGGGCACGACCTCACATGGGGCACCGCGAGCTTCAGTCGCAACTCGGTTGTGGTCTCGGCGCCAGAGGAGCGAGCGGATGCCCCGGCCGGGCCGAGCGATCCCGCACGCCCTCTCGGTGACAGCGCCTCGGATTGGGCGGCGGCGCCCGCGGGAGAACTGCAGGACGCGGGCGCGGAGAAGCCGTTCTGAGCACAGCATCCCGGCGTCGGCGTGCCCCTAGAATCGGTGGAGCCGGCGCCGGGGGAGCGCCCATCGACGAGACAGGGGAGGCCGCATGCGCACGCCACGTCGCGGAGGGCTCGCGCTCACCGCAATCGTCGTCACTCTTGTGCTTGCAGGCTGCGCTGCTGAATCACCGATGTCCACACCCTCGACACCGCCGACCGCGAGCCCCAGCACCAGCGCTGAGGCGGACTTGCCTCCCACGTTCGACCCCGAGGGCGGCGCGAGCGACAACATTGCGTACTTCGACGAGGTCGTGCGATCTCATATTGCCGCGGGGGGAGACATGTCGAACGCCACGATCGTCTCCCTGTTGACCTCGGCCGGTTGGACCGCGGGACAACTCGAGGTCACCCCGGATGGCACGCCGCTCGGCAATGCCACGGACACTGTCTCCTTCGCCGCGCTCATGGGCGAGGAGTGCATCGTCGGCCAGTGGAACGGCGAGTACACGAGCGCGGTCTTTCCGGTGCTCTCGAGCGGCACCTGCCTGATCGGCACCCCGCATCGCGTGGGCTGAGCGACAACTAGACTCGAGGCATGGCCGAATACATTTACTCGATGGTCCGCGCCCGCAAGGCGGTTGGCGACAAGGTGATTCTCGACGACGTCACCATGGCATTCCTCCCCGGGGCCAAGATCGGTGTCGTCGGCCCGAACGGTGCCGGTAAGTCGACCATCCTCAAGATCATGGCGGGGCTCGACACCCCGAGCAATGGTGAGGCTCGACTCACGCCGGGCTTCTCGGTCGGCATCCTCATGCAGGAGCCCGAGCTCGACGAAGACAAGACCGTGCTGGAGAACGTGCAGCAGGGTGTCTCAGACATCAAGGGGAAGATCGACCGCTTCAACGAGATCTCCCTCGCGATGGGGGAGCCCGACGCTGACTTCGACGCACTCATGGCCGAGATGGGCACGCTCCAGGAGGCTATCGACGCGGCCGACGCGTGGGACCTCGATTCACAGCTCGAGCAGGCTATGGACGCCCTGCGCTGTCCGCCCGCTGATGAGAAGGTCGGGCACCTCTCCGGCGGTGAGAAGCGCCGCGTCGCACTCTGCAAGCTCCTCCTCGAGAAGCCCGACCTGCTCCTCCTCGACGAGCCCACCAACCACCTCGACGCCGAGAGCGTGCTCTGGCTCGAGCAGCACCTCGCCAAGTACCCCGGCGCCGTCATGGCCGTGACCCACGACCGGTACTTCCTCGACCACGTGGCCGAGTGGATCTGTGAGGTCGACCGTGGTCGCCTCTACCCCTACGAGGGCAACTACTCGACCTACCTGGAGAAGAAGGCGGAGCGCCTCGAGATCCAGGGCAAGAAGGACCAGAAGCTCGCGAAGCGTCTCGCGGGCGAGCTCGAGTGGGTGCGATCCAATGCCAAGGGTCGCCAGGCCAAGTCGAAGGCGCGTCTCGCTCGATACGAGGAGATGGCCGCGGAGGCGGAGCGCACCAGGAAGCTCGACTTCGAGGAGATCGTGATCCCCGTTGGACCGCGACTCGGCGACGTCGTGATCGAAGCGAAGAACCTCAAGAAGGGCTTCGGCGACCGCGTCCTCATCGACGGCCTTTCCTTCAGCCTTCCCCGCAACGGCATCGTCGGCATCATCGGCCCCAACGGCGTCGGCAAGACGACACTCTTCAAGACGATCGTCGGGCTTGAGCCGCTCGACGGTGGAGACCTCAAGATCGGAGAGACGGTCGACATCTCCTACGTCGACCAGAGCCGCGGCGGCATCGACCCCAACAAGAACCTGTGGGAGGTGGTCTCCGACGGCCAGGACTACATCACTGTCGGCAAGACCGAGATCCCCTCGCGAGCCTACGTCTCCCAGTTCGGCTTCAAGGGCCCAGACCAGCAGAAGAAGGCGGGCGTGCTCTCCGGCGGTGAGCGCAACAGGCTCAACCTGGCCCTCACGCTCAAGCAGGGCGGAAACCTCCTGCTGCTCGACGAGCCGACCAACGACCTCGACATCGAGACGCTGTCGAGCCTCGAGAACGCGCTCCTCGAGTTCCCCGGCTGCGCCGTGGTCATCACCCACGACCGGTGGTTCCTCGACCGCATCGCCACGCACATCCTGGCCTATGAGGGCACGGAGGAGAACCCGAGCTACTGGCACTGGTTCGAGGGCAACTTCGAGTCCTACGAGCAGAACAAGATCGAGCGTCTCGGCCCCGACGCGGCGAAGCCGAGCCGGGCGACCTACCGCAAGCTCACGCGCGACTAGGCACCACACGCCACAGCGTCCGATTCGAGGGCGGCCTGCCTCCGGGCGGCCGCCCTCGAGCGTTGGGCGAGCACCTGGTCGATCGCAATGCCGATGACGATGGCGATGGCCACGCCGACTGCGGCGCCGAGCAGCGGAGCATCCTGTGCCCAGTGCCCTGCCACGAGTCCTATGACCACGCTGTAGGTGGCCCAGGATGCCGCGGCCAGGGCAGCGATGGGGAGGAAGCGCGATCGCGGCATGCCGGTGGCCCCGGCCGTGAGGTTGACCGCGACGCGGCCGCCGGGGATGTAACGGCCCACGACGATGGCCATGGCTGCGCTCGTCTGCAGCCTTCGGCGTGCCCAGCCGACGGCAGCGGCCCCGCGGCGGCTTCGCATCCAGCGGAACCTGTCGACGCCGATCCGGTTCCCCACGGCGTGGGTCGTGGCGTCGCCGAGCAGGGCACCGATCGCGGCAGCCGCGGCGACAGCCACGAGGTTCGCCGCTGTACCAGCGGTGACCAGGGCGGCGACTGCCACGAGGACGGTCTCGCTGGGCACCGGCGGGAACAGGCCATCGAGAGCCGCGAACGCGAACACCACCAGATAGAGCCAGGGGGATCCCACGAGCGTGAGTGCGGCATCGGTGAGTTGCTCCATGAGTCAAGCCTCGCGGCCGGGGGAGCCGCAGACATCCGGTATCCCCCGGAGTGGACCCTGACTCTGTCGACAGCGGATGCAATAGCCTGAGGCGGTCGAGGTGGAGTCGCCCGACGCCCGTGCACCACGGTCAGGCCATGCCGCAAGTGCGTGCACGAGTTTCCGGGATGCTGCCAGGAGGTCCAGTAGTGCGAATCCATGTGCCCGTTCACCTTCGCTGGGGCGACCTCGACGCCTACAACCACGTCAACAATGTCGAGGTGTTCCGCATCCTCGAGGAGGCCCGCGTGAGGGCATTCTGGGCATCGGATGACTCCCGCGACGAGGCACTCGACTCCGCAGTCTTCGAGCCGGGCGGCTCCTCGCTGAGCCTAATCTCCGGGCATCGGATTGAGTACATCCGCCCGCTCGCATACCAGCGCGCGCCCGTCGACGTGCAGTTGTGGTTCACCTCGCTGAGCGGGGCACGGGCAACGATCGGCTACGAGCTCTTCGACGGGGCGAGCCCGACCGTGTACGCCCGGGCGTCGAGCACCATGGTATTCGTCGAGGAGGACGGCTATCGGCCGCGCCGGATGACCCCTGAGGAGAACGCCGCCTGGGCGCCCTACCTGGGCGAGCCCGTGTCGTTCAGTGGGCGCAGCTGAGACTCAGTCGAGGGTTGCCGTGGGCACCCGCACCATGCCCTCTTGCGCGACGCTCGCCATGAGCGCGCCGTCGCGCCGGAAGAACCGGCCCAGGGCAAGCCCCCGACCGCCGATCGCATTGGGCGCCTCCTGCGCGTAGAGGATCCACTCGTCGACCCGCCCGAAGCGGTGCCACCACATCGCGTGGTCGAGGCTCGCCATCTTGAGGCCGGGGGTCATCCACGAGACGCCGTGGCGTCGCAGGATGGGCTCCAGCAGCGAGTAGTCGCTCGCGTAGGCGAGCGCGGCGCGATGGATCTCGGGGTCGTCGGGGAGGGGCGAGGTGGCCTTCATCCACACGGCCTGGTGGGCGACCCGTTCGCCCTCGACCCGCAGGTAGATGGGGGAGGGGACGTGGCGGATGTCGAAGGCGCGGTCCTCCGACCACTGGCGCGCGGCCGGGTGGTCGATGCCCTCGAGCACGGCCGCCGTCGTCGGAAGGCTCTCGGGGTCCGGGATCCCCTCCGGCATCGGCACCTGGTGCTCAAGACCCGTGTCCTCCGTCTGGAAGGAGCAGATGAGCGACATGATCGGCACACCGTCCTGGTAGCTCTGCACATTGCGGGCGCTGAAGGATCGGCCGTCGTGGATGCGCGCGACGGAGAAGGTGATGGGCTTGCTCGCGTCGCCCGGCCGCAGGAAGTACCCGTGGAGCGAGTGGATGACGCGGCCCTCGGGGATCGTGCGCATGGCGGCGACCGCCGATTGGGCCAGCACCTGGCCACCGAAGACGCGTCCGCCGTGCATCCACTGGCTCTTGCCCGTGTAGATGTCGTATGAGGTGCGGGCTCCCGTGTCGCTGAGATCGAGCGTCGCGAGGAGTTCCTCGATCGGTGAATCAGTCATTGCGTGGCGTTTTCCCTTTTCGCTGCTGCCCGGCATGCCGGTGCTGGCCATGCGGTGCCCAGCCTGTCAAGTAGTTTAGAACCGCGATGAGTAACACTTTCACCCTTGCGGATTCCCTCTCCCTCGACGACTTGCACCTCTACTTGAGCCGTGCGAGTCGGATTGAGGACGGTGCGGTCCGGCTCATCGCGGGCTCGGGCGTGCTCGCCGTGTACACGGGCGTCATCTTTCCCATCGGACTGCTCGATGAGAGCCCGACCGTGCTCGGCCTGCGCACCTTCGCGCTCAATGACGACGCGAGCTTCGACGCCGTCGTTCCCATCCGCTCGCTCGTGGAGCGGCTCGTGCGCCTCCAGGGCGCCGAACGTGACCGTGAGGCTCCCGTCACGGTCGGGGTGCCCATCCAGGTGAACACGGCGACGTGGGCCGCGATCTCTCCGCCCCGCGGGGGCTGGCGCTCGGTCGCCGAGGTCGACGCGACGCATCTGGACGCGACCGCGCGTGCGGGCATCGCGGAGGTCGCCGAGGCGATTCCCACGGGCACGGGGGAGCAGCTCGTGCACAGGGTGCGCTCCGAGGTCTGGGGTCGTGGCATCCCCGGCTTCGAATACGTGCCCGCTGGTGCCGCATTCGGTGCGCTCTCGCTGGGGTTCCTGGGCGAGCCCGCTGAGGGCACTGTCGGCGTGTTCGAGACCGGGCCGTGGACGCGGTTGAGCTCTCCACGCGGGCACGTCCTCGTGCGGCGCCGGGGTTGGACCCTGCAGCGCTGAGTCGCGTTTCACGCTGCGGAACACTCCGGTTGGGAACTTAGGTTAGGCAATGCTAACCTTCTGATCGGCGCCCAAATCGGGCGTCAAATACCCCACTTCCTGGAGAGCTCAATCGTGCCCAGAATCACCAGTGTCGTTGCCCTCAGTGGCGTTGCCGTGCTCGCAGTCGGACTCCTGAGCGGGTGCGCCTCCGACAGCCAGGCGGCGGATGACGCGGCCCCCGCCGAGACGATCACGATCGAGACCAACACGGGCGCCGTCGAGGTTCCCGTGAACCCGGAGCGCGTCGCCGTGCTCGACAACACCGCTTTCCAGACCCTGCTCTCGTGGGGCATCGAGCCGGTCGCCGTGCCGAAGCCCCTGCTTCCGCGGAACGGCTTCGACGCCTGGAGCGACGACGAGGAGATCTTCGACGCGGGCAGCCACCGCGAGCCCGACCTCGAGGCTGTCAGCGAGGCGGAGCCTGACCTGATCATCGGAGGCCTGCGCTTCCAGGACTTCACCGACGAACTCTCCTCCATCGCGACCGTGATCGACATCGCCCCGTCCGATGAGTCCACGGACGGCTACGTGGCGGGCCTTCGCGCGCAGACCGAGATTCTCGGGCAGATCTTCGACCGTGAGGACGAGGCGGCTGAACTGATTGCCGAACTCGACGACGCGGCGGCCGAGGCTGCTGAGCTGACCGACGGCGAGACCGTCTTCCTCGCCAATTCGAGCGGTGGTCGCATCGACAACGGCGCAGGCCGCCTCTCCCGCATCCTTGGCGAGGTCGACCTCGTTGACGCCTTCGCCAAGGAGGACCTCGATGCCGACTCCGTCCACGCCGACTCAGGCCTCGCTCCCGAGACCGTCGCTGCCGCCAACCCTGACTGGATGATTGTCATGGACCGCGACGCCATCGCGGCGGAGGGCGAGTACACGCCCGCCAAGCAGGTCGTCGAGGCTCAGGAGGCCTGGAAGTCGACGACCTTCATGACCGACGACCAGGTGATCTACCTCGAGCCCGACTTCTACGTGACCGAGGGCATCCAGGCCTACACGACGGTGTACCAGCAGATCGTCGCGGCGTTCAACGGCCGGTGACTTCCCTGACGACGAGGCGCGCCCTCCTCACCGCGACCGCGGTGGGGACGGGCGCCCTTGTCGTGGCCTCACTTCTCATCGGAGGCTATGACATCACGCTGGTCGGGCTCGTGACCGATCCCGCGCAGTGGGAGATGTTCCTCATCTCGAGGGTGCCCCGCACCCTCGCCCTCATCTTCGCCGCCGTTGCGATGAGCATCTCCGGCGTCATCATGCAGATGATCACGCAGAACAAGTTCGTCGAGCCCACGACCGCCGGCACTGCACAGTGGTCGGGACTCGGGATGCTGGTCGGGCTCATCCTCTTCCCCTCGGCGCCGCCGCTCCTGAAGATGCTCATCGCCTGCGTCTTCGCCTTCATCGGCACGGCGATCTTCTTGGGCGTGCTGCGGCGCCTCGCCTCCCGCTCGTCGCTCATCGTGCCGCTCGTCGGCATCATGCTCGGTGCGGTCGTCGGGGCGGGAACCACCTACCTCGCCAACAGCTTCAACCTGCTCCAGGCGCTCACCGCGTGGCGCTCGGGCGGCTTCAGCAACGTCGTCCGCGGGTTCTACGAGCCACTCTGGGTCGTCGCGATCATCGCGGTGCTCGCGTTCCTCGTTGCGGACCGGCTCACGGTCGCGGGGCTCGGCAAAGACCTCGCGACGAACGCGGGCGTGAACTACGACCGCGTCGTGCTGCTCGGGGTCATGATGGTCGCCGTCGCCACCGGGGTCACGACCGTCGTCGTGGGCTTCATCCCCTTCCTCGGGCTCGTGGTGCCGAACCTCGTCTCGATGCTCATGGGTGATGACCTGCGCAAGAACATGCCGTGGGTCGCCGTGATCGGCACGGGGCTGCTGCTGGCCTGCGACCTGGTCGGCCGCACGGTCGTCGCACCCATGGAGATTCCCGCCTCCGTCATCATGGGGGCCGTTGGAGCCGCCCTCTTCATCGGCCTCGTGCTGCGCCAGAGGAAGGTGGCGCATGTCTAGCGCCGACGTTAAGGCGGTCGCCGCAGCGGCCGAGGTCAGCAGAGGAATGCGCCTGCGTCGCGGCGGTCGTCGCCTGCCCTCCCTGTCGCCGAAGGCGAGGCTGCTGCTCGCCGCGGGCATCCTCGTGATTGCGATCGCCTGCTACCTCCTGCTCTTCATCCGCGGCTCCTTCGCCTTCAGCTTCGACCGCCGATTGACGATGCTCGGCGCCATGACGATCGCTGCCTTCACGCAGGGCGTGGGAACCGTGATCTTCCACACCGTCACCAGCAACCGCATCCTGTCGCCCTCGATCATGGGCTTCGACTCCCTCTACACGCTCATGCAGACCCTCATGGTCTTCTTCTTCGGGGGAGCGGCGCTCGCGCAGACGGAGGGCATCCCAAAGCTCCTCGCGCAGACGGCACTCATGGTCGTCTTCGCCACGATCCTCTACCGCTGGCTCTTCTCCGGGCGCTTCGGCAGCCTCTTCCTGCTCCTCCTCGTCGGTGTCGTCTTCGGCATGGCCTTCGACAGCCTCAGCACCTTCGTGCAGCGCCTGCTCGATCCCACCGACTATGACCTGCTCTCGACGAGGCTCTTCGGTCGCATGAGCAACGTCGAGGCGGGTTACCTGCCGATCGCGGCCGGTATCTGCGTGCTCGTGGCGCTGTTCCTCTGGCAGCGTCGTCACCGCCTCGACACCCTGCTCCTGGGCCGGGAGACCGCCACGAGCCTCGGCATCTCCTACAAGCGCGAGCTCACCCTCATGCTCATCGTCATCGCGCTCCTCGTCGCGCTGTCGACGGCGCTCGTCGGGCCGATGACCTTCTTCGGCTTCGTCGTCGCGATCCTGTCGTACCAGTTCACTGGCACGCACAAGCATGCCTACGTCATGCCGATGGCGTTCCTCGTTGGCCTCACGACCCTGGTCGCTGGCCAGTTCGTGCTGCAGCACATCTTCTACGCCTCAGGGATGCTCAGCGTCATCATCGAATTCGGCGGCGGCATCCTCTTCCTCATCCTGATCCTGCGAAAGGGAACCCTGTGATCACGATCTCCGACGTCACGAAGTCCTACGGCGACGACACCGTGCTCGGCCCTGTCACCGGACAGATCGAGAAGGGCGGCATCACCTCGCTCGTCGGTCCCAACGGGGCAGGCAAGTCGACCCTCATGACCGTCATCGGGCGCCTCCTCGAGCCCACCACCGGGGAGGTCGCGGTCGGCGGACTCGACGTGCAGGCGGCCAAGTCGCGTGACCTCGCCAAGATGATGTCGATCCTGCGGCAGGAGAATCACGTCACGGCGAGGCTCACCGTGCGTGAACTCGTCGGGTACGGGCGCTTCCCCCACTCGCAGGGTCGCCTGACGGCCGCCGACCGCGAGCACGTCGACTCCGCACTCGAGTTCCTGGGGCTCGAGCCACTCGCCGACCGCTTCCTCGACCAGCTCTCCGGCGGACAGCGCCAGCGCGCCTTCGTCGCCATGGTGCTCGCGCAGGACACCGAGTATGTGCTGCTCGACGAGCCGCTCAACAACCTCGACATGAAGCACGCCGTGCTCATGATGCGCAGGCTTCGCGATGCGGCTGACCAACTCGGCAAGACGATCGTCATCATCGTGCACGACATCAACATCGCGGCGGCCTACTCCGATCGCATCATCGCGATGCGTGACGGATGCATCCTCCACAGCGGCACGGCCGCCGAGATCATGCGCGACGACATCCTGACCGAGGTGTTCGACACCCCCATCGAGGTGCACGAACTGGCTGGCCGGCCGATCGCGGTCTTCGACGCGCTGCCGAGCGCGGCGCCGACGCTGCGAGCCGTCTGATCAGTTCTCTGCTGCGGCGCGCCCCGCGACGCGCCCGCTGAACAGGCATCCGCCGAGGAACGTTCCTTCGAGCGAACGGTAGCCGTGCATGCCACCACCGCCGAAGCCCGCTGCCTCCCCGGCCGCATAGAGCCCCGGCACGGGCGTCCCATCGGCGCCGAGCACGCGCGCCGAGAGGTCGGTCTGCAGGCCGCCAAGGCTCTTGCGCGTCAGCACGTGCAGCCTCACGGCGATCAGCGGACCCGCGGCAGGATCGAGGATGCGGTGGGGGCTCGCGACCCGGATGAGCTTGTCGCCCTTGTAGTTGCGCGCCTGGCGCAGGGCGGCCACCTGCGAGTCCTTCGTGAACTCGTTGGCCATCTCCCGGTCGCGGGCGACAATCTCAGCGCGGGCCCGCTCGGCATCGAAGGGAACCTCCGGCTCGAGCTCGGCCATGCCGCGCAGCAGCTCGTCGAGGTCGTCGGCGACGATGAAGTCGGCGCCGTTGCGTTTGAAGGCCTCGACCGGCCCGGGGGCACCCTTCTTGATGCGCTCGAGCAGCAGCGGCACATCCTTGCCCGTGAGGTCGGGATTCTGCTCGCTGCCCGAGAGCGCGAACTCCTTCTCGATGATCTTCTGCGTGAGTACGAACCAGCTGTGGTCGTGACCGGTCTTCCTCAGGTGCTCGAGGGTGCCGAGGGTGTCGAAGCCGGGAAAGAGCGGCGTCGGCAGGCGCTTGCCCGTCGCATCCAGCCAGATGCTGGACGGCCCGGGGAGGATGCGGATGCCGTGCCTCGCCCAGATGGGATCCCAGTTCTCGATGCCCTCCACGTAGTGCCACATGCGGTCGCCGTTCACGAGGCGCCCGCCCGCGCGCTCACTGATGGCGAGCATCCGGCCGTCGACGTGTGCTGGCACACCGGAGAGCATGTGCTCGGGGGGAGAACCGAGTCGTGCGGGCCACTGCGCACGCACCATGTCGTGGTTGCCGCCGATGCCGCCGGAAGCGACGATGACGGATGCCGCCCGCGCCTCGAACTCGCCGGCGACCCCGCGGCCGCTCGCGGCGCCCCGGGCCGCCGGGTCGGGCGTCAACACGGCGCCGCGAGCTCCCACGACGGCGCCGTCCTCCACGACGAGCTCGTCGACCCTGTGCCGGAAGGCGAGTGTCGCGCGACCCGTCGCCTGCGCCGCCCGGACTCGGGCGATGAACGGCGCGACGACACCAGGACCCGTGCCCCAGGTGATGTGGAATCGCGGCACCGAGTTGCCGTGTGTCATGGCGGTGCCGCCACCGCGTTCCGCCCAGCCGACGACGGGAAACCAGCGCACGCCCATGCCGTGCAGCCACGCCCGCTTCTCACCCGCCGCGAACTCGAGGTAGGCGTCGGCCCAGCGCCGCGCCCACAGGTCTTCATCGTCTCGATCGAAGCCCGCGCTCGCATACCAGTCCTGCCGCGCCAGTTCGAGGCTGTCGCGCACCCCGAGGCGCCGCTGCTCCGGAGAGTCGATGAGGAAGAGACCGCCGAACGCCCACCACGCCTGCCCGCCGAGGCTCGCCTCGGGCTCCTGCTCCAGCACGATGACGGAACGCCCCGCCTCCAGGAGCTCGGCCGCGGCAACGAGACCGGCGAGTCCCGCGCCGATCACGATCGCGTCTGCGGCGAGGTGCGAAGGTGCGTGGGGCTGCGGCATCCGTTGGTCCCTCCGGGGCGATGAGTCGCTCGATTGCGCCCCACGATAGCGTGCGGTGCATTCCGGCGTCGCGTGACGACACGGATGCTTGAAAGCGGTGCTTGAGTGCGGTCCTTGATTTCTGGGCTGCTCATGCGTAGCGTCGCGTTCACCGGGCAGAGTGGCCCGGTCGGCTCGAGCCACAAGCCCGGGCCGGGAGGATCGTGCCCGCCATGGCTCACCTGCTGCGGTCGGCACCGGTCGAGGAGGCAGCATGAGTTCCGTCGTTGTCAGTTCCCGTCGCGAGGCCGAGGCAAGTCCCGGGTCCCCGCACGCCGAGCCCGCGCGGCTCCAGCGGCCGGGGGAGCAGCTCGTCACGATGCTCGCCCCGGATGGCACGCGGCATCCGAATCCCTCCCTCGACCACTTCGTCGCCGATCTCACGCCCGAGCGCCTGCTCGCCCTGCACGAGGACATGGTGACGGTGCGCCGTATTGACACGGAAGGCGTCGCCTTGCAACGGCAGGGCCAACTCGGACTCTGGCCGCCCCTGCTGGGGCAGGAGGCAGCGCAGGTGGGCTCTGCGAGGGCACTGCGTTCCGATGACTTCGTCTTCACGAGCTATCGCGAGCACGCAGTCGCGTACTGCCGGGGCATTCCGATCGACACGATCATGCCGATGTGGCGCGGCACAGCGGCATCCGGGTGGAACCCCTTCGAGTTCGGGATGGCGCCACCGGCGATCATCATCGGGGCGCAGACGCTCCACGCGACCGGTTACGCGATGGGCTGCGCCAAGGACGGGGTCGACTCGGCGGCGATCGCCTACTTCGGTGACGGCGCGACGAGTCAGGGCGACGTCAACGAGGCCATGGTCTTCGCTGCGACCTACTCCGCGCCTGTCGTGTTCTTCTGCCAGAACAACCACTGGGCGATCTCGGAGCCTGTCGGACTCGTGGCCCGCCGGCCGCTCGCGGATCGTGCTCCGGGCTTCGGCATCCCGAGCATGCGCGTCGATGGCAACGACGTGATCGCGGTCATGGCGGCGACGCGCTGGGCGCTCGAGCGTGCACGCTCGGGCGACGGCCCGTCGTGGATCGAGGCGGTGACGTACCGCATGGGGCCGCACACGACCTCCGATGATCCGAGCCGCTATGTCGACCCCCTCGAGCGGGAGGAGTGGGCGGCGAAGGACCCGATCGACAGGCTCGAGCGGCACCTCGAGCAGCTCGGGGTGTTGGGGGACGCGCATCGCGCCGCGGTGAAGGAGACGGCGGATGCGACGGCCGCTGCCATGCGGGCCGCCTGCGTCTCGCTGCCAGACCCCGAAGCGCTCAAGCTCTTCGACCACGTGTACACCGAGCCGACCGCGTGGTTGAGCCGGCAGAGGAGCCAGTACGAGGCGTATCTCGCGATGTTCGAGGGTGGGGAGGAGGCATGACCGAGCTCACTCTCGCCTCCGCGATCACCTCGGGACTGCGCCACGCCCTGGCCGAGGATGATCGTGTCGTAATCATGGGCGAGGATATCGGCCAGCTCGGTGGTGTCTTCCGCGTGACCGACGGGCTGCAGCGCGACTTCGGGGCCGATCGTGTCATGGACACGCCACTCGCCGAGGCGGGGATCTTGGGCACGGCGGTGGGGCTCGCCTACCGCGGCTATCGCCCCGTGGTCGAGATCCAGTTCGATGGCTTCATCTACCCGGCCTTCGACCAGATCGTGGCCCAGGTGGCGAAGCTGCACTACCGCACCCGCGGGGTCGTGCGCATGCCGATCACGGTGCGCGTGCCGTATGGCGGCGGCATCGGGGCGGTCGAACACCACTCGGAGTCACCCGAGGCCTACTTCACCCATACCTCTGGGCTCCGCGTCGTCACGTGCTCAAATCCGCAGGACGCCCACTGGATGGTGCGCCAGGCGATCGCGAGCGACGACCCCGTGATCTTCTTCGAGCCCAAGCGCCGGTATTGGGTCAAGGGCGAGGTGGAGGAGTCGATGCAGTCGGCGCCCCCACTCGACAGCGCACGGGTCGTGATGGAGGGAACGGATGTCACACTCGTCGCCTACGGCCCGCTCGTCGCGACGGCGATCGATGCCGCCGTGGCCGCTTCGGATGAGGGCGTCTCGGTCGAGGTTGCCGACCTCCGTTCGCTGTCGCCCGTCGACTTCGAGACGGTTGAGGCATCCGTGCGCCGCACGGGGCGACTCGTCGTCACTCACGAAGCGCAACAGTTCGGGGGACTCGGTGCTGAGATCGCCACGAGCGTCACGGAGCGCTGTTTCGAGCACTTGCGTTCAGCGCCCGTGCGTGTGACAGGGCACGACGTGCCCTACCCCGCGTCGCGACTCGAGGAGCACTTCCTCCCCGACCTCGATCGGCTGCTCGATGGCATCGACCGCGCCCTCGGCCGGGTCAATTCGCTCACCGGCTGGTCGGCACCCACGGGGAGGACCGCATGAGCGTGCAGGAGTTTGCCCTGCCTGATCTCGGCGAGGGGTTGACGGAGTCGGAGATCGTCTCGTGGGAGGTCGCCGTCGGTGACGCCGTCGAGCTCAACCAGGTGCTTGCCGAGGTCGAGACGGCCAAGGCGCTCGTCGAGTTGCCGTCGCCCTTCGCGGGCACGATCTCCGAGCTCCTGGTCGAGCCTGGCACGACCGTGCGGGTCGGCACGCCCATCATCACGATCGAGACAGCGGATGCTGCGGGCTCGGGGCCGACGGTGGAGACCCCGTCGATCCCGGCAAAACCGCCCGCCGCAGTCGAGAGCATCCCGGATGCGCCGGAGCCACCGCCTGCCCCGCAGGCACCCGCCCCTCCCGAGACACCGCCGGCACCCGAGCGCACCTCGGTGCTGGTCGGCTACGGACCAAAGGTCGCATCGGAGGAGCGCCCGCGCCGCCGCCACCGCCGGGAGGAGTGGCTCGCCTCACGCAGCGCCGCCGCCGAGGAGTCGCAGCCTGCCTCGGATGCCGCGCCGCAGCATCCGAATCTCTCGCTCCCTGGCGAACGTGGAGGCGACACGCGCGTGCCCATCGCGGGCGTGCGTCGACGCATGGCCGAGGCCATGGTGCACAGCGCGTTCACGGCACCACACGCGAGCCTCCGCCTCGACGTCGACGTGACCGAGAGCCTCGCACTCGTCGAGAGACTCAAGCGGCACCCGCGCCTTGAAGGAACGCGCGTGAGTTTCCTCACGATCGTGGCGGCCGCCTGCCTCAGCGCGCTTCGCACCTCGCCCGCGATCAACAGCCGATGGGATGCTGAGCGAGACGAAGTGATCGAGTTCGCCAATGTCGGCCTCGGCATCGCGGTCGCGACGGACCGCGGGCTGCTCGTGCCGCACATCCACGATGCCGATCGGCTCTCCTTCGCCGTGCTCGCCCGCGAGATGGCGGAACTCGTCACGAGCGCGCGCGAGGCGACCACGACTCCCGCGCAGTTGGCGGTAGGCACCTTCACGATCACGAACGTGGGAGTCTTCGGGGTCGACGCTGGCACGCCGATCCTGCCCCCGGGCGAGGCGGCGATCCTTGCGCTCGGCGCCGTGCGGAGGCGACCGTGGGAGCACGAGGGCGAGGTGGCACTTCGCTCTGTCGTGAGCCTCACCCTCTCCTTCGATCACCGACTGGTCGACGGCAGGCAGGGCTCCGAGTTCCTGACGGCGGTCGGCGACATCTTGGGCGATCCATCGGGCGCGTTGGCCTATCGGTGATGGGGCCTTGCATCGAGCCCGCGCACGGGCCAGTGTGGGCGCATGCAGAACGACTCCACCGCCACGCTGCTCCCTGAACAGACCGCCGAACGCCTGCGCGAGAGCGCCTTCACGCACCTGCACCGTGCCCTCCGCGGCTCCTACCGCACGAGGGACTTCGCCTCGGCCGCGCGGCTGGTCGCGACCGTGGCGGAGATCGCCGACGAGCTGAACCACCATCCGGAGGTGCATCTCGGTTGGGGCCGGGTGGCGTTCGAGCTGACCTCGCACGACGCCGGGGGAGTGACGGACCGCGATCTTGCCCTGGCCGCCCGCATCGACGCTGCTGCGGCGGATGCCGGTGCAACGCCCGTCGAGGCCGTGCTGAGCCTCTACGAACTCGCGATCGATGCGAGCGATACCGACGCCATACGCCCTTTCTGGCGGGCCGTGCTCGACTACGAGGAGGTGCCCTCGAGCGATGGCGGCATCGAGCTGGCAGACCCACGGCGGCGTGGCCCTCGGGTCTGGTTCCAGGGAATGGATGTCGCGCGCACCGCGCGCAATCGCCTGCACCTGGACGTCTATGTGCCCGCCGAGCATGCGCAAGAACGAGTCGCGGCGACGCTCGAGGCGGGAGGAACGCTCGTCACCGATGAGTTCGCGCCCGACTGGTGGGTCGTGGCGGATGCGGAGGGCAATGAGGCCTGCATCTGCACCTCGTCCCGCTGATGGCCGGTGACGCGCATGCGGTATGAGTTCACGAGCGAGCTGTGGCGGTGGAAGGGCCGGGTCGATTCGACCTGGGTCTTCGCCTCGGTGCCGGAGGAGGTCTCCGACGAGATCCAGCAGGTCGTCGCGGGCATGGAGAACGGCTTCGGCTCGGTGCGCGTCGATGTCTCGCTTGGGGCGAGCCGGTGGCGCACCTCGATCTTTCCGAGCGATCGTGCCTACTCCCTGCCGATCAAGAAGGCAGTGCGTTCCGCGGAGGGCGTAGACCTCGGCGACGAGGTGCGCCTCGCGATCGAGCTGGTCGACTTCTAGTCAGCGCTCGGTACCATGAATCGATGAGCACCCCCTTCACGATGGGCCCGGCGATCCTCTTCTGCCCGGCCGACCGACCCGAGCGTTTCGCCAAGGCCGCTGAGCGAGCGGATGCCGTCATCCTTGACCTCGAAGACGCGGTGGGTGAGGCCAACAAGGCGGCAGCGCGTGAGGGGGTCATTGCCTCCTCGCTCGACCCTGAGCGCACGATCCTGCGCATCAACAGCACGCGCAGCGAGCACTTCGAGGCAGATCTCGACACGCTCGCGAGGAGCGGTTACAGCACCGTCATGGTGCCCAAGGTCATGACGCCGGAGGAGCTCGCGCTCCTCGCCCCATACCGGGTCGTCGCCCTCATCGAGTCCGCGCGGGGACTCCTGGCCGCACCCGAGATCGCCGCGCTGCCCCACGTCGTCGGCCTCTTCTGGGGCGCCGAGGACCTCACGGTCTCCCTCGGCGGCACGAGCAGCCGCGGCCCGGACGGGCGCTACCGCGACGTGATCCGGGTCGCTCGCTCGAACATCCTCCTCGCGGCGCGCGCGAACGGCAAGGCCGCCATCGACGCGATCAACGTCGACTTCACGAATCTCGATTCCCTCGCAGCAGAAGCAGCGGATGCCGCGGCGAGCGGTTTTTCCGCGACCGCCTGCATCCATCCGGCCCAGGCCGAGACGATCCGTGCCGCCTACCGCCCCTCGGCGGAGCAGCTCGACTGGGCGCAGCGCGTCGTGGACGGGGCCGCCGCGACCCAGGGAGCGTTCAGCGTCGACGGGGCGATGATCGACGAGCCGGTCATCCGTCACGCAGAGGCGCTGCTGCGCCGCGCGGGAACAGACGAGCGCTCCGCGCGTTAGCTCCACCGTACGTACCACCCCGTCGAAAGGTCCACCACCGCATGACCACCCTTGCCGTCGCCGGTGCCACCGGTCACCTCGGCCGACTCGTCCTCGCCAGCCTCATCGAGCGGGGTGCCGCCCCGAGCGACATCGTCGCCATCGGCCGGGATGTCTCGAAGATCGCCGATTTCGCCGAGCAGGGGGTCACCGTGCGCGCTGCCGACTACTCGGATGCCGCATCCCTCGACCCCGCCCTCGACGGCGTCGACCGCCTACTGCTCATCTCGGGCAGCGAGGTGGGTCGTCGAGTCGCCCAGCACACGAACGTCGTGCAGGCCGCCAAGCGGGCGGGGGTGCAGTTCATCGCGTACACGAGCGCGCCCCACGCCGACACGACGAGCCTCGCACTCGCCCCGGAGCACAAGGCGACGGAGCAGATCATTCGCGACTCGGGCATCCCCTTCGCCCTCCTGCGCAACAACTGGTACACCGAGAGCTACCTCCAGGTTGCCGAGCAGGCGAAGTACACGGGGCTCATCATCGCGAGCCTCGGTGACGGTCGCATCGCGAGCGCGAGCCGCCGCGACTACGCGGAGGGTGCCGCCGTAGTACTGCTCAGCGAGGGACACGAGGGCGCGACCTACGAGTTCTCAGGCGATGTGGCCTGGGACTACGACGACCTGGCCCGCGTCGTCTCGACGATCGTTGAACGCGAGGTCGCCTACAAGCGGGTGTCGTCAAAGGACCACCGCAAGATCCTCACGAAGGCGGGTCTCGACATGGGGACCGCGGGCTTCGTCGTCACGCTCGACACCAACACGAGGGAGGGGGCGCTGGCGGATGCGACAGACACGCTCAGCACCCTCATCGGGCGGCCGACGACTCCGCTCGCCGATGGCCTCGCATCCGCTTACGCGGAGGCCATGGCCGCGCGCCAACAGGAGTGACTGGGGCCTTTCTCAGTCCTCGAAGGTGTTGAGGAGGCCGTGTGCCGCGCGGTCGAGGTACGCCCACAGGGTCGCGTCGTCGAGCGGGCTGAGTTCGAGCGTGTCGAGCGCTCGGCGCATGTTCGCGAGCCAGGCATCGCGGGCCTTCGGGCCGACCTTGTAGGCGGCGTGCCGCATCCGGAGTCGCGGGTGGCCGCGCTGTTCGCTGTAGGTGCCGGGCCCGCCCCAATACTGCTCGAGGAACATCGTGAGGCGCTGCACGGCCCCCTCAAGGTCGTCTGCCGGATACATGGGCCACAGCACCGGGTCCTGCTGCACGCCGTCATAGAACGCCCGCACGAGGCGATCGAAGGTCTCGTGACCGCCGACCTGCTCAAAGAAGCTTCCGCCGGCGGCCGGGCCGTTCTCGGTCGATCGCAGCGTCACGGGGCTGCGCACGCCCTCGGGGCCGGCGGGAACATCGTTCGGGTGGGACTGGCTCATCGTGGCTCCTTGCGGGTTCGTGCAGGCTTGGGGGAGGCGGGCTCCGAGATCGCGAGCGGACTCGTCTTCGGCGGTCGCGCGCCCGTGACATTCGTGGCGCCGTCGTAGCCCTTCAAGACAACGCTATTGAGCGCGGGAAGGCGCACGCCCATCTCATCGAGCGTCGCCTTCAGCCGGGCGCGAAGCTCGCGGGCGACATCGTCCTTGCTCGACGACCTCGTCTTGACGACGAGGCGCACGACGACCGCCTCGGAGGAGATCGACTCGATGCCCCAGATCTCCGGTTTCTCGAGGATGCGGCTGCGCCACTTGGAGTTCTGGTACATGTCGACCGCGGTTGCGAGCATCCGCTCCTGCACCAGCTCGACATCCGCCTCATAGGGCACCGCGAGGTCGATGATCGCGCGCGCCCACCCCTGCGAGAGGTTCCCCACCCGCAGAATCTCGCCGTTGCGCACGAACCAGAGGGTCCCATTGACGTCGCGCACCTGCGTGACCCGGATGCCGACCACCTCGACGACGCCCGTTGCGGGCCCAAGATCGACGACGTCACCGACGCCGAGCTGGTCCTCCGCAACCATGAAGATGCCGTTGAGCACATCCTTGACGATGTTCTGCGCACCGAAGCCGAGGCCAGCCCCTACGGCGGCGCTGATGATCGCGAATGCCCCTGAGGCGTTGGGGAACACCACCCCGACGAGCAGGATGAGCGCGAGCACAACCACGACCGAGGTCACAGCGCTGTTCAGCACGGTTCCCAGCGCCCGCGTGCGCTGCACGACGCGAGCGGCAGCCAAAGGAGAAGCGGAGAGTGCCTGGGTGTCCTCAACCCTCTGCCGCTTCTTCACGCCGCGCACGACGCGGTCCACGACGCGGGCGATGATCCGCAGCAGCACGTAGCGCACCACGATGGAGCCCGCGACGATCAGCAGCACCTTGAGTGGCACCTGCCAGGTGTCGATGAACGCCAGCACATCCGCCCAGAAGGCGGTCCAATCGAAGGCGGCGGGAGTCTCGTCCATTTGCCGCCAAGTCTAAGCGGGGTGCCTGCGTGACCCTTTCGAAGGGCCACGCAGGCACCAGCGCCTAACGGGCGTCGCGCTCCTGCACGCGCAGTGCACGCTCGACGCCGTCGAGGTTCTCGACCACGAGGCGGCGGAGGGCCGGGATCTCCTGGTTGGCGTTGAGCCACCGGCGCGTGGCATCCACCAGCTCCTGCGAGGCAAGGGGGGCCGGGTAGAGGCCCACGATGAGGGCGGATGCGATGCCATAGCTGCGCGACTCCCACAGCGTCAGGAGGGAGGAGAAGTAACGCTCGACGAGCGGCTCGAGCGACGAGGGGTCATTGACGTGCTGCACGCCCATGCCCGTGTGCCGCACGATCATGTTGGGCACCGTGTCGGAGTCGACGATCGACGAGAACGCGGCGAGCTTGGCCTCGGCCGTCGGGATCGTCGCGCGGGCTCGCGCTGCCGCCTGCTGGCCGTTCGCCGTGTTGTCCTTCTCGAGCGCCGCCGCGATCTCGGCCTCGCCGGCAGCGCCGTTGAGCACGAGGCCCTCCAGCAGCTCCCACGAGAGGTCGGTGTCGATCTCGAGGCCCTCGAGCGTGATCTCGCCATCGCGCAGGCCGCGCAGCGCCTCGGCGTGGTCCTGCGTGGATGCGATCGCCGCGAAGAACTTCACGAACTGGAACTGGGCATCCGAGCCGGCCTCGGCCTGCTGGGCGAGCGCCCACAGTTCCGTGCCGACCTCCTCGATCGTCTCCGCGCGTGTCGCCGGGTCGACGTACATGCGCGCCGTCGTCATGAGCTGGGTCAGGGTCGTACGGATCGTGGTCGACTCGGTCTCGCTCGCGATGTTGCCGAGCACGAGGCGCACGTAGTCGCTCGCCTTCGTCTCGCCGTCGCGGGTGGAGTCCCACGCCGAACCCCAGACGAGTGCTCGGGCGAGCGGGTCCGAGATGCGGCTGAGGTTCTCGATCGCTGTCTCGAGCGAGGCGTCGTCCAGGCGGATCTTTGCGTAGGCGAGGTCGTCGTCATTGATGAGCACGAGGGCGGGACGCTGCATGCCGACGAGCTCCGCGACATCCGTTCGCTCGCCATCGACGTCGATCTCGACGCGGTGCGAGCGGGTGAGTGCGCCGTCGGCATCGTGGTCGTAGAACCCGATCGCGAGGCGGTGGGGACGGATGGTCGGGTAGTCCTCGGGCGCCGTCTGCGCGACCGCGAAGGAGGTGATGCGGCCCTCGGCATCCGTCTCGATCTCGGGGCGGAGCGTATTGACGCCCGCCGTTTCGAGCCACAGCTTCGACCACGTCGACAGGTCGCGGCCGCTCGTCGCCTCGAGCTCGGTGAGGAGGTCGACGAGTTCCGTGTTGCCCCACGCGTGCTTCTTGAAGTACGCCGCGACGCCCGAGAAGAACGCCTCACGGCCGACCCAGGCCACGAGCTGCTTGAGCACCGAGCCGCCCTTGGCATAGGTGATGCCGTCGAAGTTGACCTGCACGTCCTCGAGGTCGTTGATCGTCGCGACGACGGGGTGCGTCGAGGGCAGCTGGTCCTGCCGGTAGGCCCAGCTCTTCTCCATCGCCTGGAAGGTGGTCCACGCCTCGGTCCACTCGGTCGCCTCAGCGGTCGAGATGGTCGAGGCCCACTCCGCGAAGGACTCGTTGAGCCACAGGTCGTTCCACCACTTCATGGTCACGAGGTCGCCGAACCACATGTGGGCGAGCTCGTGAAGGATCGTGACGACGCGACGCTCCTTGATGGCATCCGTCACCTTGCTGCGGAAGACGTAGGTCTCGGTGAAGGTGACGCAGCCCGCGTTCTCCATGGCACCCGCGTTGAACTCGGGCACGAAGAGCTGGTCGTACTTCTCGAAGGGGTAGGCGTAGTCGAACTGTTCCTCGTAGTACTCGAAGCCCTTGCGGGTGATGTCGAAGATGTAGTCGGCATCGAGATACTCGGTGAGGGACTTGCGGCAGAAGACGCCGAGAGGGATCGTGCGGCCATCGCGGCTCGTGAGCTCGCTGCGCACGACGTCGTAGGGTCCCGCGACGATCGCGGTGATGTAGGAGGAGATGCGGGGCGTGGGCGCGAAACGCCAGGTGCCGACCTCCCCGTCGATCTCGGGCTCGGGCGTGGGGGAGTTGGAGACGACCTGCCAGCGCGCGGGTGCCGTCACGGTGAAGGAGAACTCTGCCTTCAGATCGGGCTGCTCGAAGACGGGGAAGACCCGGCGGCTGTCGGGCACCTCGAACTGCGAGTAGAGGTAGACCTCGCCGTCGACGGGGTCGACGAAGCGGTGCAGGCCCTCGCCCGTGTTGGTGTACTCCATGTCGGCGACGATCGTGAGCTCGTTCCGCTCAGCGAGCGACTCGAGCTGGATGCGCATGCCGTCGGCGGCAGACACATCGACCTGCTCGCCGTTGAGCGTGATCGAGTGCACGGTGCGCGTGATCGCGTCGATGAAGGTCGACGCTCCCGCCTCGGCTGTGAAGGCGATCATCGTCGTGCTGCGGAAGGTCTCGTCACCCGTCGTCAGGTCGAGGGCCACATCGTAGCTCTCTACCGAGAGGAGGGCGCTGCGCTCCTGTGCCTCGAGGCGGGTGAGATTGTCTCCGGGCATGCGAATGCTCCTCCATTGTGAGTCGGTTGTCGTGCGACGCTGCGCACGTTCGGTGCGGCAGCCGTCGCCAGCAAGCCTAATCGCGAGACGGTCAGCGGATGCTCGTTGTCACGCCATCCCGCACGGGGACCGCCTGCGCGGCCTCCGTCGGCTGCGGGGCCTTGGTCAGCAGCCCTCGCGTGTCTGAGATCGCACCCACCAGCATTGCTCGGAGCAGTGCGTCAGGGTCGTCGACGAGCGCATCGGCAGCGGCGAGCACCGCCGTGCTCACGATGGCGCGACCTCGGCGCGAGAACGAGACGGGGCGGCGCGACGCTGGGATGCTCGCCGCGAAGTCCTTTGCCCAGGCCATGGCGAGCGGCGCGCTCGACCATGCCTCCGCAAGGAGCTGCGCTGCGGCATCCGGCTTCGGGCATGCGAGTTCGTCGAGGGCGGCCTCGCACGCGAGCACACCGGCGGCGAGGCTGCGCTGGGCGGATTCAGCAGCAACTCCGATGGGGGTGACGGCGGCGCGGAGGCCCACGAGGGGCTCGATGATCGGCGAATCGCCGGTGAGTCCGACGACGCTCGGGATGTGGGTCGCGAGACGCTGGCGTCCCTCGTCGCTCGTGAAGTCGTTGACCCCGCGGGCAAGGAATGCGAGGAAACGGTGTGTGCACTGCGGATGGTCACTCCACGTCTCGCCCGCGAGGTAGGAGGCGAACTCCATGAAGCAGGCACCCTGCCGGGGACGGCGGTGGCGTCCCCTCGACAACACGGGCATGCCGCCCGGGACCTCCCACGAGAACCGGTCGCGCTGTCCTCCGATAGCCATCAGACACCTCCACGTTGAGACGCATGTGTCCTTACAGTGTGCGCCCCTTGGCGGGGGATTACCAGAGCCAAGGCCCAAGCACGGCTAGCGTGGAGCCATGACTGACATGAACGCCACCGCGCCCACCCGAGTCGATTTCTGGTTCGATCCCTCCTGCCCGTGGGCCTGGATGACGAGCCGCTGGATCGATGAGGTTGCGGCGCTTCGCGACCTCGATGTGCACTGGCACATCATGAGCCTCGCCGTGCTCAACGAGGACCGCGACGACCTGTCAGACCACTACCGTGAGTTCCTCCCTCGCGCACGGCGCTACGCCCGCCTCGTCGCGGCCGTCACCGAGGTGGAGGGCGAGCAGGCGGTCAAGCCGCTGTATGACGCGCTGGGAACGCGCATCCACCCTGGCGGGTCGACCGACGCCGACACCGTCATGCGCGAGGCGCTGGCCGAAGCGGGGCTCGCCGCCGAGCTCATCGCGCACGCCGACACCGAGGAGTATGAGCCGCAGCTCCGCGCGAGCCACGCTGAGGGCATCGGCCGTGTGGGCCAGGATGTCGGCACTCCCGTCATCGCGGTCGAAGGCACCGCCTTCTTCGGGCCAGTCATCTCTCCCGCCCCCAAGGGTGAGCAAGCCGCGAAGCTGTGGGACGGCGTCGTCGCAGTCGCCGCCTACGACGGCTTCTTCGAGCTCAAGCGCTCCCGCACTCGCGGCCCCCAGTTCGACTGAGCGATGGGGGGTGCGCACCGCTTCTACACTGGACGGATGCGCATCCACATCGCCACCGATCACGCCGGCCTCGACTTCAGTCGCCACCTGCAGCAGCACCTCGCCGAGCAGGGACATGAGGTCGTCGACCATGGTCCGAGTGACTATGACCCGCTCGACGACTACCCCTCGTTCTGCATCAACGCGGCCCGGGCCGTCGCACGGGACCAGGAAGTAGGTGTCGAGGCGCTCGGGGTCGTCTTCGGAGGGTCGGGCAACGGTGAGCAGATCGCGGCCAACAAGGTCACGGGCATCCGTGCCGCCCTCGTGTGGAGCACCGCGACGGCCGAACTTGCGCGCGAGCACAACAACGCCAACGTGATCTCGATCGGTGCGCGCCAGCACCCTGTCGAAGATGTCGTCTCGTTCATCGACACCTTCATCGCGACGCCGTTCCCCGGCGAGGAGCGGCACGCCCGTCGCATCGCGCAGCTCGGCGAGTACGAGACGACAGGCCTGATCGCGGGCCACGAGATCGTCTGAGGCCCGGCTACTCCCATGCCTGAGGGTCACTCCGTCCACCGCATCGCGCGGCAGTTCTCCCTGCACTTCGTCGGCCACACGGTCGCCGTGTCGTCCCCGCAGGGGCGCTTCGCGTCGGGGGCGGCCCAGCTCGACGGGCACCGGATGGTCGACGCGGTCGCGGTCGGCAAGCAGATGTTCCTCGAGTTCGACCACGGGCTCTGGATGCGCGTGCACCTCGGCCTCTACGGCGCCTGGGACTTCGCGGGCGACATCACCGCTGACGCGACCACCGCATCCGCCGACGGCCGCATGGGCCAGACCAACATGCGCGGCACGATCGTCGACGCCTTCGAGGGCAAGGTTCCTGATGCCGCGGGCGCACGCGGTGAGAATGAGGCGAGCCTGCGCAGCATCGGCGCCCCGCGCCGCACGCGCCTCCGCATGGCCGAGAACGAGAAGCTCGGCGACGACATCGCGGTGTTTCCCCCGGAACCCGTGGGGCAGGTGCGGGTGCGCCTGCTCACCGCCGTCGCGGTCGCCGACCTGCGGGGCCCGACCGCGTGCGAGGTGCAGACACCGGACGAGGTCGCCGCGTCGATGGCGAAGCTCGGTCCCGACCCACTCGTGGGCGACCCCGGCGAGGGCGAGGAGCGTTTCGTCGCCGCCGTTCGCCGCACGACGACGCCCATCGGCCTCCTGCTCATGGATCAGAAGGTCGTGAGCGGCATCGGCAACGTCTACCGTGCGGAGCTGCTGTACCGCGCCCGACTCGACCCGCACACGCCGGGCAAGCAGGTGCCGGAGGAGCTCGTGCGCGAGCTCTGGCGTGACTGGGTGTACCTGCTCGGCGTGGGCGTCGAGACCGGCCAGATGATGACGATGGACGGACTGGAGGGCGAGGCCTATCGCGCCGCGCTCGCGAGCCGCGACGACCGCCACTGGGTCTACCACCGCGCTGGGGAGCCGTGCCGGGTGTGCGGCACCAACATCGCGATGGAGATCGCCGCTGGCCGCAAGCTCTACTGGTGTCCGCGCTGCCAGAAGTGAGGCGTCTGCCATGATTTCCCCATGCGGCACACACCTCACTTCATCATCACCGACCCTGATGAGGTCAAACGGCTGATCCGGCGCAATCCATGGGCGACGATCGTCTCCCACACCGCGAAGGGCCTTGTCGCATCCCACTATCCCGTCGTGCTCGAGGAGGGGCGCGACGAGATCAGCATCGTCAGCCACGTCGGCCGTCCCGACGATCGCTCGCTCGAGCTCGGCCAGCATGAGGTCATGGTCATCATCCAGGGGCCGCACGGCTACGTCTCGCCCGGCTGGTATGGCGACGGCCCGGCCGTGCCGACCTGGAACCACGTGACCGCACACCTCTATGGAACGCCCGAGATCCTCAGCGATGAAGAGAACTGGCAGGTGCTCACCGACCTCGTGCACCGCTTCGAAGACGCGATGCCGCATCCGAAACTGCTGGAAGACAACGAGGAGTACGGCCGCAGCATCATGTCGGGCACGGTCGGGTTCCGCCTCAGGGTCGAGCGCTTCGAGGCGCGAGCGAAGCTGAGCCAGAACAAGCCGGCCGAGGTCGTCGAGTCGGTCATGCAGGGTCTGGAAGGCGGCGGAGACTACGCCGATCCGCAGCTCGTGGACGAGATGCGGCGAGTGCACGGGGCAGCGGATGACTAGCGCGCGTGTGCTGACGAACGCGCGCGTGGTGGGATCCGATCACGGCGACGCGGTCGATATCGCGATCAACAATGGACGCATTGCCGCGGTGTCGCCCGCGGGGGAGCAGGTGCCGGATGCCGGCGTCGAGGTCACGGATCTCGACGGGCGCTGGGTGGCACCCGGGCTGTGGGACAACCACATCCACATGAACCAGTGGGCGCTCGCAACGCACCGCCTCGATGTCTCGTCCGCGATGTCGGCGCGCGAGGCAGCCGGCCTCGTCGCCGAGGCGCTCCGGAGTTCGCCACCCGCCCTCGACCACGATGGGCGCCCGCTCACCTTCGTCGCCAATGGCTTCCGCGACGGCGTGTGGCCGGATGCGCCGAACCTCGCAGACCTGGATGCGGCGAGCCCCAATATCCCCGTCGTGGTGGTGAGCTTCGACCTCCACGCGGTCTGGCTCAACACCCCCGCGCTCGAGCGCTACGGCCTCGCGGGACACCCGAGCGGACTGCTGCGGGAGGATCCGGCCTTCGAGATCGAACGACGCGTCAATGAGGTTCCCGACGCCGTGCTCGACGCCTGGGTCTCGGAAGCCGCTGCCGCGGCCGCGGCCCGCGGGGTCGTCGGGGTCGTCGACCTTGAGATGAGCTGGAGCATGGATGCCTGGCTGCGTCGACAGGCTGCCGGCGTGGACGCGCTCCGCGTCGAGTTCGGAATCTACACGCAAGACATCGACCGTGCGATCGGCATGGGCCTCCGTACGGGGCAGCGCGTCGGCGAGCTGCTGACGGTCGGGCGACACAAGATCCTCACCGACGGCTCGCTCGGCACCCGCACGGCCTACTGCCTCGACCCCTATCCCGGAGTTCCCGCCGACCAGCATCCGCACGGACTGTTGACGGTGCCGCCGGAGGAACTGCTGCCACTGCTGCGCCGTTCGTCGGATGCCGGCATCCTCGCGACCGTGCATGCGATCGGCGACCACGCCAATTCCCACGTGCTCGATGTCTTCGAGCAGCTTGGCGTGCGCGGGGGACGCGTCGAGCACGCGCAGTTGCTCGCCGAGGCTGATATCGCGAGGTTTGGGCGCCTGGGCATCGAGGCGAGCGTGCAGCCCGAGCACGCGATGGACGATCGGGACATCGCGGAGCGGCACTGGCATGGCCGCACGGAGCGCGCCTTCATGCTGCGTTCGCTCCTCGATGCGGGCGCGACGCTGCTGCTCGGTTCCGATGCGCCGGTTGCGCCCCTGGACCCGTGGGTGACGATGTCTGCCGCCGTCAGTCGCTCGCGGGATGGTCGGCTTCCGTGGCATCCGGAGCAGGCGATCACGACGGCTGAGGCACTCGCGTCGTCCGTGCGCTCATCCGTCGCCAGTAGCGAACCGGCAGATCTCGTTGTGACGGACGAGAACCCGCTCGAGGTGGAGGCGGTCTCGCTGCGCACGATGGCGGTCGCGGCAACCATGCTCGGCGGTCGCTGGACGTTCCTCGGCCTCTAGCCTTGGCCGGCCTTCCTCAGCGCAGGGAGCCGATCCGCGTGACGATGCGCGCGACGTCCCGCACTCTCTGCTCGTAGCGGATCGCGAGGGCCAGGAGGATCGCGCCGCCGATTCCCGCCCAGACGTACCAGTCGGCCGCCTCGTAGACCGCTCGGATCTGCGGCGCGAAGGTGCGCAGCGCGTGCGCGAGGACGACGACCGTGCCGATCACGAAGGGCGCCTGCAGGCGGAACGCGACGCCCGCGACGATCGTCAGCACCGCGACGACACCGAGCGCGACGAGTCGCCACACCTCCGGCTCGAAGAAGGTGGCAAGGAGGGTGGGAAGCAGCAGGAGCGCGATTCCCGGTCCGAGGTGGGGCCAACTGCGTGATTCCGGCACCCGGCGCAGGGTGATGGCGCCGCCCGCGATGAGTGCGAGCGCAATCGGGGCGCTGAGCAGTTCGACGTGGTCGACGGTCCAGCTGCCGAGCACCGCGACGAGCGCTGCAAGCGCGAGGCTCGTCCACGCGGTGACGACGCCGAGCGGGGGAGCGGTCCATTGCAGGGCAATCACGTGGAGGGCGCAGAGCGCGAACACGAGGACCAGGATGCGCAGCAGGGCGAGCCCGGCATCCGATTCATTCGCGGCCGCGACTTCTGCGCCGACGGCCAGCACGATCGCTCCGCGGAATACCCAGTGTCCCGTCGTGCTCGCGATACGAGCTGGCCCGGTGGCCAGGTTGCTCCGAATCCGTGCAACGATGCTCCCGGCCACGGCGAGAGCGGCGACGCCGGGGAGCAGCCAGGCCTCCAACGGCTCGCCTTCGGTCAACGCCGTATCCGAACGGATGACCGTCACAATGACCGTCCCGATGAGGCCGACGGACGCGGCCGCCGCGGCCAACCGAGCCGTTGCGCCGACGGCGCTCCTCCGCGATACCAGGAGGCTTGCGCCGAGGAGCAAGGCCGCCGAGACGGTGAGTGTCAACACGGCGCGAAGCGTCTCGGCCACTGTGGGGGCCGCGGTGCTGAACGCGAGCGGGACGATGGCGAGCGCGAGGGCGAAGAGCAGCACCCAGGGCGAGACCCGCGCCGATCCACCGTCGGTCGAACGTGCTTCGCGACGCCGGATGAGCAGGGCGATGACAACAAGGCCGAGCGCGGGCGGCAACACGTAGGGTTCGGGCTGCACTACGTTGCCGGTGTCGAGTGCCCACCACAGGGCGGCCGTCGCGAACGCGAGCGCCACCCAGCCGAGATGGCGACGTCGCGACCGGGACCCCACAAGTCCGTCTGCACTCGTCGCTGCGAGGGCGATGGTGATTGCAGCCAGGGCGAGCACGATCCATCCGTCCTCGATTCGCCCTGACAGGGTGGCCAGGAACGGCGGGACGAAGGCGAGTGCGGCACCGACTTCGAGGGCCTGCCTGTTCGCTCGGCCGCCGGTGTCGTAGAGCGAGGTGTGGAGCAGGAGTGCCACGGCGGTCACGACTGCCGCCACGAGGGCGGGCGCGAAACTCGGCATCGGCCCGGATGGCAACCAGACGGTGGCTGCCACCGACAGTCCGAAGGCGAGGGTGGGCGCGACCGTGAGGGCGGCCGCGTACTGCTCCGTTGCTGCGCGGTAGTCCTTTCTCAGCGTCAGCCACGCGCACGCTCCGGCGGCGATCAGCGCGAAGGAGGTCACCGTGAGCACGGGCAACGGCATGTCGGAACTCCACTGCGCTGCCACCGCTACGGAAGCGACGACCGCGGATGCCAGGGCCGCCCAGAACACGCCGCGGGCCTCCGCGGACCTGACGGGCGTGCGGAACACAGCTGTGAGGAGGAACAGCCCCGCCGCGCCGGCAAGGGCGCCCACGGCTTCCGCCCCCGTGCCGCCCGCGAAGTGTTCGGCCGCTGCGGCTGCGGCAAGCACCACAACACCCGTCCCTGTCGTCGCGAGGGACACCCTCGTCAGCTCGGATTGCGCCGTGCGGAGCGTCAGGATGATCGCGGCGAGCGCCACGACGCTTGTGACGGGCCACGTCGAGTCGGAACCCCACCCTGCAAGCCACGCGAGCCCGAGGCCACCGATCGCGGCGGTGGTGAAGCTTGCGCGCAGGTGAGGCCAGCGTCGTCGAAGCACGAGTCCTGCAGCTCCGAGGGCGATCCAGCCCGCGATCATGAGCCAGAGACTGGGCAGTACGGAAGGAAGCAGGAGGGCAGCGACGCTCGCGGTCACGCCCAGCACGGGCGCTACGCGGGCCAAGGAGCGGAGGACAGCTGCCGCCGCTACGGCTGCGAGCACGAGCGCGAGCGTCCCCGCCACGGCATCGAGTTCGGAGAGGAACCACACTCGGAGTTCGGAAGCATCGCCCCGTGCGCCCAGGAGGGATTCGGCGACGGCTGCCGTCGTATTCGCGAGGGCGAGGGTCACGGCCGGCGCTGTCGCCAGAAGCGCGACGACCGCGGCCGTCCCGGCAGCCAGACGGAGCGGAACGCGATAGGCGGCATATTCCAGCCTCAAGAGCAGCGTCACGAGCAGCGCCGCAGCGAGCGTAGGAGCCGCGATGGTGAGGAGGGGGAGATCGCTCGTCTCCAACACGCGGAGGCCATACGCGGCACCCGCGAGTGCGAGCGCTCCTCCCGCGACAGCGCCAGAGAGGGCCGCTCCCACCCGGTCATACGAGCTGGCGGAGCGCACGTGGAGGACGGTGTGCAGCGCGGCCACTAGCGCGCTGCCCACGAGTGCGAGGCTCGCGCCCGCCGCGAGCTGCGGTGCCATGAGGAAGGAACTGGCTACAGCGGCGAGCAGCGCGGGAGCGCTTACGAGGGTGACGAGGAGCCGTTCAGGCTGCGCTGGGCGGCGGCCGTTGGCCGTTCGAAGCCAGGCCGTGTGTTGCACGATGCCCGAGAGCGCGGTGGCGATCGCGACCGCGAAGATGTCCGCGCCGGTCTCAAGGGAGGCAACGAGACTCGATGCCAGCACGGCGGTGCCGACTGGAATTGCGAGGTACCCAACGAGGCTCGCTGCGCGGAGACTCGAGAGGCGATGCCAGGTGATGAACGCGACCCCGCTCGCGAGGAGCACGATTCCCCAGTACCGAGCGCCGTCGACCGAGGCAACACCGAAGAGGTCGTTCGCCCGGATGGCGAAGGCATCCAGGTAGGTGAGCACGAGGGCGAAGACGGCGACGGCTTCGCTGCTTGCGCTGAGCGATCGGCGTCGCAGGATGCCCGCGGTCACGAAGGCGGCCACCGTGACGCTCGCAATGATGATCGAGCGCCAGACCAGCCCATAGTTGATGAAGGCGTACACCATGAAGAAGATGGCGAAGACCGACAGGAGCGAGATGCCCGTTACCAGCAGGGCCAGTTGCACACCTGAGCGGCGTGGGCCACGGGCTTCCGCTTCTCCGGTGCTCGGGGCCCGGTCACGCCCGCGGTTTCCGTCGGGGAACATCGACGGTGCCTGGGGCAACGGAGCATTCGGCTGTGCGGGCCCCGAGGGGACAGGCGCCTTGGCCTGGACGTGCGTCGGGGGCGCCGAAGTCAGGGGAGACGGTGTCGGTGCAACGGCCTCCCTCGCCGTCGCGCGCATTGTCGCGATGAGGGAGGCACGCTCGTCGAGCAGTTCCGCGGCTCGGAAGGAGAGCTCAGCAAGCTCGGCTGCGCGCTCGTGGGAGAGGTCAAGGCCGCAACGCTGACAGGTGGCGGATCGAAGTGAAGTGAAGCAGGACGGGCACTTCGTTGTGTCCTTCAGGGACGACGAAGCTGCCGACAAGTCCTGCGCGAGCGCGCCCTGATGCTGTTCTGTTGCTTCCACCTGATGCCTTCCGCCTCAACTGGTCTGACCCTAGCGGCGGGGAAAGGCCACGGCAGTGATCTCGACACGAATGTGGAGAACGTGCTGGAACCCCTGTGGTGGAGCAGCGGTACTAGGGGCGCCCGACGAGCGGGGTGCGGTACGCCGAGGAGACCTGGATCTCGGGGCGGGGAGGCTGCACCTCATTGGTCCACATGAGGCCGTTCCACCAGCGGACCTGGGGAAGGCCGAGCGGGTCGTGGTACCAGCCAGCGGGAGCGGTCGAGGTGACGGCGCTGTCGAATGTTGCGGTAGAAGACATCGGGTGACTCCTGAGTGCATTGCTCGGCAGGTTCGGGGCCTTGCCAAGCTCGGGTGGGGTAGCTCGATGCTAGCCCCCAGTAGGGGGGACATTGCAATATACGGCGGGGTACATTTTGCCCCGCGGACGGGGGCCACGATTTCGGGACATCCACTCGCAGCCGCCTTTGAGCAAGCTGTGGTCGCCTGTGACCGGCACGCCGCCGGGCTGCCGGAAAGGAACGCCTGATGCAGCCGACGCTCGACGCCACCGCAGCCTCGACCCCTGGGTGGTCCGAGCGCGGGATTCGGGTTGCCTCGGTTCCGGCGAACCACGTCTATGTCAGGCACATCGCGCCGGGGGCGAGTCAGGATGCCGACCGTGACGCGCCTCCCCGATCCAGATCCCTCCGATCCCCGGCGATCGACCGTCTCGACTTGGTGGCCTCCCGTCATGCTCGATCCGGCCTGGGTGCGTGACGCCGAGGACGTTGACATCTTCCACGTGCACTTCGGCTTCGACTCGCGCTCGCCCGCTGCGCTTCGCGAGCTTGTCGCCGAACTGCGCCGCAGAGGCATCCCGCTCGTCTACACGGTGCACGACCTTCGCAATCCCCATCACGACACAACGACGGAGCATGACCACGCGGGCTTCGATCGCGAGTCGCTGGCGGCGGCGATCCGCCTCGCCTACGCGGAGCGCCCCGACTTCAGCGCGTCGCTGGAAGCGAGGCGGGAGCAGCGAACCATGCTGGCGCGGGAGCATGCGCGCATTTACTCGGAGCTCCTCTCATGAGCGCAGCCCTTCGGGTGTGCCTCGTCGCATCGAGCCGCTATCCCGTCGCGGAGCCCTTCGCGGGCGGCCTCGAAGCCCACACTCATCTCCTGGCGCGCGAACTGATCGCCCGCGGCCACGAGGTCTGCATGTTCGCGGCACCCGGGTCCGACGATTCCCTCAACGTGCGCTTCCTCGACGTCGAGACGTTCACGCCGAGTGAAATGGCACGCCGGGATGCGAACGCCATGCCGGATGCCTGGATGAGGGAGCATCACGCCTACCTCGGGCTCATGCTCAGGCTCGGCCGGGGAGAGTTCGGCCCCTTCGACGTCGTGCACAACAACAGCCTGCATCACCTCCCGGTCGCGCTTGCGGAGTTCGCCGGATGCCCAATCGTCACGACGCTCCACACGCCGCCCACCCCGTGGCTGGAGTCGGCCGCTGCGTTCGCGCGGGGTGACGCGTCGTTCACTGCGGTCAGTGCCCACACCGCGCGGCAGTGGTCCCACGTGGTGGATGCGACCGTCGTGCACAACGGCGTCGACCTCACGCGCTGGGTTCCTGGACCGGGTGGGGGCGCCGCCATCTGGTTCGGCCGGATCGTGCCCGAGAAGGCGCCGCACCTTGCGGCAGCGGCGGCGAAGAAGGCTGGGCTCGCTCTCGATATCGTCGGGCCGCTGTCGGACCCCGACTATTTCGCGGGCGAGATCGAGCCGCTGCTCGGCGGGCGCATCCGGTACGTGGGTCACCTGCGGCACGATGCACTCGCCTCCGCCATCGGGGCCGCGTCGGTCGCGGTTGCGACGCCTGAGTGGGACGAGCCGTACGGGTCTCGTCGTGGCAGAGGCGCTCGCCTGTGGAACCCCCGTCGCCGCGTTCGACCGTGGCGCGATCTCCGAAATCGTCGACGAGTCGAGCGGATGCCTCGCCCGACCGGGCGACATCGATTCGCTCGCTCACGCGATGCTCGCGGCGACCCGATCTGCACCGCGCCCTCGCGATCTCGGCCGAGATGGATGAGCCCGTCACGGGGCTGTCATCGCTGGAGCGCCCTGACGAGTGGCGAGGCGAGTGGGTGCAGCTCGCGCGGGACGACGAAGGCGACAATCCGGCCGAAACGACCGCCGGCGGCGTGCTGCACTGGGCGCCGCTGCACGACGCCGGCCTGGCGGGCCGCATGACCGCCATCTCGGAATGGATCGGACGGTCGCATCCGCGGGCCGTCGTCGTCGATGTCTCGGTCGAGGTGGCGCTGCTCTGTCGCTTGCATGGCGTGCCGGTCGTGACGGTCGCGATGCCGGGGAAGCGCAGCGACCTTCCGCACTCGCTCGGGTATGCCTCGTCATCCGCCCTGATTGGCGCCTGGCCGGCGAGCGCGGAGGGCATCTTGAGCTCCGAAGCCGCAACAGTGAAGAAGGTGAGGCCCGTTGGTGGAATCTCGAGGTTCGCTGGCCGGCCGATCGCGGGAGAGCCAGATGAGAGGCGCGTGCTCGTGCTTCTCGGTCGGGGCGGCGACTCCGTCGATGCGTCCGCCCTTGAGGCGGCCCAACGTGAGACGCCTGATTGGCGCTGGCGGGTCGTGGGCGGCGAGGGGGGAGTGTGGGTCGATGACCCGTGGCAACTGATCTGCCGCGCGAGCGTCGTCGTGACCCACGCCGGCCAGAATTCGGTGGCGGATGTCGCGGCGGCCCGCCGGCCCGCCGTGATCCTGCCGCAGCGGCGACCCCACGACGAGCAGGCGGCCGCGGCGCGCGTGCTCGCTCGCGATGAATGGCCCGCCACCGTCATCCGGGAGTTCCCGAGCAGGGGCTGGAAGGAACTCCTCGCGGCCACCCAGCGGCTCGACGGCGAACTCTGGCGCGAATGGAACGACGGTTCGGGTGCGTCTCGCGCGGCTGAGGTCATCCGCTCAGCTGCCGGACTGGGAACGTGACGCGCCAGGCCGTCGTGACGATCGCCCATGGGCGCCACGACCACCTCCGGATGCAGCACCGCGGCATCGCCGCGGGCGATCGCCTTCCCGATGACCACATCGTCGTCGCGATGGACGATCCCGATCTGCTGCACTGGAGTCCTGGTGGCGCACCGGCACCGCATGTTGTGCCCATCGCCCGCGACCCGCTCGGGCTTCCCCTCGCGGCCGCGCGCAACCTGGGCGCCGAGGTCGCCATCGCCCGTGGGGCCGACGTCGTCGTGTTCCTCGACGTGGACTGCATCCCTGGCCCCGAGCTCATGTCGGCGTATCTCACGGCGGCCCTCAACCGCGAGACGCGCAACGACCTCCTGTGCGGCGAAGGTGGCCGCGGAGCGAGGCATCGAGATCGCGTGGCTCGGCGCAGCGCGCGCCTATCACCAGCACCACGCGGTGGAATCCCCTCCCGTGCGCCACCTCGAGGACATCCTCCGCAACGGGGCGATCTACGCCGAGCGCTGGGGGGAATGGCCCATGGAGGGCTGGTTCGAAGGCTTCGAGTGTCTCGGGCTCGTCGAACGAGACGGGAGGGGGTGGCGAGCCACTTCGAAGGAGGTCGACGCGCCGGCGAACCATCGCTTTATTGGAGGGGATGACGGGAATCGAACCCGCGTAATCAGTTTGGAAGACTGAGGCTCTACCATTGAGCTACATCCCCGCGGCCCCCGGTAATCCGGGTGCGCCCAGCAATACTAATACATCCGCGTCGGCGTATTTGTGCCCCTGTGCGTCGGCAGGGACACCGTCGGCTAGACTTGCCGAGGCCCTTTTGTGGGATGCCGGCATTATCCCGGGGCGTAGCTCAGGTTGGTAGAGCGCTCGGTTTGGGACCGAGAGGTCGCAGGTTCAAATCCTGTCGCCCCGACACATTTCCCAGTTTCCACTCGTCGACAATGAACACCCAGGAGAAAGCAGCAACGTGAAGACCACGCTGGAGAAGCTGAACCCGACGCGCGCGAAGCTCGTCATCTCGATCAGCCCCGAAGACCTCAAGCCCAGCATCGACAAGGCGTACAAGGCCATCGCAGAGCAGATCAGCATCCCGGGCTTCCGCAAGGGCAAGGTTCCCCCGGCGATCATCGACCAGCGCGTCGGCCGTGCCGAGGTGCTCAACCAGGCGGTCAACGAGGGTCTCGACGGTTTCTACCGCACCGCCGCCGAGGAGCACTCGCTGCGTCCGCTCGGTCGTCCCGAGGCGGATGTCACGACGCTTCCCGAGCTGAAGGACTTCTCCGGCGACCTCGAGGTCACCGTCGAGGTTGACGTGCGCCCTGAGTTCACACTGCCGAACCTCGAGGGACTCGAGCTCACGGTTGACGCCGTCGAGGTCACCGATGAGGAGGTCGAGGAGGAGCTGAACGGCCTGCTCGCTCGCTTCGGCACGCTCGTGACGGTTGACCGCCCCGCCAAGACGGGTGACTTCGCCCAGATCGACCTCGTGGCCACGATCGATGGCAACGAGGTGGACACCGCCAAGGGCATCTCCTACGAAGTCGGCTCCGGCGAGCTGATCGAGGGCATCGATGAGGCCCTCGACACGCTCACCGCTGGCGAGACCACGACCTTCGAGGCCCCGCTGCTCGGCGGCGACAACGCCGGCCAGAACGCGCTCATCACCGTGACGCTCAACGCTGTCAAGGAGCGCGAGCTTCCCGCGGCTGACGATGACTTTGCGCAGATCGCAAGCCAGTTCGACACGATCGACGAGCTCAAGGCAGACCTGCGCGAGCAGATCGGCAAGCGCAAGGCCATGGGCCAGGGCACGCAGGCTCGCGACCAGATCGTCGACAAGCTCCTCGAGCAGGTCGAGATCCCCGTCCCCGAGAAGCTCGTCGAAGACGAGGTGCACCGTCACCTCGAGAACGAGAACCGCTTGGAGGACGACGAGCACCGCGCAGAGGTCAAGGAGTCGAGCGAGAAGACGTTCCGCACCCAGATCCTGCTCGACGCGGTCGTCGAGGCCGAAGAGGTCAAGGTCGGCCAGAACGAGCTGACGCAGTACCTCATCCAGGGCGCCGCCCAGTACAACATGGAGCCGGGCGAGTTCATCCAGATCCTTGACCAGAACGGTCAGATCCCCGGCATGATCGGAGAGGTCGCGCGCGGCAAGGCTCTTGCCAAGGTCCTCGCGAAGGCGAAGGTCGTCGACAGCAACGGTGCCGAGGTCGACCTCTCGGCCTTCACCGCTGGCATCGATGACGCGGGCGACGACGTCGAGTTCCCCGCGATGCCTGGGGGCGGCACCGACAGCCACGGCCGCGAGCCGGGTCACGAGCACTACGGGCACAACCACGCCTGACCGGTAACTTGAGCCGAGGGCCCGCGCGAGTGATCGCGCGGGCCCTCGTCATATTCCGGGCGATTCCGCGTTTCGCCCCGTAGTTTGTTGGGATGACGCGACGCCCTGACAAACACGAGCCTTCAACCCTCCGCGACCTCAGCCAGGCGGTGCACGCCGGCAACACGATCGACGCGGGCACGGGAGCCGTCCGAACGCCGATCGTCATGGCGAACTCGTATGCGTTACCAGAGGACCCCAGTTCGATGAGCTGGTCTTCAGCCGAGGCGACCATCTACACCCGCAACGGTGCCGCGAATCAGAAGTTGCTGCAGCAGAAACTCGCCCTTCTTGAGCATGGGGAGGATTCCGTCGTGCTCGCGAGTGGCGTGGCCGCGCTTCACGCGGTGTTCTTCACCTTCTTGCGCACGGGCGACCACGCGATCATCGCCGATCAAACCTATGAGGCGAGCTTCCGGCTCTTCGACGAACTGCTGCCGGAGAAGTACGGCATCGAGGCGAGCTTCGTCGACACCTCCGACCTTGAGGCGGTCCGGGCCGCGCTCCGTCCGACGACCAGGCTGATCCACACGGAGACGATCGCGAACCCCACGACACGGCTGGCGGATGTCGCGGCCCTTGCCGACATCGCACACGACGCCGGTGCCCTCCTCAGCGTCGACTCCACTTTCACGCCGCCGCCCCTCTCGTACCCCTTGGACGACGGTGCGGACCTCGTCGTGCACTCCCTCACGAAGTACATCAACGGGCACGGCGACGCGATGGGCGGTTCCGTCGCGGGCTCGGCCGAACTCATCGGCCGCATCAAGGCGGACGCCATGGTCGACGTCGGGGGAGTCATCAGCCCCTTCAACGCCTGGCTCATCACGCGGGGTTCGGTGACGCTGCCCCTGCGCATCCGGCAGCACGTGGCATCCGCTCTTCGCGTCGCGGAGTTCCTCGAAGCCGACCCCCGCGTGGCGTACATGTACTACCCGGGCCTCAGCTCGCATCCGCAGCACGAGCTCGCGCGGCGCGTACTGCCGCACGGGTTCGGCGGTGTTATGGCCTTCGCGGTTGAGGGCGACGCCGACACGCAGAACCGCTTCGTCTCACAGCTCCGCGTGATCACCTCCGCGGTGTCACTCGGGCACGATGAATCGCTCATCGTGCACGTCGGAACCTCGGGCCCGCGTGTCGCCCACTATCCGGAGGAGTTCCGCCGCTACGGGCACCTCAGGCTTTCGATCGGACTGGAGGACGCCGATGACCTCATCGACGACCTGCGTTCCGCCCTCGACGCGACATTCTGACGCGCGATCTGCCGACAGCGAACGCGGCCCGGGAGGCGGCGTGCCTAACGGTAGATTCGACATACGCGATAACTGGAATGGAGCGTAGCCAATGGCCCAACCGGCACTGGTCAGCAGTGTTTTCGACCAACTCCTCAAGGACCGCATCGTCTGGCTCGGGTCAGAGGTGCGCGACGACAACGCGAATGAGATCTGCGCAAAGATCCTCCTCCTCGCGGCCGAGGACCCGAAGCGCGACATCTACCTCTACATCAACTCGCCCGGCGGCTCGATCACGGCCGGCATGGCGATCTACGACACCATGAAGTTCGTGCCGAACGACATCGTGACGGTGGGCATCGGCCTTGCCGCCTCGATGGGGCAGTTCCTGCTCTCCTCCGGCACGAAGGGCAAGCGGTACATCACGCCCAACGCCCGCGTGCTGCTGCACCAGCCCTCGGGCGGTTTCGGCGGCACGGCGGCCGACATCCAGACGCAGGCCAAGGTCATCCTCGACATGAAGAAGCGCATGGCAGAGCTGACGGCCGAGCAGACCGGCAAGTCGATCGAGCAGATCCTCAAGGACGGCGACCGCGACAACTGGTTCACCGCCCAGGAGGCCCTCGAGTACGGCTTCGTCGACCACCTGCGCGAGTTCGCCTCGGATGTCGCGGGCGGCGGCGGCACGGATGTCGAGGCGTCCATCGCCGAGTCGAAGGAATAGGGGGCACACCATGGAGTTCACGACACCGACAGGACACGCATCAATGCTCAATGCACCCGGCGGCATGGCTCGCCCGGCTGAGTCGCGCTACATCCTCCCCACCTTCGAGGAGCGCACCGCCTACGGCTACAAGCGTCAGGACCCCTACGCCAAGCTCTTCGAGGACCGCATCATCTTCCTCGGGGTGCAGATCGACGACGCCTCGGCCGATGACATCATGGCCCAGCTCCTCGTGCTCGAGAGCCAGGACCCCGACCGCGACATTGTCATGTACATCAACTCGCCCGGTGGCTCCTTCACGGCCATGACGGCGATCTACGACACCATGCAGTACGTGCGCCCGCAGATCCAGACGGTCGTGCTGGGGCAGGCGGCATCCGCTGCGGCCGTCATCCTTGCGGCAGGCACGCCCGGCAAGCGTCTCGCGCTGCCGAACGCTCGTGTGCTCATCCACCAGCCCTCGGCAGGAGACTCGGGTCGCGGGCAGGCCTCCGACATCGAGATCCAGGCTCGGGAGATCCTCCGCATGCGCGAGTGGCTCGAGGAGACGATCGCGAGTCACTCCAACCGCACCAAGGAGCAGGTCAACCAGGACATCGAGCGCGACAAGATCCTCAGCGGACACGAGGCGCTCGAGTACGGCCTCGTCGACCAGGTGCTCACGTCGCGCAAGAACATGCCGGCGATCACCAAGTAGGTATCACTGTGAGGGGCCCCGTCGCAATCGCGGCGGGGCCCTTCGCATCCCGCGGCGTCGCAGGGCGCGCGGATGACGACGGTTGCAACCGGATGTCACTGGATCGGGTTAGGCTCGTATCCACTATCCCGATCGATGGAGGAGGGGGCGCATGGCGCGAATTGGCGAGAGTGCCGACCTGCTCAAGTGTTCTTTCTGCGGAAAGAGCCAGAAGCAGGTCCAGCAGCTCATTGCGGGCCCCGGCGTATACATCTGCGACGAATGTGTCGAACTGTGCAACGAGATCATTGAGGAGCGCCTTGCCGAAGCGGGCGAGGTGGCCACGAGTGAGTTCGACCTGCCCAAGCCGCGCGAGATCTTCGGCTTCCTCGAGGAGTATGTGATCGGCCAGGAGAAGGCCAAGAAGGCACTCTCCGTTGCCGTCTACAACCACTACAAGCGTGTGCGGGCACGCAACACGATCGCGCCCGCCGACGCCGCCGTCGACGACGTCGAGATCGCGAAGTCAAACATCCTGCTGATCGGTCCCACGGGCTGTGGCAAGACCTACCTCGCGCAGACGCTCGCCAAGCGCCTGAACGTGCCGTTCGCGGTCGCGGATGCCACCGCACTGACCGAGGCGGGCTACGTCGGCGAAGACGTCGAGAACATCCTGCTGAAGCTCATCCAGGCCGCCGACTACGACGTCAAGCGCGCCGAGACGGGCATCATCTACATCGACGAGATCGACAAGATCGCGCGCAAGGCTGAGAACCCCTCGATCACACGAGACGTCTCTGGTGAGGGCGTGCAGCAGGCGCTGCTCAAGATCATCGAGGGCACCGTCGCATCGGTTCCCCCGCAGGGCGGGCGCAAGCATCCGCATCAGGAGTTCATCCAGGTCGACACGACCAACGTGCTCTTCATCGTGGCAGGGGCGTTCGCTGGCCTCGAGGAGATCATCTCCCAGCGCGCGGGCAAGAAGGGCATCGGCTTTGGTGCCCCCCTGCACAGCAAGGGCGACGAGGTCAACCTCTTCAGCGAGGTACTGCCGGAAGACCTGCACAAGTTCGGGCTCATCCCCGAGTTCATCGGGCGCCTGCCAGTCGTGACGACGGTCACGCCTCTCGACCAAGCCGCGCTCATGGACATCCTCACGCAGCCGAAGAATGCGCTCGTCAAGCAGTACCAGCGCATGTTCGAGCTCGATGGTGTCGAACTCGAGTTCGAGCCCGACGCGCTCGAATCGATCGCCGACCTCGCGGTCCTGCGCCAGACAGGTGCCCGCGGGTTGCGCTCGATCATGGAGGAGGTGCTCGGCTCGATCATGTTCGACGTGCCTTCCGATGACGACATCGCCCGCGTCGTCGTCACGCGCGATGCGGTGTTGAGCGGTGCCGCTCCGACGATCGTGCCGCGCACGCAGAGGCGTCAGGAGAAGTCTGCCTAGTAGTCGGCGGGAGGGCTTCCTCGCGCTTCAGCCGGTATTGACCGGAATCGTCGCTTCGCTGAGCGGCTTTGCAAGCTCGTTTCCGCTCGTCATCGCCGGCTTGCTCGCGGTCGGCGCGAGCGATTCGCAAGCGGCATCTGGACTGCTCGCGCTGTGCGTGACATCCGGCATCTTCACCGTGCTGCTCTCGTGGCGATACCGGCAACCGATCTCGATCGTCTGGTCGACGCCCGGGGCAGCCGTGCTAATCGCGGCGGGTGGGGGCGGTGTCAGTATCGAGACCGCCGTCGGCGCGTTCATCGTGTGCGGGGTCCTCATCTTCCTGTGCGGCCTGTGGCCTGCTCTCGGCCGCGCCGTTACGCGCATCCCGACACCGCTTGCAAGCGCGATGCTCGCGGGGATCCTGCTTCCCATCTGCCTGGCTCCCGTTACCGCCGTCATCGAGCACCCGCTGCTCGCGCTGCCCATCGTGCTGACATGGCTCGTGCTCCTGCGCTGGGCACCGCGCTGGGCGGTGCCGGCGGCGATGGTGGTTGCCGTCACCGTGATCCTTGTCCAGGCGGGGACGCAGTGGCTCTCGGCCACGACGCTCGCGCCGGTGCTGGTTCCAGTGCTTCCGCAGTTCGACCCGCTTGTGATTGTCAGCCTCGGACTCCCGCTCTTCATTGTGACGATGGCCGGTCAGAATGTGCCGGGGTTCGTCGTCATGAAGAGCTTCGGTTACGCGCCGCCGCCCCGCTCCGTGTTTGCGCTCACCGGCCTGGGCACCGCGGCGGGAGCCTTCTTCAGTGGCCACGCAATCAACCTCGCCGCAATCACGGCCGCCATCTCCGCGAGCCCGGAGGCGCATCCAGATACCCACAAGCGTTGGATCGCCGCCGCGAGCAGCGGCGCCTTCTTCATCCTTCTTGGGTTGGGCGCAGGCGCCGCGACGGCCGTGGTGGCTGTGGCGCCCTCCATCCTGATCATCGCGGTGGCGGGTCTCGCGGTGCTCGGCGCCCTCGTGAGTTCGGTCGGCACGGCGCTCGAAGATCCGAAGCACCGCATCTCGGCCATCGCCACATTCCTCGTGACAGCTTCCGGGGTCACGTTCCTTGGGATCGGTGCCGCATTCTGGGGTCTGCTCGTGGGCGCGGTCATCATGGGGTGGCTCGGTTGGCGACGTTCGTAGCTAAACTATTCTCATGAATGAGCGAAAGCCTGAGCGGTACACCCACGGCCACCATGAGAGCGTGCTGAGGTCGCACACCTGGCGAACCGTCGAGAACTCCGCTGCCTACCTTGAGTCCCACCTGCGGCCCGGCGTGAGCGTGCTCGACATCGGGTGCGGCCCGGGAACCATCACGGTCGACATCGCTCGTCGGGTGGCACCCGGACGGGTCGTCGGGCTTGACGCGGCTCCCGAGGTAATCGAGAAGGCGCGCGCGCTCGCGCTCGAGGAAGGCCTCGACAATGTCGAGTTCGTCGTGGGTGATGCCTACGACACACGCTACGACGAGGCATCCTTCGACGTCGTCCATGCGCACCAGACGCTCCAGCACCTGGCTGATCCTGTTGCGGCACTGCGGGAGATGCGACGTGTCGTCGGCGACGACGGTGTCGTCGCCGCGCGCGACGTCGACTACGCGGGCACCATGGTCCACCCATCCTCGGCCGGCCTGGAGGCGTGGGCGGTGCTGTACCAGCGTGTGCACAGGAGCAACGGCGGCGAGCCGAATGCGGGGCGCCAGCTCAAGGAATGGGCGCTGGCTGCCGGGTTCACCCAGGTCGCCAGCACGGCGTCGATCTGGTGCTTCGCATCCGCTGAGGAGCGCGAATGGTGGGGCGGCATGTGGCGCGATCGTGCCCTCGAATCCGCCTTCGCGAGCGACGCGATGTCAAAGGGATTGGCGACCCGCTCCGAGCTGGAGGACGTGTCGCGCGCCTGGCAGTCTTGGGCGGCCGAGCCCGCTGGGTGGATGGGCATGCCGCACGGCGAGGTGCTCTGCCGCGGCTGAGCTCCCGCGCCGCTAGGGGAGCACGTACGTGAGTAGATCCTGCGCCAGTGACACGGGGAGGATTGCCAGCAGCGCGACATTGGCCGCCACGGTCACCCAGAAACCGGTCTGGAAGCTCGCCTTGACGGTCTTGTGGCGCAGGGCGACCTGGGCGAGGAATGCCCCCGGCCATCCGCCCAGCAGCGCGACGATGTGCAAGCTCGACTCCGAGACGCGCCACGCGCCGCGGTTCGCCGCCGCCTTGTCGCTTCGGTAGGCGGCGTATGCGATCACGCTCGCGATGGCATACAGGCCGAGCACGAGCAGCCACGGCAGGCCGTCGCGGATGCGCAGGGCTGAGACGAGCAGGAGGGCTCCGAGAGCGATGGTCCCGGCCGCCCAGCGGACAGCCTCGCCGCGGCGCTTGCCGCGTCGGCGGGAAGTCCTTGGCGCGCGGAGAGCGCGAGACCCACGCCCAGTGCGCACGGAGTTATCCGGCCGGCGTGATGAGGACCTCGCCCGCAGTGTCGAGCGTCACGACCGTGCCGTCGTCGAGCTCGGCGATGGGGCGGCCCTCGAGCCAGGTGAGGGTCCAACGCCACGTCGTGGGGTCGAAGGTCTCGGAGGCAAGGGCAAGGAGCTCCTCGTCCACGCCACGGATGGCGTCGCGCACGGCGGCAGGCAGCCGGTCGGGGCTTTCCGCCCCGACCGACCAGCGTGTGCCGAGCTGCATCAGGACACCTGCTCCTCGAGCACGATGTCGGTGACGGCGAGCTCCTCGCCGGCCACGAAGCTCAGCTCGGCGATGCGTCCGACGGCCTTGAGGTCGTCCGCGGCGAGCCGCAGGAGCGAGAGCTGCCCCTCGGGAGCGACGATCGTCGCGGAGGTGACGGGGGTCTTCTGCGATGCCTTGGCATCCGTCTTGGCGCGCCGGATGCCGATCAGGGCTGCGCTCACAGTGGGCAGGATGCCGGTGGGAGCCTCACTGCTGCGCGGCGCGGGCCACGCGGCGGCGTGGATCGAGGACTCGTGCGTCCACGACCACACCTCTTCCGTCGCGAAGGGGAGGAAGGGTGCGAGGAGGCGCAGCATCGTGTCGACGGCCGCACGGAGGGTCAGCACCGCGCTGGCTTGCCCCTCGGGTGTCGATGCACCGTAGGCGCGTTCCTTGACCAGCTCGAGGTAGTCGTCGCAGAAGGTCCAGAAGAACTGCTCGGTCGTCTCGAGGGCACGCGCGTGGTCGAACTCGTCGAACGCAGTCGTCGCCGTCGCGATCACGCGGTCGAGTTCCGCCAGCACGTCCCGGTCGAGCGGATTCGTGATGTCGTGCTCCCCGCCCGGCAGTTCGTAGGAGTAGGCGAACTTGGACGCGTTGAGCACCTTGATGGCGAGGCGGCGGCCGATCTTGATCTGCTTGGGGTTCTGCGGGTCGAACGCGGCATCCGTGCCGAGCCGGCTCGAGGCAGCCCAGTACCGCACCGCGTCGGAACCGTGGTCGTCGAGCATGCCCGCCGGCGTGACGACGTTGCCCTTCGACTTCGACATCTTCTTGCGGTCGGGGTCGACGATGAAGCCGGAGATCGCGGCGTGCTTCCAGGGCGCGACGCCGTCGTGCTCGAGGTGCGAGCGCAGCGCGGTCGAGAACAGCCAGGTGCGAATGATGTCCTGACCCTGGGGGCGCAGGTCGTAGGGGAACACGAGGTTGAAGAGCTCGGGGTCGGTCTCCCAACCCCCCGCGAGCTGCGGGGTCAGCGAGGAGGTAGCCCAGGTGTCCATGACATCGATCTCGCCGATGAAGCCGCCGGGCACGCCACGCTGTGACTCCTCGAAGCCGGGGGCGGCATCCGATGAGGGGTCGACGGGGAGCTGCGCCTCGCTCGGCACGATGGGGGAGTCAAAGACGGGGTTGCCGTCGCCGTCGAGCGGATACCAGACAGGGATCGGCACACCGAAGAAGCGCTGGCGGCTGATGAGCCAGTCCCCGTTGAGGCCGTTGACCCAGTTCTCGTAGCGCACGCGCATGAAGTCGGGATGCCAGTCGATGTCCTTGCCGAGGGCGACGAGGGCGTCGCGAAGTGCCTCGTCGCGCCCGCCGTTCGTGATGTACCACTGTCGCGTCGACACGATCTCGAGGGGCTTGTCGCCCTTCTCAAAGAACTTGACGGGGTGCGTGATGGCCTTGGCCTCGCCGATCATCTCGCCGGATGCCTGCAGCAGCTCCACGATGGTCTTCTTGGCGCTGAAGACCGTCTTACCGGCAAGCTGGGCATAGGCTTCACGTCCAGCCTCGCTCGTGATCGCGTCGGGTGCCTCGCTCACGACGCGGCCATCGAATCCGATGATGGCGCGGTTCGGCAGGTCGAGTTCGCGCCACCAGATGACGTCGGTCAGGTCGCCGAAGGTGCAGATCATGGCGATGCCAGACCCCTTGTCCTTCTGCGCGAGGTGGTGGGCCACGACGGGAACCTCGACGTCGAAGAGGGGCGTGCGCACGGTCGTGCCGAAGAGCGCCTGGTAGCGCTCGTCATCCGGATGCGCGACGAGGGCGACACAGGCGGGCAGCAGTTCCGGCCGGGTCGTCTCGATGTGGATGTCGCCCTCGGGGCCGTGGAACGCGAGCCGGTGATACGCGCCGGGCTGCTCCTTGTCCTCGAGCTCAGCCTGGGCGACCGCGGTGCGGAAGGTCACGTCCCAGAGGGTCGGCGCATCCGCCTGGTAGGCCTCGCCGCGCTCAAGGTTGCGCAGGAACGCGCGCTGTGCCGTGGCCTGCGCCTCGGGGGAGATCGTGCGGTAGGTCTGGCTCCAGTCGACGCTGAGGCCCAGCTTGCGCCACAGGTCTTCGAACTGCTTCTCGTCTTCGACCGTCAGGCGCTCACACAGCTCCACGAAGTTGCGGCGGCTGATCGGCAGCTGATCGGCCGCCTTGGAGCTCTTGTTGTCCCCGCCCTCGAAGGGCGGCGTGAAGTCTGGGTCGTAGGGGAGCGTGGGGTCGCAGCGCACGCCGTAGTAGTTCTGCACGCGGCGCTCGGTCGGCAGGCCGTTGTCGTCCCAGCCCATGGGGTAGAAGACGGTGCGGCCGCGCATCCGCTGGTAGCGCGCGACGACGTCGGTGTGCGTGTAGCTGAAGACGTGCCCGATGTGGAGTGAACCGGATGCCGTGGGCGGGGGAGTGTCGATCGAGAAGATGTTCTCGCGCGTCGCCGAGTCACGATCGAAACGGTAGGTGCCCTTCTCCTCCCAGCGCGGGCCCCACTTCTGCTCGAGGCCTTCGAGGACGGGCTTGTCGGGGATGGCGTCGGCCATGGGATGCTCCGGTTCGATGTGTGCGGCACCGTGTCTGTGCTGAGGTGCCTGAGTGTCAGGTCATCCCATGCTATCGGAGGCCCTCTCTCGATGAGGGCGGCACCCTCCTCAGCGACCGGCCTGGTACCCCGCGAGAATCGGTGTGACCGTGGCGTCGAGGTAGGCGGCCAGCGTGCCGCGTGTTGGTCCCGCGGCGGCCCACGACTGGGTCGCGGCGACGCAGGCGGCCATGACGGCGTATGCGACAGCCTGGGCCATGTCGGTCGGGATCCCGCGCTCGACGAGGAAGGTGCGGATGCTGCGGGCGGCAGCCACGAAGCGGGTGACGGCAGAGGCCTGAAGCTCGTGCACGCCGCCGATCAGTTCCCGTTGCGTCAGCGCGAAGGGCACGGCGTCTGCGCCGTAGTCCCCGCCCAGCGCGAGCAGCACGTCACGCAGCGCGGGCAGCGGTTCGCTGCTCGCGTCATTCGCCGAGAGTTCCTGCGCAAGGCGAGCGAGTGCATCGTCGAGCTCGACCCAGAACACGTCGCCCTTCGCGTCGAAGTAGTTGAAGAAGGTGTTGCGGCTGACGCCGGCCCTTCGTGTGATGTGCTCGACGGTGGTGCCGGCGTAGCCCTGCTCGAGGAAGAGCTCGAATGCGGCATCCTGCAGCATCTCCCGCGAGGCTGCGGGCGGGCGCCCCTTGCCTGTTCCGCGCGGGTTCGTCATGATCGCTGGTTCCTCTCGAGACGGGGTGTGGATGCCACGAGCTGCCGCGTGTATTCGTGCTGCGGCGAGGCGAACACCGTTGTCGCGTCACCCTCCTCCACGATGGTGCCCGCACGCATGACGGCGATGCGGTCGCTCATGTGCTGTACCACGCCGAGGTCGTGCGAGATGAACAGGTAGGCGAGACCGTGCTCGCGCTGGAGCTCATCGAGCAGGTCGAGCACCTGCGCCTGCACCGAGACGTCGAGCGCCGAGACGGGTTCGTCACAGACGATCACCTCCGGCCGGGGAGCGAGGGCGCGGGCGATCGCGACCCGCTGGCGCTGCCCGCCCGAGAGATGCAGTGGTCGGCGCGTCAGCACGGAGCTCGGGAGGCCGACCGAGTCGAGCAGTTCCGTGACCCGCCGGGGCGCGGTGACATCACTCGGATCGAGCGCGTCGCGAAGGATGCGCTGCACCGTGTGACGCGGGTCGAAGGAGCTGAGCGGGTCTTGATAGATGGCCCCGAGCATCCGTCGTCGTGGCCGTCGCTGGCGCTCCGGGATGCCGCTGAACCGCGCGCCCTCGAGGTCGACGGTGCCGTCATCGGGCGTCGCAAGGCCGAGGAGCATTCGCGCGACGGTCGTCTTGCCAGAGCCGGACTCGCCGACGAGGCCGAGGGTGCTGCCGCGCCGAAGGGAGATCGAGACATCGTCCACCGCGAGGAGCGGTGCCTGATGACGACGGGGGAACGACTTGCTGAGCCCCCGCGCCTCCAGCACGATCGGCCCGGTCGAGGGTGCCTGCGCGGCGGTATCCCTTGTGCTGCCAGCATCCGCCGGTGCCGTGAGCGGTACGCCGCGCGGCACGCCCGACGGCACCGAACGGATGAGTGCGCGCGTGTAGTCGTGGCGTGGGGCGTCCAGCACCTCGTCCACGCTGCCGGCCTCGACGATCTCACCATCGCGCATGACGACGATCCGGTCGGCCACCTCCCGAACGACGGCGAGGTCGTGGCTGATGAGCAGGAGCGCGGTGCCGTCGGCCCGGAGTTGCGCGAGCAGGCGCAGCACCTGGGCCTGCACGGTCGCGTCGAGCGCGGTTGTCGGCTCGTCGGCGATGATGAGGCGTGGTGCTGCCGCGATCGCACTCGCGATGAGTGCCCGTTGGCGGAGGCCGCCGGAGAGTTCGCCCGCGCGCTGCAACGCCCGGGACGCGGCATCCGGCATGCCCACGGACTCGAGCACCTCGATGACCCTGTCGCGACGTTCGGCGGGGGAGAGCGAGGTGTGCAGGCGCAGCGTGTCGTCGATCTCCCGGCCCACCGGCCTCAGCGGATCGAGCGAGACGAGCGCATCCTGCAGCACGAGGCCAACCTCGCCGCCGCGGATGGAACGCCACTGCTTTGGCCCGGCAGCCATCAGGTCGTGCTCGCCCAAGCGCAGGCGCCCGGCCGAGACGTGGCCGCCCGTGAGGCCCAGGAGTGATCGCGCCGTCACGCTCTTGCCAGACCCGGATTCGCCGACGATCGCGAGGCATTCGCCGGGGCTGACCTCGAACGACACCTCGCGGACGACCGTGACACCCGAGAAGGCGACCGAGAGCCGGTCGACCGTGAGCAGCGGCGCCGTCATGACTGCTCCTGTCTCGTGCGCGACTGGAGGCTGCGGCCGAGCGCGGTCGCGGATGCTGCGGTCGCCACGATCGCGAGCCCCGGGAACACCGTGAGCCACCACGCGACGGAGATGTAGGGGCGGCCCGCTGAGAGCATCGCACCCCACTCCGCTGCAGGCGGTACGACGCCGAGGCCGAGGTAGCTGAGGGACGAGGCCCACACGATCGCCTGGCCGACCCCCAGCGTCGCGAGCACGAAGACCGGTGCCACCGCGTTGGGCAGGATGTGCCGCCCCAGGATCGTCAGCGGGCCGTGCCCGAGAACGACCGCGGCTTCGACATAGTCGGAGCGCCGCACGGCGAGGATGCGACTCCGGATGATGCGCGCGTAGCCGGGCGCGGTCGAGAGACCGACGGCGATCGTCGTCGTCGTGACCCCCGGGCCGACGATCGCGATGAACACGAGCGCGAGCAGCAGGCCGGGGAGTGCGAACAGCACCTCATTGATGCGGGTCGTGGCGAAGTCGAGGGCGCGTCCGCCGACGGCGCCGAGCGTGCCAAGCACCAGCGCGAGGCCGATCCCAATCGCGGTCGCCGCAAGCCCGATGAGGAGGGACTGGCCCGCGCCGTGGACGACCCGGGTGTAGACATCCCGGCCCGATTCGTCGGTGCCGAAGGGATGTTGCCACGACGGTGCCTGGAACGCCTCCGTCGGTGAGATCGCAAGGGGGTCGCCGGGCGCGAGCAGCTGGGGCAGGAGTGCGGCGGCGGCCAAGAGCAGGATGACCGCGAGGCTGATGGCCTCCCCAACTGTCAGCTTTGCACCGGGCTGGGCGGCGACGTGCGCCGTTCCGTAGCCCGTGCCCGCAGTCTCGGGGGCGGTCATGCGCGCCTCAGTCTCGGGTCGGCGACGCGGTCGATCGCATCGGTCGCGATCGTCACGAGCACGAACGCGAGGGCAGAGACGAGCGCGATGCCCGTGACCATGGGGATGTCGCGCGCCGTGACGGCGTTGAGCAGGCTCCGGCCCAGGCCGGGTCGCGCGAACACCGTCTCGACGACGACCGCGCCGCTGATGAGCGAGCCGAAGGCCCAGCCCGAGAGCGAGATGGCCGGCAGTGAGGCGTGCCGGATGGCGTGTCTCCACCGGACGCCAGTCTCGCTCTCACCGCGGGCGCGCGCCGAGAGCACGAAGGGCGATTCGAGTGCGTCGGCGAGCGATTCGCGCATGACCTGCGCGAGGAACCCCGCGAGGGGAAGCGCAAGCGTGAGCACTGGCAGCACGAGACCGCTCGGCCCTTCCACGCTCACGGGCGGTAACAGCCCGAGGAGGGAGCTGAAGAGCAGGATGAGCATCGACGCGAGCCAGAAGTGCGGCACGGCGGAGGCAACGACCTCGAGTCCGGATGCCACGGCACGCCCCGCCCGGCTGCCTCGCGTCGCCCACGTCGCCAGGAGCAGGGCGATTGCCCATGCCGTCGCGAGCGAGAGCACGGTGAGCAGCAGGGTGCTCCAGAACTGTTCACCGATCAGCGTGAGCACGTCCTGGCGGAGCGAATAGGACGTGCCGAGGTCGCCCGTCGCAAGTCGCCCCATCGCAAGGAGGTACTGGTCCGCCAGAGGCAGGTCCAGACCGTGCTCGCGACGGACGAGGGCGAGGGCCTCCTCGGAGGCCTGCGACCCGGGCCCGCCGAGGAGTGCCTGGGCCGGGTCGCCTGGGATCAGTCGCAGGCCGAAGAAGATGAGCGTCGCGATGGCCCACAGCACGAAGGCGCCACCGGCAACCTTCGCGGCGACCCACCGCAACACCCTCGCTCCCATCGCGGCGTCAGCGCGCGAGCCAGGCGTCGAAGAACGTCGGGGTCGACACCGTCGGGAGGGCGCGCATGCCCTCCACATCCTCGCCATGCAGGTAGTGGTTCTGCTGGTCGTAGAGCGGGAGCACGTGGTAGCCGGAGAGCACGATGTCCTGCGCCTCCTCGTAGAGCTGGGCGCGAAGCGTGGCATCCGTCGTCTCGCTGGCCTGCGTCAGGAGCGCGTCGAGCTTGGGGTCCTTCAGCTGGGCGAGGTTGGCGAAGTAGCCGCTCGGCGCCGGCACGGTCGAGTCGCTGTGGTACAGGATGCGCAGCACGTCGGGCCCGACCTTGGTGTACGGCGCGCTGACGAGGTTGTACTCGTGCGCGGCGAGGGCGCCGTACCAGCTCGACAGGTCGAGCGGTTCGAGGATCACCTGGAACCCCGCCTGCTTCGTCGTCGCCTGGATCTGCTCAAAGAGCGACTGCTCGGCCGGCACCGACTGGTTCGTGCTCACGGGGAACTCCAGCACGAGGCGCTGGCCATCCTTCACCCGATAGCCATCGGTGTCGCGCTGCGTCCACCCTGCGGCATCGAGGAGCGCGTTGGCAGCGTCGAGATCGACGTCGAAGTACTCGGGCGTGGAGAGAGACTCGGCCTCGACACTTGAGAGCACGGAGTACGACCGGCCGACGGTGCCGAAAAAGAGGCTCTCGATGCCGTCGTTGACCTCTGCGGCGCGGATGAAGGCCTCGCGAACGCGCTCGTCGTCGAAGGGCGCCTTGCCCGCGTTCAGTTCGATGCGGTTGGAGGCCCCCGGCCGCGGCGCGGCGATTGCGAAGATCGGCCCGTCTTCGGAGGCCGCCGCGAGGGAGTTGGGCTGGGGGTTGTCGATCACGTCGACCTCACCCGACTGGAGAGCGGCATAGCGCGTCGCGGCATCCGGGATGAAACGCCAGTCGATCGCCTCGAGCCAGGCGGTACCTTCGTGCGCCGCGTCACCCGGCCATGAGGTGTAGTCCTCGTTGCGAACCAGGCGCACACCCTGCTGCCTGGTCCACTCCTCGACGATGAAGGGCCCCGTGCCCACGGGGGACTCGCAGTTCACATCCTTGCCGCGTTCGAGGGCAGTGGGGGACTGGATGCCGACCCACGGCATGCTGAAGGAATCGAGCAGCGCGCTGTCGGGAGCCGAGAGGTCGATGCGGAGCGTGTGCTCATCGATGGATGTCATCGACTCGATCTTGCCGACCGCGAGGTAGCCGGTCGACGAAGCGGTCTCAGGATCCTTGAGGTGTGCGATGTTTGCGGCGACGGCGTCGGCAGTGAGCGGCGTGCCGTCAGTGAAGCTCACGTCGTCGCGGAGCGTGAACTCCCAGCTGAGGCCGTCGTCGCTCTCCTTCCATGACTCCGCGAGCCAAGGCAGGATGTCGCCTTCCGTGTTCTTGGAGACGAGGGACTCGATGTACTGCGTGGCGAGTAGCGCCTGCGGGTAGTTGCCGCCGACGTGCGGGTCGAGGCAGCTGGGCTCGGCGTCACCCGTCGCGTAGATGAGCGTGCCGCCAGCGACAGGTTCCTCAGAGGTGGGAGCGGCGGCGGCACAGCCCGCAAGCAGGCTGAGGGTGAGAGCGGATCCGCCAACGACGGTCAGGGTTCTTGGGGCGCGACGCATGGAGTCCTTCGAGGTGGGTGCGGTCGGGATCGGGATTGTTGGTCTGAGTGCAACAAATCCCACCGACAAGCATAGCCCCGCAGACGACGACGGCCCGACCGCACTGCGGTCGGGCCGTCGCTGACGGTGGGGCGCTGTTAGTCGCGCGCTTTCGCAATGCGGTCGGCGAGCTTCCACGTCGCAGGGACAGCAGCCGCGGCGATGCCGGCCTTAATGATGCCGCCGATGATGAAGGGGTAGAGGCCCCACGCGAGCGTCTGCTCGAGCGTGCCGCCCAGGGTGATCGCGAGGCCGAGGAGACCGAAGGCGAAGATCACGACCGTGCCGGCGCTGAAGGAGAGGGCGGCGCCCAGGAACTTCTTGTCCCACTCGCGCTGGGCGAGCCAGCCGGTGAGCGCGGCCGCGAAGGCGAAGCCGATGATGTACCCGCCGGTCGCGCCGAACAGCACCGCCGCCCCCGACGCACCCTCGCTGAAGACAGGAAGGCCCACGAGGCCCAGCGCCATGTAGAGCACCATTGCGAGCGTGCCGCGAAGCGCTCCGAGCGTGCTGCCGACGAGCAGCACCGCGAGCGTCTGCATCGTGATCGGCACGGGCTGGATCGGAATGTAGAGCTGCGATGCAACCGCAACCACGGCGGCGCCCGCCGTGATGAGCACGACGTCCATCGCGAGGCTTCGCGAGACGAGACGGTCGGCGAGGGTCGGGCGACCGGGGCTGAGAGTGAGAGTCGACACGCGACATCCTTTCGACGAGTGGTGCCATCCTATGGGGGCCAGACCAGCATCCTCCACGTTCCCCGAGCATCCATGCACGACCCGCACAAGCGATGCACAGTGGGTCTGTAGACACCGGCGGTTCGACGTGAGGAGTGGAACATGGCATCCGACAACCAGGCGACATCGACGGCGCGGGGCACACTGACCAACAGGCAGGGGCATCCGGTTGTCGACAACCAGAACACGCGCTCGGTGGGCGCGCGAGGGCCGGCGACGCTCGAGAACTACCAGTTCCTCGAGAAGATCAGCCCACTTCGACCGTGAGCGCATCCCGGAGCGCGTCGTGCACGCCCGCGGCTTCGTCGCCTACGGCTACTTCGAGGCGACCGGCAAGGTCGGCGACGAGCCCATTGAGAAGTACACGCGGGCGAAACTCTTTAACGCGCCGGGCAAACGCACCGACGTCGCAATCCGCTTCTCGAGCGTCATCGGCGGTCGCGACTCATCGGAGGCAGCCCGCGACCCGCGCGGCTTCGCGATCAAGTTTTACACGGAGGACGGCAACTGGGACCTCGTGGGCAACAACCTCGCGGTCTTCTTCATTCGCGACGCCATCAAGTTTCCTGACGTCATCCACTCGCTCAAACCCGACCCCGTGACCTTTCGCCAGGAGCCCGCGCGCATCTTCGACTTCATGTCGCAGACCCCAGAGTCGATGCACATGCTCGTGAACCTCTTCAGCCCACGTGGCATCCCGGCGAACTACCGCACGATGCAGGGCTTCGGTGTCAACACATACCGCTGGGTGAACGCAGAGGGCGTCAGCCACCTCGTCAAGTATCATTGGATCCCGAAGGCGGGCGTCAAGAGCTTCACAGAGGCGGATGCCGCGGCTGTGCAGGCGGGCGACCTCGGGCACGCTTCGCACGACATGTTCGAGGCGATCGAGTCGGGTGATTACCCCGAGTGGGAGCTCTACGTGCAGCTCATGAGCGATGACGAGCACCCCGAACTGGACTTCGACCCGCTTGACGACACCAAGGTGTGGCCAGAGAACGAGTTTCCCACGCGCCACGTCGGCACCATGGTGCTCAACCGCAATGTCGAGAACTTCTTCGCCGAGAACGAGCAGATCGCCTTCGGCACCGGCGTGCTGGTCGACGGGCTCGAGTTCTCCGACGACAAGATGCTCGTCGGGCGCACCTTCTCCTACAGCGACACGCAGCGGTACCGCGTCGGCCCGAACTATCTGCAACTGCCCGTGAACCAGGCGAAGAACGCGAGGGTCGCCACGAACCAGCGTGACGGCCAGATGACCTACTTCGTGGACGGCGGCGGAGAGAACCCGCACGTCAACTACGAGCCGTCGATCACGGGCGGCCTCGCTGAAGCGCCGCGGGAGTACCAGTCCGAGATCGGCCCCGAGATCAATGCGCGACTCGTGCGCGCCCGCATCCCGCGCACGAACGACTACATGCAGGCCGGCCAGCGCTACCAGCTTTTAGAGGACTGGGAGAAGGACGACCTCGTTCTTAACTTCGTCACCCTTATCGGGCAGGCCGCGCGGCCCGTGCAGGAACGGATGCTGTGGCACTTCTACATGTGCGATGACGAGCTCGGCGCGCGGGTCGGTGAGGGCCTGGGCATCGCGCTCAATGAGGTGGCCGACCTCGGTCCGCTCGCGACCCAGACACTGAACGCGGAGGAGATCCAGCGCATGCAGAACCTCGGCAAGAACGGTCCGCGTAATGTCGACGGGCTCACGATGACCCACTGCGTGCCCAACGAGCGGGTCAACATGGTCGACGTCCCCGCCATGTCCTGACGGGAGATCGACGTGCCGCTTCGAGGAGCTAGCGCTTCCGCGGAGCGGTGAAGGCGGCGATGAGGCGCTGCGCATCCGGGGTGCTGAACGCCCGCGCAATCGTGCGCGCCTCATCGTCGAGGGACTCCTGCACCGGGCGGAGGGGTGCGGCGCGGAGAAGGCGTCGCGCTTCTCCGTAAGCACCGGCGGCCCCCGCCAGCCAGTGTGCCGCGATCTCCTCGGCGCGAGTCGCGATCTGCTCTGCCGGCACGACCTCGGTGACGAGCCCCCAGTCCTTTGCCTCGTCCGCCGTGAGGCGCACGTCGCTGAGGGTCAGCTGGAGTGCCCGGCGCATGCCGACCGACTCCGTGAGAAGCGTGCTCACACCGCAGTCCGGCGTGAGGCCGATTGCAGCGTAACGCGACGCGTAGAACGAGGTATCCGCGGCAACGATGTAGTCGGCGCAGAGCATGAAACCGAGACCGCCGCCCGCCACCGCACCCTGGACGGCAGCGACGATCGGCTTGGTGCCCGCGCGCAGGATGGCGTGGCCCTCGTGAATCACGTCCGCGTGATCGGCGATGGATGCGGCGTCGTAGTCGGCGGTCGCCATGGCCTGCACGTCGCCACCCGCGCAGAATGCCGGCCCCGCGGCATCCAGCAGCACGGCCTGCACATCGTCGCGCTCCGTGACCTCGCGGGCGACGTCGCGCCAGCGGTCCGCCGCGTCGGCGTCGATCGCGTTCAGGCGGGCGGGGCGGTTGAGGGTGACCCGGGCGAGGCCGTCGGTCACACTGAGCAGTACGGTCGAGTTCTTGGCGTCGTCATTGGCGGTCATGGGAGCCGATGGTAGCGGCGGCGATGCGTTCGATCGCCTCCGTTAGCACTTCCGGCGAACATCCGAAGTTCAGGCGAGCGAAACCTGTGCCCTGCCCACCAAAGTCCGGGCCGGGACTGAGCGCGACGCGGGCATCCGAGAGCAGGCGCTCGGCGGGGTTGTCGCCGAGCCCGAGCGCCCTGAAGTCGAGCCACGCGAGGTAGCTCGCAGCGGGCTCGCGGTAGACGACGCCGGGGAGCTTCTCAGCGAGAAGGCGCGTGAGCAGCGATCGGTTGCCCTCGAGCGTGGCGATGGCGTCGTCGAGCCACGCACTGCCGTGGCGGAACGCCGCGACGCTCGCGATGGCGCCGAGGTGCGAGGTGCGCCAGAAGACCTCCTGGTACATGCCGGACATGACGGACCGCATGCGCGCGCTTGCCGTCGCCATGACGGCGCACTTCAGTCCGGCCAGGTTGAAGGCCTTGCTCGCGGAGGTGATCGCGATGCCATGGTCGCGGGCCTCCTCGCTGACCGTGAGGTAGGGCACGTACTGGCCATCGCTGTGCGTGAGGGGAGCGTGGATCTCGTCGCTCACGATCGTGACGCCGTAGCGGTCGGCGATGCGTGCCAGTTCCTCGAGCTCGCTCCGAAGGTGCGGATGCCCGAGCGGGTTGTGCGGGTTGCACAGCACCATCGCCTTCGCGCCGTCTTGGAACGCCGCCTCGATCGCATCGAGATCGAGACTCCAGGCGGAGTGGTCCGAGGCATCCGATGCTCGGAGTGGCACCTCAACGACGGATGCGCCCGATTCGCGCACGAGCTCGAAGAAGGGCGGATAGACGGGCGGCGTGATGACGACCCCGTCACCCGCTTCGGTCACGCGACGCAGGCACTCGACGATCCCCATGCTGACGTCCGCCGTCGAGCGCACGTGCTCCACATCGACGCTCCAGCCCCAGCGCTCGGCGGCGAAGCGGCTGAACGCCTCGGGCAGTTCGGCGTCGCCCGAGGCGTAGCCCGTGTCGCTGCGACGGATGCTGTCATGCAGCGCCTCCGCGATGGGCTCGGCGAGAGTGAAGTCGAGCTCGGCGACGAAAAGGGGGAGTACGTCGTCGGGGTGCGTGCGCCACTTGACGCTCGTGCGGCTGCGGAGCTCCGTCAGCGAGGGGATCAATTCCGTCATGCGTCCAGCTTCCTGCATGCACCGCATTGGCAGGAAGCACCGCGCGATGGTGTGAGAACGTGGAGACACACCTACGGCGGTGGATCGCAAGGAGGCACGGCGTGGAGAGGCGGAGGCGAAACCTGGTCGCAATCTCGGCTGCGGTGACCGCGGCGGGAGTGCTGAGCGCCGTGCTTCTGTGGCCACGCCCTGAGACGCCGCCGCTGGAGACAGCGCCGACGATCTCGCCGAGTCCCACAGCGCCAAGTCCGCCTCCCAGCCCGGCGGAGCGCTACCCCGCAGACTCCGCCGCCTACGATGTCGCCGCGCTCCCTGCGGCCCAGGTGTACTCCGTGATACCCGGGCTCCCGCTGGACCCCGACCCCGGCGGTCCGGTTTTTCCGTTGACCGCCTCCGCAGCCGCACCCTCCGTGCCCGTGTTCCCGGAACCGGGGTCGCCACCGGTCGCCCAGCTTCCGCAGGCGCAGGCACACGATGGCACCACGGTGCCCGTGATCGAGCAGCACACGCACTGGGTGAAGGTCTTGCTCCCCGCCCGCGCAGGCCTCCCGTCGGGCGGGGTCGTGGGACAGACGACGGGATGGCTCCGTGCCTCCGATGTCACACTCTCGGACAACCCCTACGTTGTGACGGTGAGCATCTCCTCAGGCACGATCGCCGTCGCAGAGTCTGGCCAGACCGTGTATGAGAGTTCCGGATTCGCATACGGCACCCCCGCGACGCCCACCCCGCTCGGCCGCACCTTCGTCATGACGGTGTTCACCGACCCGGCAGCCACCTACACACGGGGCAACCCGACGACGGCCCTGGCGGTGCAGTCGCCCACGCTCGATGGCTTCGGGGGAGCATCCGTCGCCGTCACGGCGTTCCACTATCACGACGCCCGCTCCGGCCCGATCTCCAACGGATGCATTCGCGTCGACCCGGCGACGGCCCAGTACTTGGCTGGGCTGCCGCTCGGCACGCCCGTTGTGGTCACGGGGTAGCCAGAACCGTCGCGCGCGGGCTCAGCACCCTACGCCGCTGGGGTCCTCCTGGCAGGTACGGCTGACGAGGACGGTGTCGATCGTGTAGGCCCTCGCCGTGGTGGTGGCGTCGACAGAAAGTGTGCCGGGAATGTCGAACCAATCACCCGTCGAGTCGTACGCGAAGCGGGCGCGGTAGAGCACCGACGCTGAGATCGTGAAGGTGCCCCGTTCAGCGTAGGTATGGCTGGTGGGCGTGCGCTCGAACTCGTCCACCCCCAATGCTCCCCATGTGTCCCCGCCGGTCGAGGACGACACCGTCGTACCGTCGCCGAAATCGAAGCGATAGCCGACGGGGATGAACTGCACGGATGCCGGTGCGCCCAGCAGGAGCCCGTGTCGTTCGTGGGCCGCGGCGCTTGCGATGAAGTTGGTGGGGAGGCCGACCGCGGCCCATCCGTCTGGTTCCATCGTCAGCATGGGCGCGGCCGCGCCAAACGAGACGAGATCGGACACACGCGGCGCGCGCCGCACGGTCGTGCACAACTCGGACACGAAGTCGGCGCAGTTGAAGGTGATGCCGTCGCTTGAGCCGGTGAGGATCTCAGGGTTGATTCGCGCGGAAGAGGGTCCCCCGTCCCCACCCTCGGACTCCGAGGCTGAACTGTCGCCAGAAGCTGTGCCATCCAATTCGACGGTGTCGACATCATCATCGACGGTCGCGGTGACGCAAAGCTGATTGAGGACGTCCTCTGTCGTGCAGACGGTTTCGGTCTCCGCGGCGCGTGCCGCCGCTGCGAACGCGGTGAGAAACGCCGCTATGCAGATAACAGTCAGCACTCGAGTGACGGCCACGGTTCCATCCTGTCCAGCCGAAGACCGGCCTCCCCGTCTGACGTCAACTTAGCTTCAAAGGCCTGACGAGCCGGAACGTGCGTAAGGTCGAGTAGGTCGCCGTTCTCATAGACCTGTCGCTGAGAGTTGTCCACACACAAGGTGACCATCACTGTCGCCGCCGTTGCGGAGCCGTACCACTGCTGCAGAGCAACTCGATCAAAGTCAATGGACCCCTCTTGTTTTCGGGCGCTTGCCGCGAACCGTGACAGCGAGTCCGTGTGCCCTGAAATGGCATCCGCAGTCACCACCGCTGCAATCCGTTCCGGCTCGGCTCCGCCCTCTTGAAGTATCCGGTTGTTCATTTCCCAGAACTCCGCGAGCGCCGCCTCGGCTGCAGCGAGCGCCGCCTCGTCGGATTCGAAGGCGGGCGCCGGGCTGTCGGTGCCCGGCTGCGGCTGTGCTGTGTCCGCGGAGCAGCCCGCCGCGAGCAGGGCACACAGCATCACGGTGATGACGGACGCGAGAGTGTTGCGGGCGGCACGCATGCGCCGACAGTAACGAGGGTCGCTCCTGCGTGGCGCTCGTTGTCCACAGTCCGCGTTCCCACGGTATCCTTGAGTCACAGGCACTGATCCGGCCATCACCGGGGAGTCTTCGGCAGAACAGCGGATGCCCCGGCACCCGCCCAGTAGAACCGAACGGGTCTGGCCCGTCACAGCCAAGGAACAAGCGGTCGCATCGCGGGTTGAGCTCGACGAAACCGGATGCGACAAGCGAGGTGGTACCGCGGAGGGTGAGCAGATCATCCGTCGTCCTCGTGCAGATTCGTCACTGCCAGGAGAAGACTTGACCTACCCGCGCCCCTCCCACGACGGCACGCCCGCAGCACCCGTGACGCCGAGCCCTGACTTCCCGGCGATCGAGAGGGGCATCCTCGCCTTCTGGAAGGGCGACGACACCTTCCAGGCGTCGATCGACAACCGCGAGGGATGCGACGAGTGGGTCTTCTACGACGGCCCGCCCTTCGCGAACGGTCTGCCGCACTATGGCCACCTCCTGACTGGCTACGCGAAGGACCTGTTCCCGCGCTACCAGACCATGCGCGGCAAGCAGGTGCACCGCCGCTTCGGCTGGGACACCCACGGGCTACCCGCCGAGCTGGAGGCGATGCGCCAGCTGGGCATCACGCGCAAGGACGAGATCGAGTCGATGGGCGTCGAGGCCTTCAACGCGACGGCGCGCGAGTCGGTGCTGCGATACACGAACGAGTGGCAGGACTACGTCACCCGGCAAGCCCGCTGGGTCGACTTCGAGAACGACTACAAGACCCTCGACATCTCCTTCATGGAGTCGGTCATCTGGGCCTTCAAGCGCCTCTACGACAAGGGCCTCGCCTATGAGGGCTTCCGCGTGCTGCCGTACTGCTGGAACGACGAGACCCCGCTCTCCAACCATGAGCTGCGCATGGATGACGACGTCTACAAAATGCGCCAGGACCAGACCGTCACGGTCACCTTCCCGCTCGTGGGCGAGAAGGCCGAGGCGCTCGGGCTGACGGGCGTGCGCGCCCTCGCATGGACGACGACCCCCTGGACGCTCCCCACCAACGCCGCCCTCGCGGTCGGCCCCGAGATCGAGTACGCCGTGATCCCGAGCGGTCCGCTGGGCGCGGGCGACGGCTCGGCCGAGGCGGTCTCCCAGTACCTCCTGGCCGCCGACACCGTCGCGGCCTACGCGAAGGACCTGGGCTACGAGAGCGCAGCGGATGCCGCGGCATCCGTCACCCGCACCCTCAAGGGTGCCGATCTGGGCGGTGTGAAGTACGACCGGCTCTGGGACTTCTACGCCCACGCGGAGGGCTACGAGAACGCGTGGCAGATCCTCGTCGCCGAGTACGTCGCGACGGGTGAGGGCACGGGCATCGTGCACCAGGCGCCCGCCTACGGTGAAGACGACCAGGTGACGTGCGCCAAGGCGGGCATCCCCGTCGTGATCTCGGTCGATGACGGTGGCCGCTTCCTGCCCGCCGTCGAGCCGGTCGCGGGCCTGCAGGTCTTCGACGCCAACAAGCCGCTCACCCAGCTGCTGAGGGCTGACGGTCGCCTCCTGCAGCAGAAGAGCTACGAGCACAGCTACCCGCACTGCTGGCGCTGCCGCCAGCCGCTCATCTACAAGGCGGTCTCGAGCTGGTTCATCCGCGTGCCGGAGTTCCGCGACCGCGCCGTCGAGATCAACGAGCAGATCAACTGGGTGCCGGAGAACGTCAAGCACGGCCAGTTCGGCAAGTGGATGGGGAACGCCCGCGACTGGTCGATCTCGCGCAACCGCTACTGGGGTTCGCCGATCCCGGTGTGGAAGAGCGACAACCCCGAGTACCCCCGCGTCGACGTCTACGGCTCGCTCGAGGAGCTCGAGCGTGACTTCGGCACGCTGCCACGCAACGCAGAGGGCGAACCCGACCTGCACCGCCCCTTCATCGACGACCTGACCCGCCCGAACCCGGATGACCCGACGGGCCAGTCGACCATGCGCCGCATCGAGGACGTGCTCGACGTCTGGTTCGACTCCGGCTCGATGCCCTACGCCCAGGTGCACTACCCCTTCGAGAACAAGGACTGGTTCGACACCCACAACCCGGCCGACTTCATCGTCGAGTACATCGGGCAGACGCGCGGCTGGTTCTACACGATGCACGTGCTGTCGACGGCACTCTTCGATCGCCCGGCGTTCAAGAACGTCATCAGCCACGGCATCGTGCTCGGCAATGACGGGCAGAAGATGTCGAAGTCGCTGCGCAACTACCCGGATGTCAACGAGGTCTTCGAGCGCGACGGCGCGGATGCCATGCGTTGGTTCCTCATGTCGTCGTCGGTCATCCGCGGTGGCAACCTCATCGTGACGGAGGAGGGCATCCGTGAGGGAGTGCGGCAGTTCCTCCTTCCGCTCTGGAGCACCTACTACTTCTTCACCCTCTACGCGAACGCGGCGCAGGAGGGCGGCTACGAGGCGAGCCGGCGCACCGACTCGGGCCACGTGCTCGATCGCTACCTGCTCGCGAAGACCCGGCAGCTGGTGACGGATGTCACAGCGCATCTTGACGCCCTCGACTCCCCGCTCGCGGCCAATGCGCTCCGCGACTTCGCCGACGTGCTCACGAACTGGTACGTGCGCAGGAGCCGCGACCGCTTCTGGGCGGGCACCGACAAGGACGCCTTCGACACGCTCTACACCGTGCTTGAGACCCTGACCCGGCTCGCCGCCCCGCTCGCACCGCTCGTGAGCGAGAAGGTGTGGCAGGGCCTCACCGGCGGGCGCAGCGTGCACCTCACCGACTGGCCTGACGCGGAGGAGTTCCCGGCTGACCCGACTCTCGCGGCGACGATGGACCGTGTGCGTGAGATCGCCTCCGCCGGGCTCGCCCTGCGCAAGGCGACGGGTCGCCGCGTTCGGTTGCCGCTCGCGAGCCTCACGGTCGTGAGCGACGACGGCGCCCGTCTCGAGGAGTTCAGCTCGATCGTGCGCGACGAGCTCAACGTCAAGGCGGTCGACCTCGTTCCGCTCGCGGAGGACAGCCTCAGTGCCTTCGGCATCGAGCGCAAGCTCACGGTCAACGCCCGCGCGGCAGGTCCCCGCATCGGCAAGGCCGTGCAGCAGGTCATCGCGGCGGCGAAGTCCGGCGACTGGGCCCCCGCTGGCGACAATGTGATCGCGGGCGGCGTCGAACTGCTGCCGGGCGAGTTCGAGCTCCAGCTCACGGCCGGGTCCTCCGAGCAGGCCATCAGCTTCCTGCCGGGCGGCGGCTTCGTGCTGCTCGACACCGCGACGACGCCCGAGCTTGAGGCGGAGGGACTCGCACGTGACCTCGTGAGGGCCGTGCAGGATGCTCGCCGTGGCGCCGGGTTCGACGTGAGCGACCGCATCCGTCTCGACGTCTTCGCCGAGGCGGACGCGGATGCCGACGCGCTCGAGTCGTTCACGGAACTCGTGTCGGGAGAGACACTGTCGCGCCAGATGAGGGTGCATCGCGGCGCAGGGGCGGAACTGCGGGGCGAAGCAGGCGCGCACCGTGCCGAGGTCCGCGCGGGGCAGTACTCGAATGCGGGCCGCATCGTGCTCGATGTGGCGCGCTGGGGAGAAGGAATCGATGTCTGAACTCACGAATGATCCCGAGCTGTCGGACGACGCCCTGTTGCAGGGCGACGCCGATGCCGTCTACGCGGAACTGCTCGCGCGCGTGGGTGAGGCGACACCGCGGGTGCGACTCGAGCCGACGCGTCGGGCGGCGGCCCTCCTGGGCGACCCGCAGGCGGCCGCGCCCGTCATCCACGTCGCGGGCACCAACGGCAAGACGAGCACGGCCCGCATGATCGACAGCCTCCTCAGGGCGCACGGGCTGCGCACGGGGCTCCTCACGAGCCCGCACCTCAGCCGCGTCAACGAGCGCATCCTCGTCGATGGCGAACCCATCAGCAACGAGGCGTTCATTGCCAACTGGCGCGACATCCAGCCCTACCTCGAGATGACGGATGCCCAGCTCGAGGGGGAGGGTGAAGCGCCGCTGACCTTCTTCGAAGCCTTCACCCTGCTCGCCTTTGCGAGCTTCGCGGATGCGCCCGTCGACGTCGTCCTGTTGGAGACCGGCATGGGCGGAGAGTGGGATTCGACCAACATCGCCGACGGTGCGGTCGCCGTGATCACGCCCATCGCACTCGACCACATGCACCGGCTCGGTTCGACCGTGCAGGAGATCGCCCGCACGAAGGCCGGCATCATCAAGCCCGGCGCGATCGTCGTCTCGGCCGAGCAGGATGCGACGGCCCTCGCGGAGCTGCAGGCGAAGTCCCGCGAGGTGGGTGCCGAGCTCGTGCTCCAGGGCGAGGCCTTCGATGTGGCTTCCTCGACCGTCGCGGTGGGGGGACAGCTTGTCTCCGTGCGGGGGCGCGCGGCGAGCTACTCCGAGGTCTTCCTGCCGCTGTACGGAACGCACCAGGCGCAGAACGCGGCACTGGCGGTGGCTGCCGTCGAGTCGTTCCTCGGCGGCGGCGCCCAGGCGATCGTCAGCGACGTCATCGAGCAGGGCCTCGCCGAGTCGACCTCGCCAGGGCGTCTCGAACTCATCGGCGTCGACCCCACCGTCATCGTCGACGCCGCCCACAACCCCCAGGGCGCCGAATCTCTCGTCGCTGCCATGCGGGACTACTTCGACTTCGATGAGATCGCCGTCGTGTTGGGCGTGCTCGAGGACAAGGACCTGGACGGCATCGTGGCGCGGCTCGCCCCGATGGCGACCCGCTTCTACGTGACGCAGTCGGAATCTGAGCGCGCCGTGGCATCCGACGACCTCGCCTATGTCGTGCGCAACCTCGTCGGAGCCGACGCCACCTGGGAGTACGACGTGCTCGCCGAGGCGACGGATGCCGCGCGCCGCTGGGCCGCGGAAGCACCCAAGCGCGCTGTCATCGTCACGGGGTCCATCACGCTCGTGGGCGAAGCGATGGACCTGGCCAAGAGTGAGGGGTGGAAGGCATGATGGCTCGCGCGCCCCGGCAGCGTCGCGTCCGCAGTGTGACCGAGAGCCTGCTCTCGATCGTGCTCGGCCTCGAAGCGGCCCTCGTGTTCTTCGTGGCGCTCACGATCTTCGGTCTCGACATCCTGCCGCCCCTCGTGGCGCTCGGCGGGGGAGTGCTGCTCATCGCACTGCTCCTGATCACGGCGGCATACCTGCGCTTCCCGTGGGCCGAGTGGCTGGGGTGGGCGCTCCAGGTCGGCCTCATCGCGCTGGGACTGCTCCTGCCGGCCCTCTACGTCTCCGGCGCCATCTTCGTGGCGATCTGGATCTACTGCTTCGTCACCGGTCGCAAGCTTGACCGACGCAATGCCGCTATGGGTATCACCCCCGCCTGACCTTCGTCCCCCAGTAAAAGGAGCACCAAGTCAATGGAAATCGAAGAAACACTCGTCCTGGTCAAGCCCGACGGCGTTGCCCGTGGACTCACGGGGGAGATCCTCCGTCGCATCGAGTCAAAGGGGTATCAACTCGTCGACCTGCGTCTCGTGCAGCCCGACCGTGAGCTGCTGGCGAAGCACTACGCCGAGCACGAGGGCAAGCCCTTCTACGAGCCCCTCGTCGAGTTCATGGAGAGCGGCCCGGTCGTCGCCATCCGCCTCGCGGGCAACCGCGTGATCGAGGGCTTCCGCTCCCTCGCGGGCACGACCGACCCCACGACGGCGGCACCGGGCACCATTCGCGGCGACCTCGGGCGCGACTGGGGCGCACGCGTGCAGCAGAACCTCGTGCACGGCAGCGACTCGCCCGAGTCGGCCGCGCGGGAACTCGCGCTCTGGTTCGCCTGAGACCCAGCTCAGAGGTGAGCGATCACGTCGAGCCGTAGCTGTGCGAGCACGGCAACGAGGAGGTAGCTGAACACCGTCAGTGTCGGCCACCACCCTGCGATGCGGGCGCCCCCGGCCGAGAGCCGGGGGCCTCCGACCCGCCGCGCGAGTTCCGCCGAGACCCACCAGAACACGGGAATCGTGACCGACCACGTCACCATGCACCACGGGCACAGGGTGCCGAGCACGGAGATGCTCTGGCCGATGAGCCACAGCACGAACGCCATCGCTGCGGCGACGCCGACGGCGAAGGCGACCCAGAGCCAGTCCGCGATGCGGATGCCGAAGAACAGGCAGACCCCCACTGCGATCACGGCCGACCAACCCACGAGGCCGAGCAACGGATTGGGAAAGCCGAGCAGTGATCCCTGCCACGACTCAAGGTTCGCGCCGCACTGCACGAGCAGACTGAAATTGCACTCGAGGGGTGCCTCCGGCTGCGTCAGTGTCACGACCTTGTCGGCCGTGAGTGCCCATGCGGCGAGCAGTCCGACCCCGCCCGCGACGACGAGCAATGCTCCCGCCAGCCGCCGCGGTGCCGTTCGCGTGCCCTCGCTCGAGCGGAGAGCCGCCGCGCGGATGCTCGCAAAGGCGATGAGCAGCGTCGCGAGCGGAAGGGCGGCGGTCGGCGCGGGCACTCCCAGGAGAAGCGGTTCGAACGGTGTCTCAGGAGACATGCCGCTGAAGGCATGCAACGTCAGCACGAAGCAGGCGACCGCGACCGACAGTGCCACAGCGGCGGTTGCGAGAAGCGCCCAAGCCTCTCGGCGGGCACGCAGGACGTCGACCATAGGCCCATCCTGTCATCCGCTGGGGCCGGCGATCGCAGGCGACTTGCTCCCTCAATGCGGCACTCTCGCGGATGCATGCGATAATTTGTGAGGTGTTCACCGCGAGCCGCGCTCTCGGTGACGAAGAAGAAGCTTTCCGGCCTGCCAGCCGAGTCGTTCGCGACAGTGACGACGAGGTCGTCACAGGCATGGCACGCCGGGCGTGCAGTACCGAATGACAGAAGACGAGCGAGACAGGGCCGATACCGCTACAGCAGCATCCGTGAGTTCGCCTGAGGACGAAACCGTCAAGGGCAGGAGCCGCAGGGCACAGCTGCACGTATCCGCGCGAAACGCGTCGTGAGGATTAGCGGGACCGCCGATTGCGGGCCCCGCGAGAGAGTTCCGGATGGCAGCGCGGTTTGCCATACCGGCTTAGGAGTGCACCAGCGATGGTGGAGACAAACGAAAACAATGACGGTGGTTCGCAGAAGGAAGGCTCGCGCAGGCGTGTGAGGCTCTTCGGGGGCCGCAGGGCGAAGGGCAGCGAAGCCGAGGTCTCGCAGAGTGCCGTCGCCGCGCCTTCCGAGGAAGGAGCGGATTTGACTGCCGAGGTTGAGGCTCCCGCAGAGCCCGCTGCCGCTGACTCGCCCACACCAGTGGCGACTCCCGACGCCGAAGACACCGGGGCCGCCGCGAAGGAGACCTCCGAGGATGCCGCGGCCGAGACGTCGGCCACGACCGAGTCGCGGGAGAGTTCCGCTGCGCCTGAGCCGCTCGTCGCGACATCGACGACGACCCTGCTCTTCCGCGCCCCCGACCTGCCGACGATGGTTCCGCCGTCGCCATCCGACGATGTCGCAGACGAGTCCTCGTCGAGCCGCCGTCGCACCCGTCGACGCTCCGGTGACGACGAGCAGGCCGAATCCGAGCGCTCCCAGGACCGGGCGCCGCAGGAGCGATCCTCCGGCCGCCAGGCTCGCCAGCCCAAGCAGCAGCCAGAGCCATCGAATGAACCGCAGAAGGTGCGCGGCTCGACGCGTCTCGAGGCCAAGAAGCAGCGCCGTCGCGACGGCCGTGACGCCGGCCGTCGTCGTCCCGTCGTCACGGAGGCGGAGTTCCTCGCGCGCCGCGAGAGCGTCGACCGCGTCATGGTCGTGCGCCAGAAGAACAACCGCATTCAGATCGGCGTGCTGGAGGACGGCGTGCTGGTCGAGCACTACGTCGCCCAGTCGCAGGAGTCGTCGCTCATCGGCAACGTGTACCTCGGTCGCGTGCAGAACGTGCTCCCCAGCATGGAGGCCGCCTTCGTCGACATCGGTCGCGGCCGCAACGCCGTGCTGTACTCGGGCGAGGTCGACTGGGATGCTGCAGCTGAGAACTCCGCCGAGGGCAAGAACCAGGCCAGGCGCATCGAGTTGGCGCTCAAGCCCGGCGACAAGGTGCTCGTGCAGGTGACGAAGGACCCGGTCGGCCACAAGGGCGCCCGGCTCACGAGCCAGGTCTCGCTCCCGGGCCGCTACCTCGTGTACGTGCCGAACGGATCGATGAACGGCATCAGCCGGAAGCTGCCCGACACCGAGCGGGCACGTCTCAAGAAGATCCTCAAGGAGGTGCTCCCCGACAACACGGGCGTCATCGTGCGCACGGCTGCCGAGGGTGCAACTGAGGAGCAGCTGACGCTCGACGTCAACCGCCTCACCTCGCAGTGGTCGGCGATCAGCTCCGCGATGGAGTCGGTCAACGCGCCGGCCCTGCTCCACAGCGAGCCGGACCTCCTCGTCAAGATCGTGCGCGATGTCTTCAACGAGGACTTCCACAAGCTCGTCATTGAGGGGGCGGATGCCCGCGAGACGATCACGAGCTACCTGCGCCAGGTCGCACCAGACCTCGTCGACCGGGTCGAGGCCCACCTCGGAGAGAAGGACTCCTTCGACGAGTACCGCATCAGCGAACAGATCGAGAAGGCGCTCGACCGCAAGGTCTGGCTGCCCTCGGGTGGTTCGCTCGTGATTGACCGCACCGAGGCCATGACCGTCGTCGACGTTAACACGGGCAAGTTCGTCGGCTCGGGCGGAAACCTCGAGGAGACGGTCACCAAGAACAACCTCGAGGCGGCCGAGGAGATCGTGCGCCAGCTGCGCCTGCGTGATATCGGCGGCATCATCGTCGTCGACTTCATCGACATGGTGCTCGAGTCGAACCGCGACCTCGTGCTTCGTCGCCTCGTCGAGTGCTTGAGCCGTGACCGCACGAAGCACCAGGTCGCCGAGGTCACCTCGCTCGGTCTCGTGCAGATGACCCGCAAGAAGCTCGGGCTCGGCCTGCTCGAGTCGTTCAGTGAGCCCTGCGAGACCTGCGCCGGCCGCGGCATCATCGTGCACCACGACCCTGTCACGAAGCACCGCCAGACCCCGCAGCCAGAATCTCGCCGCGGCCGTGGTGGCAAGGGCGGCAATGGCAATGGCAACGGCAACAGCAATGGCAACGGCAACAACGGCGGCGGTTCCAACGCTGCACCCAAGGCGGCCGCGACCCATGCCATCACGGAGGACGTGAAGAACGCGCTCGCCCAGATTGCGGCGAGCACGATCGCCAACCAGCCGGCGGACTCCGACAGTGCAGAGAAGTCGGACACGCAGGCCGCGCAGGCCACAGCCGATGCCACGACGGGCGGCACCACCGCCGAGGAGAAGCCCTCGAAGTCCCGTTCCCGGCGCTCGCGTTCGAAGGGCACGGCGGAGTCGAAGGATGCAGACGCTGGAGACGCGGCGGCGAAGGCCGACGCGACCCCGCAGGCAGACGCGAAGGGCGACAGCACTGCTGAAGACGGTGCTGCCGAATCGCAGGAAGAGGTCGTCGAGATCCTCGACATCCCCGTCGTGAAGGCGCCCCGTGCCGCACGCAAGATCAGCTCGGAAGACGCGGAACAGATCCTCGGCACTGTGCTGGATGCCCTGCCGGAGCCGAAGCAGCCCGGGCAGGGTCGCTCCCGCGGTTCACGCCGCGCATCGAGCGCCGGCGTCGTACAGGCGGGATCGGGCACGTCGATCACGCTCGACGACTGATCGCGATCGGCCACACATGAGCATGGCGACGCGAGGTCGTGCCCTCTGGGTCGGCCTCGCGGTGCTCACGCTCGGGGTGGTCGCTGTCGTGTTCTTCGTATTCCTGCGGGATGACAGTCCTGAAGGAGGGGGCGACGCTTCGGCCCCGCTCCCTGAGGTGCGCACGGGCTACGTGCTCGATCGTGCTGACCCGGCTGTGGGCGGCCCCGATGCCGTCATCAGCTTTGATCTGGAGACAGGCGAGACATCCGTCGCCTATTCGGCGGAGAGAATCGTCACATTCGCCGCCACTGCGAGCAGCCTGGTCGTCGTGAGTGGCACACCCGAAGCTCACTCCGTGACGACAGTCGATAGAGCGGACGGAACCGCGAGCGAGGTCGCTCTCCCCGCGGAGGGTTCTGTCGATTCGCTCGCGTCGGAGGGTGAGCGCACAGCGTTCCGATTCACGAGTGCGGGAGACCCGCAGGAGCGCGAGTTCTCCAATGCGCTGCTCTGGATCGAGGCGGGCCAGAATGCCGCAGAGGTCATCGAACGCGACGGCGCTCCATTCGCGGCGGCGGCATGGTCCTGGCTTCCGGGAGGCGGCGAGATGCTCGCGATCGACACGCAGGAGGAGCTGCTGCGATTCGCTCCGGAGGCACCGAATGACGCTCAAGCCCTGGGGGAGTGGGAGGGTATCGAGGCCGTCTCCGCAGACGGCGGCACCGCTATCGTGCGCGACCACCACGACACGGTCGAGCTGACCCTCAACGACGGCACGGCCGTGCCGTTCGGCCCCACGCCCGTCGACGGTGCCATCCCCTTCGGCGGTGACGTCGTGTTCCTCGTCGATGGCCCCGAGCGCGTGCAGAAGCTTGCGCTGCCCGTGGACGAGAGCGGGCGCGTGTCGAGCGCGATCGTGGTCGACGACGGCAAGTCGCCGCGCGTGCTCTACCGCGCGAGCGACCAGGAGGGCATCGACGGCTTCGAGGTCGCACCGGATGGTAGACACCTGGCGGTCGAAGTGGTTCCGGATGTCGCTGGCATGGTCTCCGACGCATACTTCCCGCACGCCCGGGCAGTGTCGATCGTGACCCGCATCATCTCGATTGTCGACGGCAACGTCGTCGCTGAGTTCCCCGGATTCGGGGCCCAGTGGACTGCCTCAGCGGGATGAGCCTCCAGCGCGCCGCTCACGCTGGCTGACCCGAAGGCCGCTTGCGGCGAGGCGTCGCACGAGTTCGCGGTTGCCCACGGGTGTGGCCCCCATCTCGATGAGCGCCGCTACCCGCTCAGCGGGCACGTCGTAGTGGTCGAGGTCGAACGACCGCCGAGGGAGTCCCGCGCGCTGCGCGAAGTCGTGGAGCTCGTCAATGGCCTCGTCACTCACGAGGTGAGCCCAGAGCGTGCCGTGCGCTGGCCACATGGGCGTGTCGATCAAAACCGCCATGTGTGGAGTCTAGACTTGGAAATCTCGCGAGCGTCGTGCGGCCGGCTCATGGCGTGGCAGCGTTCGCGGAGCGGCTATGCTTGATGAGGTTTGACCGCCAGCCCGGGTGTCGACTAGTATTGACCCTTGGCGTGCGCTGGCCAAGCCCGCATTCAACGCCAAGTTCTTCGTCGGGCACCAGCCGCGGCGAAATCATGAAGCTTTTCTTCAAGTAGTTAGGGTTCCCAAGTGGTTTACGCAATCGTGCGCGCCGGCGGTCGGCAGGAAAAGGTCGAGGTCGGCTCGGTCGTCGTCCTTGACCGTATCGCGGCCAACAAGGATGGCAACATCGAGCTCGCCCCCGTGCTGCTCGTTGACGGCGACAAGATCACGCACGACGCGCAGGCGCTTGCGAAGGTCACGGTCACAGCTGAGGTCCTCGCCGACCTCCGCGGCCCCAAGATCGTCATCCAGAACTACCGCAACAAGACCGGATACAAGCGCCGTATGGGCCACCGTTCCGAGCTCACGCGCGTCAAGATCACGAGCATCAAGTAGACATCCGAAAGCATTAGGGGCTGACCAATGGCACATAAAAAGGGCGCATCGTCCACCCGTAACGGCCGCGACTCGAACGCACAGCGCCTCGGCGTCAAGCGCTTCGGCGGCCAGACCGTCAACGCAGGCGAGATCCTCGTCCGCCAGCGCGGCACGCACTTCCACCCCGGCGTGAACGTCGGCCGTGGTGGCGACGACACGCTGTTCGCCCTCGAGGCGGGAGCGGTCGAGTTCGGCCAGAAGGGCGGCCGCAAGGTCGTCAACATCGTGGCGGCTGCCTCCTAGGCACTATCACTTCACTCGTGGGGCGGGCTTCGGCTCGCCCTTCGGTGTTTTTTCACCCGGCCCAGCGGCCCGTTTCGAGACAAGGATCACGGTTATGGCAACCTTCGTGGACCACGTGACCCTGCACCTGCGCTCGGGGCACGGCGGCAATGGCTGCGTGTCAGTCAAGCGCGAGAAGTTCAAGCCTCTCGCCGGACCTGACGGGGGCAACGGCGGCCACGGTGGTGACATTGTGCTGGTCAGCGACCCGCAGGTTACGACGTTGCTGTCGTACCACCGTTCACCCCACCGCAGCTCCGAGAATGGGCAGCCCGGCATGGGAGACCACCGTGCGGGCACGACGGGATCCGACCTCGAGCTGGCGGTTCCCGTCGGCACGGTCGTGAAAGACCCAGACGGCACCGTCCTCGCCGATCTCACGGAACCGGGTATGCGCATTGTCGTTGCGCCCGGTGGCCAGGGCGGCCTCGGCAACGCGGCCCTCGCCAACACCAAGCGCAAGGCTCCCGGCTTCGCCCTGCTGGGCACCCCCGGCTGGGAGGGCGACGTCGTCCTCGAGCTCAAGGTCGTCGCGGATGTCGCTCTCGTCGGGTACCCCTCGGCAGGCAAGTCGAGCCTCATCGCGGCACTGTCGGCTGCGAAGCCCAAGATCGCCGACTACCCCTTCACGACGCTGCACCCGAACCTCGGCGTCGTGCAGGCGGGGGAGAGTCGCTACACGGTCGCTGACGTCCCCGGCCTCATTGAGGGCGCGAGCGAGGGCAGGGGTCTCGGACTCGAGTTCCTTCGTCACGTGGAGCGGTGCTCCGCGCTCGTGCACGTGCTCGACTGCGCGACCCTCGAGCCTGGCCGCGACCCGCTCAGCGACCTCGAGATCATCCGTCACGAACTGGAGTCCTATGAGGTGCCGGAGGGGCAGGCTCCACTACTGGAGCGCCCCCAGGTCGTCGTCCTGAACAAGATCGACGTGCCGGATGGGCGCGACCTCGCCGAGTTCGTGCGCCCTGAGCTCGAGCAGCAGGGATACCGCGTCTTCGAGGTCTCGGCTGTGAGTCGCGCCGGGCTCAGGGAGCTCTCCTATGCCCTCGGCGAGCTCGTCGAGGAGGAGCGTGCCGCCAAGGCTGCGGAGCCTCCCCGCGAGCGCATCGTGCTTCGGCCACGGGCGGTCAATGAGGCGGCCTTCGACGTGCGCGTCGAGGGCGGTACCCACGGCAACATCTACCGCATCATCGGCGCAAAGCCGGAGCGCTGGGTTGCCCAGACCGACTTCACGAACGACGAGGCGATCGGCTTCCTTGCGGATCGCCTTGCGAAGCTCGGCGTCGAGGATTCGCTCTTCAAAGCGGGCGCCGTCGCTGGATCGACCGTCATCATCGGTGCCGGCGAGGGTGTCGTCTTCGACTGGGAGCCGACGCTGACCTCCGCCGCGGAACTCATCACGAGCCCGCGAGGCACGGATGCACGCCTCGGCGAGTCCGCGAGGCCGACCCGCAATGCGCGCCGCGAGGCGTACTTCGAGCGCATGGACGCCAAGGCGGCTGCCCGCGCCGAGCTCATTCGCGAACGCGAGGCCGGGCTCTGGAATGATGATGAGGGCTTCGCGGTGGATCGCCGCGACTCCGCAGCGTCCGAGGAGAGCTCGGGCGAAGCATCCGTTTCAGACGACTGACAGGACCGATGACAGCGCAGCCCACGACAAGCACGATTCCCACGCTGAGCCCCGTCACGACGCGAGCGGACATCCCGCGTGCCCGGAGGATCGTCGTCAAGGTGGGTTCATCATCGATCAGCGGCGAGAACGCGGGTCAGGTCGCGCCTCTCATCGACGCCCTCGCCGCCGCCCACGCGCGTGGTGCGGAGATCGTGCTCGTGTCGTCCGGTGCGATCGCGACGGGGCTGCCGTTCCTGAACCTGCAGGACCGCCCAGCAGACCTCGCCACGAAGCAGGCCGCTGCGGCCGTGGGCCAGAACGTGCTCATCTACCGCTACCAGGAAAGCCTCGCCCGCTACGAGATCGTGGCCGCACAGGTACTCCTGACCGCAGGCGACCTCGAGGCGAAGGTCAATCGTGCCAACGCACGGCGCGCCATGGAGCGGCTGCTCGACCTGCGGATCCTGCCGATCGTCAACGAGAACGACACGGTCGCGACCGCGGAGATCCGCTTCGGCGACAACGATGAGTTGGCGGCTCGCGTGGCAAAACTCCTGAATGCCGATGTGCTCGTGCTGCTCTCCGACGTCGACAGCCTCTACACGAAGCCACCGTGGGTCGAGGGCTCGGAGCGCATCGTCGACGTTGCCTTTGGTGAGTCGCTCGACTCGGTCGAGTTCGGCGGCATCGGAGCGGCCGGGGTCGGCACGGGAGGAGCGCGCACGAAGGTGGATGCTGCTCGGCTCGCGGCCGGCGCCGGCACCCCGGTGCTGCTGACCTCGACCGCGCAGGTGAGCGAGGCGCTGGGCGGTGCCTCCGTTGGCACGTGGTTCGCGGCGGGCCTCGTCGAGCACTCGCTCGGCTGACCGGCAGGTGCCTTCGGGCGGTCGGTAGACTGGGCCCATGCCCGAGCAGACCCTTGCGACCCCCACTCTCCAGCAGAAGCTGGTGGCGTCGAGACATGCCTCCCGTGCTCTCGCCACCGCGACGACGCAGCTCAAGAACGACGCGCTGGAGGCTATCGCCGCGGCCGTCTTGGGGAACGCCGATCGAATCCTCGCGGCGAACGAACTCGACCTCGCCAATGGGCGCGAGAACGGGCTGAGCGAAGGCCTGCAGGATCGCCTCCGGCTCGACGCAGCGCGACTTGACGGTCTCGCCGCCGCGGTGCGTGACATTGCGGCCCTGGCCGACCCCGTGGGTCGCGTCGTGCAGGGCTCGAGCCTGCCGAACGGCTTGGCTCTCACGCAGGTTCGCGTTCCCTTCGGCGTGGTCGGCGCCATCTATGAGGCCCGGCCCAATGTCACGATCGACATCGCGTCGCTGGCGCTCAAGAGCGGCAACGCTGTCGTGCTTCGTGGGGGCTCGGCGGCGATCCACTCCAACACGGCCCTCGTGCAGATCATCCAGGATGCTGTCTCCTCGGTCGGCCTCCCCGGTGAGCTCGTGCAGGGCATTGACGAGTTCGGTCGCGATGGTGCGACCGAACTCATGCGCTCCCGTGGCCTCATCGACGTGTTGATCCCGCGCGGCAGTGCAGACCTCATCCAGACGGTCGTGCGCGAATCCCAGGTGCCGGTCATCGAGACGGGCGCCGGCGTTGTACACGTCTACCTCGACGCCTCGGCTGATGTGAGCGCCGCGGTCGAGATCGTGCACAACGCGAAGACCCACCGCCCCAGCGTCTGCAACGCCGCCGAGACACTGCTCGTGCACGCCGATGCGGCCGAGCGACTACTGCCAGCCGTGCTCACCGCGCTCCGCGAGAGCGGTGTGACCCTGCACGCCGACGACCGCACTGCGGCCATCTTCGCGGATGTCCTGCCTGCGACGGAGGAGGACTGGGCGACCGAGTACCTGAGCCTCGACCTTGCCGTGCGGGTCGTCGACGACCTCGATGGCGCGCTCGACCACATCCGTCAGTACTCCACCCACCACACCGAGACGATCGTCACCTCGGATCTCGCAAGCAGCGAACGCTTCCTTGCCGAGGTGGATTCGGCCGTCGTGATGGTCAACGCCTCGACGCGATTCACCGATGGGGGAGAGTTCGGCTTCGGTGCCGAAGTGGGCATCTCGACCCAGAAGCTGCACGCGCGCGGCCCCATGGGGCTCCCTGAGCTGACGAGCACCAAGTGGATTGTGCGCGGTTCCGGCCAGGTGCGCGGTTGACCCGCCACGCACGGTAGATTAGAGACGCGTCGAACGGAGAACTAATGTCATTGCTTGCTGTCATCGCTGCCGAAGAGGGCCACCACGAGCTCGCCCCAATGATCATGGACCCCATCTGGTTCGCGGTCATTGCTGCGGCCGTCTTCGTGACGATCGGCCTCGTCACCTACAGCTTCCGCGACGTGGCGCACCGCAACACGCGTCAGTCCACGAACGCGGGCCCCGGCGCGGGCACGCACGACTAACGGCGCGTCGATGACGGCGGTGGACCCCGACTCAGGTCGTCCTCGCGTCGGCATCATGGGTGGGACATTCGATCCCATCCACAACGGCCACCTCGTCGCCGCCAGCGAGGTTGCCCAGCACTTCGGCCTGGACGAGGTGGTCTTCGTTCCGACGGGGCAGCCGTACCAGAAGCCGGATGCCACGGGCAGCGAGCACCGCTACCTCATGACGGTGATCGCGACGGCGTCGAACCCATCGTTCACGGTGAGCCGAGTCGACATCGATCGAGACCGGCCCACATACACGATCGACACGCTGCACGACATGCAGCGCCTGCGGCCGGAGGCCGAGCTCTTCTTCATCACGGGAGCGGACGCCATCGCCCAGATCGTCGACTGGAAGAACGTCGACCAACTCTTCGAACTCGCCCATTTCGTAGCGGTTTCACGGCCAGGTCACATCCTGAACGTTTCCGGTTTGCCGGAGCACGACGTAAGCTTGCTAGAGGTGCCTGCCTTGGCGATTTCTTCGACGGACTGTCGTAGCCGGGTAGGTAGGGGGTTTCCCGTCTGGTACCTCGTACCCGACGGGGTAGTACAGTACATCGCCAAACATCATCTGTATCGGAGTGAGTAATGACAGCCTGGGGTGACCAGCCGCCGCTTTCGCGGAGGCAGGTCAGGATGAACGAGCGAACCCACGAGGGTGGCAGTGAGTTCTCCAGCGCCCGGGCCCAGACGGGCAGCATCGATCTCGACAACCCGGAGGCGACCATGGGGGATTCCGGCCACGAGGATTCTGTTCCGTTCGATACCTTCCCGCCCGCAGCTCCCGCAGCCCCGGATGCGACGCCCGCCCGCTTCGACGGCGCGCCCTCGACCTCCGCGAACCCCATCCGGCCCGGATCGCGTCGCGCGCAGCGCCTTGCCGAGACCGGGGCACTTTCCTTCGCCGACCTTGCCGCCTTCGCGCCGGCAGCAGACACGCGCGAGGCTCCGGCCGCGCCCCCAGCCGAACCCGATTCGGACGCCCACGCGTACCGGCTCCGCGACTTCCGTCCGGCCGAGCCCGCTGCCCCGGCGGTCACCCCGCCGCCGGCACCAGCCGTTGACGACGTTTCGCCAGCGCCGGCCGGCCGCCCGCTCACCCGGCGTGAACTTCGCGCGCTCGAGGCCGCCCGGGCCCGCGAGGCGGAGCAGGCAGAACCGGCTGAGGCGCAGGTGGCCCCAGCACAGCCTCAGGCAGTGACGGAACCACCGCCCCTCGTCGAGCCGCCGCACGCGGCGCTTGCGGACCCCCAGTACATCCCGTCCTCGCTTGACGTGGCTCCCGTCGCGCCCCTTGAGCCGCTTGCGGAAGAAGCAGTCGAGACACCGTCCGACACGGGCGTGCCGCTCTCAGCGCTTGCGCCGCCTGCCGGGATGCCGTTCGGCACGTCGCCGACCGAGATCCCCACGCTCGCGGACTTGCCGGCACCCCAGCTCTCCCCGCCCCCAGCACCGACGGGCGAGTTCGTTCCCCAGTACTCGCTTGCGCAGTACCCGCCGCCCACCATGCTGCCCGGCTCACCCGAGTCCGCTCGAGGCATCGACTTCGCACCGCAGCAGCAGGTCACTCCCGTCGGCCACTGGTCGACCCAGGAGGCGCTCGACGACGCGAGCCAGTCCGCCGACTCGGTGACGTCGCGCGACATCTCGACATCGACCGGTCCCATCACGAGCAATGCCCTCGTGCTTCCCGCGGTGCCGGAAGGCTCCGACCTGGCCGTTCCCTTCGCGACGGCGACGGGCGAGGTGCTCATCACCGGCTCGATCACGCTGCCGACCACGCTCGGTACGACGGGAGCGCACCCCGCGCGCTACGACCACTCGGAACTCGACGCCATCATCGATGCTGCCGACCGTGATGACATCGAGGGGGAGTCCGCTCCCGTCCGCGCGATCCGTGCCGTCAGCACGCACACCTCTCCGCGCGACGTCATCGCGATGTCGCGCAACTCGGGCAGCGGCAACCGTCTTCCTGTCGTGCTCGCGATCACCGCGGGAGCGATGATGGTGAGTGTCACCGTGCTGGTTGTCGCGGGATTCGTGTTCGGCACGTTCTAGACTCGTCCCCACGAATGTCAGTACCCACCCTTTAGGAATCTGTGACCGCCTCCCAGCACGCCCTCGAACTTCTCACCATCGCCGCGACGGCGGCCGACTCGAAGCAGGCGTCCGACCTGGTCGCCCTCGATGTCTCGGAGCCGCTGCCGTTCGCGGACGTATTCCTGCTCGCTTCCGGTCGAAATGAGCGCAACGTGCTCGCCATTGCCAGCGAGATCGAGGACAAGCTGATCGAAGCCGGAAGCAAGCCCCTGCGCCGCGAGGGCCGCAGCGAGGGCCGCTGGGTGCTCCTTGACTTCGGCGACCTCGTCGTGCACGTCTTCCACGAGGAGGAGCGAATCTACTACTCGCTCGAGCGTCTCTGGAAGGACTGCCCGGCGATTCCTCTCGACCTGCCCGAAGCGCCCGGTGCCGGCAGTGCAGGAGCCGACGCGCGGGCATGACCGCGTGGGTGCCCTCGTGGAGCGGCAGTGCGGGAGCCGCCGAGGCGACCGCTGACGGCATCGCAGCATGGGTTCGTTCCGACGCGCTCGGGCAACTCGTACGTCTCTGGGGTGGGCAGCGCCCCGCTGAGGGCGACACGGAGTTTCTCCTCGAGTGGCTTGACGCCTTCTCGGCCGAGCACTGGGACTTTCGTCGGGGGAGAGAGCGCAACCTCGCGGCATCCGCAGTACTGAGCCCGGAGCAGGCAGCCGCCGTGCTGCAGGTCGCGCCGGAACTTGGCCTCGTCTCATCATTGCCCCGGGCCCGAAGCTATGACGCCATCGTGATGACGGGCGGGATGGTGCGCGCTGGTGTCGTGAAGCCGCGGTTCGTGCGCTCGCTCCTGGACGCGGGTATCGCTGCCCGGCAAGTCGTGTTCGTGGGGGCGCACCGGGCGTTCCAAGGCGACGAGGCTGCGCTGGCGGCAGCGCTTGGCGTTCGTGGCGACGACGAGGTGGATGCCATGGCCGAGGGGATGCGCCGGGCGTTCGACTTGGGCGCACCCGCTGTGACCCATGGCGGTGAGCGCAATGCGCGGGCGACCCGTCTCGCGTGGGACGCTCATCCGAGCGTGCGTTTCGAAGTGGTCGCGGCTCCGTCCAGTGCCCCCGAAGCGCGGCGCGCCGACACCGCCGACACGTTCCGGCACTGGGCGCAGTTGAGTGGGCGCGACGCGAGCTCGGTGCTCGTCGTGACCACGCCCATCTACGTGCCGTATCAGGCGGCCGTCGCGGTGGAGACACTTGGCATTGAGGCGGGGATGGCTGTCGAGACGGTGGGGGCGGATGCCCGGTCGAACGACCTCGGAGAGCACACGCAGCACTTCGGTGCGCAACAGCATCTGCAGGAGATCCGCTCCGCCATCCGTGGAATGAAGACACTCCGGGCGCACTCGATTTTGCGCTCGGCAGGAATGTAGTAATCTTGAGAAGTTGCTTCACGGAGTGACAAACAACGAGGGTCCATGGCGCAGCCCGGTAGCGCACCTGCATGGCATGCAGGGGGTCAGGGGTTCAAATCCCCTTGGATCCACCAAAGTCCTCTTGAGGCAACATGAACGGCTGAGTCCCAGCGATTGGGATTCAGCCGTTTTGTGTTGTTACTGGATTTCGGGGGAGTAGGCGCGGATCGCCCGCTGCACCTGATCGTGTGTTGCCTCGTCGAACGCCACGATGCGGATCTCCTCGACGCGGGTGGGAGTCGTCGCGAGCGTGGCGACCGAGGCGGCGATGGCGTCGTCTCGCGGCCACGCGTAGACGCCGGCGCTGATGAGCGGGAAGGCGATGCTGCGTGCCCCGAGTTCCTCCGCGACCTCGAGGGAGCGGCGATAGCAGGAGACGAGGAGTGAGCGGTCGCGTTCACCGGCGGCGTGATTCGGGCCCACCGTGTGGATCACCCAGCGGGCGGGGAGCCTGCCCGCGGTCGTCCAGCCAGCGTCGCCCGTCGCGAGACCGTGGGGGAAACGTGCGATGCAGTCGTCCAGGATCTCGGGACCACCAGCCCGGTGGATGGCGCCGTCGACACCACCGCCCCCGCGCATCCGATTGTTGGCCGCGTTGACGATCGCATCGACTGACTGCTGCGTGATGTCGCCGTGGGCTGCCAGCGGGAGCGTCATCGGGGTGCCTCCGCGAGCGCGAGCTCCTCGACCAAGAGCGCGTGGAACTCCTCTGGCTGCTCCATCATGACGTCGTGGCCCGCGTCGAGCGAGAAGTGGCGCAGCTCATCGCCCGCGCGGCGCAGGAACCCGGATGCAAGGAGCGAGTCGCGATAGGGGGAGCGTCGTCCCGACACGAGCGTGAGTCGTGACAGGTCGAGGGCGTCGAAGTCTTCGATCACGGGGCGTTCGATGATGCGAGGCGCCGTGTCGTGCCTCCAGGTCCAGCCGCCGTCGTGCGGGCGCAGGCTCCGTTCCCCGATGAAGCGCGCGAGCCAGCGCGGCCAGTGCTTGCGCGCCGAGCGATCGGCGAATGCTGCGATGCCGTCGCCGAGTTCTCGATAGGAGGGCGTGCTGGCCGGCTGTTCCGCCCGAGCTGGGGCGTCGCCTGGGACGAGGGGAACCGCGTCGACCGAGACGACGTGGCGGATGGCAGGAACAGTGCCGGATGCCGCGGTGAGGATCGAGAGCATGCCGCCGAGCGAATGGCCAACCAGGATGAGCTCGTCGTCTGCGCCGAGGGCGGCCGCGACATCCTGCACCTCGCCCAGCCACAACTCGGCTCGATAGTGCTCCCGCCACTCGCTGTCGCCATGCCCGGAGAGGTCGAGCGCCGCCCACTTGGGCGTGTCAGGGCCGAGGAGCGCTATCTGGTGCGCCCACCAGGCGGCGTGGGCGCGCCCGCCGTGCACGAAGAGGATGCGGGGCCCGTCGCCGCTGCCACCCGTCCGGTAGCGGATGCGGACGCCGCTGCTCTGAAGTTCGTGGCGCTGTCCGGAGTCATAGGGCGCCGGGTCGAACCACGGCGGTGTGGTGTGGGAAGGCATCGTTCACAGTGTATTGCGGGGCCTTGGCGGGAGGGGAGGGCGGCGGCATGATTGCGGCATGGACGGCCTCGCCAGGGACAAGGAAGTCATGCTCGCCCGCCACCTGCGTGCGAGGGGGGTCGAAGACGAGCGGGTGCTCGCGGCGATGGCGGCGGTGCCGCGCGAAGAGTTCGTTGCCGAGCACGCGCGCAGGTATGCCTATGCTGACCGGCCGCTGCCGATCGAGGAGGGCCAGACGATCTCCCAGCCCTACATCGTCGCCTTCATGGCGCAGTCGGCGCGGGTGGAGCAGGGCGACAGGGTGCTCGAGATCGGCGCAGGCTCGGGCTACGGTGCCGCCGTGCTGGGAAAGCTGGCTGCCCGCGTCGACACGGTCGAGCGCCATTCCCGCTTGGCGGAGCAGGCGGCGGAGCGGATGTCGCGACTCGGCTACAACAACGTGCACGTGCATTCGGCGGATGGAACGTGGGGACTGCCCGAGGGGGCGCCCTTCGACGCGATCGTTGTGACGGCGGCGGGGCCCTCGGTTCCTCCGCCGCTCCTCGAGCAACTCGCGCCCGGCGGCCGGCTCGTGATGCCGGTCGAGGGCTCCTACGGCCACCAGCAGCTGCTCCTCGTGCGCAAGGATGTCGACGGCCGGGTCACCGAGACGCCACTCCTCGGCGTGGCGTTCGTGCCGCTCGTGGGGGAGCACGGCCATCCTGGGGGAGGGAATCGAGACAGATCAGCAGAATAGGCAACACATCTATTGACGCTCGTGCAGCGAGTCGTTACTCTTCTGGGTACTGAGTCGACCCTGAATGCCGAGGGAACCCCCGAGGCATCGGCTGAATCCAATGGAGAATTCACATGCGCCTGCACCGACCCATGGCACTCTTCACTCTCGGCGCCGCCGGGCTGCTCCTGGCGGGATGCGCCACGCCCGCCGAGGAGCCGGACCCCACGGAGCCCGCGACCGGGACCGCTGAGGCGCCCCTCTACGACGAGCTTCCCCAGTGGGCGAAGGATAAAGGCACCCTGACCTTTGCAGGCGACAGTCACCCGCCCTATCGCACCGTTGAAGAGGACGGATCGGTCACAGGCATCGACCCCGAGTTCCAGGCCATGCTCGAGGAGCAGCTCGGCGTTGACATCGAGATCGACATCGCCTCGGGGCTCCCCGCAATCCTCACGGGCATGCTCTCGGGGCGCTACGACGCGTTCAACGGTCCTGTGCGCACGACCGAGGAACGCGAGGCGGACTTCGACGCCGTCGTGTGGCTCACGACCCGCACCTCCTACGTCTTCCTCGAGAGTCGCGAAGACGACTTCGAGTCGGAGGAGGATCTCTGCGGCATCCAGATCTCGGGAGTCACGGGCTCCGTCACCGAGACACAGGTCGCTGCGCTCAATGACTGGTGCGTCTCGGAGGGCATGGAGGCAAACACCTTCGTCGGGCTCGCCGACACCAACTCGACCATCCTCGCCGTGCAGTCCGAGCGAGTCGACGCCCTCGCCGTGACGGAGACCGCCGCGATCGACATCCTCGACAAGACGCCGGACACCTTCGCGTACCACACGCAGTCCGACGCGCAGGGGGCCGGCGTTGACCTCCTCGCAATGTTCGCGCCGAAGGACAACGAGCTCGGCCCTGTGTTGCACAAGGCCATGCAGAATCTCTTCGAGAGCGGCCAGTACATCGAGTTCATGGAGAAGTGGGGGCTCGAGAACGTCGCTGTCGACGAGCCCCTCTACAACCCCGTCACGGGCTGACGAGTCAGCCGAGCGGCGGGCCCGGTGACGGGCCCGCCCACCCCTTGCCTGCCTTCGCACCAGGAGAAGAATGAGCACCCCAGCCCTCGCGACGCATGACGTCGCATCCGCCCGACCCCGGTTCCGGCCGTGGCGACTCGTCGGCGGCGCCGCGATCGCGATCGTGATGCTGCAGGTCGTCATCTTCCTCGTGACGAACGAACGCCTCGAGTGGGGCGTCGTCGCGAGCTATCTCTTCAATCCGAACGTGCTCACGGGCCTGTGGATGACGATCTTCCTGACGATCGTCGGCATGGTCATCGGCTCGGTGCTCGGCACGCTCATCGCGGCCGGGCAACTGAGCGACTTCGGCCCCGTGCGCTGGATCTGTCAGCTCTATGTCGGGGTCTTCCGCGGCATCCCGCCCCTCGTGCAGCTGATCTTCTGGTTCAACCTCGCGTACCTCGTGCCGCGCATCTCGATCGGCGTGCCATTCGGCCCCGAGCTCTACTCCTGGTCGTCGAACGACCTCATCAGTCCGCTCACGGCCGCCATCATCGGCCTGAGCCTGCACGAGGCCGCCTACATGGCGGAGATCGTGCGCTCCGGCATCCTCGCGGTCGACACGGGCCAGAAGGATGCCGCGAGGGCGATGGGCTTCAGCCGCCTGCAGACCTTCATGAAGGTCGTGCTGCCACAGTCGATGCGCGTCATCATCCCGCCCACGGGCAGTCAGTTCATCGGGCTGCTCAAGGGCACGTCGCTCGTCTCCGTCATCGCCATGGGTGACCTGCTGCACTCCGTGCAGGTCATCTACAACCGCACCTACCAGGTCGTGCCGCTGCTCCTCGTCGCGGTCATCTGGTATCTCGTCGTCGTGACCCTGCTCACGATGGGGCAGCGCCGCATCGAGCGCTACTTCGGCCGCGGCTACGACCGTGCCGCCACGGCGATGCCGAAGACGGGGCAGGTGCGCACGATGCTCACTGGCGCCGTTGCGCTCCCAGAACCCGCCGGCGAGACGGATGCCACGGGGCGCGCGCGCAGGAAGGGGAAGGGCGCATGAACGCCGAGACCACCCGCAAGACCGTGCTGGAGGCACGGGGCGTCGTGAAGCGATTCGGTGACACCCTGGCCCTGGACGGAGTGAACCTGAGCGTCGCCGAGGGTGATGTCGTTGCGATCTTGGGACCGTCCGGTTCCGGCAAGTCGACACTCGTGCGCTGCCTGCACCAGCTCGAGTCGATCGATGGCGGCGCAATGTACCTCGACGGCGAACTCCTCGGCTTTGAGGAGCATCGCGGGGGCCTCCGTCCCCGCAGCGAGCGCCAGGTGGAGCAGCAGCGCAGGCAGATGGGGATGGTCTTCCAGCAGTTCAACCTGTTCCCGCACTGGAGTGTGCTGCGCAACATCACGGAGGCTCCCACCAAGGTGCATCGGGTGCCCGCCGCGAAGGCTCGCGCCCGCGCGCTCGAACTTCTCGAGAAGGTCGGGCTGTCGGACAAGGCGGATGCGCACCCGCGGCAGCTCTCCGGCGGCCAGCAGCAGCGGGTCGCGATTGCCCGCGCCGTCGCCCCGAATCCGCGTGTGCTCCTCTTCGATGAGCCGACGAGCGCACTCGACCCGGAACTCGTCGACGAGGTGCTCGCGGTCATGAAGAGCCTCGCGCGTGCCGGCATGACGATGGTCGTGGTGACCCACGAGATGGACTTCGCCCGCGAGGTCGCCGACCGCTGCGTCTTCATGGCGGAGGGTCGCGTCGTCGAGGAGGGCCCGTCGGCGGAGTTCTTCGCCTCGCCGCGCACCGACCGTCTCAGGTCGTTCCTCACGCGGTACTCCGAGGGAAGGCAGGCGGTCTCATGATGAAGCAGCCGGTGACGATCATGGCGGTCGGCGACCTCGTGCTCGACGAGCCGAATCCCGACTTCTACTTCGAGGCGAGCACGCCGCTGTTGCAACAGGCGGATCTGGCCATCGCCCAGGTCGAGGTGCCACACACGACCTCGACTGAGTGCGCGAGCGTCGACGTGCCGGCCCCTCCGGCCGACCCCGCGAACCTCGCTGCGGCGGGACGCGCTGGCTTCGCCGTCGCGACCCTGGCGGGCAACCACATCTACGACTGCGGCCCGCAGGGGATCGCCGACACCGTGCGGCTGTGCCGCGAGGCGGGCATGACCCCGACCGGCGCGGGAATGAACCTCACGGAGGCGTGGGAGCCCGCCATCGTGGAACGGGGTGGCCACCGCATCGGCGTCATCAACGTCAACTGCGTCGGCCCCCGGGAATCGTGGGCGACGTCGCGCAAGCCGGGTGCGGCATCCGTCAAGGTCATCACGCACTACGAGCTCGACAGCGCCAACCCCGGCGGGCCGCCCACCGTCTACAGCTTCTGCGACCCCGCCTCGCTGCGCACCTTCACGGATGCCGTGCGCGAGCTCGCAGGGCGGGTCGACATCGTGATCGCGGCGCTGCACAAGGGCATCGGGCACCTGCCGGCTGAGATCGCGGCGTATGAGTTCGCAATCGCCCGCGCGGCCGTCGACGCCGGGGCATCCGCCGTCATCGCCCATCACGCGCACATCATGCGGGGCATCGAGGTCTACCGTGGTGCGCCAATCTTCCACGGCTTGGGCAATTTCGTGACCGTGACATCCGCCCTCTCGAGCGGCGACGAGAACTCACCCGAGCGCCAGGCGTGGGCGAAGCGGCGCAAGAAGCTGTTCGGCTTCAGCCCCGACCCCGCGATGCCCACCTATGCCTTCCACCCCGAGAGTCGCAACACGGCGATCGCCGTGATCTCGGTCGACGAGCAGGGCGCGGTCTCGGGCGGATTCATCCCGTGCTGGATCGACGACGATGCGCGACCGGTGCCGCTCGGGGACGACGAGAAGGGGCGGCAGGTCGCCGCATACATCGAAGACATCACGCGCGAGGTCGAACTCGACACACGGTTCAGCTGGCAGGGCCGCGAAGTCCGCGTCTCAGCGCCCGACGCGTGACCTGGAAGGACAAGCACCACATGAGCACCACCGCACGCCCGCTCGAGGGCAAGACCGTCATCGACCTCACGACCGCCCTCTCGGGCCCCTACGCGACGCTCCTGCTTGCGGGCCTCGGCGCGCGAGTCATCAAGGTCGAGAACCCGACGCGGGGAGGGGACAGCTCGCGCAACAACTCTCCCTATGTGACGCGCGAGGGGTTGAGCGTGCTGCGGACGAGCGACGAGGACATGTCGGTCTCGATGATGCTCCGGGGGCGAAACAAGGAGAGCGTGACGCTCAACATGAAGCACCCCGAGGCTCGCCAGGTCTTCCTCGATCTCGTGGCCAACGCCGACATCGTCGTCGAGAACTACAGCGCCGGCGTCACCTCGCGCCTTGGCATCGACTATGAGAGCGTGCGGCACCTGAACCCCGCGCTCGTCTACACGTCGATCAGCGGCTTCGGCGCCCAGGGCGGCGCCGGCACGGGCAAGGCCATGGACACGATCATCCAGGCGTTGAGCGGCGTCATGATGACGGCAGGCAAGCCCGGCGACGGTCCCGTGCGCTTCGGGTTGCCGATCGGCGACCTCGTGGCGCCCCTCTTCGGCGTGATCGGCACGCTCGCGGCCGTATTGCAGGCCGAACGCACGGGCGAGGGGCAACACGTCGACGTCTCGATGCTCGGTGCCCTCACCTCGCTCGTGGCCTGCGAGCCCTTCGATGCCTTCGAGAAGATCGGCCTGCCGCTCCGCACGGGCGACTACGTTCCGCGCCTCGCCCCCTTCGGCACCTTCGCGACGAGCGACGGCTGGTTCGCGCTGTGCGCGCCGACCGACGAGTTCGCGCGCGGCGTCATGACCGCGCTGGGCACTCCCGAGCTTGTCGACGACGAGCGCTTCGCACGTCGCGACGGGAGGGTGGCGAACGCGGACACCCTCCACGCCATGATCGCCCAGTGGGCGCAGCACCTCACGACGGCGGATGCGACGGCCCGCCTCGAGGCGGCGGGCGTGCCGGCCGCGCCCGTGCGCAGCACCGCGGAAGCCGTGCGCGATCCACTCGTACGCGAGAGGGGCGAGGTCGTGCAACTCGCGCACCCGAACTTTGGGGTGCAGGAGGAGCTGTTCGGCGCGGGGCTGCCCATGCGACTGTCCGCGAGCGACACCTCCCTCAACGAGCCCGCGCCCGGCCTCGGCGAACACACGGAAACTGTCTTGCGCTCCCTCCTCGGCTACGCCGACGAGCAGATCGCGAGACTTCGCGACACCGGTGCGCTGTGAGCGGCCTGGACGAGTGACGAAAGCGGAGTCGGTCGTGAAGGCTGCAGAGGGCGCGAACGGATCGCTCGCGGCCTTCCGTGTGCCCAATTTCACGCGTTACTTCACGGGCCAGCTCGTCTCAAACACGGGAACCTGGTTCCAGAACCTCGCCATCTCGCTCATCGTCGTGCAGATCACGGGCAGTGCGAGTGCGCTCGCGCTCGTCACGGTGGCCCAGTTCGGGCCGATCCTGCTGTTGGGGGCGCCCGCCGGGAGGCTCGCCGACTCGGTGCCGCCGCGAAACATCCTGGCCGTGACATCCGCCATCGCCGTGCTCGTGACGTGCGGGCTGGCGTTCGCGGTGGGCCAGGAGGAGCCCTCGCTCGGCTGGCTCTATGGCCTCATCGTCGTCTCGGGATGCGTGCACGCCTTCGAGCGGGTCGCCGCTCAAGCCTTCATCTATGAGCTTGTGGGCGCCGAGCTCCTGCGCAACGCGGTCGTGCTGAGCACCGTGTACATCTCGGCGGCACGGTCAATCGGGCCGGGGCTTGCGGGGGTGGCGTTCCTCGCGGTCGGCCCGACGGCATGCCTGCTCATCAACGCGGCAACCTATCTCGCGGTGCTTGTCGCCGTGCTGCTCATCAGGCCCACCGAGCTTCATTCGCGCGTGCGCGCGGAGGGGCCACGCCCGACCGTGCGCGAGAACCTGAGGGAGGTGCGCTCGAACCGGGCGCTCCTCGTCATCCTCGCGGTCAACGTCATCGTCACGGTCGCGGCGATGAACATGAACGTCGTGCTCACGTCGATCGTCTCGCTCTCCTTCGAGGGAGACGCGGGGCAACTCGGCGCGACCCACGCTCTCAACGCTGTCGGCGCGGTCGTCGGCGGGCTGCTGCTCGCCCGCTACACACGACTAGGGGCACTCACCCTCGTGCCGGCGTGCCTACTCTTCTCCGTGACCCTCGCGGTCAATGCCGCCGCTCCCAGCCTCCTGCTGTTCCTCATGGCGGCGCCTCTGCTCGGCGTCGGGATCGGCGTCTACCAGGGCGTGCTGAGCGGCGCAGCGCAGGGTGAGTCGGCGCCACACGCCCTCGGCCGCACCATGTCGCTCGTGACGATGGGCCAGCAGGGGGTCGCCCCCATCGGTGCGCTCCTCGTGGGCGTGCTGATCGACCTGACCTCGGGCCAGACGGCGCTCGGCGTCGCCGCCGTCGTCACGGCAGCGTGCGCGGGCGTGGTCTTTCTCGCCCTTGGGCGACAGCGAATGCAAAGGGAGGTGGTCGCCGATGGCTGAGAGCAACGCCGCACCGCCGCCCATCGCCCAGCCCACCCAGGGAGTTTTCGTGCCACCCATGTCCGCAGCATCCGCCCTCGCCGAGATCAACAGCGCGGCGCGTCGTGATGATTCGCACCGACCGGAGGCATTCATCGTCGGGACCGTCGGCCAGGATGTGCCGCTCGAGATCATCGATGCGGCCGGCGCCGTCGCGCTTCGGCTTCGCGGGAACCCGAGCTGGGCAACGGAGGGCGCCGACCGATACCTCGGCAAGGGGCTTGACCCCGCTATGCGCTCGCTCATGGAGGGCATCCTCGACGGCGCTTTCGGGCGCCTCGACGCGATCGTGATCTCGAGTGACTGCGACGCATCCCAGCGGCTCTTCTATGTGCTGAGGGAGATGCGCCGGGTCACGCCCGAGATCGCCGTGCCGCCCGTCTATCTGGTCGACATCCTGCACCTGCCGCGCGAATCGACCGCGCGCTACAACCGCGTGCGGGTGCGTCAGCTGCTCGAGGTGCTCGAGCGATGGACTGGCAACCGGGTCACCGGCGCCGAGCTTGAGCGAGCCGTGATTGCCCATAATCGGCGACGCGAACTGCAGCGGGCCGTCATGGGGCTTCGCCGTTCGCCCGATCCAAGGCTCAGCGGGGTGGACGCCCTTGCGGTCTTCGCTGCGGCCGACAGGCTGCCAGGGGAGCGATACGCCGGATGCCTCGAGTCGCTTGCCGCGGGCGGCGACCAGCTTGCGCCGCGCGACGGTACGCGCATCTTCGTGACCGGCAGCACACACGACAGCCCCGACGTCTACCGGGCGATCGAGGCCCATGGTGCGACGATCGTGGGGGAGGACCACGACCGCGGCGAGTTGCTCGCGGAACGGGACGTTGCCCCCGCCCGCGACCTGGAGAGTCTCCTCGACGCGATCGCCGACCGGTACCAGTACAACGGGCCGACAGCGCAACGGGCGTCCATCACGGCGAGGGCGGAACACACGGCGAAGCGAATCGGATGCACGGGGGCCGAACTCCTGCTGAGCTACGTGCGGGTCATGGACGAGGCGCCGCTGTGGGACTTCGCTGCGCAGCGGGCCGCGGCATCCGTGCCCTCGGCCGTCGTCGTGCGACAGCCCTACGGGGCGATCGACGCGGAGGAGCTCGACGTGGCCCTCCGGGCACCAGAGCAGACGGGAGTCAACCGATGAGCCGACACCGCGGTGACCGCCTGACCGCGGCGGGGGATGCGGTCGCCTACCAGCGCGAGTGGTTCCGCGGGCTGCAGGAGCACGTGGCGAACGGGGGGCGCTTCGCGCTCGTGAACGCCGACACCCCGCACGAACTCCTTCGTGCCTTCGACATCCCCTATGTCGTCAACCAGTGGTGGTCATCCATCGCCGCCTCGAGGTCTGGCGCGCAGCGCTACCTCGACCTTGTCGCTGAGCGCGGGCTGCCGCGTGACTCCGAGCAGTACAACGCGATCGGCCTCGGTTCGGTCTTCGACAGCGACCCCGCAACGGCGCCTTGGGGTGGCCTTCCTCGACCGTTCCTCGTGCTGGGCGACATCACGGGTGACGTCACGCGCAAGGTGTTCGATGTGTGGGGGGAGCAGGAGGGCATTACCTTCTTTCCCCTCGAGAACTCGGCGGAGCCGGAGATGGACGGCGAATGGTGGGATGCCCTCCCGCACGACTGGGAGCGCCTGACCGGCTCACATCGCATCGACCTCATGGTCGACGAGCTCCGCGAGCTCATCGTGTTCCTCGAGGAGGAGACCGGCACGAGGTTCGACCCGTCACGGCTCGCGGAGATCATGGCGCTCGGCAACGAGCAGGCGGAGTGGAATCGCCGCACGCGTGACCTCCTCGCGAGCGCCGTGCCGTGCCCCGTGAGCGTCAACGACAGCATCTCTTCAGTCATGGTGCCGCAGTGGCATCGGGGCACGGAGTGGGGGCGGGACGCCGCCGAACAGCTCTACCGGGAGGTGGAGGCGCGGGTAGAGAGCGGCAGCGCACTCGCGAACCCCGAGCGTGCGAGGCTCATGTGGGTGGGCCGCGGGCTCTGGTTCGACCTCGGCTTCTACCGGCACTTCGAGCAGGAGTACGGTGCGGTGTTCGTGTGGTCGATGTACCTCGCGATCGCGGCCGACGGCTATCTTCGCTACGGAGACGACCCACTCCGTGCCCTTGCTGCCCGCTTCGTCGGCTTCCACGAGCACCTCTACGTGCCGCCCATGTCAGCCGAGTGGTACGTGCACCAGGCGCGCCAACACGGCGTCGACGGCGTCGTGCATCTTGTGTCGGATGACCCGCGCGGCAACTGGGCGACCACCCGCGCCCTCGAGGCGGCGGGCATCCCCGTGATCGAGGTGCATGCCGACAATGCTGACGACAGTTCCTATGATGTCGACGAGTTCAGGGGTCGCGTTGCGACGTGGCTCACGAAATCGGTGCTGTCCTCGGATAACGTGGAGCAGTCATGACCACGCCGACGAGGGGCGAATCGAGGATGGACTTCCTCCCAAGCGGGCCCCACCTGCCCCGTTCCACGACGGGCCGCGAGCCGCAGTACCTCATTGTCACGCTGCTCGGCGACTACTGGTTTGGCCGGCGCGAGAAGATCCCGTCCTCTGCACTCGTCGATCTCCTCGCCGAGTTCGACGTCACCGAGAGCAGCGCGCGTCAGGCCATGCGTCGCTTGACGAACCGCCGGATGCTCGAGCAGTCGAAGTCTGGACGCACCACGTATTACGGCATCCCGGAGCAGATGACGGAGTCGACCGCGGCGAGGCGCAGCCGCGTGCTGCGCTTCGGCCTCGAGTTCACCGATTGGGACGGGCAGTGGACCATCGTGTCATTCTCGATCCCCGAGAAGGCCAGGGACGTGCGCAGGTTGTTGCGCAACGGCCTGCGTGACCTCAAGTTCGGGCTGCTCAACGATGCGATCTGGGTCTCCCCACATCACAGGACCGAGCAGGCGCTCGCGCTCCTGGAACAACTTGATGTCGCGGATGCGAGTGTCATGCGGGGCGAGATCCTGCCGCGACCCGGCCGCGATCTCTCGTTCGTCGATGTCTTCGACCTGCGCGAACTCGAGGCGGACTACCGCGACTTCATCGCAAGGCACGAGCCCATGATCGAGGCCGTCGTCGCGGGCCGGATCGCCCCCAGCGAGGCGCTCGTGCTGCGCACCGAGGTCATGAGCGAGTGGCTGCAGTTCCGACAGGTCGACCCGAGCCTGCCCGCCGAGCTCCTGCCGGAGGACTGGCCGCGTCGTCGCGCCCGCGAGGTCGCCTACCGCATCTACGATGAGCTGGGCACGACGGCTGAGGGCCGCTTCCGGCAGATCATCGGCAATGTCGACCGCGACCTCGCCCAGCTGGCCTCGCACCACACCTCGCGCGACGCCTAGGCGGCCGTCACGCGCAGGGGCACACCCTGGGCGCCGACCTCGGGCATCCGTGTCGTCTCGATCTCGCCCGCGAGCTCGATGCTGCTCGTGCGTCGGAGGAGTTCCTCGAGGGCGATGCGCAGGCTGAGCCTCGCAAGGGACATGCCGACGCAGCGGTGGCGTCCGCGCCCAAATCCCAGGTGCTTCATGATGTTGGGCCGGTCGAGGATGAACTCGTCGGGGCGTTCGAACACTCGCTCGTCGCGATTCGCGGATGCGTAGACGAGCGTCACAGGTTCGTCGGGATTGATCGTGCGGCCATGGAGAGTGACCGGTTCGGCCACTGTGCGCGCGAAGCCGCGGTAGGGGGTGTAGAGACGCACGAACTCTTCGACCGCGGCGGGGAGCAGCTGGGGGTTCTCGCGGAGCTGCTGCTGGAGTTCGGGGTCGCGTGCCAGGTGCACGCAGATGCCGCCGAGAAGAATGGGCGGAGCCACCATGCCGACGACGAGGGACTGGCGCAGGGCGCCGACCACGAGCTCCTCGCTGAGTGGGGCACCCTCGTATTCCTCAGAGAGCAGCGAGCTGGCGGGATCGGTCTCGACGGGCCGTGGGTTCGCCTTGCGATCGGCGACGAGGGCGCGGGCCATGTCGTACATCTCGTTGCTGCGTTCGGTGACGAGTTCTCCGTCCTGTCGCCGCCAGGCATCCACCCACTCGGATGCCGTCGATGCAAGTCGGTAGACGTCGTCATGGTCGAGATTGAGCCACTCTGCTGCGGTGAAGGCAGGGTAGATCGTGCCGAAGCCCTGGCAGATGTCGCTCGTGCCGGCCTCGATGAACGGCGTGATCTCGCGGGCGGCGTGTTCCTGCAACTTGGCCTCGATCCGTTCGAGGCGGGAGTGGTGCAGGGTGCGGTCGAGCGCACGGCGAAAGGGGGAGTGCGCCGGTGCGTCGAAGTTGAGGGGCGGGCGGCGAATGCCTCGGGGATCGCTCGGCACGACCGCGCGCACGGATGAGATGTAGAGGTCGGAATCCTTTGCCGCCGCCTCAACGTCAGCGAAGCGCGTGAGGGCCCAGAAGCCACCGTAGGCATTCGAGCGGGCGACGGGATGTTCATCCCGGAGCTGTCGATACATCGCGTGGGGACTGTCGAAGGTCTCGGGCGCGCCAGCGTCGAAGTCGTCCGGGATGGGGCTGCCGTTGGGAGAAGTCGTGATGCTCATGGAGTTCCTTTGCTGGCGAGAGGGAGCGGCGCGGCCTACGCCCGCACGAAGTCGAGCGGCACAGACCGTGTGCCCCACTCCGCCCAGATCGCCATCTCGGGATCCCCGGCCGCCGTGAAGCTCGCGCTGCGAGCGAGGGCCTCCTCGAGCGTGATGACCATCATCATTCGGGCAAGGGGCGCGCCCGGGCAGCTGTGCGTGCCGCGGCCGAAGGAGATGTGCTTGGCGATGTTGGGCCGGTTCAGCACGAACTTCTCCCCGTCGGGAAAGACGCTCTCGTCGCGGTTGGCCGAGGTGTAGACGAGCGCGATGGGGTCGTCCTTGCGGATCAGCTGCCCCTCGAGCACGACGTCTTCGCGGGCCGTGCGGGCCATGCCGCGGTAGGGCGAGTAGAGGCGCAGGAACTCCTCGACCGCCGCGGGGATGAGCGTGGGGTCACGTCGAAGCTGCTCCTGCAGTTCGGGGTCGCGGGCGAGATGCACGAACATGTTGCCGATGAAGACGCTCGGGGCGACCATGCCCGTCACGATGAGCTGGCGCACGGTGCCGAGCACCATCGCCTCCGGCAGCGGCTCGCCGTCGGGACGGGCGGCCAGGAGCGCCGCGGTGAGGTCTACTTCGGGGTCGTAGCCGCCGGCCTTGCGCTCGTCGATGATGCCCTGGGCGATCTCGTAGAGCCTTCCGCTCAGGCTCTTAACCACATCGTGGTTGAGCACCTGGATCGCGTCGACGTAGGTGCCCGTCACCGACTTGATGGTCTGCGAGGTCTCGACGTCGAGATTGAAGAAGTCGGCGAAGACGTAGGCGGGGAACTTGTGGGCGTACTGGGCACAGACATCCGCCCAGCCGGCATCGATGAGCGGGTCGAGGAGCGCCACGGCGGATGCCCGCACCTTCGGCTCGAGGGCACGCATCTTCGGCGGCGTGAAGGCCTTGTTGATGATGCGGCGGTAGTCGGTGTGCTCCGGCGGGTCGAGGTGCAGGGGAGGGCGCACGCCCGTGAAGGCGAACTTGGGCACGGCGTTCTGCTTGGAGGTCGTGAAGTGTTCGATGTCGGTGATGACGTTGAGCACCGCGTCGTAGCTGAGGGCGGCCCAGAAGCCGTCGTACTCCTGGCTGCGAGCGACCGGATGCTTCGGCCGCAGTTCATTGAACTCCTCGTGCGCACTCGTGAATGTCTCGGCCGGACGCACCGGGTCGAAGTCGTGGGCACCGCGCCGTTCGTCGGTCGTGCTTGCGTCGATCATGGGTCCTCCTTGTGCTGCTGCTGCCGGGGCGAGGATGACGGCGCCCGGCCTGGCCCGGGCGCCGTCATGCGATCAGTTCGCGCCGAGCAGTTCGTTGATCTTCGCCTTGGTCTCGTCATTGACGGGGCCGGGCGAGACCCAGCCGTCGACCATGTTGAGACCGAAGGGTGAGCCGTCGCCGGTCTCTTCGGCGAGCACCTCGCTGCCCTCCTGCGAGAGAAGGAAGTGCGCGAAGAGCTTCGCGGCGTTGGGGCTCGGACTCTCCGCCGAGAGGGCGATGCCGATCTCGGGTCCCGTCGTGGGGCCGAGCAGTGCTGCCTCGACGGGAGCGCCCTCCTTCTTGAGGGTGTTGACGATTGCGAGCACGCCGGGGTGGGCGAGGTCGCCCTCGCCTGCAGCGACACCCTGCGTCGTCACGACGGCGCTGTTCATCCACGTCGGCTCGTTCTTGGCCACGTCGCGCAGGAAGTCCTCGCCGAACTCGTCCACCATGAGCGACCAGAACGTCAGGTTCGCGGGCGAGGTGTCTGGCGCGGCGAAGAGCAGCTTGCCCTTGTACTTGGGGTCGGCGTACTCCTCCCAGCTCGTCGGCTCCTCCTCGACCGCGTCGGTGTTGTAGACGAGGCGCGTGGGCACGAGGCTCACGATCGCCGCACCGCCGTCGTTGCGCACGAAGTCGGCCGGGTACTCGTCGAACCCGGGGATGTCGGCATCCGCGAGGGGCGTCAGCCATCCCTTGTCGAAGCCGTCAGAGTAGAACGGCGAGTGCGTCAGCATGACGACATCGGCGACCGTCGCGCCCGCCTCGGCCTCTGCCGAGTAGCGCTGCTGCAGGTCGGCCGAGACGAGTCGCTGCACGCTGACGTCGACGCCGTACTTGTCGGTGAACGCCTGGGCGACCGCCCGCATGGGCCCCTCATCGATGATGCTGTAGAGGGTCATCTCGCCCTCTTCCGTCGCTGCGTCGATGAGTTCCTGGAGTGCGGGATCGTCGACGGTCACGTCGGGCGCCGTGGTGCCGCCCCCTCCGCCGCCGCCACTACAACCTGTCATGGCGAGGGCTGCCACGAGCCCTGCCGCGAGTGCTGCGTTGCGAATCTTCATTGATTGCCTCCTTGCTCGGTGTTACTCGGGTGAGTGTTTCTGCGGTGGGTGGAACAGACGGACGGCTAGCCGATCTTGGCCGTGATGCCGAAGCGGGACTTGCGGCGTGCGTAGACCATCACGACAACGAGCACGGTCGCGGTGATGAGCACGAGCACGGTCGAGAGAGCGGCGAGCAGCGCATAGGAGCCGCCGTTGAACACCTCGAGGATCCTGAACCCGACGACGGGGTTGCCCGTGCCGGCGAGGATCGCCGACGCCGTCAGGTCACCCACCATCCGGATGAAGAGCAGTGCCCACCCCGCGACGAGGCCCGGCACCATGAGCGGCAGGTAGACCTTCACGAAGGTGCGAAGGGGCGAGGCGCCAGAGATAGCGGATGCCTCGGGCAGTTCCTTGCCGACACTGCTGACCGCCGCATCCGCCGCGATGGATGCCTGGGGTAGGTAGAGGGCGATGTAGCCGATCAGGAGGATGGCCAGCGTGCCCCCGAGGCCGAACGGTGGCCCAGCGAGCAGGAGCAGGATGCCGACGGCGATGACCATGTTGGAGACGGCGGCCGGCATCTTGATGCCGAGGTCGAGCGCCTGCGCGAACCCGGTTCGCTTGCGCGCGACGTAGAGGGCGACGAGCGCTGCCGCGATGATGCCGATGAGCCCGCCCACGACGCCGAGTCCGAGACTGTTGGCGAGTGCCTCCCGCGTGATGCGGTCGTCGATCACGGCCGCCTGGAGCGCCCGCAGGGAGAGGCTGTCCCATCCGATCTTCGGCGTCCAGTAGCCGTTGAGCGAGACGATGACGAGCGCGAACATCGGCAGCAGCGTCGAACCGGCGACGTAGAGGAGCATGAGCCCGCGGAGCGGCCACTTCCACACACCGAGGTTCGTGGGGTTCGAGCGGGCCCCCTTGCCCGTGAGGGTCGCGTAGCGCCCCTTGCGCAGGATGCGCACCTGCAGCGCGTAGGCGAGGCCGACGAAGAGCACGATGAAGGCACTGAGGCCGACCGCGACATCCGTCTCCGGGGGATAGGTGAAGGTCAGCAGCTGCACGATGCGCACCGAGAGCACGTCGATGCCGGCGGGTGTTCCGATGATCGAGGGGATCGAGAACATGCCGAAGCCGAACCAGATGCTCAGGAGGAGGCCCGCACCGATGCCGGGGGCGATCGCGGGGAGCGTGACCTTGACGAGCGTGCGGAGGGGGCTGGCGCCGCTCAGCCGCGATGCCTCCTCAAGGCTCGTGTCGAAGCTGCGCAGGCTCGCGGCCGCGTTCATGTAGACGAAGGGCACCGCGTAGAACGCGAACACCATGACGAGCCCGTACCAACTGTTGATGTTGAAGGGGCCGGTCTCCATCTCGATGCCGAAGATGCCGATGAAGTCACGGAACCAGGCGTTGAGCAGCCCGGCGCGGGGCGAGAGCAGCATGGTCCAGCCGACCGCTCCCGCGACGGGCGGCAGCAGGAAGGGCAGGAGGGGGAGGGCATCGCCGATGACGCCCATCCGTGCCGTCGTGCGCTCGTTCAGCCAGGCAAGGAGCACGCCGATGACGACGGCAAGGATGCTGCTGCCCGCGACGACGATGAGCGTGTTGAGGATGAGCTGCGGCAGGTCGGGGACCGCGAGCGTGCGGGCGATCGGCCCCGTCGTGAACTGCCCGTCGACCCAGAACATCCCGACGACGACGCGCCCGAGGGGAATGATGACGATCGCGATCAGGAGGAGTGCGATCGCGACAGTGACGGCGTCGAAGGGAGTCGTGCGCTTCTCGCGGAGGCGGCCGAGGCGGCTCGGCGGCTTCGTCATGGTCTGGGTCATCGCGTCGCCCGAGTCGCGACCGAGCCCGTCACGAGCGGCCCACCCTCTGGATCGCTTGCGGGGAGCACCCGCACGTCGTCGGGGCGCACCGAGACCCAGGCTGATTCTCCTGCCGCGACGTCGTCGAAGCGCGGGCTCCACAGCCTTGCCGTCATCTCGCCGTGCCGCACGAGGTACTCCGTGTGCGAGCCGACGAAGAGGGTCGCGTCGACCGTCATCTCCCAGCGGTTGACCGTCGTGGGTTCGCTCTCAGTCAGCACGCCGCGCTCCGGGCGCCAGAGTGCGACCGCCGCGTCACCCACTTCGAGGCCGGCCGAGGTGTCGGTCGAGGCGATGCGACCGTGCGGGGTGTCGATCACGAGGCCTGAGGCATCCGCTTGCGCGACGACCCCCTCGCTCTCATTGATCGCGCCGATGAAGCGTGCGACATATCGCGTGGCCGGTCGCGAGTAGATCTCCTGCGGGGTGCCAAACTGGGCGATCCGCCCCGAGTCGACGACCGCGATTCGGGTCGCGAGTTCCATGGCCTCGGTCTGGTCGTGCGTGACGAAGAGCGCCGAGAAGCCGAGCCTGCGCTGCATCGAGACGAGTTCGAGGCGCAGTTGCTCGCGCACCTTGGCATCGACGTTGGAGAGCGGTTCGTCGAAGAGAATGACCTCGTCGTTGCTCACGAGGGCGCGCGCGAGTGCCACGCGCTGCTGCTGGCCACCGCTCATCTGCCCGGGGTACTGGCGCTCCAGTTCCGGAATGCCGACCTGCGTCAGGGCCGTGCGCACCCGCTGGGCGACCTCGTCCTTGCTGAGGCGCACACCTTTGCGGCTCGCGAGCGGGTAGGCCACATTCTTGAAGACGGTCATGTGCGGCCAGAGGGCATAGGACTGGAAGATCATGCTGATGCCGCGGCGCTCCGGCGGTGCCGCGATGCCTCGGGAGGAGTCATAGAGTGTGCGTCCCGCAATCTCGATCGTGCCCTCATCCGGCGTCTCCAACCCTGCGATCGTGCGGAGCAGCGTCGTCTTTCCGCAACCGCTCGGGCCCAGCAGCACGATGAACTCGCCTGGGTCGACGTCGAAGCTCACGTCGTTTATGGCGAGCACCTCGCTACCGTCCTCGCGGCGGAATCGCTTGCGGAGTGCCGTGACGCGCACGGCGGGTGCCGGGATGGTCGCCGCGTTGGCGCGCGTTGCCGGGGCGTTGGTCGCTGCGGTGCTGAGCGGCATTCGAGATCTCCATTGATTCGAGTACTTGTGCTCATCAACGATAACGGTCGTCAACTATTCTGTCTAGCAATTTACGCGCGCAGGGCGTCGCACCGGCGTCGGCGTGCCGTCGCACCGCCGACCCTACGCGTAGGGTGCTGTTGCCTCACACGCTCAAGCGCGCAGCATTAGGCGTCGCGCAGCATCCGCTCGGCAAGCCTCGCGAGTTCGAGGCTCGCGGATGCGGCTTCGCTGTCGCCGTCGTGCGTCGACCAGGCCGCGCTCAGTGCGCACGACGCGATGGCCCACCCGAGCACGGTGTTCACGGCAGCACCGCTTGACTCGGCGATGAGCTCGACCCGTTTCTCGAAACGCTCGAGGGCGACATCTCTCCGCGGGTTTCGAAGCAGCACCGTGTAGTCGAAGAGTCGGTTGCCATGCACGCCCTTCGGATCGATGGCACGCCAGTCGCCGTCGCCGAAATCGAGCACATTGTCGTGGTGCAGGTCGCCGTGCAGCACGACGTCCTGGCTCGCATCCGCGAGGAGTGTCGCGGCGAGACCTGCTGCGCGACTCCAGAGACCGTCGGCTCCGTGAGGATCGTGCTCGGCCATCTCGAACAGCTCACGGAACCAGTCGGCCAGCGCCACGAGCCCCACGGGCGGCGACGAGACGGCGGATGCCCCGTGCAGGGTCTGGGCGAGGGAACAGAGCTCGAGGGTTGCGGCATGATCGTCGCCGTCGATGGCGATGGTGGCGAGTGAGCGGCCGGTGGCTCGCGCCAGCAGCACCGCGTGCTCGTCGACGCGCCAGACGGGCGCCGCACCGGCACCGTTCCACCATGCCAGCACGCTGTTGCCGCGCGCCTCCTCGTCGATGCGGGCGACCTTGAGCATCCCGTCCCGGCCGTCGAACGATACCGGGATGAGCGTCGACGACGGGGTTGTCAGCGTCTCACCGGCCACGGTGAGCCCCCACTGTGCGAGGTAGTCCTCGGGCTGCGCGGGGGTCCACATCGGCATTACCAGGCGGCGGGCTTGTAGTCCTTGAGGAAGACGCCGAACAGGTCGGTCCCCGCTTCGCCCATCACGATCGGGTCGTAGACCCGCGCCGCGCCGTCGACGAGATCGAGGGGAGCGTGGAAGCCCTCCTCCGCGAGGCGCACCTTCGTGTGGTGCGGGCGTTCGTCGGTGATCCACCCGGTGTCGACGGCACTCATGAGGATGCCGTCGGTCTCGAGCATCTCGCCAGCGCTCGTGCGGGTGAGCATGTTGAGGGCGGCCTTCGCCATGTTGGTGTGCGGATGCCCCGGGCCCTTGTAGCGCCGCGAGAACTGGCCCTCCATCGCCGAGACGTTGACGACGTATTTGCGACGGGCCGGTGACGCGGCCATCGCTGCGCGGAGGCGGCTGATGAGCAGGAAGGGCGCGGTCGCGTTGGCGAGCTGCACCTCGAGCATCTCGAGCGGCTCGACCTGCTGCACGTGCTGCGTCCAGCTGTTGATGCGGTCTTCGTCGGGGATGAGCCCGCCGGCGTCGATCGCGGTGCCGGCGGCGAGTCGCTCGAGTGACGACGACCCCGCCATCATCGCCTCGGCCGCGAGCGCTTCTGCCGCCGTGCGTCGGTCGGCGTCGACAGCCGTGCGAGCGAGCAGCGGATGCGCCGTGACCGAGGCCGCGATGGAGAGCGGATGCTGGTCATTCGTGTGGCCGAAGGTCACGAGTTCGACCTGGGGGCCGTCTGGCAGGGGAGCCCGCTCAGCCTCGACGAGTGCGCTGTAGGCACCGGGGGAGCGGCGCACCGTCTGGGCGGCGTTGTTGATGAGGATGTCGAGCGGGCCCTGCTCGGCGACGGAGTCTGCAAGGCCGATGACCTGGGCCGGATCGCGCAGGTCGATGCCGACGACACGCAGGCGGTGGAGCCACTCTTCTGAGTCCTCGAGCGAGGAGAAGCGGCGCACGGCGTCGCGGGGGAAGCGCGTCGTGATGGTCGTGTGGGCGCCGTCGCGCAGCAGTCGGAGGGCGATGTGCATGCCGATCTTCGCGCGGCCACCCGTCAGCAGGGCACGCTTGCCCGTGAGGTCGGTGCGGGCGTTGCGCTTCTCGTGGCTGAAGGCGGCGCAGTCGGGGCAGAGCTGGTGGTAGAAGGCGTCGACCTGCGTGTAGTGCTGCTTGCAGATGTAGCAGGCGCGCGACTTGATGAGGTGGCCGGCGATGGGGGCGGTCGTGCCCGGCGCGAGCGGCACGCCGCGAGTCTCGTCGTCGATGCGGTCGGGCGCACCCGTCGCGGTCGCCGCGACGACGGCACGGTCGGCCTCCGCGATGGCACTGCGCTTCTCGACCTTGCGGTTGCGCTTGACGGCCTTGAACATCCGTGCCGTCGCGCGGCGCACGGCCACGAAGTCGGGATGTTCGTCGTCGAGGCGATCGAGTTCCGCGAGCACCCGTAGGGCTGTGGCGAGATCGTCGGGGTCTATCCCGTCGTGGCCTGTCGCGGGCGACACGTCGGTCGACGATTCTGGGGCGGCGCTCATTGGGCCGATTCTACCCGGCGCAGGCATGGAGCCGCCTGCCACATTGTCATGCGCTGCTCGTATCCTCGGCAGCATGAACGACGTCGGCCACGGGGAGCACGTGCCTCTGCACGTGTCTTTCGTTGAACTCGTGCTCGTGCATGGCATGGGCCGGCAGCGGCCCCGAGAGACGCTCCTGAGGTGGGCGGAGCCGCTGGTTCGGCGTATCGATTGGCTCGCGGGAGACGAAGCATCCGCTCGCCTCGTCGCGGTCGATCTCGATGTCGACCAGGACCCGAGGGTGGTCGTGGCGACCCAGGTGACGGATGACTCGGGCGCCGAGCGTCTCGTCGAGGTGACGATCACGGAGGCCCGCTGGGCGGAGGCGTTCCCCGGGCTCGGCAGGGGCGAGACCTTCGTCTGGGGCCTCAGCTTTCTCCGGCGCACGATCGGTCGTCTCGGCGGCTTCATCGCACGGCTCCTCGTGCAGATGATGCTCGATGTCGTCGCGCTCCCGGGCTGGGCCGCCGCGCGAACATCGGTGCCGCGCGCCGTCTGGGCGATCCTGCTGCTGCCGCTGATCGTGGCCACCGCGGCGACCACCGTGGCAGCGCTCGTCATCCTCGGGCTCGGGCTCGGCGCACTCCTCCTCGCTGGGTATGCCGTGCTGATCCTCATCGGCCCCGTGCTGCTCATCCCCGGTGTCGCCCGAGTGCTCGGACCCATCGTGGAGCTTGTCGTGGAGTTCATCGGTGATGCGGCCGCGTGGACACGTCGACCAGTGCGGGCCGCCGCGATGCGTCGCGTCGTGGAGGAGGCCCTGGGCGAGGCAGAGGGTCGGCTCGAGCGTGCGGTCGCGGCCAATGGCGGCGAGGGCCGGCTCGTGGTGCTTGGGCACTCCCAGGGTGCCTCGATCGCGGCGGACGTGCTCTTCAACCGGCCCGACGGTCACAGGCCGCCCCGCGTCGATGCGCTCATCACGGTCGGCGCGGCCGTCACGCTCCTCGGGCGCGCGCGATGGTCGGGGCCAGCCCAGGACCTCCCCGCGATGGAGAACCCGGTCGTGGGCTGGTCACGGCGTGAGCCGCCTGTGCGCTGGAGCAACTTCTGGGGCGTCTTCGATCCCTTCCCCTCCGGGTCGATCTCGACGACCGCCGTCAACCGCCTGCGCCGCTGGCGGGAATCCTTCGAGCGCACGACTCCACGGAATCCTGCCCCCGGGCCGGAGGAGCGCCCCGTGCACAACACGGCCTGGCCGTTCACGGAACACCTCGCCTATGCGGGCAACATCCCCCAGGTCGTCGACCCGATCGCGCGCCTCCTGCTCGACCTTCCGGTGCCCGCCGCGGATGCGCACGCGTCGCTGCGTCGCATCCGGCACTCCCGCGGGGTGCGTGCGTTGGGACTGCAGCGGATGCTCGTGCTCGCGCTCTCGGCGACCGTGCTGCTGCTCGGCCCGCTGCTTCTCGGCCCGGTCGAATGGACGCCCTCGGCCCTCACCGACCTGCTCGGGGAGAATGCGGCCTGGATCGTCGCGGCCGTCGCAGTCGCCGTGTTGGGGCTGTGGATCAACGAGGCGCTCTGGCGACAGCACGCGGCCAGGATCGCGTGGCGGCGGGTGCCGCATCCGCCGCGCCTGTGGCTCGGTGGCCTCGTCTACAGGGCCATCCTGCTCGCGATGCTCACGGCATCCGCGGCCCTCTCCTGGCCGGGCGTGGCCACCGTCGTGCTTGCGGGCGCCATCTCAGTCGTGCTGCTCGCGGCGCCGCACGTGGGCAGGCTGCCGCGCGTCGCCCCACCCCGACGTGTGCTGCCGCGTCAGCCGGCACGCCGCGACTAGGGCAGGATCGAGAGATCATGCCGACACATCCCGTGGACCTCGCCGCCGCCGTCGAAGGACTCGGGGGCAACCCCGACGGGGTCTACACCGCCTTTGAAGCGTGGGCGTCGGGGCGGGGCTTGACGCTCTACCCGGCACAGGAGGAGGCGGTGCTCGAGATCGTCACGGGCGCCAATGTCGTGCTGAGCACGCCGACCGGCACGGGCAAGTCCCTCGTCGCGGTTGCCGCGCACGCGGCCGCCCTCGCCTCGGGGCGACGCAGCTACTACACGGCGCCCATCAAGGCGCTCGTGTCGGAGAAGTTCTTCGCGCTCGTCGAGATCTTCGGGGCAAAGAACGTCGGCATGGTCACGGGTGATTCGAGTGTCAATGCGGATGCCCCCATCGTCTGTTGCACGGCAGAGATCCTCGCGAACGTCGCACTGCGACACGGCGAGCAGGCCGAGGTCGGGCTCGTCGTCATGGATGAGTTCCACTTCTACGCCGACCCGGAACGCGGCTGGGCTTGGCAGGTGCCGCTGCTCACCCTCCCGCACGCGCAGTTCGTGCTCATGTCGGCAACGTTGGGCGACGTCGCCTGGCTCGCCGACGACCTCTCCCGGCGCACCGGTCGCAGCACCGCGACGGTGACGGGCGTCGAACGGCCCGTCCCGCTCTCCTACGAGTACGTCACGACCCCCGTGCACGAGACGGTGGAGGAACTTCTCGAGACCCACCGTGCGCCCATCTACATCGTCCACTTCTCCCAGGCAGCGGCGCTCGAGCGGGCACAGGCGCTCACGAGCATCCGTGTTGCAACCCGCGAACAGCGCGATCGCATCGCCGACGCGATCGGCGATTTCCGATTCACGACGGGCTTCGGCCGCACGCTGTCGCGCCTTGTGCGTGCGGGCATCGGCGTGCACCACGCGGGCATGCTGCCCAAGTACCGCCGTCTCGTCGAGCAACTCGCCCAGCAGGGCCTGCTCAAGGTCATCTGCGGAACCGACACGCTCGGCGTGGGCATCAACGTGCCCATCCGCACCGTGCTGTTGACGGGCCTCACCAAATACGACGGTACACGGATGCGGCAGCTCTCGGCGCGTGAATTCCACCAGGTCGCAGGTCGGGCCGGCCGTGCGGGCTTCGACACGGCGGGAACCGTTGTCGTGCAATCACCCGAGCACGAGTCTGAGAACGCCAAGGCCGTGGCCAAGGCGGGGGACGACCCCAAGAAGCTCAAGAAGATCGTGCGCAAGCGCGCGCCGGAGGGCTTCGTGTCCTGGGGTGAACCGAGCTTCGAGCGCCTCATCTCGGCTGAGCCGGAACGTCTCACCTCGACCATGTCGGTGAGCCACTCCATGGTGCTCAATGTGATCGCACGCGGGCAGGATCCCTTCGGTGAGGTGCGACGCCTGCTCGAGGACAACCACGAGCCGCGTCCACGACAGCGCGCGCTGTTGCGGCAGGCGCTGGCCATCTTCCGAACGCTGCGCACGGCAGGGGTCGTTGAGGAGGTCGACGGGCAGATCCGCCTCACGGTCGACCTGCAACCGAACTTCGCCCTCAACCAGCCCCTCTCGCCGTTCGCGCTGGCAGTCTTCGACCTCATCAGCCCGCCAGAGGATGGCTCGGCGCCGCCGTCGGACACGCTCGCGCTCGACATCATCTCTGTACTCGAGTCGATCCTTGAAGACCCGCGGCCCGTTCTCTCCGCGCAGGAGTCGCGCGCGCGAGGCGAGGCCGTTGCCGCCATGAAGGCGGAGGGCATCGAGTACGAGCAGCGCATGGAGCTGCTCGAGCAGGTGAGCTACCCCAAGCCGCTCGAAGAACTGCTGCAGCAGGCCTTCGAGACCTACCGTTCCTCGCAGCCCTGGGTCGGCGACTTCGAGCTCAAGCCGAAGTCCGTCGTCAGGGACCTGTACGAGCGCGCGATGACGTTCAACGAGTACGTCGGCTTCTATTCGCTCGCGCGAAGCGAGGGCCTCCTGCTCCGCTATCTCTCGGATGCCTACCGGGCGGCCAGACAGACGATTCCCGACGAGCTCAAGACCGAGCAGCTGCGCGACCTCATCGAGTGGCTGGGTGAACTCGTGCGCCAGGTCGATTCGAGCCTTCTCGACGAGTGGGAGGAACTGAGCCATCCCGATCCGGAGCGGCATTCCGACGCACCCGTGACGCCACCGGCGCCGCGCGGCGTGACGTCGAACGAGCGGGCCTTCATGGTGCTCGTGCGCAACGCCCTGTTCCGGCGAGTGCAGCTCGCGGCGCTCGAACGCTACGACGACCTGGGCGAACTCGACGCGCAGGCGGGCTTCACGGCCGAGCGCTGGCGGGACGCCCTTGATTCCTACTGGCAGGAGCACGACCAGATCCTGACGGGTGCGGATGCTCGCAGCAGCGCACTCCTGCTCGTCGAGCGAGCGCCGGGGGAGTGGCGCGTGCGGCAGATCCTCGACGACCCGGAGGGGCACCACGACTGGGGGATCAGTGCTGTCGTCGACCTCGATACTTCGGATGAGGCGGGTGAGGCGATCATCGTCGTGACCGCCGTGGATCGTCTCTGACCGCATCCGGTCGTTCTTGCACAACCCTCCCGGACTGGGGTGAAAGCCTCCCAGACTGCGTCGTTAGTGTGGGGGAATGGCCACTTCGCTCACGCCGCAACACCTCGCAGAGGTGCTCCCGGGCGCGTGGGGTCTCGGAGCGACGAGCCAACTGTTCTGGCTCGACGGCAGGCACGGCGAGCCGCGTTTCACCTTCAGGGTCGCTGGCATGTCGTCGCTGCGCCTGACCGAGACGATCGAATTCGCGAACCTCGACGGCCGACCCCGCATCCTCGCGGGGAAGACGCGTTGGGTCCGTGACGAGTTCGTGTGGAGGGGTTCGGGCGCTGATGCCCTCGTGACCCGCCGCTGGTCGGCTGCCGGCGTCGACGAGACGGGTTCGATTCTTGTCATGCGCAACCGGCGCACGCGTGCCTTCGCGAACGGGATCGACATCCTGGTGCGGGAGGGTGCAGAACTGGGCGAACTGCGCACGATCGTCGCATCAACGGCTGCCGAGCTTGGGCTCTCACCCGAGGACTTCGCCTCGCTCACCTGGATCCGGCGGAACGACTGACCGGCGCTCTCACTCCCCGGGCAGGGTCGGCAGCTGCACGCCGAGGAGAGGGTCGTTCACGGCGTCGGGGGAGACGTGGGTGATTGCGTTCCCACCCGTGTCGGCCCGCGCCGCTGGCACCGTCGCGATGCCGGCGGCAAAGACCGCCGCGAGCGAGACGACGGCCGCTGCGAGCATGACGCTCGCGATCGTGTGCACGGCCGTGAGTCGCGATTCGCGCCGAAGACGCAGCACGTCGACCACCAGCACGATGAGGATGCCGCAGGCCGCGGCGACGACGAGGAGCACCGGCACGCTGACGAGGCCGGTGACATCGAATGTCGTCTCGTCGTGCGTGACGAGTGCAGGCTCGATCAAGACGAGCGCGAGGGTGCGCACGGACATGGCGGGTAAGGCCTTCGGGTAGGGACTGCGTTCGGGTTGCAGTGCTCGAACGCTAGCAGCGGGCCCCGAGCTGGTCAATCACTGCGGGCGTTCCCCGGCGGGTGCGGCCGCATGGATGCGCCTGTCACACGTCGTCGCGCCCGCCCATGATCTCTTCACGCACGCGTCGAAGGTCCTCCATGAGGGCCCCGATGAGGATCCAGTGTTCGGGGTGCGGGACTGCGATTGCGAGCGGGGCGGTGAGCGCCGGAAGGTCGGCCGTCAATGGTTCGGCATCCGGTTCGCGGCGCGGCGCGGCGAGCAGTCGCAGGTCGTGCGCGGCACGGTCGAGTTCCGAGCCGATCGCCCGCACCATGGGCTCCGCCCTGAGTGTCTCGTCGTAGTGGTCGTGCACGGCCCTCGTCATGCCGAGCACGCGCGTCACGAGCACGTTGAGCCGGCGCAGCAATTCCGCGTCCCAGGCGATCTCATCGCGGTGGATGCCGCGGCGAGGATTGAGCAGGAGGCTCTCCTCAGCGCGAGTGACCTGTTCGGCTGCATCCCGTTGAAGGGCGCGCAGCTGACGGGCGCGAGAGAGGACCTCCCGGAGTTCAGCGCGCTCGGTGCCCCGCGTGAGCACCTGCGAGAGCTCGTCGAGCGTGTCGGCGATGCGATTGGCGAGTTCCCGCACCGCGCGTCGCGAGGGCTCGCGCAGCACGGGCGGCACGATGGCGAAGTTGACGATGAGGGCCACGATCACGCCGATGACGGTCTCGATGATTCGTTCGAGCGCGTAGTCGGCGGTGTTGCCGGCGCCGATCGCGAGCACGAGCATGGCGCTGATGGGAATCTGGTTCGCTGAACCGGGGGTCAGACGCAACGCCCACGCGAGGAGGAGCGCGACGACGATGATCGCGAGCACGCCCCAGCTCGACTCGCCGAACAGGTGGCTCGCGCCGTAGGCGAGGAGCACGCCGACGAGCACGCCGAGACTACGCTCGATCCCCTTCGCGAGCGACTGGTTGAGGCTTGGCTGCACCACCAGCAGGGCCGCGATCGTCGCGAAGATCGGCAGCGGTTGGTCGAGCAGGAGCCATGCCGCGACCCACGCGATCACGGAGGCGAGTGAGGTCTTCACCACCTGCAGCAGGGGACTGCGGGAGGCGGCTCTCACAGCGGCGATCGGGGGCATGTCACCACCGTATGCCCGGGCGCGCGTGCGCGGCGTTGGCTTGTGGGTCAGTCCTCAGGGTCACTTGGGTCGATGGGCGCGTGGTGGTCACGTCCCTGCTCACCGCGACGCCAGTAGCCGTCGACCTTCACCTGTTTGGCGGGCAGGCCGAGCTCGCGGCGGAGGTAGCGGCGCACGGGCACGAGGGCATCCGCTTCGCCCGCAAGCCAGAGGTAGGTGTCGTCGCCGATGTCACCGAGGCGACGGATGGCGCGCTCGAGCGACCCGGACCCGCCATCGAGCCAGATGACGTTCGCGCGGTGCACCAGTTCGGGGTCGAGGTATCCGGCGTCCGACGGATGCTCGAGCTCGACGAACGCGCAGATCTCCACATCGTCCGGCAGCATCTCGATCCATCGGGCCACAGCGGGGAGTGCGCTGAGGTCGGCGCCGAGGATGACGCGCGTCATCCCCGTCGGGGCCGGATGTGATCCGCGGGGGCCCCCAACGACGAGCGTGTCGCCTGGCGCGGCCGAGCTCGCCCACGTGCTCGCTGGGGCATCCGTGCCGTGGATGACGAAGTCGAGTTCGAGCTGTGCGGGGGAGTCCTCGGTCGCGGGCCTGAAGGTGCGCGGGGTGTAGTCGCGGGCGATGACGTTGCCGTGTTCCGGACGCTTCATGCCCTCCGCGGTCATCGTGGGCACGGCGAGTTCGCCCGTCACGGGGTCGGGGAAGAACACCTTGACGTGGTCGGCGGGTCCCGTGCTCGTGAAGCCACGCAGGTCGTCGCCAGTGAGGGTTACTCGCACGAAGGAAGCTCCGAGCCGGGCAACAGAATCAACCGTCAGTGTTCGAATCGCCATGGGGTGGCGTTCAACGGGCGGGTGTTCGATCATTGCTCTCCATGCTTCAGGGTCCCCGACGAGGCGTCGTGGGCATACGGCATCCCACGCTAGCCCATGGGCTGGTCAGAGGGGGTCGGGCCCGATCAGCTGCTCGGAGAGCCCGGCCCCATCGGGCGCGTAGTACCAGGGGGTCACGGTTGCTTCGGCACGTTCGTCATCCGACTTGCGACCACCCGCGAGCACAGCCTCGCCGGTCGAGAGCTGGCGGATGGCGATTGCCTGTACCTGCTCAGGGTGGTCCTCGGCGAAGCTGCCGTAGATCTCCGGGTCGTGCTGCCCGTCGTCTCCCACAAGCAGCCAGCGCATGTCGGGGAACTCCTTCGCGAGGCGGCGCAGCGTCTCCTCCTTGTGCAACCGTCCGCTGCGGAACCAGCGGTCGTGCGTCGGTCCCCAGTCCGTGAGCAGGAGCGGGCCGCTCGGGTACAGGTGGCGAAGCAGGAATCGACTCAGGGTCGGCGCGACGTTCCACGCCCCCGTCGAGAGGTAGAAGCAGGGGGCGCCCGGATGATCGTGCAGCAGCCGCTCGTAGAGCACCGCCATACCGGGCACGGGCCGGCGGGCGTGCTCATCGAGTACGAAGGTGTTCCAAGCTGCGAGGAAGGGCCGCGGCAGTGCCGTCACCATGACGGTGTCGTCGACATCGGAGATGAGCCCGAAGCGCACCGCGGGATCGACGACGAAGATGGGTGCCTCAACCTCTTCGGAGCCCTCCGTGCGGATGTGCACGGTGTTCCAGCCGGGCTCGAGTTGGACGGCCACGACGGCGTCGATCACGCCACCGCGGTCGGCGTGGACGGGATGCTCCTCGTCACCGATTCGGATCGTGACGCCGACGTCGTTGAGGGGCACGCTCGTGAAGCTGCGCCATCCGCGGATCTTCTTGTACCTGGTGGCGGTGCCGGGCTTCGAGAGCAGCACGCGGCCGAGCACGCGGATCCAGTCGGTCGACCCGTAGCCGGCGTAGGGGATCACGGTGGGCTGGTGTCCCCGGCGGCGGGCGCTGCGTTCGCGGAAGTCGTGGAGTGCGTCTTCGAGCCGTGAGGCGAAATGTGGAATCGGCGAGACCTCACTGCCGCGATCCGACGCGCTGTGGGACTTCGCCATTGCTCCAGTCTGGCATGCGCGCGGCACATCGATGAGCGGATGCCCGGTGTTGCCGCCCCCCACGCAATCTGAAAGTTTGCCTTGACATGCTGGCGCCCGCGCCCGACCCGCGCCCCCGCTACGGGGGCGGGGCGTAGGATTACAAGCTGAACATTCGTTAAAAGAGGAGCCCCCGCCTTGCCCAATTCCGATCTGGACGCGACCCTGCACGGCACCGCGGCTGCCCTTCGAAATGAGCCTGTCCAGGCCCGCAGTGCCGCTCGACTGACGCGTCTGCTGGACTCCGCGGCCGAGGTCATCGACGAGATCGGATACGAGCGCCTCACGACGGCCATGGTTGCCGAGCGCGCGGGCGCCTCCATCGGCACGGTCTACCGCTACTTTCCCGACCGCATCGCCGTGCTGCAGAGCCTCAGCGTGCGTTTCCTCAACGACTTCATCGAGGAGGTGTCGAGCGCGCTCCAGGCGGAATCGGTGACCTCGTGGCAGTCGGCCGTGGACGCCGTGATCGACACGGCAGTGCGCTCCTTCGCGACGAAGCCGGGCTTCCGTTCGATCCGCTTCGGCGACGTGATCGACGTGCGCCCGCGCGAGGAGGACCGCACGCACAACGCGGTCGTCGCATCCGTCCTCGCGGAGGTGTTCTCTGACCGCTTCGACGTGACGGGCGACGATCTCTCGCTGCGTGTCGAGGTGGCCGTGCAGCTCGTCGACTCGCTGCTCGCGCGTGCCTTCGCCTTCGACTCGGCGGGCGACGAGCGCATCATCGCTGAGGGACGGTCCCTCGTGCACTCCTACCTGGCGAGCGCCTTCGCATCTTGATCGCCGCTCGCGTCAGTCGTTGTCCGTCAGTCGTCGATCGTCGTCGCGTTGCCGTCACCCGCACGCTGCATGTAGCGCGCCTCAGCCCGTCCGAGCAGGTACTTGGCGAGCACGACGAGCAGCAGGAATGCGACGATGACGGCCACGAAGATGTATCCGGCGTAGTGCAGTTGGTCGGCCAGTTCGCGGTATGACCCTGCCGCGAGCCATCCGACCGTCACATACCCTGCGGCCCAGAGTAGGCAGGCCGGCACGGTCCAGGCCATGAAGGTGCGGTAGCGCATGGAGCTCATGCCCGCCGTCAGCGGTACGAGGGAATGCAGCACGGGCAGGAAGCGCGAGATGAAGACCGCGACGCCCGCGCGCCTGTCGGTGTAGTTCTCGGCGCGCACCCACTGTTTCTCGCCGATGCGCCGACCAAGTCTGCTGGCACGGATGCGCGGGCCGAAATAGCGGCCAAGCATGAAACCGATGCTCTCGCCGCCGAGGGCTCCGAGCACCACCGCGACGAGCATCGCGACGTACTCGACGATGGAGCCGATGGCGGTCGACGCGACAATCACGATCGAGTCGCCCGGCACGATCAGGCCTACGAGCACCGAGGTCTCGAGAAGGATGCCCACCCCCGCGAGGATCGTGCGCAGCACGGGATCGACCGACTGCACGAGGTCGAGGAGCCAGGTGAGTACCTCGTTCACGCGGGGGCCACCGTCATTTCCGGAAGCGGGCGACGCAGGGTCTCGAGCCGGGCACGCCATGCGCCGAGCCTTCCGGGCTTCTCCGCGGTCGCGGGCCCATCCACCCACTCCGTGACGATGCGCGCTCCATGCAGGGCGTTCAGGGTCCAGACCTCAAGGCCGTCGAGCTCTTCGGGTGTCGTCGTCTCCCACGAGAGCTGCGTGCCCGTGGCGGTCGCGAGCGCGAGGAGGGCGCGCGCCGTCACGCTGTCGACACGATCCAGTTCCTGGGCGGGAAGACAGAGGATGTCGCCACGCCACCAGGCGAGCGCAGACGACGCCGTCTCGGCGACGTGACCGAGCGGGTCGACGATCACGATGTCATCCGCGCCCCTGTTGCGAGCCCGTGCTCGCAGGGCCTCGAGCACCTCGAGCGAGGGACCCTTGATGCGGGGGAGGTCGCGGGGATCCTCGCCCTCGTGCGTCAACAGCGTCGTGCTGAGGCGTCGTTCGGGGGCCGGGCGCACGCGCAGGAAGGCCTCGATGCGACCACCCGCGCGACGCAGCTCGACCCGGGGGAACCATTCGCCCGTGCGGGGGATGGCCGCAATCGCCGCATCCCAGAACGCCTCTGCATCCCGAGCAAGCCCGCTCGCGGTCGCGAGGAAGCGGTCCCGGTGCAGGGCGATCGCGAGGGCGGTGCCATCCGTAACGAGCCACGAGTCGGCGACGAGGATGTCTCCGTCATCGGCCTCGCCCTGCATGGCAGCGTCGAGTCCGGTTCCGGTCCACCGCAGGATCGCGTGAGCACTCATATTGTTAGCGTATGGGTCGACGGGTTCTTGAAGCTCCACTGGGGCTGTGGCTGGACCCTGAAAGCGCATACCTCACGCTGCATTCGCAGGATGAGCACTCCTTCTGGCTCGACTGCGGCCCGACGGCGAGCGACGGTGTGAGTGCCATGGGGCGCGCATCCGCCCGGGTCTCTCCTCGGCCAGGTGAGCCGCTGCTGCACGCCCTCCGGCGGGAGTCCGCCGCGCACGCCGACGTCGAGGTTTCCAGTTGCCGTGGCTTCCGTCTCGGCTGGGTCGGCTGGATCGGCTACGACTACAGCGCCCACACAATGGGGGAGTCGTTCGGGCCCGCGAGCCAGCATCCGGATGCGGCCATGCTGCGCGTCGATCGAGCGCTCGTCTTCGATCACGCGGCCCGCACGGTGACGCTGCTCGCCCTCGGCGAGGAGTGGAGCGGTGAGCTCGAGGCGTGGCGGGAATCGACCTGCCGGGCCCTCCGTGGCGCCGCCGCGCATCCGCCGACCGCCCCCCCGGTAGCGCCGTACGACGGGCCGGTCGTATGGGCGCACGACGACGAGCAGTACCTCCGCATGATCGCGGAGTGCCAGCACGCCATCAGGCAGGGCGATGCCTACCAACTGTGCCTCACGACCTCGGCGCGGGTCGAGGGCGCGACGGATGCGGTGGCCGCCTACCTCGCGCTCCGGCGGTCGAGCCCCGCCCACCATGGTGGACTCCTGCGCTTCGGCGACACCGCCCTGCTGAGTGCCTCACCCGAGCAGTTCCTCGCGGTGGACCCCGTCGAGGGAACCGTTGAGACCCAGCCCATCAAGGGCACGCGGCCGCGGGGTTACACGCCCGAGGCCGACCGCGACCTCGCGCGCGAACTCCGGGCGAGCGACAAGGAGCAGGCCGAGAACCTCATGATCGTCGACCTCATGCGCAACGACCTGGCTCGTGTCTGCGAGCTCGGAACGGTCGCGGTGCCCTCGCTCCTTCGCGTCGAGAGCTATCCTCATGTGCACCAGCTCGTGAGCACGGTGCGTGGCCGACTTCGCGCCGGCCTCTCCGCGATCGACGCCATCGAGGCATGCTTTCCCGCCGGCTCGATGACTGGCGCCCCCAAGCTCGAGGCCGTGCGCATCCTCGCCCGCCTCGAGGGCCGCCCGCGTGGCATCTATGCGGGGTCGTTCGGGTATCTCGGTTTCGATGGCCGTCTCGACCTCGCGATGGTCATCCGCACGATCGTGATCGACGGGGCAGGGGCGACGGTCGGCGCGGGGGGTGGCATCACGGCGCTCTCCGTCCCGCATGAGGAACTCGCGGAGGTCAAGCTCAAGGCGGCTGCGCTCCTGAGGGTGCTGCTCGAACGCGATGGGCAGTCGGAGACTTCGGTCAGCGAGCGACACCGTAGGGTGTTGGCGTGACAATTCGATACGTGGCACTGGGCGACTCATTCACGGAGGGCGTCGGCGACCCCGACCCGACCCTGCCAAACGGCGTCAGGGGCTGGGCAGATTGCTTCGCCGCACTCCTCGCGGCGACGGATGCCGACACGAGCTATGCCAACCTCGCGATCCGCGGGCGCAAGCTGCTCCAGGTCGTGGAGGAGCAGGTTGAACCTGCGATCGAGATGGCGCCGACGCTGGTCACGATCTATGCGGGCGGTAACGACATCCTGCGCCCCTCCGTCGATATCGATGCGCTCATGGCCGTGTATGACGACGCGGTGGCGCGCATCCGGGACGCGGGCGCAGAGGTTGTGCTGTTCACGGGGTTCGACACGGCGAAATCGGCGTTCTTCCGCAAGACCCGGCCGCGCACGGCCATCTACAACGAACTGCTCCGAGAGATCGCCGACGAGCGCGGTGCGCACATCGTCGACTACTGGCGCTTCGACGAGTACAACGACCCGCGCATGTGGGATGTCGACCGGCTTCACATGTCGACAAGGGGCCACATCAACATGGCGAAGCGTGTCATGGCCCGTCTTCGCGAGGACCACATGCTGGAGCCGGAATCACTCGAGCCGCTCCCCACGCGCAGCCGGCTGGACGCGGCGCGCGCGGATGCCGCGTGGGCACGCGAGTATCTCGGCCCGTGGGTCGGGCGCCGGCTCACCGGGCGCTCCTCGGGCGACGGGCTCGCACCCCGCTGGCCGCAGCTTCGGCCGGTCGCGCCAGACGAGGGGTAGCTCAGCGGCGCGCCCAGTTCGCTAATCTGGGAGGTCTGCACCGAATCACGCAACGAATAGAGAGCACCTGTGGCCCAGCAGCACGATGACGGCACCGAGTACGACTTCCACTCCATCCAGGCGAAGTGGCAGGCCGTGTGGGAGGAGACCAAGCCCTTCCGCACCTCGAGCGACGACAGCAAGCCGCGCAAGTACGTGCTCGACATGTTCCCGTACCCCTCCGGCGACCTCCACATGGGCCACGCGGAGGCATACGCCCTCGGCGATGTAATCGCCCGCTACTGGAGGCAGCAGGGCTTCAACGTGCTGCATCCGATCGGCTGGGATTCCTTCGGCCTGCCGGCCGAGAATGCCGCGATCAAGCGTGGCATCGACCCCCGCGACTGGACCTACCAGAACATCGACCAGCAGAAGCGCAGCATGAAGCTCTACGCGGCGTCCTTCGACTGGGACCGCGTCATCCACACGAGCGACCCCGAGTACTACAAGTGGAACCAGTGGCTGTTCCTCAAGATGTACGAGAAGGGCCTCGCCTACCGCAAGGCGTCGTGGGTCAACTGGTGTCCCCAGGACCAGACCGTGCTTGCAAACGAGCAGGTCGTCGACGGCACGTGCGAACGCTGTGGCGCCGCGGCGGAGAAGAAGAAGCTCACGCAGTGGTACTTCAAGATCACCGACTACGCCGACCGCCTGCTCGATGACCTGAACCAGCTCGAGGGCAACTGGCCGTCGAAGGTCATCGCGATGCAGCGCAACTGGATCGGCCGCTCGATCGGCGCCGAGGTCGACTTCGAGATCGAGGGCAGGAGCGAGAAGGTCTCCGTCTTCACGACTCGCCCCGACACGCTCTATGGCGCGACCTTCATGGTCGTCGCCCCGGATTCCGACCTCGCTGCGGAGCTCGTCGCGGGCTCGAACGAGACGGTCAAACAGCAGTTCGCCGGCTACCTCTCCGAGGTGCAGAAGAAGTCGGAGATTGACCGGCAGGATGCCGCTCGCGAGAAAACGGGCGTCTTCCTCGACCGTTTCGCGATCAATCCAGTCAATGGCGAGCGACTGCCGATCTGGGCGGCCGACTACGTGCTCTCGGACTACGGCACGGGCGCCATCATGGCTGTTCCCGCACACGACCAGCGCGACCTCGACTTCGCCCTCAAATTCGGGCTGCCCGTGCGTGTTGTCGTCGACACGAACGCCCCCGTGACCGGTGCGATCCCCGTCATCGAGACTGACGAGCATGGCGACCCGGTGCTTCCCGATGTCGCACCTGTCGACCCGGTCGCCACGGGAGAGGCACTCGGCGGCGAGGGGCGGATGATCAACTCCGGTCCGCTCGACGGCTTGAGCAAAGCCAACGCCATCAAGCGCGTCATCGAGCAGCTCGAGGCCGCCGGCACGGGACGCTCGGCTCGCAACTACCGCCTGCGCGACTGGTTGATCTCGCGTCAGCGCTACTGGGGAACGCCGATCCCGATCATCCACGGGGAAGACGGCTCGATGGTGCCGGTTCCCGAGGACCAGTTGCCCGTCGTGCTTCCACCCTCCGAGGGTCTCGACCTCAAGCCCAAGGGCTCGTCACCGCTCGGTGCGGCCGAGGACTGGGTCAACGTGCCGCATCCGATCGATGGATCGCCAGCGCGTCGCGACGCCGACACGATGGACACCTTCGTCGACAGCTCCTGGTACTTCCTGCGCTTCCTCAACCCGAAGGACGACGGCCAGGCCTTCGACCCGGCCGAGGCCGAGAAGTGGGCACCCGTCGACCAGTACGTCGGTGGCGTGACCCACGCGATCCTCCACCTGCTCTACGCACGCTTCATCACCAAGGTGCTCTACGACCTCGGCTACGTCACGTTCACGGAGCCCTTCTCGGCGCTGCTCAACCAGGGCATGGTGCTCATGGACGGCTCGGCGATGAGCAAGTCCAAGGGCAACATCGTGCAGCTGAGCGAGCAGCTCGAGGAGCACGGCGTCGACGCGGTGCGCCTCACGATGGCCTTCGCCGGTCCGCCCGAGGACGACATCGACTGGGCGGATGTCTCGCCCGCCGGCTCGGCGAAGTTCCTGGCGCGAGCATGGCGCCTCGCAGGTGACGTGACGAGCTCCCCTGATGTCGAGTGGAAGTCGGGCGACGAGTCGCTGCGGCGCGTCACGCACCGCTTCCTCGCCGACGCTCCCGGCCTGACAGAGTCCTTCAAGTTCAATGTCCTCGTCGCGCGACTCATGGAGCTGGTCAATGCGACGCGGAAGGCGATCGACGGCGGCGCCGGCGGGGCCGACCCCGCCGTTCGCGAGGCGACCGAGACGGTCGCCCTCGGACTCAGCCTCTTCGCTCCCTACACGGCGGAGGACATGTGGGAGCGGCTCGGCTACACGGGTTCGGTGGCCCACTGCGGCTGGCGCAAACCCGACCCCGTGCTGCTCGTCGAGCAGTCGGTGACGGCGGTCGTGCAGGTGGACGGCAAGGTGCGCGACAAGCTTGAGGTCAGCCCCACGATCGATCCCGCCGAGCTCGAGTCACTCGCGCTCGCGTCGGCTGGCGCGGTGCGGGCCCTTGGCGACCGCGAGGTGGACCGCGTGATCGTGCGCGCACCGAAGATCGTGAGCATCACGACCAAGAAGTAGCGTCCTCCACGGCACGCGGCCGCGGTCTGCCTTCACAGGGCGTCCCGCGCGCCGTCGCCGTGGGTGGCGGCGTGCGTAGCGTGCCGACATGGGCTCGCAGCGATCCTCAGGGATGTCGTCGGCGGCTGCAGCGATGCTGGCCGCACCCGGGCCGGCGCGCCTGCGTGTCGGCGCGGGAGCGGCCGTCATCCTGCTGCTTCTCGGGCTCGGCGTCGCGGTCCTTGTCTCAGCACTGGGGTCGAAGGGCGACACCGGCACGCTCGGACAGGATGTCCCACCAATCGATGCGCCCGCGGCGACCATCTACGTCCACGTCCTCGGGGCTGTTGCCTCCCCGGGACTGTTCGAGCTCCCGGAGGGGTCCCGGGCGGTGGATGCCGTTGCGGCGGCGGGTGGCTTCGCGCCGGATGCCGATCGTGGCGCCATCAACCTCGCGCGCTTCGTGGACGACGGAGAGCAGATCGCGGTGCCCGTGCTCGGCGCCATGAATGACCCGGTCGGGGCCGCGGGTACGGCGGGTGATGGAAGAGTCAACGTCAACACAGCTGACGCGACAACGCTTGAGACCCTGCCGCGGGTGGGGCCGGCGATGGCGGCGCGCATCATCGCGTGGCGCGACGCCAACGGTCGCTTCTCCAGCGTCGACGACCTGCTCGCCGTCACGGGAATCGGCGAGAAGACGCTGGAAGGCATGCGGAACCTCGTGACCGTATGATCGCCCGCCCGACATGAGCGATCGACGCCCGCCCCTCGACCTGCGGCTCGCGCTGCCCGTCGCGGTGTCCTGGCTTGTCGTCGGCATCCTGCTCGGCGTCGAGGGAGCCGCGGCGCCAGCGGCGCTAGTCGCTGCGCTGCTTTCCGTCCTCCTCATCCTGATTTCAGGGGGTCGGCGGCGCGGGGTGCTCCTGACCATTGCGTTGGCCTCGGCGGCCTCGGCGCTCCTGCTGGCGTGCGCCGCGGCATCCGTCGACGGGCGACGCCCGAGCGACCTCGTCGCCGCGGCCGAGGAGTCCCGCCACCTCACGATCGAGGCGACCGCGACACAGGCGGTCGTGCAGCCGGCCGCGACCGCGAGGTTCGGTGCGCGGATCGAGCGCGTCGAAGGAGCGGGGCTGCGGATGGATGCCGCCGTGCCGGTCACGATCTTCGCGACAGTCACGGAGCCGATCGAGGTGGGGGACCACGTCACGGTCTCGGGCACACTCGCCGTGACCTCCCCGGCCGACGCGTCGGCGTTCCTCTTCTTCTCGAGGGGTCAGGCATCCGTCGAGCAGCTCCAGTCCGGGCCGGTCGCATGGGCTGGCGAACTCCGCGAGGGGTTCCGGACGCTCGTGGCAGATATGCCGCAGCCGGGGGCAGGCCTCCTCCCCGGCCTGGCGATCGGGGACACGAGCGCGGTCAACGAGTCGCTGGAGGAGCAGATGAAGGCCTCCTCGCTGACGCACCTCACCGCCGTGTCCGGCGCGAACTGCGCCATCGTGGTCGGGCTGGTGCTCGCGCTGGGGGCAGGCATGCGGGCTCCGCGGAGCCTGCGCGTGCTCACGTCCCTCGGCGCCCTCGCCCTCTTTGTGCTCATCGTGACCCCGGAACCCAGCGTCATGCGCGCCTCCGCCATGGCCGTCGCCGTGCTCGTGACCAAGGCATGGGGGAGAGGGGCGGCCGGGGTGCCCGTGCTGGCCCTCGCGGTGCTTGTGCTGCTCGCGATCGACCCCTGGCTGGCGCGCAGCTACGGCTTCATCCTCTCGGTGCTCGCGACGGCGGGGCTCCTCGTGCTCGCCGGCCCCCTCGCGGCGCGCATGGCCACCGTGCTTCCAACACCGCTTGCCGCCGTGATCGCCGTTCCCCTTGCCGCGCAGCTCGCCTGCCAGCCGGTCATCATCCTGCTCGCGCCTGCGATTCCCAGCTATGGCGTGCTCGCCAACCTCCTCGCGGGACCGGCGGCGCCCGCAGCGACGGTGCTGGGGCTCGTGGCCTGCGTGGTGAATCCGCTCGCCCCGTGGGCCGCCGAGGCGACCGCCTGGGTCGCATGGCTTCCGTCCGCCTGGATCGCAGCCGTGGCCGCCTTTTTCAGCGGACTCCCCGGCGCTCAACTGCCGTGGGCGGAGGGCGCATTCGGCTTCGGACTCGCGGCCGTGCTGACGGTGCTCGGTCTTGGTGTGACGCTCGCGCGGAGGAGGCGTTGGTGGACCCTCGGGCTGTGCGGTGTGCTCGTCATTGCGGGCGGCATCGTCGCCGGCGACCGCATCCGCGTGGCCCTCCACACTCCGGGAGAGTGGCAGTTCGCCGCGTGCGACGTGGGGCAGGGCGATGCTCAGCTCCTCCGCGACAGCGACTCCGTCATGCTCGTCGACGCGGGCCCCGACGCCGCCGCGCTCGACGACTGCCTTTCACACCTTGGCATCTCACACATCGACGTCCTGGTGCTCTCGCATTTCGACCTCGACCATGTGGGCGGCGTTGATGCCGTCGTCGGCAGGGTCGGCACCGTCGTTGCTGGACCGCCAGCGTCGGCGGAGGACGAGCGGATGCTTCGAGACCTCGCCGACGCAGGCGCCCAGGTTGTCCCGGCAACACGCGGCCTCGCGGGCGAGCTCGGGCGACTGCGGTGGACGGTTCTGTGGCCGGCGCGAACGCCTGCCATGCCGCCCGGCAACGATGCGAGCGTCGTGCTCGCCGTCAACGGGCGGGCGTGCCAGTGCCTGAGCACCCTCCTCCTTGGTGACCTCGGCCGCGAGGCACAGCTCCGGATGCTCGCGGGCGCCCGTTCGCAGTTGAGCGCTCTAGGTGGTGTGGACATTGTCAAGGTCTCACACCACGGCTCGGTAGACCAGTACGAACGCCTCTACGAGTCCGTTCCCGCCACCATCGGGGTCATCGGCGTCGGAACCGACAACACCTACGGGCACCCGACGCCGAGCATCCTGTCGCTCCTCGGCCGACTCGGCACGGCGGTGGCGCGCACCGATGAGCACGGCCTCGTGCTCGCGTGGGCGCGGGATGACGGCAGGATCGGCGTGTGGAGCGAGACGGGGCAGGTGGCACCGGCGTCGGCTCCAGACGAGGATGTCGCCGCCCGACACTAGGCTGTTATTCGTCGTCGTGAGACCGAGCGTCATGCCTCGGGCGACCTTGAGTGGGGAGGAGCACCGTGGCAGCAAGGCCTGCAGCGCGAAGCTCGAAATCGTCGGTCGCCATCCCGCAGTTGGACTGGTCGAAGGTGCGCCCGGCCCCGATCGTGCTCGTGTCGGGCACGGAGGGCTTCCTCGCTGACCGTGCCATCCGGATGCTTCGCGACACGCTCAAGACCGAGGATCCGAGCCTCGAGGTGAGCGATATCGACGCGGCCGGCTATGCGCCGGGGCAGCTGCTCACAGTCGCAAGCCCGTCGCTCTTCGGCGAGCCTCGCATGATCCGTGTGACTGGCGTCGAAAAGTGCACGGATGCCTTCATTGCGGAGGCCGTCTCGTACCTGGAGCACCCCGCCGAAGGCACCTACCTTGTGCTGCGGCACGCGGGCGGCGTGCGTGGCAAGAAGCTGCTTGACGCCATCCGTAGCGGCACTGGCGGCGGGATCGAGGTCGTCTGCACAGAACTCAAGAAGGAGTCAGAGAAGGCAGACTTCGCGGTCGCCGAGTTCAAGGTCGCGGGGCGCCGGGCCACGGCTGGCGCCATCCGCGCGCTCGTTGCCGCGTTTGCCGACGATATTGCGGAACTGGCATCTGCCTGCCAGCAGCTCATCTCGGATTCGAGCGCCGAGATCACTGAGGCCACGGTGGAGAAGTACTACTCGGGCAGGGTCGAGACGACCGCGTTCAAGGTCGCGGATGTCGCGATCGCCGGCCGCCACGGCGAAGCCCTCGTCATGCTGCGCCACGCGCTGGCATCCGGTGCCGACCCCGTGCCGATCGTCGCGGCCTTCGCAATGAAGCTCCGCACGATGGCGAAGGTCTCGGGTGCGAGGGGAGGCTCGGGCCAGCTCGCGCAGCAACTGGGCATGGCGCCGTGGCAGGTCGACCGTGCCAAGCGCGACCTGCAGGGGTGGAGCGGCGACGGTCTCGGCCGCTGCATCGAGGTGCTTGCCGAGACGGATGCCGCGGTCAAGGGTGCCGAGCGCGACCCCGTCTTCGCGCTCGAGCGCATGGTCGGCGTCATCGCCTCCCGCGGCGCTTAAGCCCGAACGTCGAGCGCGCGCCGTATGCAAAACGCCCCGCCTCGCGATGCGAGACGGGGCGTGTGAGGTTCTGCTGCTTAGAGCGCCGCAACCTGCTTGGCGATCGCCGACTTCTTGTTGGCGGCCTGGTTCTTGTGGATGACGCCCTTGCTCACGGCCTTGTCGAGCTTCTTGCTGGCGAGCTGGAGCGCGGTGGTGGCGGCTTCCTTGTCGCCGGCGGCGATCGCGGTGCGCGTGGCACGCACGGCGGTCTTGAGCTCGCTCTTGACGGCCTTGTTGCGCTCCGTCGCCTTCTTGTTGGTGAGGATGCGCTTCAGCTGCGACTTGATGTTTGCCAAGGTAGTTCTTTCTGTTGTTCCGGACGGTGTGTGGCAGCCATTCCCAGCGCTGTTGTAGAGGGCAACGAGCGGTGGCGGGGCTGCAGTTCGCACCGGGTGAATCGTGGGGGATGAACGCGGTGCGCAAGCCAACAGGCAACTTTACCAGTGCGCGGGGCGATTCGACAATTCGATTGCCGTGTCGGGGCGGGGCGGGATTCGAGTGCCGGCGCTCGTCATGGGACAATCGTGGCGTCCATCTTCGTGCCGCGTCCGCGGCGCCGACCCAGTCACAGAGGAACGCGTGAGTCCCAAAGCCCAGAAGGCCCTCCAGCCGGCGTCGACCGACCCCGCCTTCATTCGCAACTTCTGCATCATCGCGCACATCGACCACGGCAAGTCGACCCTGGCCGACCGCATGCTGCAAGAGACCGGCGTCGTCGCCGACCGTGACATGCGTGCCCAGTACCTCGACCGCATGGACATCGAGCGCGAGCGCGGCATCACGATCAAGAGCCAGGCGGTGCGGATGCCGTGGGCGCTCGACGGCCAGTCCTACGCGCTCAATATGATCGACACCCCTGGCCACGTCGACTTCACCTACGAGGTGTCGCGCAGCCTCGCGGCGTGTGAGGGCGCCATCCTGCTGGTCGACGCCGCCCAGGGCATCGAGGCGCAGACCCTCGCCAACCTGTATCTCGCACTCGAGAACGACCTCACGATCATCCCGGTCCTCAACAAGATCGACCTGCCGGCAGCTGACCCCGAGAAGTACGCCAACGAACTCGCGGGGCTCATCGGCGGTTCGCCTGATGACGTGCTGCGCGTTTCCGGCAAGACCGGTGTTGGCGTGCCCGAGCTGCTCGACCGCGTCACGGAACTCATCCCCGCGCCCAAGGGAGACAAGGATGCTCCCGCTCGCGCGATGATCTTCGACTCCGTCTACGACAGCTACCGCGGTGTCGTCACCTACGTGCGAATGATCGACGGCAAGCTGCACCCGCGCGAGAAGATTCAGATGATGTCGACCCGTGCGACCCACGAGGTGCTCGAGATCGGCGTGAGTTCCCCCGAGCCGATTCCCAGCGAGGGTCTCGGCGTGGGTGAGGTGGGCTACCTCATCACGGGAGTGAAGGACGTGCGGCAGTCCAAGGTCGGTGACACCGTGACGACGGCGGCGAAGTCCGCGACCGAGGCGCTTCCTGGCTACACCGAGCCGCTGCCCATGGTCTTCTCGGGGCTCTACCCGATCGACGGCAGCGACTATCCGGTGCTGCGTGAGGCGCTCGACAAGCTGAAGCTGTCGGATGCTGCGCTCAACTACGAGCCAGAGACATCCGTCGCGCTTGGCTTCGGTTTCCGCTGCGGATTCCTCGGGCTGCTGCACCTCGAGATCGTGACGGAGCGGCTGCGCCGCGAGTTCGACCTCGACATCATCACGACGGCACCGAGCGTGATCTACGAGGTCACGACCGACGACAAGAAGACTGTCACGGTCACGAACCCGAGTGAGTTCCCCGTCGGCAAGATCCAGAGCGTGCGCGAGCCGATCGTGAAGGCGGCGATCCTTGCGCCCAAGGACTACGTCGGCGTCATCATGGAGCTCTGCCAGAGCCGTCGCGGTTCGCTCCTCGGCATGGACTACCTCGGGGAGGAGCGGGTGGAGATCAAGTACACGATCCCGCTCGGCGAGATCGTCTTCGACTTCTTTGACCAGCTGAAGAGCAAGACGGCCGGCTACGCGAGCCTCGACTACGAACCCTCGGGGGAGCAGGAGGCAGATCTCGTCAAGGTCGACATCCTGCTGCAGGGCGAACAGGTCGACGCGTTCAGCGCGATCGTGCACCGTGACAAGGCCTACGCCTACGGTGTGCTCATGACCGGCCGCTTGCGAGAGCTGATCCCGCGTCAGCAGTTCGAGGTGCCCATCCAGGCGGCCATCGGGGCGCGCATCATCGCGCGTGAGAGCATCCGCGCCATCCGCAAGGACGTGCTCGCCAAGTGCTATGGCGGTGACATCACGCGAAAGCGCAAGCTCCTCGAGAAGCAGAAGGAGGGCAAGAAGCGCATGAAGATGGTGGGCCGCGTCGAGGTGCCGCAGGAGGCGTTCATCGCCGCGCTGTCCGGCGACGTCGAGAAGAAGGACAAGAAGTCCTAGATGTTCGGTAGTGCCCAACCCTAGGGTGACACCATGCGCTCCATTCCCCGCTGTCTCGGCCTCCTGGCCGCTTCTGCCATGGTTCTGGTCGGATGCTCGGCCACAGTCGGCCCCGAGCGCGCGCTCTCCGTCGAGCCGGCGGGAGCGCCCACGAGCGGGTGCAGTGAAGCATTCAGCGCGGCCGTGGGCACTCAGGAGGCCGCGTGGGAGGCGAAGCGCGCGGCAACGGCCGAGATCGACAACGACGAGGTTCGGAAGGACGAGAAGCTCGAGCGTTTGCGCGAGGTGAATTGGCTCGCCGACAAGACCTTCAATAAGGCAGTGCAGGAGACCCTGCGAGCGTGCGAAGACGCCCCGGACTGGTTGGCTGGAGTGTTACAGCAGCCCTCAGTTGTCGGCATCGCGAATGAGGATGAGCTCGCCGATGACATCCTGAGCGGTGCATGCGGCCTACTCGAGGGCTCACGAGTCTGCGCCGACGCTCAGGATCACGGCATCTGGTAGCGCGGAAGGCACCCAGACACGCGCGGTATCCTTGCCGGATGCCTCTGTCGTGCCGTTCTTTCCTGCGCTGTGGGGCGCAATCGCTTGCCGCATCTCTTCACCTCGGAGCGAGCTAGGTGTCCAAGAAGGCGCTTTGGAACCTCCCGGTCAACTACGCGGCGGTCGGGGCAACGCAATCGCAGGAGTCGATCGCGTTCCCGCCGAAGGGATACCGCCCCTTCGAGAAGCGCGTCCGCATCGGCACGGGGCCCGCACGGTGGGAGTTCGCGTGGCGGGCGACCATGTCGTGGGGCATCATGATCCGCAGCGGCTTCGACGTCGAACTCACGGAGACGCCCCTGGAGGTTCGGGAGGGCAGCTATACGCCCGTGACCTTCGACGACTCAGGAACGCCCGTTGCCGCGGCCGGCACGGGTGAACGTGAAGAGGTGCCCTACGGGCCCGACGGCCTGCCATTTGTGACACCCGGCGACTCGGTCTGGCTCGTGTTCTCGATTGGCCCCTTCAAACTGCGCGAACCCGTGCGCGTCATCTATGTGATCGACGAGCCGAATCGCAAGGGTTTCGCCTACGGCACCCTGCCGGGCCACCCTCTCAGCGGTGAGGAACTCTTCGTGGTCGACCTTGAGGACGACGGCTCGGTCTGGATGATGCTGAGGTCGCTTTCCCGTCCGGCGCCCGGCAAGTGGACGGCAGTGAGTCCCCTGTTGTCGCTCGCGCAGCGCGCGCTTCGCCGCCGGTACCTTGCGGCGCTCTCCGGTCCTGTCGACTGACGATGCCCTCCGCCCTCCCTCTCGCCGACCCGGCGCCCCTTGACGGCCTCCTACCGTCGAGCGTCGCTGGCGGCGCTGCCGAACGTGACTTCGGCGTCTACCTGCACGTGCCGTTCTGCCGGGTGCGCTGCGGCTACTGCGACTTCAACACCTACACGGCCGAAGAGCTGCGCGGTGTGCATCGTCGCGATTATGCGGGGCAGGCAGCGATGGAGGTCGCTCTGGGAGCGCGGGTGCTGCGCGAGGCTGAGATAGCGCCGCGGCCCGTGTCGACCATCTTCTTCGGAGGCGGCACGCCAACCCTGCTGCCAGCATCCGATCTCGTGCACATGCTCGAGGCTGTTCGCGCCGAGTGGACGCTGGCATCCGGGGCCGAGATCACGACGGAGGCCAATCCAGATTCGGTGGATGCCGCCTACCTGCAGGAGCTCGCACGGGCGGGCTTCACGCGCGTGTCCTTCGGCATGCAGTCGGCCGTGCCCCACGTGCTCGCGACGCTGGAGCGTACGCATGACCCCGCGCGCATCCCGCTCGTCGTGCAGTGGGCGCGGGACGCTGGCCTCGACGTGAGCCTCGACCTCATCTACGGCACGCCAGGGGAGTCGCTCGATGACTGGCGCCGCTCGCTCGAGCACGCGATCGCGCAGCAACCCGATCACCTCTCCGCCTACGCACTCATCGTGGAGGATGGCACCAAGCTCGCGCGGCAGATCCGTCGCGGCGAGGTCGCGGAGCCCGACGATGACCTCGAGGCCGACATGTACGAGCTTGCGGATGCCCTGCTCGCCGATGCCGGCTACGACTGGTACGAGGTCAGTAACTGGGCCAGGCCGACGAGCGCCGGCGATCATCGCAGCCGCCACAACCTCGCGTATTGGCGTGGGCAGGACTGGTGGGGCGTCGGCCCTGGCGCGCACAGCCACGTCGGCGGCGTTCGCTGGTGGAATGTCAAGCACCCCGCGGCCTATGCAGACCGCGTGCTCGCTGGCCACTCGCCGGCGGCGGGGCGGGAGACCCTTGCGAGCGAGACGCAGGACATCGAGCGGGTGCTCCTTGGCGTGCGCATCCGCGACGGGCTCTCGATCGCCGAACTCCCGCAGAGCGGACGGCGCGCTATCGCTGGTCTCATCGCTGACGGCCTCGTGGACGCGAAAGCCGCCCTGCGCGGATCAGTCGTGCTGACCCTGCGAGGGCGGCTGCTTGCGGATGCTGTCGTGCGGCGACTGCTGGAGTAGCGGTCGCCGAGTCATCCGCTACTGCTTGATGAACTCGATCGTGAGCGGGTACCGGTAGTAGAAGCCCTGGTTGGCCTTGACCGCCGCGATGATCATGAAGACGACCATCGCGATCGGGATGATCATGGCCAGATAGACGATCGCGAATCCGATGCCAAAGGTAAAGACCGCGATGGGGATTGCGACCACGAAGAGCACGATGGTCGCGGCGACCGCGTAGATCGTGTAGGAAATCTGGAAGTTCAACGCCGAACGAGTGTGCTCGCGCACGAAGGGGCCGCGATCCTTCAGCACGAGGTAGCCGACGAGCGCCGGGATGAAGCTGAAGAAGATCCCGCCCACGTGCACGAGCGTCGCCCAGAGCTTCTCGTCGGCGGGGCTCATGGGCTGGTTCGGCTGGTACTGCCCGGGAGGGGGCGGGGCTGCGTTGGTCATGCGCCCATTAAAGCAATGAGCCGAGAGAAAGCAGAGGGCCGGGACAGAAGTCCCGACCCTCGACCGTGGCTACTTGATGAGACGAAGGGCGAAGGGGTACCGGTAGGCAATGCCGTCCTTTGCCTTGATGAAGCCCTGGATGCAGAAGATGATCGTGACGACCCAGAGTGCGAAGGTCAGGAGTCCGCCGATCAGACCCCAGAGTCCGAAGGTCACGACCGTGAGGATTGCATTGATGATCATGACGACGACGTGGGCGATCGTGATCGTGATCTGGAAGTTGAGGGACTCCTTGCCCTCCTGGTTGGTGAAGGAGCCACGGTCCTTGAAGACCAGCCAGATGATAAGCGGGGGGAGGATCCAGAGGATCCCGCCGAGGTGGGCGAACGACGCCCACTGGCGGTCCTCGGCCTGGCTCAGTGGCGCTGCGGGCTGCGCGGCTGCGGGAGGAGTCTGGTCGGTCATGTCATGCCTTTCCATGGGCGATGCCCCGAGACGGGGATCGAGTCTTCTGCCTGCCTGAGAAAAAGCTGAGGGTAGCGCAGGCACTGCATAACCTAGCGCCCACCCACTCCGGGGGGCAATGATTTCGCCGACGGTGGGTCGCTGTAGAATTGGCAGTCACTTGATGCGAGTGCCAAGACTGTGGAGGTGATGCGGATGGTTTCCGATCGGGGCCTTGAAGTACTTCGTGTCATCGTGCAGGACTATGTTGCCTCGCGGGAGCCAGTCGGCTCCAAGTCGATCGTCGAGCGCCACTCCTTCGGAGTGTCAGCAGCCACGATTCGCAGCGACATGGCGCAGTTGGAGGAGGAAGACCTCATCACGGCGCCGCACACGTCGTCTGGGCGGGTGCCGACCGACAAGGGGTACCGCCTCTTCGTCAACCAGCTCGCCGATCTCCGGCCCCTGTCTGCTGCGCAGCGCCACGCAATCGAAGCCTTCCTGGGTGAGTCAACCGACCTTGACGACGTGCTTGCGCGCACCGTGCGACTGCTCTCCCAGCTGACGCACCAGGTGGCCCTCGTGCAATATCCGACGCTCGGGCGGTCACGCATCCGTCATGTAGAGCTCGTGCCGCTCAACCAGGTGCGCCTCATGACGGTGTTGATCACCGACACGGGCCGGGTCGAGCAGCGCATGGTCGACGTGCCCATGGGGATCGACGAGGAGTTCCTTGGCGAGCTCCGCACCCGCATCAACGGCGAACTGGCAGGCCTCGTGCTGAAGGATGCCGCGGAGCAACTGGAAGCCCTGGCCGAATCGTTCGAGCCGCATCGGCGACCCCTCGTCGAGGTCGTCGCGAGCAGTCTCGGCGAGCAGGTCATCGCGAGCCGGCATGACAAGCTCCTGATGGCTGGAACGGCAAACCTCGCCCGCACCGAGGACGATTTCAGCGGCAGCATCTATCCTGTGCTGGAGGCGATCGAGGAGCAGGTCACCCTGCTGCGCCTGTTCAGCGAGATGGAACAGGAGATGGGTGGCATCGCGGTGCGGATCGGCCGCGAGAACGAGTCCTTCGGGCTCGGCGAGGCATCGGTGCTCAGTTCCGGATACGCGGGGGCGAGCGGCGAGCTCGCGCGACTCGGTGTGCTCGGCCCGACGCGCATGGACTATTCGAGCAACATGACGGCGGTGCGTGCTGTGGCGCGCTACCTCTCCAGGTTGCTCAGCGAAAACTGACGAGAAGAGATCGACGGTCGAGGGCGTGAGCCCGCGACATCCGCACGCCGCAGGCTGACGGAGCCGAGAGAACAATATTGAGGAACTGCATTGGCTGACCATTACGAGGTGCTCGGTGTTGACCGCAGCGCGACGCCCGAAGAGATCAAGAAGGCGTACCGTCGCCTCGCGCGCGAGCTGCACCCCGATGTGAACCCGGGCGCCGATGCAGCCGACCGCTTCAAGGATGTGACCCACGCCTACGACGTGCTTTCCGACCCGAAGCGCAAGCAGGAGTACGACCTGGGCGACCAGGCCGGCTTCGGCGGTGGATTCGGCGGCGGCTTCGGCGACATCTTCGAGACCTTCTTCGGCGGCGGGGGCGGCACTCGTCCGCCCCGCTCACGCACGGAACGTGGCCAGGACGCCCTGCTGCGCGTCGAGGTCGAGCTCGCGGATGTCATCTTCGGCACGTCCCGCGAAGTCGAGGTCGACACGGCCGTCGTGTGCAAGACGTGTGGCGGCTCCTGCTGTGCGCCCGGGACGGACCTTCAGACGTGCGACATCTGTGGCGGTTCGGGACTCATCCAGCGCTCCGTGCGCAGCCTGCTCGGCAACGTCATGACCTCGAGCCCGTGTGGCACCTGCCGCGGCTACGGCACGGTCATCCCGCACCCCTGCCAGACCTGCTCGGGCCAGGGTCGCGTGCGCGCCCGTCGCAAGATCCCCGTCGACATCCCGGCCGGGGTCGACACGGGCCTGCGCCTGCAGATGCCCGGCCAGGGTGAGGTCGGCCAGGGCGGCGGGCCGAGCGGTGACCTCTACCTCGAGATCAAGGTGCGGCACCACGACGTCTTCAGCCGCAATGGCGACGACATCCTCGCAACGCTCGAGGTGCAGATGACGGATGCGATCCTTGGCACCCGCGCCGTCTTCGAGTCCCTGGATGGCCCGGTCGAGGTCGAGATCAAGCCCGGCACCCAGAGCGCCGAGGTCATCACGGTCAAGGACCGCGGCATCACGCACCTTCGTGGTTCAGGCCGCGGCGACCTCAAGGTCGGGGTGCAGGTGCTCACGCCGACGAAGCTCAACGGCAAGGCGAAAGACCTCATCCAGGAGCTCGCGCGAGTGCAGAATGCGGTGCCGCCGCACCTCTCGCAGTTCCAGCAGGGGCTCTTCCAGAAGCTTCGCGACCGCTTCCTCAACATCTAGCGCGCATGGCGCACTTCTATCTCGCGGACGGCCTCAGTGACACCGCGCCGGGGTCGCTGGTGACGATCGTGGGTGCCGAGGCGAAGCATGCTGTCTCGGTCAGCCGAGTGCGGGTGGGCGAGGTGCTGTCGATCGGCAACGGCGAGGGCCTCGTCGCGACTGGGCCCGTCGAGGAGGCGGCGCCCACCCGGCTGAGCATCCGGGTCGACGAGGTCGTGCAGCATCCGGCGCCGTCCGCCCGGATCACGCTCGTGCAGGCGCTGGCGAAGGGCGGGCGCGATGAGTCCGCCGTGCAGGCGTCGACTGAGCTCGGCGTCGATGCGGTCGTGCCCTGGGCGGCCCGCAGGTCGGTCGTGAAGTGGGACGGAAACAAGCGGGACAAGGGGCCGGAACGCTGGCGCGCGATCGTGCGCGAGGCCACGAAGCAGTCGATGAGGCCGTACCTGCCGCAGGTGCAGGAGCCCGTGACCACGAAGGAGCTCGCCCGGCTCGCTGAATCGGCACTCGTGCTCGTGCTGGAACCGACGGCGCAGACCCCGCTGACCTCGATCGAGGCGCGCGGGAGGGACGTCGTGCTCGTCGTCGGCCCGGAGGGCGGCATCGCGCCAGAGGAACTCGAGATGCTCGGTGCGGCCGGGTGCGTGCCGGTGAGGCTCGGCAGCAGCGTGCTGCGCACGAGCACCGCCGGCCCCGCGGCACTCGCCGTGCTCAGCGCCCTCACGGAACGCTGGTAGCGCCTCACCGCTCAGAGCGGAAGCGCTTAAGCTGGACTCATGCCAGGCCAAGACGAAGTCTCGATCTTCACGCGAATCATCGACAGGGAGATCCCCGCAGAGATCCTGTTCGAGAGCGACGCGGTCATCGCCATCCGTGACATCGCGCCGCAGGCGCCCGTGCACCTCCTCGTGATCCCCAAGACGCCGAAGTACCGCGACGTCGTCGAGCTCGCGGCTGCCGACCCGGTCCTCCTGACAGAGGTTGTCGCGACGGCGAAGCAGCTGGCCGAAGAACACTGCGGCGGCGAGTTCCGTCTCGTGTTCAACACGGGAGCGGCGGCAGGCCAGACCGTATTCCACGTCCACGCCCACGTGCTCGGGGGCCGACTGACAGAAGAGACCATTGGCGACTGACGACCCGAGAGCAACACCAGCGCCCGTGAAGCGGGAGACCGTCTACGTCGACGGCGTCGCCATGGTGCGGTTGCTGGGCCCCAACGACCGTCTGCTGCGCACGATCGAGGCGCAGCATCCGCTCGTCGAGGTGCACGTGAGGGGCAACGAGGTCACCCTTGAGGGCCCCGACGACGACGTGAGGGCTGCGCGCTCGCTCGTTGACGAACTCGTGTCGCTCATTCGCGACGACGTCGAGCTGAGCGCGAGCGACGTCACCGAGGCGGCTCGGATCATCGCGGATGACTCGGGCGCACGGGCCTCGGATGTGCTCGGCCAGGTCATCCTCACGAGCCGCGGCAAGAGCATCCGCCCGAAGACCATGGGCCAGCGCGCCTACGTCGATGCGATCGATGAGCACACGGTCGTCTTCGGTATCGGTCCCGCGGGAACCGGCAAGACCTACCTCGCGATGGCCAAGGCCGTGCAGGCGCTGCAGCGCAAGGAGGTCGAGCGCATCATTCTGACGCGTCCGGCGGTCGAGGCGGGGGAGCGCCTCGGGTTCCTCCCCGGCACCCTGACCGACAAGATCGACCCCTACCTGCGGCCGCTCTACGACGCGCTCAACGAGATGATGGACCCCGAGGTCGTCGTCAAGCTTCTCGCGATCGGCACGATCGAGGTCGCGCCACTCGCCTACATGCGCGGTCGCACGCTGAACAACTCCTTCGTCATTCTCGACGAGGCGCAGAACACGACGCCCGAGCAGATGAAGATGTTCCTCACACGGCTTGGCTTCGGTTCGAAGATGGTGGTCACGGGCGACATCACGCAGATGGACCTGCCGACGGGCGCGAGCGGTCTCAAGCTCGTGACTCGCGTGCTCGATTCGATCGATGAGATCCACTTCGCGGAACTGACGAGCGACGATGTCGTGCGTCACAGCCTCGTCGGCCGCATCGTCGACGCCTACACGCGCTATGACGCCGAGAAGCAGCGCGACGATTACGAGAGACGGGGGCGCTCCAGGTGAGCATCGAGATCAACAACGAGTCGGTCGTGGAGGTCGACGAGGCCGCGCTGCAGCGGCTCGCCACCTACGCGCTCGACGAGCTTCACGTGCATCCAGATGCGGAACTCTCGATCGTGCTGGTCGACGAGGCGGCCATGGAACAGCTCCATGTGCAGTGGATGGACGAGCCGGGGCCGACCGACGTGCTGAGCTTCCCCATGGACGAACTGCGGCCGGGTACTGAGGATGCGATCACCCCAGCCGGCCTATTGGGCGACGTCGTGCTGTGCCCCCAGGTGGCGCAGGCGCAGGCGGAGACCGCCGGCCACAGCCTCGGCGACGAGCTCCTCATGCTGACGACGCACGGCATCCTGCACCTCCTCGGCTTCGACCACGCCGAGCCCGAGGAGGAGCGCGAGATGTTCGGGCTGCAGCGCGACATCCTGGTGGGCTTCACCATGCAGGAGCGTCGACGACGGTGAGCGACGGCCCGAGTACCACCCTGCCAACGCGGGGAGTGCGCAGGTGACCGCGGCGTTCGTCATCGCGGCGATCCTGCTGATCGCGTTCGGCGGCCTGCTTGCCGCCATCGACTCCGCGCTTGGCGTGCTCTCGCGCAACGACCTGCAGGAGCTCGCCCAGCGCTCGCGCAGCCGCGACGCGATCCTCGCGATTGCAGCGGATGTCGGTGCCCACGTCAACGTCGTCAACTTCATGCGAGTCGTGGCCGAGACGACGGCGGCGGTGCTCGTCACCATGAGCTTCGCGACGCTCTTCGAGGCCTGGTGGTGGGCCCTCCTGTGCTCGGCGCTCGTCATGATCGTGGCGTCCTTCGTGCTCGTCGGATCGAGCCCGCGCTCGGTCGGGCGCGAGCATGCTGCCCCGATCGTCCTGACGACCGCGGGACTCGTCCACGCGCTGCGGGTCCTGCTCGGCCCCCTCGCGGCGGCCCTCGTGGCCGTGGGCAATCGCGTCACCCCCGGCCGGCCGCGCACGGTGACCTTCAGCTCCGAGCAGCAGTTGCTCAGCATGGTGGATGAGGCGACCGAGCTCGAGGTGCTCGAGGAGCAGGACCGCGAACTCATCCATTCGATCTTCGAGTTCAACCAGACCGTCGTGCGTGAGGTCATGGTGCCGCGCACCGACATGGTGACGATCGACGGCACAGTAGGCATCAGTGAGGCGCTTGCGCTGTTCTTCGGCAAGGGTATCTCGCGCATCCCCGTGACCGGTGAGGACATCGACGAGGTGCTCGGTGTGCTCTACCTGCGTGACGTGGCCCGGCTCAGCCACGAACAGCCGCGCGGCCACGAGAGCCTGACGGTGGCGGAGGTCGCCCGACCCGCGCTCTTCGTGCCGGAGTCGAAGAACGTCGACGACCTCCTTCGCCAGATGCAGTTGGAGTCGAACCACCTCGCGATGGTCGTCGATGAGTACGGCGGGATCGCCGGTCTCGTCTCGCTCGAAGACCTGATCGAGGAGCTGGTGGGGGATATCTCCGACGAGTACGACCGCACGCTGCAGGAGGTCAAGGACCTCGGCGAGGGGCGATACCGTGTCTCGGCACGCCTCGCGATCGATGAGCTCGGGGAGCTGTTCGGCTTCGACCTGGACGATGACGATGTCGACTCCGTTGGTGGCCTCCTCACGAAGGGACTCGGCCGCATCCCGGAGAGCGGCGACACCGCGAGTGTCTCGGGGCTGCTGCTCACGGCCGACCGCACTGAGGGCAGGCGTCGACGCCTCGCCACGGTGATCGTGGAACGAGACCAGAGCCTCGCACCCGACGCCGACGACGACGATGATGAGAGAGAAGACGAGTCATGAATGATGCAGCGCAGGAGTCGGCCGCCCACCGGGCGGGCTTCGTGACCTTTGTCGGCCGCCCGAACGTCGGCAAGTCGACGCTCACGAATGCGCTCGTCGGCGAGAAGGTCGCGATCACGAGCAGCAAGCCGCAGACGACGAGGCGGGCGATCCGGGGGATCGTCCACCGCGAGCACGGGCAGCTCGTGCTTGTGGACACGCCCGGGATGCACCGCCCGCGCACCCTCCTGGGCGAGCGGCTCAACTCAGTCGTGCAGGACACGCTTGCTGAGGTCGACGTCATCTGCTTCTGCGTGCCGGCCGACGAGAAGCTCGGCCCGGGCGACCGCTTCATCAACGAGCAGCTTGAGGCCTTCCCGCGCGCACGTCGCGTGGCCCTCGTGACGAAGGTCGACAAGGCCTCCAAGGCCGCCGTTGCCGAGCAGCTCCTCGCCGTGTCGAGCCTCCGCGACTGGGACACGATCATCCCCGTCTCTGCCCTCACGAACGTGCAGTTGGACGTGCTCGTCGATGAGCTCGTCGCCCTCATGCCCGAGTCACCGCCGCTCTATCCGGCCGAGTCGGTCACGGAGGAACAGCTCGAAGACCGAATCTCAGAACTCATCCGCGAGGCGGCCCTCGAGGGCGTGCAGGACGAGCTGCCGCATTCGATCGCTGTGACGGTCGACGACATGATCGAACGCGAGGACAAGGATCTCGTCGAGATCTACGCAAACCTCTTCGTGGAGCGCGACAGCCAGAAGGGCATCATCATCGGGCACAAGGGCGAGCGACTGCGCGAGGTCGGCGCAGCAGCGCGTGCGCAGATCGAACCACTCGTGGGCTCGCCCGTCTACCTGTCGCTGCGGGTCAAGGTCGCCAAGGAGTGGCAGCGTGACCCCAAGCAGCTCGGTCGACTGGGGTTCTGACCGCGTACATCCCTAGGATGATCTTCGCCCACACGGTGCTGATTGGCTGCCAGCGCGGGCGAGCACCGCGTAGCGTTGGATGATGCTTCGTCGCCTGACCGCTCGCCAACTCACCTTCGACGTGGTGGTGTCGGTGCTCTGCGTGCTCGCACGCCTGGCGATGACCGTGGGGTTCAACCTCGCAGAGATCACCTTCGTGCTCTGCATGGGGGCGGCGCTGGCAACACGGCGGCTCAGCCCGCCCATCGCGTTGGCGATCGCCTGGCTGGGTGCCGTCGTGCAGATGTTCGGCGGGTTCCCGCCCGACCTCGCGAACCTCGCGATACTCGCGGTCCTGTATGCGACGGCCGCCTACGGTTCCCCGCGGGTCAAGTGGCTGGGGCTCATCTCAGCCGGCGTCGGGGCCCTCGTCGCGGCGACCTACCTCGTGCTCCTTCCCTCGATGATGTCCGGCTGGGAGATGTCGCCCGCGTCGATCCCGATCGGCTCACTCCCCGTGACCCTGTTCGTGTTCGCCTTCACCGTGGGCGCCATGGTCACGCTGCTGGGCCTGAGCTGGACGCTCGGGCTCCTCACCCGCACCCGGGCGGCCGCCAAGGCCAGCCGCGAGGCGCAGGTGCGTGCCGAGGAAGAGGAACGCCAGGCCCGGCAGCAGGCCATCGTGGAGCAGGAACGCAACCGCATCGCCCGCGACATGCATGACGTCGTCGCGCACTCGCTTGCGGTCGTGATCGCCCAGGCCGACGGCGCGCGCTTCGCCCTTCGCGCCGATCCGGATGCGGCCTCCGGGGCGCTCTCGACGATCGCGTCCGTCGCCCGCGAGGCGCTTGGTGATGTGCGCGTACTGCTGGAGCAGCTTCGGCACAGCCAGGTCGAGGGCCCGCAGCCGACCCTCGACGACCTGCGGCAGCTCCTCGAACAGGTGCGCGCATCCGGACTCCCTGTCTCGGATTCGACGATCGGCATCCCCAGGGAGATCAGCCCGGCGCACCAGATGGCCGTCTACCGCATCGTGCAGGAGGCGCTCACGAACGTGCTCCGTCATGGCGACGCGGGCAGGCCCGTGTCGGTCGTGTTCGACTGGACGAAGTCCGATCTCAGCATCGTGATCGACAGCGCGACCCACGGCGCGGTTTCTCCCGAGCGTGCGCTCGTCGGCCACGGCCTCGCCGGCATGAGGGAGCGCGCCACCCTGATCGGCGGCACATTCGCGGCTGGTCCACGCGGCGACCGCTTCGTCGTCGAAGCGAGCATCCCCGCGCCCGAGGTCTCGAGTCCGCCATCCACTCAACAGCATGGAGTCTCCCTTGGCTGAACCCATCGCCGTCGCCCTCGTCGACGACCAGGCGTTGTTCCGTGCGGGCATCCGCATGCTCGTTGCTTCGCAACCCGACCTCGAGTTCGCGGGGGAGGCCGGCGACGGCCAGCAGGGCGTGGCCCTCGTCGCGTCGTGCCAGCCCGACGTCGTGCTCATGGACATCCGGATGCCCGTCATGGACGGCATCGAGGCGACCGCCCAAATCCTGGCGGACGCGGAGCGCCGGGGTGGAGTCGCGCCGAAGATTATCGTCCTGACCACCTTCGACCTCGATGAGGCTGCCACCCGCGCGATCAGGGCCGGAGCGAGCGGCTTCCTCTTGAAGGACGCCGAGCCCGAATTCCTCCTCGCGGCGATCCGGACGGTGCATTCCGGCAATGCCGTGATCGCGGCATCCGCGACGCGCGAACTCTTCGAGCACTTCGGAGCGGCGCCCGTGCGCCAGGAGCCGGAGGCCTACGGCACGCTCACGGACCGCGAGCGCCAGATCTTCGAGCTCGCGGCACGCGGGCTCAGCAACGCGGAGATCGCACGACAGGAGTTCCTGAGCGAGGCGACCGTCAAGACGCACGTGAGCCGCATCCTCTCCAAGCTGGCGCTGCGAGACCGGGTGCAGCTCGTCGTCTTCGCCTACGAACACGGCCTCGCGACCTAGACCAGATCATCCTCGCGATGTAGTGCCAGGCGACGAGAGGGCGACGCGCGACGGGCGACCGGGCTCGTAGCGTCGATGCCATGTCCTTCATCAACTCCGACGCTGGCCTGGTCGCCCGCGTCTCCGCCGTCAGCAAGTCATATGGTTCCTCGTCGAACCGCGTCATCGCGGTCGATGCGGTGTCACTCGGGATCCGCTCGGGCGAGTTCACCGCGATCATGGGGCCGAGCGGCTCTGGCAAGTCGACCCTCATGCACATCATGGCGGGGCTCGACACCCCGACGTCCGGCCGGGTCTGGCTGGGCGACACCGAGATCACCTCGCTGAGCGATTCGGAGCTCACGGTGCTGCGCCGCCGTCGCGTCGGCTTCGTGTTCCAGGCCTTCAATCTCGTGCCGACGCTCGATGTCGCGGGCAACATCGAGCTGCCGTTCGAGCTCGACGGACGTCGCCCCGACGCAGAGGAGCGCGAGCGCATCACGGAGCTCGTGAATGCGCTCGGACTGGGGGAGAGGCTCACCCATCGGCCCCACCAGCTGTCGGGCGGGCAGCAGCAGCGGGCTGCGATCGCGCGCGCCCTCGCGACCCAGCCCGACCTCGTCTTCGCCGACGAACCGACCGGCAACCTCGACTCGCGCACAGGCCGCGAGGTGCTGGCGCTCCTCTCCGCCGCGAGCAGCGACTATGGCCAGAGCATCGCGATGGTGACGCACGATCCGATCGCTGCGAGTCACGCCGATCGCATCGTGTTCCTTGCCGACGGCCGCGTCGTGGAAGAACGCGAGCGTTCGACCCCGGAGGAGATCAGCTCGTTCATGCTCGGAATGGAGCGTGCAGCGTGAGAGGTCCACGGCGCGACACGATCGCCAGCATCGTCGTGACGGCGCTGAGCGCGGCGTTCGGCGTCGCCCTCATCCAGGCGACCTCGATCCTCGCTACCGTCATCTCGGCCGACGACATCAGCTCTCGCTCAACCGCACAGCTGGCTCTCGTGATGGTCGCTGCCGTGTTCATCGTCATCGCCGTCTATGTCGGCTCGATCGTCACGACGAACACCTTCGCCACGATCATCGCGGGGCGTACGCGCACGATCGCGCTCATGCGCCTCATCGGCTCCTCCGCGTCTGCACAGCGGCGGGCAGTCGCCAAGGAGGGCCTGATCGTCGGGCTCCTGGGGTCCGCGATCGGTGCCGTCGTTGGCGTGGTGCTGACGGCTGGCGGGATTCGGATTGCCGCAGCATCCGGCGCCGTTCCCGACCTCGACTACGTGCTGGCCGACCCACTCGTGCTGCTCCCGGTCGTGATGGTTGTCGTGTCGACCTGGGCCGCATCGTGGCTTGGTTCTCGGGGCGTGCTCGAGGTCTCGCCCATGCAGGCGACCGGTGCTGCGATCGAGCCCTCGCGCGAGGAGAGCGTTCGCCGTCCCTTGCGCAACGCCTTCGCTGCGATCTTCTTCTTCGGCGGGCTCGCGGTGATGGGCGCCGGCGTCGCCTTCGGGCTCGTGAGCCCGCTCGGGTTCCTTGTCGCCTTCCTCGGGGGCATCGCATCGTTCAGTGGAATCGTGCTGGGTGCGCACGTCGTGATCCCGCCGCTCCTGCGGCTTACCGGTCGGATGCTCGGGAGCAGCGCCGCGGCGAGGCTCGCGGCCGAGAACGGCATGCGGTACCCGGGACGCAGCGCGCGCACGACGATCGGCCTTGTCATCGGTGTCACGCTCATCACGACCTTCGCGGTGGCGGCGCAGGGCTACCTCGACATGATCGAGTACTCGCAGCAGCAGTCGCCCGAATCCTACGGAGGAGGCGTCGACGAGTTGCTGCTCGTGACGGTCGGGATCTTCAGCGCTCTCATCGGCTTCTCTGCCGTGACCGCGGCCTTCGGCATGGTCAACACGCTTTCACTCAGCGTCCTTCAGCGGTCGCGCGAGCTCGGCCTCCTGCGAGCGCTCGGCTTCACGGCACGCCAGGTGCGGTCCATGATCATCGCGGAGAGCCTGCAGCTGACCGTGACGGGGGTCGGGTTGGGAGTGCTCCTCGGCGTCGTCTACGGCTGGGCGGGGGCCCAATCCCTCTTGGGCGCCATCGAGGGCAGCCCGGGTCTGGTGTGGCCCTCGGTGCCATGGATGCTTGTGGTGGTCGTCATCGCCGGTGCGGCGCTCGTCACCCTCGTCACGGCCCAGTTCCCGGCTCGACGGGCCACCCGTGTGAGCCCCGTGGCAGCCCTCGCGGTCGATTGAGCGCGGCGCGCGGCCCGTCGACTCGTCGTCAGTCGACGGGCCGCAGCTGCGACCTGACGACGGCGACGTCGGCACCGTAGAGCTCGTCGAGTTCCTGCTGAAGCGTTCCGTCATCGTGGATGACCTCGACGAAGACGTAGCCGTTGTCGATATAGGTGGCCAGCACCCCATCTCGTGCGCCGAGTTCCTGTTGAACCCGCGTGAGCTCCGCCTCGGGAGTCGTGCCGGCGTTGGCGGGGTCGGCGTAGGGGTCCTCGATCGCGATGGGGTCGTAGAGCGCGAGCATGATCGGCGGCTCCGTCACGGTGAGGCGCGTGCCATCCCACGTGCCCTGCACCGCATAGGTGCCCCACGTCGTGCCACCCTCGGTCTCCGCGCCGTCCACGGAGTCCCAGTCCCAGCCGGCGACCTCCGGGCCTCCGCATGCCGGGGGATAGATCATCGTGATGGGTCCGAGGCAGATCTCGACCGGGCCGTCGTCCTTCTGGATGACGGTGCCCTGGCCGATCACCTCGGCCCCGATCGCGGGTGCGGGAACGTCCATGATGTCTCCGGGGTCAGCGCCAGTGCCCGCGCACGCGGCAAGGAGCAGGCAGGCGGTCGCGGCGAGAAACGCGATGCCAGCGCGCGGGGTCGTTTTCGTCATGCTGAAATTCTCGGCGTCGCGCGGACTCGGCGCCACCCAACGTTTTGCGCATCCTGATCGTCAGCGCTGCGGTTCGGGCCACGCGAGGTGGTGTTACCCTGTTGTTGTGCTGTTCGGTCTGCTTCTCCTTAGCTGCCGCGACGAGTCCTAGTCTCCAGGCCTCCCTCGTCGCGGTGTTTGTCATCGGCTGATCCGAACCGAAGCGAGAGAGAACCAAGACCATGAAGAACACGCAGAAGCCGTCCGCGATGCCGATCCACCGGTACCGCCCCTTCCATGAGCAGATCGTCGTCGACCTGCCCGATCGTACGTGGCCATCCAAGCGCATCACGCAGGCGCCCCGCTGGTGCGCGGTTGACCTCCGTGACGGCAACCAGGCGCTCATCGACCCCATGAGTCCCGAGCGCAAGCGCATCATGTTCGAGCTGCTCGTCAAGATGGGCTACAAGGAGATCGAGGTCGGCTTCCCCTCGGCGAGCCAGACGGACTTCGACTTCGTGCGCTCGCTCATCGAGCAAGACCTGATTCCTGACGACGTCACGATCCAGGTCCTGACGCAGGCGCGCGAAGCGCTCATCAACCGCACCTACGAGTCGCTCAAGGGTGCGAAGCGCGCGATCGTGCATCTCTACAACTCCACGAGCATCCTGCAGCGTGATGTCGTGTTCCGCACCGACAAGCAGGGCATCATCGACATCGCGCTCGAGGGTGCGCGCCTGTGCAAGGCGGCCGAGCCCATCGCCGAGGGCACCGAGATCTACTACGAGTACTCGCCCGAGAGCTACACGGGCACGGAGCTCGAGTTCGCGGTCGACGTCTGCAACCAGGTGCTCGAGGTGCTCGAGCCGACTCCCGAGCGCAAGGTCATCATCAACCTGCCCGCCACGGTCGAGATGGCCACACCCAACGTCTATGCCGACTCGATCGAGTGGATGTCTCGGCACCTGAACCACCGCGAGAACGTCATCCTCAGCCTCCACCCGCACAACGACCGCGGCACCGCGGTTGCGGCCGCCGAACTCGGGTACATGGCCGGGGGAGACCGCATCGAGGGATGCCTCTTCGGGAATGGCGAGCGCACGGGCAACGTCGACCTGGTCGCGCTCGGCATCAACATGTTCACGCAGGGCGTCGACCCGCAGATCGACTTCAGCAACCTCGACGAGATCAAGCGCACGGCCGAGTACTGCAATCAGCTGCCCGTGCCGGAGCGCAGCCCCTGGGCCGGCGACCTCGTCTACACGGCCTTCAGTGGCTCGCACCAGGACGCCATCAAGAAGGGCTTCGAGGCCATGGAGGCGCGGGCGGCCGCGCAGGGTGTCTCGGTCGATGAGCTCGACTGGGCTGTTCCGTATCTCCCTGTCGACCCGAAGGATCTTGGCCGCAACTACGAGGCGGTCATCCGGGTCAATTCGCAGTCGGGCAAGGGCGGCGTCGCCTACCTTTTGAAGTCCGACCACGCGCTCGACCTGCCCCGCAAGCTGCAGATCGAGTTCTCGGGCGTCGTGCAGGCGAAGACGGATGCCGAGGGTGGCGAGGTCACGAGCGACGAGATCTGGGCGATCTTCAGCGACGAGTACCTGCCGGCGGCGGATCGCGAGCAGAAGTGGGGCCGCTTCGAGATCCGGCAGACCCGCACCGCGAGCAACCTTGACGGCCAGGTTGACCTTCACGTGAACCTGCGGGTCGACGATGAGAATCGTGAGGTGCACGCGACGGGCAATGGTCCTATCGCGGCGTTCCTCAACATCCTGCGCGACCGCGGCGGCATCGACGTCTCGCTCTACGACTACCAGGAGCACGCGATGAGTGCGGGCGGTGACGCCCACGCGGCCGCCTACGTCGAGCTCAACGTCAATGGCCGAGTGCTGTGGGGCGTCGGCATCGATGCAGACATCTCAACGGCATCCCTCAAGGCGGTCGTCTCGGCGGTCAACCGTGCGGTGCGCCTCGATTCGGTGGCACCCGCGGCAGTGGCGCAGGCCGGCTGACACGCCGCAGGTGAGCTGGCCGGGCGGGGTCGGGGATACTTGACGGATGCCGCTCTACCGCGATGAGGTCGTCGTCCTCCGCACCCACAAGCTGGGTGAGGCCGACCGCATCGTCACGTTGTTGAGCCGCCAGCACGGCAAGATTCGAGCGGTCGCGAAGGGTGTGCGGCGCACGGCGTCGAAGTTCGGTGCGCGCCTCGAGCCGTTCATGGTGGCCGATGCCCAGTTCTTCGAGGGCCGCACGCTGGATGTCGTGACGCAGGCGGTGTCGATCGGCGCCTACGGCTCTGCCATCACGGCGGACTACGGTGCCTACACGGCGGCGAGCGCGATGGTGGAGACCGCGGACAAGCTCACGGAGGATGAGGGCAGCCTGCAGCAGTACCTGCTGCTTGTGGGTGCCCTTCGTTCGCTCGCGCGGCGCGAGCACGGCCCGAGCCTGACCCTCGACTCCTATCTGCTGCGTTCCCTCGCCATCGCCGGCTGGTCGCCGAGCTTCTATGACTGCGCCATGACGGGTGCCCCGGGCCCTCACTCTGCGTTCGTCGTGCAGTTGGGCGGTGTCGTGAGCGATGAGGTTGCCCCGCCCGGCGCGCCAAGACTGGATGCCGCGACCCTGCGACTGCTCGGGGCGCTCCTGTCGGGCGACTGGGCGGTGGCCGAGGAGGCCGACGAGCGCATCCGCTCACAGGCGAGCGGTGTCGTGGCCGCCTATGCGCAGTTCCACATGGAGCGCAGGCTGCGTTCCCTTGAACACGTCGATCGCAGCGCGCGTGCCGCGCAGAAGGAGGAGTCAGCCCCGTGAGTCCCGTGCGCAAGACCCATCCCGACGCGATCGACTTCAAGCCGCTCGACTGGACCGGCTTGACGCCGCCGACACTGCCGCGGGGTGCCGTTCCAGAGCATGTCGCCGTTGTCATGGACGGCAACGGCCGCTGGGCGAACTCGCGCGGCCTGACCAGGGTCGAGGGTCACAGGGCTGGCGAAGCCGCCCTCCTCGACGTCGTCGCAGGGGCGATCCAGATCGGTGTCAAGCACCTCAGCGTTTATGCCTTCTCGACCGAGAACTGGAAGCGTTCGCCCGACGAGGTGCGCTTCCTCATGGGCTTCAACCGCGAGGTGCTCCACCGCCGCAGGGATCAGCTCAACGAGTGGGGCGTGCGCGTGCGGTGGGCAGGGCGCCGCCCGCGGCTGTGGGCATCCGTCATCAAGGAGCTGCAGTTCGCGGAACGCCTGACAGCGGGCAACAGCACCCTCACGCTGACGATGTGCGTCAACTATGGCGGCCGCAACGAGCTGACGGATGCGGTGCGAGACATCGCTGCGGAGGTCGCGGCCGGTCGGCTCAGCCCTTCGGGTATCAGCGAGAAGACGATCCGGCGCCACCTCTACACGCCCGAGATGCCGGATGTCGACCTCTTCGTGCGTTCGTCGGGGGAGCAGCGCACGAGCAACTTCCTGCTCTGGCAGAGCGCGTATGCCGAGATGGTGTTCCTCGATACGCTCTGGCCGGACTTCTCGCGAACGGACCTGTGGCATGCGATCGAGTTGTATGCCCAGCGCAACCGCCGCTTCGGGGGCGCGGTCGACTCTCCGACCGCCTGAGGTGTGCGCGTAACATCCCGCGAGCGAGTTTGGGTCATCGCCACCCTAAGCGCTATCATGGGTTCTGGTCAGACTGACCTTTACTGGATCCGACAGGAACGGCGGCGAGGATGGCCGACAGCCCGGCGCACGGCGAGATCGACCTCGCCGTCTCGACCGTCATCTTCGCGCTGCGCCCGGGCCGCGACGGGGGCGCCCCAACGCTCTGGATTCCCCTCGTGCGGCGCATCCGGGATCCCTACGTGGGTCGCTGGGCCCTCCCGGGTGGCCGCCTCCAGGCCGCCGAATCCCTCGCGGAGGCATCGCGCCGCCATCTGAAGGACACGATCGATCTCGAGCCCAAGTATCTCGAGCAGCTGTATGCCTTCGGCGATCCCGAGCGCTCCCCGGGCGATCGTGTCGTCTCGATCGTCTACTGGGCACTCGTGCATGCCGAGCAGGCCGACCGCGTCACCGAGGGCGAGAATGTCCGTTGGTTCATGGCCGACGAACTGCCCGAGCTCGCCTTCGACCACAACGTCATTGTCGACTATGCGCTCTGGCGGCTCCGGAACAAGGTCGAATACAGCCGTATCGCGCACGCACTCCTCGGCGAGACCTTCACCCTCAGCCAACTGAGGGGCGTGCACGAGGCCATCCTCCGCAAACCCCTCGACCCGGCCAACTTCCGGCGACAGATCGAGGCGACGGGCGCGCTCGTCGCGACGACCGCCGTCGTCACCGGCGGCCGCCACCGCCCGCCCCGCCTCTACCGCTACAACGACGCGATCGACATGGCCGACAACGGCCCGCTCGGGCCGCGCGCCACCTGACCCGTCTCCCGACACCCCGACAAGCGCATCAGCCACCAGGAGCATCCCGTGACCTCAGTCGACATGACGATCCAGAGCTTCCGCCTCACGCCCACCGCCGCGGCGCTCTCGGCCGACGCGGTCTGCACGCCAGACCTGGCGGAGGCGCCCTGGACCTTCGACTCGGTGCCGGGATACGGTCCGGGCTCGTCAATGACCGATGTGATTCCCGCCGGGGCGCCACGGCAGGGTGCCCTCCCGGAGGAGTACCGCACGGCAAGCGCAGACGAGCTCGATGCCCGCATCCGCGCAGCCAAGGATGCCCTGGGCGAGCGTCTCGTCATCCTTGGCCACCACTACCAGCGCGACGAGATCATCGAGTACGCGGACTTCGTCGGCGACTCCTTCCAGCTCGCGAATGCCGCGCAGTCGAAACCCGAGGCTGAGCACATCGTCTTCTGCGGCGTTCACTTCATGGCCGAGACCGCCGACATCCTCGCGCAGCCGGGACAGTCGGTGGTGCTCCCGAATCTCGCCGCCGGATGCTCGATGGCCGACATGGCCGACATCGACTCCGTCCAGGCATGCTGGGAGCAGCTCGAGGCCCTCTACGGCACGGAACCGGATGCGAGCGGCCGGGTGCCGGTCATCCCGGTCACCTACATGAACTCCTCGGCCGCGCTCAAGGGCTTCTGCGGCGAGCACGGCGGCATCGTGTGCACCTCAAGCAATGCCGAGACTGTGCTCGAGTGGGCCTTCGAACGCGGGCAGAGGGTGCTGTTCTTCCCCGACCAGCACCTCGGCCGCAACACGGCCAAGGCGATGGGCGTGCCGCTCGAGCAGATGCCCATGTGGAACCCGCGCAAGCCACTCGGTGGCAACACCTCGGCAGACCTGCTCGACGCCCGCGTGCTGCTGTGGCACGGCTTCTGCTCCGTGCACAAGCGCTTCACGACGGCGCAGATCGACAAGGCCCGTGCCGAGCACCCGGGGGTGCGAGTCATCGTGCACCCTGAATGCCCCATGCCGGTCGTCGACGCAGCCGACGAGGCCGGGTCGACCGACTACATCCAGAAGGCGGTCGCGGCCGCGACGCAGCCGACGACCTTCGCGATCGGCACCGAGATCAACATGGTGTCGCGCCTTGCGGCCGAGCATCCGCAGCACGAGATCTTCTGTCTCGATCCCGTGATCTGCCCCTGCTCGACCATGTACCGCATCCACCCCGGCTACCTTGCCTGGGTACTCGAGGCCCTCGTGCGTGGCGAGGTGCTCAACCAGATCACGGTCTCGGAGCACGTCGCCGCCACCGCGAAGGTCGCGCTCGAGCGGATGCTCGCGGCCAAGCCGAAGGGCTGACGTTGGCCGAACGCGTGGTCGTCGTGGGGTCCGGCGCCGCCGGGCTGACGGCGGCACTCACCGCCTCGAAGGCCGGGCACGACGTCATCCTCATGACCAAGGGTCCCCTCGGTGAGAGCAACAGCCTCTACGCCCAGGGCGGCATCGCAGCGGCCCTGTTCGACGACGACAGTGTCGAGGCCCACATCGCGGACACACTCGCGGCGGGAGCCGGGCTCTCAGACCCCGTGTCCGCGCGAGTCCTCTGCCAGGCGGGCCCCGCGCGGATTCATGAGCTGATCGCGCTGGGCGCGGAGTTCGATCGGTGCCCCGATGGTCGACTCGCGCGGGGCCTGGAGGCGGCGCACTCGGTTCCCCGCGTGGTGCACGCGGGCGGGGATGCGACGGGGCGCGCCATCATCGCCGCGCTCGTGCGTGCCGTGCGGGCGTCCCGCATCGCCGTCTGGGAGCACTGCTTCGCCCGGGACCTGCTCGTCGGCGACGACTCGGTCACGGGCATCCGGGTGCTGCGCGACGGCCGCGAGCACACGCTTGCCGCGTCCGCCGTCATCATTGCGAGTGGTGGGGCCGGCCAGCTCTACCGCCACAGCACCAACCCGCTCGGCGCGACCGGCGACGGCGTCGCGCTGGCGCTCCGCGCCGGTGTGCGACTCATCGACGCAGAATTCGTGCAGTTCCACCCCACGACGCTCGCCGTGCCCGGCACCCCGCTCATCTCCGAGGCGGTGCGCGGGGAGGGCGCGGTGCTCCTCGACGCCCGCGGCGAACGCTTCATGCTGCGTGAACACCCGGATGCCGAACTCGCCCCGCGCGATGTCGTCGCGAGGGCGATCGCGCGCCAGATGCAATCGCAGGGCGATGTCCCCGTGCTGCTCGACGCCCGCCCGCTCGGCGACGCCGTGCTCCGCAGGCGCTTCCCCGGCTTCGTGGCGCTGGCGGCGGCACACGGCCTCAACCCGAGCGAGGTACCCGTGCCGGTGACGCCCGCCGCGCACTACTGGATGGGCGGCGTCGAGGTCGATGATGACGGCCGCACGGCCCTCCGGGGGCTCTCCGCCGTCGGCGAGGCAGCCTGCACGCGTGCCCATGGCGCCAATCGGCTCGCCTCCAACTCGCTCCTCGAGGCCCTCGTCACGGGCCACCGCGCGGCACTCGCGCTGGAACAACCCTCAGCCGCGACGCTTCCGCGAGCGGAGGGAAGGCCCGCCGGCGGCCACCGAGCCATCAGCCGCAGCGAACTGCAGCAGGTCATGTGGCAGTGGGTCGGCCTGCACCGCGACACGGCCGGTCTCGCGAGCGCCCAGGCGCTCCTCGCTGAGGCGAGTGTGCCGGTCTCCGACGAGCACCGGGTCGCCGACCTCGAGACCGCAAACCTGCTCCAGCTCGCGCGAGAAGTCGTGGCCGCAGCATCCGACCGCACCGAATCCATCGGGGCACACCACCGGAGCGACGCCGACCTGTCGTCGCGCCAACCCGAACGAGAGGTTTCCATCGCATGCTGACGCGATCCGCAATCGATGCAGTAGTCCTACCAGCCCTGGCAGAGGACGCGCCGTGGGGTGACGTGACGAGCGAGACGATCCTGCCCATCGGCAGCAGGGCCACCGCGGTACTCGCTGCCCGCGAGCCGGGGGTGCTGTCGGGGATGGCGGTGTTCACGGCGGCGATGCTGGCGTGCGACCCGGATGCGCAGGTCGATGAACTGCTGGGTGACGGCGAGCGCTTCGACGCTGGCATGCCGCTCGCTCGCGTCACGGGAGATGCCCGCGGCATCCTGCGTGCCGAACGGGTGGCCCTCAACCTCATGCAGCGGATGAGCGGCATCGCGACTGAGACGGCCCGCTATGTCGGGGCGGTCGCCGGAACGTCCGCCCGCATCGCGGACACGCGCAAGACGACCCCGGGCCTTCGCGTCCTGGAACGCCACGCCGTGCGGTGTGGTGGTGGCAGCAATCACCGCTTCTCGCTCTCTGATGCGGTGCTCGCGAAGGACAACCATCTCGCGGTGCTCACGGCCGGTGGGCGCGACCTCACCGAGGCGCTCCGAGACGCGCGCGCCAAGCTCGGCCACACGGTGCACTTCGAGGTCGAGGTCGACCGCATCGACCAGATCGAGCCGGTGCTCGCGGCCGGCGTCGACGCGATCCTGCTCGACAACTTCACGCTCGATCAGCTGCGCGAGGGCGTGCGGCTCGTCGCGGGCCGCGCGGTCGTCGACGCCAGCGGGGGAGTGACCCTCGAGACGGTCGCCGACATCGCCGGCACGGGCGTCGACGTGATCTCGGTGGGGGCCATCACCCACAGCGTGCGGGCGCTCGACCTGGGTCTCGACATCGAGCTGAACTGACACCATGCCATACTTCGACGTCGCCGCGACCGCCCCCGTGCGCCGTGAGGTGCTGGAGGCGATGACCCCCTTCCTGGCAACGGAGTTCGGCAACCCTTCGAGCCACCATGAGCTCGGCGAGCGCGCAGCATCCGCCCTCGAATGGGCCCGCACCCGCGTCGCCGAGGTGCTCGGCTGCCGCCCCGGGGAGATCGTGTTCACGAGCGGCGGCACGGAATCGAACAACCTCGCGATCAAGGGCATCTCGCTCGCGAATCCCCGCGGGCGCCACATCGTGACGACACCGATCGAGCATCCCTCCGTGCTCGAGTCCTGCGCCTACCTCGAGCGGTTCCATGGCTTCACCGTCGAGTACGTTCCTGTTGATGGCGGCGGTCTCGTCGACCCCTTGGCGCTCGAGCGGATGCTGCGTGCCGACACCACGCTCGTGAGCGTCATGCTTGCCAACAACGAGGTGGGAACGGTGCAGCACCTCGAGGAGATCGGCGCCACGACGCGCGCGGCGGGCGTTCCACTGCACTCGGACGCCGTCCAGGCCGCCGGTTGGCTCGGGCTTCGGCTCGCGGGCGCCGACGGGGACGGCCTCCCCGTGGAGGCGCTGACGCTCGCCGGGCACAAACTGGGGGCTCCCAAGGGGGTCGGCGCGCTCTTCGTGAGCGGGCGCATCCCGCTCGAGCCGCTCGTGCACGGGGGAGGCCAGGAGGGCGGGCGTCGTTCCGGCACGGAGAACGTCGCGGGTGCGGTCGGCTTCGCGACCGCGCTCACCCTCGCGGAGGCGGAGCGCCAGGCCCGGGCCGAGGAGGCACGCGAGTCGCGGGATCTCTTCATCGCGACGATCCTGTCGGCGCTTCCCGGCGCCCGCCTCACGGGGCACGCTGAGTCGCGACTGCCAGGCAACGCGTCGTTCTGCTTCGAGGGAACGAGCGGCGAGGCCGTGCTCCTGGAGCTGGAGCGCCGCGGCATCGTCTGCTCGAGCGGCTCCGCCTGCGCGGCAGGGAGCGACGAGCCCTCGCCGGTGCTGCTGGCGCTCGGTGTCGATCCCGCGGTCGCACAGACGGCGGTGCGCTTCACGTTTGCTGCGACGACGACACGCCCCCCGCTGCTCGCGGCTGCCGAGTCTGTCATCGAGTCCGTGCGCATCGTGCAAGGGATCGCCTCACGATAGCCGCTCCGCGCAAGACCCTTGCATCGTCTCGCAAACTTCGCATGATTCGCGCTGCAGGCGCGCGGCAGGATGGAACCATGGCATCCCTCCCCACGCCCAGTGCATCCCTCCGCGCCGCGATAGACCGCTTCGATGCATCCGCCGCCAGGGGCTACCTCGCCGCCGCCTCGATCGGACTCCCGACCGACGCCACGGTCGCCGCGATTCGGGCCGATCTCGATGCGTGGCGTTCAGCCCAGCGCGACCCAATGGGGTATGAGGAGGTCGTCGAGTCGACTCGCGCCCACTTCGCGCGGCTCGTCAACGTCGGCGTGGAGAGGGTCGCGATCGGCTCCCAGACCTCCGTCATCACCAGTGTGGTCGCCGCCGCCGTGCCCGCGGGCGCCGAGGTTCTGTGCGTCGAAGGTGACTTCACCTCGATCGTCTTCCCCTTCCTCCAACGCGCCGACATCACGGTGCGTTCCGTGCCCCTCGATGACCTGGCCACCAGCATCACGGATGCCACATGGCTCGTCGCCTTCTCGCTCGTGCAGTCCTCCACCGGGCGAGTTGCCGATGCCGCCGCGGTGCGAGCGGCGGCGGCCGCCCACGGATGCCGCACGCTGTGTGACGCGACGCAGGCGGCAGGCGTGCATCCATTCGATGCCTCGGCATACGATGCGACCGTGTGCCACGCCTACAAATGGCTGTGCTCGCCGCGCGGGGTGGCATTTCTCACCGTCTCCGAAGCCTTCGCGGAGCAGCTGACACCCGTGCACGCAGGATGGTACGCCGGCGAGCAGATCTGGCAGTCGATCTACGGGCCTGACATGACGCTCGCGGCAGACGCCAGGCGCTTCGACGTCTCACCAGCGTGGCCGTGCTGGCCAGGGGCGGAACCGGCCATCGGGATGTTCGCAGACCTCGACATGACCGAGGTGTGGGCCCGCGCATCCGGACTCGGCGACCTGCTCTGCGACGCGCTCGGCATCCCGCAGCAGCACCAGGCGATCGTGACCTGGCCGGATGCCAGCGGCGACGCACTCGGCAGGCTCACGGCCGCCGGAATCAAGGCTTCTGGGCGAGCTGGCCGCCTCAGGGCGGCGTTCCACCTCTGGAACGACGAGAGCGACGTTGACGCGGTGGCACGCGCACTGGGGCGCTGACTCGCACGGATCGTTCCGGCAAGTAGGCTGGGTGTCGCGCATCGCGCATGCATCGCACCCCCTTCGACCGCGCATCCAGCGTGGCTGACCCTTGGAGTTACACCGTGGCCAACGCCTCTGCTCTCGATCCCGTCATCAACCTCGCGAAGCGTCGCGGCTTCGTCTTCCAGGCCGGTGACATCTACGGCGGCTCGCGTTCTGCATGGGACTACGGGCCCCTCGGCGTCGCGCTCAAGGAGAACATCAAGAAGCAGTGGTGGCAGACCATGGTCAACGGCCGCGACGATGTTGTCGGCCTCGATTCATCCGTCATCCTTCCGCGCAAGGTGTGGGAGGCTTCCGGCCACGTTGAGGTCTTCAGTGACCCGCTCGTCGAGTGCCTGAGCTGCCACAAGCGTTTCCGTGCAGACCACCTCGAGGAGGAGTTCGAGGAGAAGAAGGGTCGCGCACCGGAGGGTGGCCTCGCCGAGATCGCCTGCGCCAACTGCGGCACGCGGGGCCAGTGGACCGAGCCCAAGGAGTTCTCCGGCCTGCTCAAGACCTACCTCGGGCCCGTCGACGATGAGGCAGGACTCCACTACCTCCGCCCCGAGACGGCGCAGGGCATCTTCGTGAACTTCGCCAACGTGCTCAACGTCTCGCGACAGAAGCCGCCGTTCGGCATCGGCCAGATCGGCAAGAGCTTCCGCAACGAGATCACGCCAGGCAACTTCATCTTCCGCACGCGCGAGTTCGAGCAGATGGAGATGGAGTTCTTCGTCGAGCCCGGCACCGACGAAGAGTGGCACCAGTACTGGATCGACGCCCGTCTGCAGTGGTACGTCGACCTCGGCATCAACCCCGACAACCTCCGCCTCTTCGAGCACCCCAAGGAGAAGCTGTCGCACTACTCGAAGCGCACGGTCGACATCGAGTACCGCTTCGGCTTCCAGGGCAGCGAGTTCGGCGAGCTCGAGGGCATCGCCAACCGCACCGACTTCGACCTCTCGACACACTCCAAGCACTCGGGCACCGACCTGTCGTACTTCGACCAGGCCAAGAACGAGCGCTGGGTTCCCTACGTCATCGAGCCCGCCGCCGGCCTGACTCGCTCCCTCATGGCGTTCCTCGTTGATGCCTACGCCGAGGACGAGGCGCCCAACACCAAGGGCGGCGTCGACAAGCGCACAGTGCTGCGCCTCGACCGTCGCCTCGCACCCGTCAAGGCGGCCGTCCTGCCGCTTTCGCGCAACGAGCAGCTCTCCCCGGTCGCCCGGGAGCTGGCGACCGACCTTCGCAAGTACTGGAACATCGACTTCGATGACGCCGGGGCGATTGGCCGCCGCTACCGCCGGCAGGACGAGATCGGCACGCCGTTCTGCATCACGGTCGACTTCGACACGCTCGACGACAAGGCGGTCACGGTGCGCGAGCGCGACACCATGCAGCAGGAGCGTATCTCGCTCGACCGACTCCAGGGCTACCTCGCGGAGCGGCTCCTCGGCGCCTAGCCTCATTCGGCACCTCGGCACCTCGGCGCCCCAGCACGGCTCAGTTCCCCGGCGTCTCCGCGCCGCCGCCTGGCTCAGCGCCAGCGGCGTCTCCGCGCCGCCGCTTGGCGTCACCCACGAGCACCAGCCAGCGCGTCAGCCCCAGCCCCCACCTTCGGAAATTCAGGAACTCCCGCGCCGCCACGGTCTCTGCCACCGTTGAACTCGCAGGGAAACGCCCCGCTTCCTGAATTTCTCGACGCGGGGCCGACACGGGGCCGCGTGATCCGGTGGGTATGGCCCTCCACAGCCAGCTCCGGATGCCGGCCTCCACGGACCGCAAGCGGTCATCGTCCCGTAGCACGCGAGTTCCGCAGGATCGTGCGATGTCGATCATCGCGAAGTGGGTTTCGGACTTGGGTGGATTCGCTCAGAAGCGGCAGCTCGTGCGTCTCGGTGCGACGGATGCCTCCCTGACCGCAGCAGTTCGTTCAGGTGCAGTGTTGCGTGCCCGCAACGGCTGGTACGCAACCGTTGATCAGCGTGCGCCGGAGTTCATGGCGGTGCGCATTGGAGGACGGTTGACCGGCCTCTCCGCGGTGAGGGCTGCGGGTGGCTGGGTATTGGAGCGCAACGGGCCACTCCATGTGTCTGTTCCCCGGAATGCGGCGCGGCTCCGGTCCCCTCGGAATCGCCGCGTCGCGCTGACGGCGCGGTACAAACATGGCGTGATCGTGCACTGGGACGACGCCGACATCCGCGACGCAGGGTCTGCCACCGCGGTCGGCCTCCAGGACGCCCTCCTCCGCGTCATCGCTGACGAGGACATCGAGACGGCCGTTGCGGCTCTCGACTGGGCGCTTCACACCGCCCGAATAGAGCTGAGCGACCTCGATCGCATACTGGCACGGCTGCCGACGCGCTATCAATACCTGCGCAATTGGGTGGATCCGGCCTGCGAGAGCCTGCCCGAAAGTCTGTCCCGCACCCGATTGCGCCTCCTCGGTCACCACGTTGCCTCGCAAGCCGAGTTGAGTACCGCAGAACGCGTGGATCTCGTCATCGACGGCACCGTCGGTCTCGAGACCGACGGCGAGGAGTTCCACTGGGATCGCTTCCTCGCCGATCGACTCAAGGACATCCAGATCCTCCGTGAGGGACTCATCCCGATCCGTCTGCCCGCGAAAGTCGTCTTCTACAACTGGCCGCTCGCTGTGGCTGCGATCCGAGCGGCTCTCGCCCTCCGCGCCAACTTCGGAAACTCAGGAAGTTGCGGCGAGACGTGTGGCGCAAGGTCCCCAGTTCCGCGGGTTCCGCGTGCCGAACGGCTGGCATTGGCGCGAGGTTCCTGAATTTCCGAAAGGGGTGTGACTGGGGAAAGGGGCTCCGCGGAAGCGGGAGCGGGCTGGCGCGGCCGCCGGCATGGGGAACACGGATGCCGCGGCCGCCGGCACGGGGAATACGGATGCCGGGGCACAGGTTGCGCCCAGCATGAGCAACGCAATCAAGGTCGACGTGTGGTCCGACATCCAGTGCCCGTGGTGCTACATCGGCAAGCGCCGTTTCGAGCAGGCGCTTGAGCGGTTCGACGGCGAGGTCGAGATCGAATACCACTCCTTCGAGCTGTCTCCCGATACCCCGGTGGACTACGACGGCACCCCGGCCGAGTACCTGTCGCAGCGCAAGGGTCTCTCGATGGAGCAGACGCAGGGCATGCTTCGGCAGGTGACGGCGGTCGCGGAGAGCGTTGGCCTCTCCTACGACTTCGATCGCGTGCACCAGACCAACACGGTGAAGGCGCACGAGTTGCTCCACTACGCCAAGTCGAAGGGCCGTCAGGCGGAGCTCAAGGAGCGGCTGCTCGATGCCTACTTTGTGAAGGGTGAGCATGTCGGCCGCGTCGAGTCGCTGGCGAATATCGCTGCCGAGCTCGGTTTCGATCGCGACGAGGTTGTTCGCGTGCTGGAGTCGGGCGAGTTCACGCCGGCCGTGAAGGCGGATGTCGCGCAGGCTGCCGCGTATGGCATCCAGGGCGTGCCGTTCTTCGTCTTCGGTGGTAAGTACGGCGTCTCGGGTGCTCAGGAGGCGTCGACCTTCGAACAGGTGCTTCACCAGGTGCGCGAGGAGGCGGCGGCATGACGGATGCCCCGAAGCTCATAGCGCTCGGCGATCCGGCAGCGATCGCTTGCGAGGGGGATGCGTGTGCGGTCCCAGAGGCAGGGAACGAGCTCAAACAGGGTCAGTAATATCGGCAACGGTCGCGCCAAGGGCGGCCACGAGCGCGTCGGCGTCGACGAACAGCGTGACCCCGTGCTCTCCGCCACCGAGCGAGACGCGCTTGCCGAGCATCCGCTCATCCGCGTAGACGGGCCACGCGGTGGTGCTGCCGAGCGGCGTGATGGTGCCGCGTTCGAAGCCGGTCGCCTCGTAGGCGTGCTGCGCGTCGGGGAGCGAGAGCTTGTTGACACCGACGACGGCACGGAGTTTTGCCCACGAGATCTGACGGTCGCCAGGCACGAGCGCGAAGGCGAATGTGCCGTCTTTCCGTTTCACCACGAGGCTCTTGACGACGTCGGATGGTTCGACGCCGAGGGATGCCGCGGCTTCGGCCAGGCTCGTCGCTGGCCCTCGCTCGACGAACTCCACGTCGAGGCCGAGCTGTTCGGCGGCTGCGGCCACGCGCGCCCTTCCTGTGAGTGCTGTCATGCTCTCGCGCTGCTTTCTGGGAGAATCGTGGGGTGACTGTTCTCGACGCTACCGTTTCCCGCCCGGCTGACGCCGCTGCGGCCGGTCGCGCGCCACTGCGGATCGGTCCGCTGGAGCTCGATGTCCCTGTCGTGCTGGCGCCGATGGCGGGTATCACGAACACGGCGTTCCGCCGGCTGTGCCGCGAGTTCGGCGCCGGCCTGTATGTGAGCGAGATGATCACGAGCCGCGCCCTGGTGGAGCGCACGCCCGCGAGCATGCGGCTGATTACTCATCACGAATCTGAGACGCCCCGCAGCATCCAGCTCTATGGCGTCGACCCGAAGACGGTCTCTGAGGCGGTCACGATGCTGGTCGCTGAAGACCGGGCAGACCACATCGACCTGAACTTCGGATGCCCCGTGCCCAAGGTGACCCGCAAGGGCGGCGGTTCCGCGCTCCCGTGGAAGACGGGCCTGTTCCGCGACATCGTGTCGGGCGCGGTCAAGGCGGCGGGCGATGTCCCTCTGACGATCAAGATGCGCAAGGGCATCGATGCCGATCACCTCACCTATCTCGAGGCGGGCCGCATCGCCGAGGACGCCGGGGTTGCCGCTGTCGCCCTGCACGCCCGCACGGCCGCCGAGTTCTACAGCGGTCACGCTGACTGGGCGGCGATCGAGAAGCTCAAGCAGGTCGTGACGAGTGTGCCGGTGCTCGGTAACGGAGACATCTGGTCGGGTGACGACGCGGTGCGCATGGTCGAGCAGACCGGATGCGACGGGGTCGTTGTCGGTCGCGGATGCCTCGGGCGCCCGTGGCTCTTCGGCGACCTCGTGGCGGCGTTCAACGGCCAGCGCGATGTTGCGCGTCCCGGCCTGGGGGTCGTTGCGCAGACGGTGCGCCGCCATGCCGAGTTGTTGGGCGAGTTCTTCGGCAGCGAGGAGTGGGCCTGCCGCGACATCCGCAAGCACATGTCCTGGTACTTCAAGGGGTACCCGGTCGGCGGGGATATCCGCACCCGCCTGGCCACGGTCGAGAGTTTCACCCAGATGGACGACATCCTCGGCGAGCTCGACTGGAGCACGCCGTATCCGGGGGAGGGTGCCGAGGGTCCGCGCGGTCGCGCCGGAACCCCGAAGCGTCCCGCGCTTCCGCAGGGTTGGCTCGACAGCCGCGAACTCGACGAGGCCGCGGCCTGCGAGGTCGCCGGGGCCGAACTGGATTCCAGTGGTGGTTGAGACGAGTGCCGTCGAGCCGGGCCTTGCTGCCCAGGGTTACGGCGAGCACGACATCGCACGCTTCCTCCCCGAGGAGCACTACTCCCGCCGCAGCGACTTCGCCCGCGACCGCGCCAGGCTGCTCCACTCGAGTGCGCTTCGTCGCCTCGCCGCCAAGACGCAGGTGCTGAGTCCGACGCAGGGAGCCGATTTCGCTCGCAACCGCCTCACGCACTCGCTCGAGGTCGCGCAGGTGGGGCGCGAGCTCGCGACGGCGCTCGGCTTGAACCCGGATGTTGTCGACACCGCCTGCCTCGCCCACGACCTGGGGCATCCGCCCTTCGGTCACAATGGCGAGCGTGCGCTCAACGCCTGGGCGTCCGACATTGGGGGCTTCGAGGGCAACGCGCAGACGCTGCGCCTGCTGACGCGTCTCGAACCGAAGGTGTTCGGGGATGACGGGCGCGCCTACGGCCTCAACCTCACGCGGGCGAGCCTCGACGCGAGCTGCAAGTACCCCTGGCCAGACACGCGTTCGGTCGCCGACCCGAGCGGGCGGGCCAAGTTCGGTTTCTACAAGGATGACGTCGCGGCGTTCGAATGGCTGCGGGAGGGCGCGCCCGATGGCCGACTCTGCATCGAGGCGCAGGTCATGGATCTCTCCGACGACATCGCGTATTCGGTGCACGATTTCGAGGATGCGATCTTCGGTGGGTACATCGATGTGCGGGCGCTCGGCGCAAGGGTCGACCACGATGAGCTCGTCGATTCGATGTTCGAGTGGATCGGCGGGGAGCTGAGCCACGATGAGCTCATCGATGCCTTCGACCGTCTCGACAACCTCGATGTCTGGATCGATTCCTGGGATGGCAGTCGCCTCGCCCAGGGTCGGCTCAAGAACCTGACGAGCCAGCTGATCGGCCGGTTCGCGGCCGGTGCGGTGCAGGCAACCCACGATGCCTACCCGCAGGCGAGCCTCATCCGCTTCGGTGCCGATGTGGTGGTGCCGCGGGAGATCCGCGCGGAGATCGCTGTGTTGAAGGGCATCGTGGCGGCCTTCGTGATGTCGAAGAACACGCGGCAACCTATCTACGCGCAGCAGCGGGAGATCCTGACGAGTGTCGCCGATGTGCTCTACGCTTCGGGGCCGAGCGCGCTCGATCCGGGCTTCGCTGCCGACTGGGCCACGGCGGCCGATGACGCGGCCCGCAAGCGGGTCGTCGTCGACCAGGTGGCGAGCCTCACCGACCAGTCGGCCATGAGCTGGCACGACCGACTCGTCGGCTCCTAGCAACCCGGCGGTTCCACATCCGCCCCACGCCGACGCCATGTCCGTCGTCCCTCCACGACGAGGGAGCGGTCGCGGGCCCTTCCCGCCACGCTCAGTAGGATTGCGACATGGCCGGTCTCATTCGTCGTAGCGACATCGATGAGGTGCGGGCGAGGGTCAACATTGCGGATGTCGTGGGTGACTATGTGACGCTCAAGGGCGCCGGTGTTGGCTCGCTGAAGGGCCTCTGCCCCTTCCACGACGAGCGGAGCCCGAGCTTCCATGTGCGTCCGCAGGTGGGTCGATATCACTGCTTCGGCTGCGGTGAGGACGGTGACATCTTCACCTTCCTGCAGCGCATGGACCACGTCTCCTTCTCCGAGGCGGTCGAGCTCATGGCGCAGCGCATCGGTTTCGAGCTGCACTACGAGGATGGCGGCACGGCGTCCAAGGACCACGGCAACCGTGCCCGCTTGATCGCTGCGAACACCGCGGCGGCCGAGCACTTCACCGCCCAGCTCGGCACGCCGGAGGCCGAGCCGGCCAGGCGTTTCCTCGGCGAGCGCGGTTTCGACGCCGCAGCCGCGGCCCGCTTCGGGGTGGGCTTCGCCCCCAAGAGCTTCGATGCCCTCGGCAAGCATCTCAAGGGTCTCGGCTTCACGGAACTCGAGCTCGTGACATCCGGCCTCGTCAGCAAGAACGACCGAGGCAGCACCTACGACCGCTTCCGCGGCAGGTTGGTCTGGCCGATCCGGGATGTCACGGGGCAGACCCTCGGCTTCGGCGCCCGCCGGCTGCTCGACGATGACCAGGGACCCAAGTACCTCAACACCCCAGAGACGCCGATCTATCACAAGTCGCAGGTGCTCTATGGGCTTGACCTTGCGAAGCGCGACATCTCCCGCGGCAAGCAGGTCGTGGTGGTGGAGGGCTACACGGATGTCATGGCCTGCCACCTCGCGGGCGTCACGACGGCGGTCGCCACCTGTGGCACCGCGTTCGGCGTGGACCACATCAAGGTGGTGCGCCGCGTGCTGGGCGATTTCGACACGGCTGATTCGACGGCGCTCGGTGAGGTCGTGTTCACCTTCGACCCCGACGAGGCGGGCCAGAAGGCCGCCAGTCGTGCCTTCGCCGAGGAGCAGCGTTTCGCCGCCCAGACCTATGTCGCCGTCGCGCCGGAGGGCCTCGACCCCTGCGACCTTCGCCTCAAGCGCGGTGACGATGCCGTGCGCCTGCTCATCGCCGGCAAGAAGCCCATGTTTGAGTTCATGGTGCGGCGCACGCTGGCCCGATTCGATCTCGACACGGTCGAGGGGCGGGTCGCGGGTCTTCGGGCCGCGGCGCCGATCGTCGCGGGCATCCGTGACCGTGCCCTGAGCATCGGCTACGTGCGCACGCTCGCGGGTTGGCTGGGCATGGACCCCGACGAGGTCGGTCGCGCGGTCACGGCCGCCCAGCGCCGTTCTCAGTCGGAGCAGAAGGGGAGCGACGGCCCCGAGCGCGCCCCGGGTACGCAGCAGCAAGCAGAGACACCAACGGATGCGGGCCCGTCGATCTCACAGCTCCCCAACGACCCGGCAACCAGGCTCGAGCGCGACGCCCTCATGGCACTCCTGCAGGCACCGCTCGAGGTGGGGCGCGATCTCGCCTCCCGTGTGAGCCAGGCGGCCTTCGCGAATCCGTCGCTCTCCGTCGTGCGTGACGGGATTGCGGCCGCGCTGGGCGAGGGCCCGGCGGGCGATTCCTTTACCGAGCACGCCTGGCTCGAGAGGGTGCTCGAGGAGGTGCCGGCCCCGTTCCGACGGCTCGTGACGGAGCTGGCCATTGCGCCCCTGCCCGAGCAGTCCGGCCGCGACCTGCGCGTCTACTGCCGGGGCATTGCGACCTCCGTGATCGATCGAGACCTCCTGCGCCAGAAGGCTGAGCTGCTGGGCCGGCTGCAGCGCACGGATTCCACCGCGGAGCCGGAACGCTATGGGCAGATCCAGCGGGCGCTCGTGCAGGTCGAGCAGGAACGCCGTTCACTGCGGCAGGACTGACGCGTCGGCAGTAGTCTCGATGGGGCGCGAAGGTTGAGGGACGTGGGATGAAGCGATTGAACGACGCGGTCGTAGTCGAGGCGAGGGATCTGTCGATCCACTACCGCTCTCGGGATGCGCTGTCGTATCACCTCGCCGTCGATGGGGTCTCCTTCGACATCCTGCCCGGTGACGTGCTGGGCGTCGTGGGGGAGTCGGGCTCCGGCAAGTCCACGCTCGCGCTCACGATCGCCGCGATGGGCGATCGCTATGCCCTCGACGAGAATTCGCCCGAGATCTGCGGCGGCTCGCTCCACGTCTACGGCACCGACATGCGGTCCCTGACGCGGCGGCGTCGCGACCGGCTGACGCTCGTGACGGGGTACCTGGCCCAGGATGCCGCCGTGCGACTCAACCCGCAGCTCACGGTGGGCGAGAACGTCGCCGAGCCGATCTTCCAACGTGACCGTCGTTTCAGCCAGCGTGAGGCGGCCGAGGCGGTCGCGACGCTCGTGGATGCCGTGCGGCTGCCGCTCAGCATGCTCGAGCGGTATCCCTTCGAACTCAGTAGCGGTCAGCGCCAGCGTGTCGCGTTGGCTCGTGCACTGATCCTGGAACCGACGTTCCTCGTCGCCGACGAGCCGACGCGAGGCGTGGATGCGACGGTGCGCGATGGTGTCATCGGCGTGCTGCGGGACCTGCAGGAACAGCGCGGGTTCGCGGCGATGGTGGTCAGTAGCGACCTCGATGTCGTCTCGGCCCTGACCGACCGAGTTGCCGTGCTCGATCGGGGCGTGCTGATCGGCATCGGCGCCATGGATGAGTTGCTAGCCGAGCCGCAGCATCCGTACCTGCGCTCACTCGCTGCGGCGCGGAACAACCTCGGCACGCACAAGGCTGTCTCCTGAACGCTGGCGCCCCCGAATCAGGAGTGAGGTCTTGTCGATTTGGTGCAGCGCGATTCCTTGATAAAGTAGGCACGCTGTTCCAGCAATCCTCGATAGCTCAATTGGCAGAGCAGCCGGCTGTTAACCGGCAGGTTCTTGGTTCGAGTCCAAGTCGGGGAGCAATACTCAGTGCGCACGATGGGATTAGGATGATCCTCCCGTGGCGGTTTCTCTCCGCCGATCGTGCGCACTGTCTGTCTCCGGGGGTGGGTTGATGCAAGCGTGGCTGTCTGAAGACACCTCCTTCCCCAACATCGCCCTTGTCGCGGCGGGTCTCGTGGCCCTTGTCGCGATCGCCGCGATCATCACCAGCTTCGTACTTGCCGCATCACGGCGGCGCGTGCGCAGAGACCTCGCTGAGGCCGATCGCGACGTCCTCGACCTCGAACTGAGCCTCGCAGAGCAGGGTGCCCGGCTTCGCATGGTCGGCGAACTGCACGAGGTCGCGATCCATTCGGTGTCGGCGATCGTCGCCCAGGCTGATGGCGCCAGGTACAAGGCCGAGTCCGACCCGGCCGCGGCCGGCCGTGCTGCCGTCGCGATCGGCGACTCCGCCCGCTCCACGCTGGCGGAACTCAGGCGCGTCATGGCGATCGTGCGGCAGGGCGAGGCGGATGCCGTGCGACAGCCCGGCATCAAGACCTCGCGCGAGCTCTTCCGCGTCATGCGCGAAGCCGGCCTCGACATCCGTTTCGAAGAGATCGGTGACCGCTTCGAGTTGAAACACGGCGCCGAGGTCGCGGTCTTCCGCATCCTGCAGGAGGCCCTCTCCAACGCGCTCAAGTACGGCGGCGAGGGCACCGAGGTGCGGGTGACCTTCCGCTGGTCGGAGGATGGCCTCAACGTGCTGGTCGATGATGACGGCATCCGCGCTGCCACCCGGCGCGCCGGCGATGATCCCAACCGGGTCGCGCGTGACGGCGGCTACTCGATCGATGACGACGCGGCGGCGCTCACCTCGACGCCGAGCGGTCCTGGCATCACCGAGATGCGCGAGCGCACCGAACTCTTCGGCGGCGTGTTCAACGCCTACGTCGTGCCAGGCGTCGGCTTCTCCGTCTCGGCGGCGTTCCCCAACCTTCGCACCGTCAAGGGCGTGCCGGGCACGAACCTCCAGAGCTGAGGTGAGCACTGCCGAGCAGGCCGAGCGTCGAGAGCCGGTCGCCCGAACCGCTGTCAGCGTCGCGCTGGCGGTATCGGCCTACGGCATCTCCTATGGTGCCTTGGGAGTCACAGCCGGTCTGGACGTGTGGCAGGCCTGCGTGCTGAGCCTCGTCATGTTCTCGGGCGGCTCGCAGTTCGCACTCGTCGGGGTCATCGCGGCGGGCGGGGCGGCCGCGGGGCCCGCCGCGATCGCGAGCGCCACCCTCTTGGGAAGCCGCAACGCGATCTATGCGATGCGGATGGGGCCGATCATCGGCAAGGGTTGGCTCCGCAGGCTCGTGGCCGCCCACCTGACGATCGATGAGAGCACCGCCGTCGCCACCGCGCAGAAGGAGTTGACAGAACAGCGCAAGGGGTTCTGGTTGACGGGCATTCTGATCTTCGTCGGGTGGAACATCGCGACCCTCGCGGGGGCGCTTCTCGGCAACGTCATGGGTGACGTCAGCCGTTACGGCCTCGATGCCGCTGCGGCTGCCGCGTTCCTCGGCCTGCTGTGGCCACGCCTGAGTGCCCTGCAGCCGGTCGCCGTCGCGGTCGCCGCGGCGGTCGTCGCGACCGTGCTGACACCGTGGCTTCCGCCGGGCCTGCCCGTCATCGCCGCTGCCCTCGTCGCGGTCATCGTCGGTCTCACGAACTGGGGTGCCCGTTGACGCTCTGGGCCATCGTCATCATCGCGTCGATCGCGGGGCTTGCCGTCAAGATCTCCGGCTATCTCGTGCCTGCCGAGTTCATGGAGCGGGAGAAGCCATCTCGAGTCGCGGGCCTCCTGACGGTTGCCTTGCTCGCAGCGCTCGTCGCGACGCAGACGCTTGCCAGCGGCCAGGAGGTCGAGGTCGACGCGCGCGTGCCCGCGATCTTCGTCGCTGCCGTGCTCTTCGCCCTGCGGGTGCCGTTCATCCTTGTGATCGTGGCGGCGGCTCTCACGGCGGCCATCATCCGCGCGACAATCGGCGGATGAGCGGGGCGGGTGCTCGGGGAATCAGCCCTCGAGGTCGTCGACCCCTGGCATCCAGGTCAGCCCTGGGGTTCCCCAGCCTGCGCGCTTGACCGCCTTCGCCGCAGCCTTGCCATTGGCATGGCCCAGCCGGTCGACGTAGAGCACGCCGTCGAGGTGGTCATACTCGTGCTGGAAGATTCGGGCAAGCCAACCATCGGCGGTGATCTCGTAGGGCTGGCCCTCGAGGTCGAGGGCGCGGAGGATGATGCGGTGTGCTCTCCGGAGCGGGTAGCGTTCCCCGGGCACCGAGAGGCAGCCCTCCGCCTCCGCCATGTCGTGCAGTGGCGCGGTTGAGAGCGGGCTGAGCCACAGCTCCGGGTTGATGGCGACTCCGCGATACTCGATGTCGTCATCGTCGATCCAGCCGTAGACGAAGACGCGCAGCGGCACCCCGACCTGCGGTGCCGCGAGGCCGACGCCGGGCGCGGCATCCATCGTCTCGAACATGTCGTCGACGAGGCTGCGGAGCGCGTCGTCGAAGTCCTTGACAGGCCCTGCGGGGGTGTGGAGTACGGGGTCACCCGTGATGACGATCGGAAGCACGGCCATTCGGCAAGAATATCGTGGTGCCAGCCGGTAGTGTCGTCACGTGCTGCCAGACCTGACCTCTCTCGCGGTGGAGTCCCTGACCCCCTTGCAGTACCTCGGAATCCCCGTCGCGCTGCTCGGTGCCGTCTTCCTCGCCGTGGGCGCGCAACTGCAGCACAGAGGCGTCGCGAAGGTTGAGGCACGCGCGATAGCCGAGGTGCAGGCGGCAGGCGTCGAAACCCTCGAACCGCTTGCGAAGACGGCCGGACTCAGCCTGCGACAGCTCGCGCACCTTGCGGGGCGCCCCTCGTGGCTCATCGGCACCGCCATGCTCGGACTCGCAGTCGTGCTCCAGCTGACGAGCCTTTATCTCGCACCCATCACGCTCGTACAGCCGCTCGGCGCCGTCGCCCTCGTCATCACGGCCGTGCTGAACGCTCGGGTGTCCAAGGTCAAGCTCGATGGCGTCAGCATCCGGGCGATTGCGTTCTGTGTCGTCGGCGTCGCCCTCTTCGTCGGTGTCGCTGCCTTCACGACGCGTTCCCACCCCGTGAGCGATACGCAGGTGTTGGTAATCCTCGGCATCCTGGCTGCCGTCGCGATCGCCTTCGCCCTCCTCTTCGCGGTCTACCGCAGTCGGCTCAAGGCGCTCATGTACATCCTTGGCGCAGGCATCCTCTACGGCTTTGTCGCGACGCTCGCCAAGGTCGTCATCGATCGCATCAAGACGGGTGACTTCGAGTGGCTCACCTTCGCCGCGCTCATCGCGCTCTTGATCGGCACGGTGCTGGGTGGCTACTTCGTGCAGAATGCCTATTCCTCGGGCCCGCCTGACCTCGTGATCGCCGGACTCACGGTCGTTGATCCCATCATTGCCGTGACGATCGGCATTGCGGTGTTGGGTGAGGCGAACGACGCTCACTGGTCGGTGCTCCTTGTCTTCCTTGTCGCGGGTGCCCTCGCAGTGCGCGGAGTATTCATGCTCGCGCGGCATCATCCACAGTCGCGCGCCTGACCGGGGGATCAGTCGCGCCTGCGGTAGGTTGGTTCGAGCTTTCCGCCCCACCCGGGCCGCGCCCTGCCGCCAGGCGGTACACCACAAAAAGGAACCCATCCGCGTGCAAGAACATCAAGCTGCTCCCGACTCGACGCTCTCGCAGCAGTCGCCGCTGCGTGTGCTGATCGGGTGCGACACCTTTCCCCCCGATGTGAACGGTGCTGCGAATTTTGCCGCACGGCTCGCCGCTGGCCTCACGCAGCGAGGCCACGAGGTGGTCGTGGAGGCGCCCGCATTCAGCCGACGCCACGGTCGCTTCACCGAGGAACACGACGGCGCCAAGTTCACAGTCCACCGCGTCTATTCCTGGCGCTGGTATCCGCATGACTGGCTGCGGTTCGTGCTGCCCTGGCGGTCGCAGGCCCATGCGGCTCGCATCCTCGACGAGGTCAAGCCCGACGTCGTGCACATCCAGTCGCACATCGTCGTGGGCCGCGGACTCGCTCGGCAGGCGAGCAAGCGCGGCATCCGTGTCATCGGCACCAACCACTTCATGCCAGAGAACATGATCGAGCACGCGCTGCTGCCGAAGTTTCTGCAGAAGCCCGTTATTCGAGCGGTATGGGCGGATGCGTCGCGCACCTTCGCGCTGTGCGCGGCGGTCACGACACCCACCAAGAAGGCCGCGGCGTTCCTCGAGCACGAGACCACGGTCAAGGGCGTGCACGCGATCTCCTGCGGTATCGACGCGAGCCTCTACACGCCCAGTTTCGAGCAGCCGAAGGAACACCGCATCGTGTTTGTTGGGCGTGTGACGGGGGAGAAGCACATCGACGTGCTCCTGCGTGCCGTCGCGAAGCTCGACCCCGCGCTCGACACCAAGGTCGACATCGTCGGCGGTGGTGACCAGCTCGCGGCGCTCAAGCAGCTCGCTGTCTCGCTCGGCATCCGCTCGAACGTCAACTTCACGGGGTACGTCAGTGACGAAGACCTCCGTGCCGTGCTCACGCGCGCCTCGGTCTTCGCGATGCCCTCCATTGCGGAGCTGCAGAGCATTGCCACGATGGAGGCCATGGCTTCGGGACTGCCCGTCGTGGCCGCCGACGCGATGGCGCTGCCGCATCTCGTGCACGACGGCGAGAACGGCTTCCTCTTCGAGCCCGGTGACGCTGATGACCTGGCAGACAAGCTCACGCGTGTGCTCCGGATGCCCTGGGACGAGGCGCTACAGCTCAAGCGCGCCAGTCTCAAGCTGATCGAGGCGCACGACATCGAGCGCACGCTGAACACCTTTGAGAGCCTGTATCGTGGGGAAGCGGTCGCAGATCCGGCGGCCGATGTCACCCTTGGCGAGCCAGCTCCCTGACTCCGCGGGTGGCCACGGGGCGGTAGCTCAGCTGGTTAGAGCAGCGGACTCATAATCCGTCGGTCACGGGTTCAAGTCCCGTCCGCCCTACTCTTGTCCCGTCTTCCGCGAGCCCGCCCCTCGCGTGGTGCAATTGGGTGTCGGCTCCCGTCCTAGGCTTGTTGCGTGATGACCGCCCTGCGCTCCCGGTTCTTTCCGCAGAAGGGGGAGCGACTCGAACGCGACGTGATCATCCTCGGCGTCATCGCATTCTTCGTGATGCTTGGCTTCGGCGTCGTGATCCCCGTGCTTCCCGTCTATGTGCGGAGCTTTGACGTCGGCTTTCTCGAGGTCGGCGCGGTCGTGTCGGCGTTCGCGCTCATGAGACTCATCGCGACTCCCTTCGTGGGCCGCCTCGTTGACCGCGGCGGCGAGCGCACGATCCTCGCGATCGGCATCGGTATCGTCGCGGTCTCCAGCGGCCTCGTGGGTCTCGCGGCGAACTATCCGCAGGTCCTCCTGCTGCGGGGTGCCGGCGGCATCGGCTCGGCGATGTTCTCGGTCTCGGCCATGACTTTGTTGCTCGCCACGACGGCCCCCGAACGGCGCGGGCGCGCCGTCGGCTTCTACCAGTCGGGCTTTCTCATTGGTGGCATGGCGGGACCCGGCATCGGCGGCATCCTCGCGGTCATCTCCCTCCGCGCGCCGTTCTTCTTCTACTCGGCAACCCTCGTGATCGCCGGGCTCGTGGGCCTGGTGCTACTGAGCCGAGTGGATGCCCGGCCATCCGCCGACGCTGCCGCGCGCATCCCGATGCGGCAGGTTGTGCGCGATTCCCGCTTCATCGCGGCGTGCCTCGCGAACTTCGCGCAGGGCTGGGGCTCGATGGGCGTGCGGAGCGCCCTCATCCCGGTCCTCGTCGTGGAACTGCTCCACGAGACCGCCGTGTGGACGGGCGTTGCCTTCGCGATCGCAGCCGTCGTGCAGACAATCGCCCTCGGGCCGGCCGGGCGCTTCGTCGACAGGGTGGGTCGTCGCCCGGCGATCATCGGCGCCTTCGCAGCGGCAGCCGTGCTCATGATGGCGATCCCGTTCGTGCGAAGCCTGCCGCTGCTGATCGTGCTCCTGTGTGCCTACGGTGTGGTCGCCGCCTTCATGGGCACCGCACCTGCCGCTGCGCTCGGTGACGCGGCTGGGCCCCGCAACGCGCGTCCGGTCGCCGTCTTCTCCGCATTCTCGGATGCCGGCGCGATCGTCGGTCCGCTCGTCGCCGGGGCATTGCTCGACGCGGTGTCCTACCCGGCCGCCTTCGCATCCGCCGCCGTCCTGCTGCTCGCGGCGTCACTGTTCGGACTGCGGATGCCGCGGCAGGAACGCCCCGCGACCGCCTCCCAGTGACCCTTCCCCGGGTTGCACGCGAGATGTCGAGTCTGTGAACCCAAGGTCAATGCATGCGAATACCTATTGCGTTCCGAGCCCTGTGCACTAGGGTCGGAGATAGCAGTTGCAGTACCTCGCAGATCTTGATTGACCGTTCTGGCCCTCACAGGCTGGCACGGGTTTCTTTCGGGAGCGGACGATGATCACCGCGACGAGTGGCTCCGGAGGTCGGAGTCACGCGAAGAGCTCCTGAAGGAGAAGAAAAAATGGCAACAGGAACCGTTAAGTGGTTTAACGCTGAAAAGGGATTCGGCTTCATCGCCCCCGAAGACGGCAGCCCCGATGTGTTCGCACACTACTCGGCGATCGCGACGAGCGGCTACCGCTCGCTCGACGAGAACCAGCGGGTCGAGTTCGACCTCGCTCAGGGCCCCAAGGGCCCGCAGGCGGAGAACATCCGCCCCCTCTGAGTTTGACTGAGCGCATCGCTATCGTGCGATGCGTCACGTGAGACTTCGTCGGCCCCCGCCACTCGGCGGGGGCCGACTTTTTTGTGTCCAGACGGAACACGCGGCGCACGTCCGCGTTGCATCCCGTGACAGCCGAGAGGATTGACCCTATGACCGACACCATGACACCCGAAGCCCGTCTTGCCACCTTCCGCCGCCGGCGCGACGAGTCGGTCAACCAGCCCCAGGGCAGCCTGGCGCTCACGACGACGCAGCTCATCGACTCCGAGCAGACCGTGTGGGGCGTGCCGGGAACATGGGCGCCGCTCGCTGAGGGCGGATCGGGGGTGCAGCTGACGGCCGCTGCGGCCGATGGCATCCGCGTCGATGGCGAACTCGTCGATGGTTCGGTCACCGTGCGCGGCAAGGACTCCGAGTCGCCGTCCTCGATCAGCTTCAGCGACACCGTGAGCGGCTTCGTGATCGCGGTCGACGGCGGCTATGCGCTGCGCGTGTGGGACGCCGATTCCGAGGCGATCCAGAACTTCGGCACAATCGACGCGTACCCGTTCAACCCCGACTGGGTCATCACGGGCACCTTCCGCGAGAACCCGGAGGGAACGACCCTCGGCTTCGAGCACCTCAAGGACGACGGCAAGACGCGCGAGATGGTGATCCCGGGCGAGATCTCCTTCGAGAAGGACGGCACGGAATACAACCTGGCCGCATTCAAGTCGGGGCGCGCGCTCCAACTCGTCTTCGCCGACGCCACGAACGGTGACAGCACCTACAGTGTCGGACGCTTCCTCTTCGTCGCGCCCAACCCCGATGGCACGATCACGCTCGACTTCAACCTCGCCGTGCTGCCCCCCTGTGCTTTCTCCTACGCCTTCAACTGCCCCATGCCGCCGAAGCAGAATCGGTTCGCCGTGCCGATCGAGGCGGGCGAGAAGAATGTCCTCGCGAAGGACGGGTCTCTGCTCCACTAGTGGGTTCGCGTGTAGCGCGGGAGTGTCTCGGGACCGCCTGTCGGTGGCATCCGCCAGACTTGGCTGGTGCACATCGTCGCGAGTTCCGTCCCTTCGGGGGTGCGGCTCACGACACTGGACGATGCGGGCACGCCGCGTGAGTCGAACGACGTGCCCACGAGCGCCTTCGCGGCCGAGGTGGCGCGGCGAGAGCGCGAGCGGCCGCGATGGGTGTGGGACGACACCGACCGCTGGTACCCGTCCCTGCTCGACGCCGGTGTGCGCGTGGAGCGCTGCGTCGACCTGCGCCTGAGCCGCGCCATCCTCCGTGGTTCGCCGCACACGGAGACAGCGGATGTCGCGACAGCCCCGCACGACGCGCTCGATGAGCCACCCGGCGACGGGCCCACACAGCCCGCCGCCGATGCGCTCTTCGAATTGGAGCCCGTTCACGGCCTCCCCGGCGTCGATCCCGTGGAGGAGTTCTCGCGCCAGCGTCGAGCCACGCCCAAGGCACTTGGTCTCCTGCTCTCCGCGGAGTCGGCGGGTTCCCTCGTCGCAGCCGAGATCCGGCATGTCGGCCTGCCGTGGCGCGCTGACGTGCACGAGCAACTGCTGGTGCGCGAACTCGGCCCGCGACCCAGGGCGGGCGAGAGGCCGGCGCGCATGGAGGCGCTTGCCCGCGACATCCGTGCCGCGCTGGGTGCACCCGAGGTGAATCCGGATTCCGCGGCGGCCATGCTGAAGGCGTTGCGACGTGCCGGGCTGCAGGTCGAGTCGACCAGCAAGTGGGAGTTGCAGCGCGTCGAGCATCCGGTGGTGCCTCTCCTGCTCGAGTACAAGTCGCTCGCGCGGCTTCACAGCGCGAACGGGTGGCAGTGGCTCGACAGCAACGTGCGCGACGGTCGGTTCCACCCGGACTATGTTCCCGGCGGGGTCGTGACGGGGCGCTGGGCCAGCCGCGGCGGTGGGGGAGCCCTGCAGCTGCCGAAGCAGGTACGGAGTGCTGTCCTTGCTGACCCAGGTCGGATCCTGATCGTGGCGGATGCTGCTCAACTCGAGCCGCGCATCCTCGCCGCCATGGCGAGGGATCGTGGCATGGTCGAGGCCGGCGCGCAGGGTGATCTTTACGCGGGCATCGTCGAGCGGGGTGCGGTCGCGACAAGGCAACAGGCGAAGCTCGCCATGCTTGGCGCCATGTACGGCGCGACGCAGGGTGAGAGCGGGCGGCTCATGCCCTCGCTCGCCCGTGCCTACCCCCGAGCGATAGCGCTCGTGGAGGCGGCGGCACGAGCGGGGGAGCGGGGCGAGCGGGTCTCGACACTCCTGGGGCGCGGCTCGCCGTTGCCCGGGTCGGAGTGGCGCGAGCTCCAGTCGCTCGCGAGCGCCGAGGGTGTATCAAGCGGTGTGCAGGAGCGTGCCCGCTCGGCCGCGCGCTCGTGGGGTCGCTTCACCCGCAACTTTGTCGTGCAGGGCACCGCCGCGGAGTGGGCGCTGTGCTGGATGGCGGCGCTGCGCCAGCGCCTCCACGCGCTCGACGCCACGGACCATGGCCCCCGCCTCGTGTTCTTTCTCCACGACGAGCTCGTCATCGACGCCCCGAATGCACTGGCAGATGAAGTGTCCAGGGCCGTGGCAGAAGCGGCATCCGAGGCGGGGAGGCTGCTCTTCGGAGAGCTGCCCATCCGCTTTCCCCTCACGATTGCGGCGGTCAGGAGTTACGCCGACGCCAAGTGATCGATGACGACAGCTGACAAGCGTCTTTGAATCGATGACGGATGGGGAATGACAGGCTTGTGATTAGTCCCCATGTTCCGGCATACTTCAAGGAGGCGTTCGCGCCATAATTGAAGAGTTTCGCTGCACGCAGCCTGCATTCCAGTGGTCGATGGGGAAGTCGCACCAAAGGGAATGGAGAGATTGTGGCTGCAGCAACTGCACGCGGGGTGCTTTTTGTGCACTCCGCTCCTCGCGCGCTTGCCCCGCATATCGAATGGGCCGCAGGTCGCGCTCTTGATCGCGCCGTCAGCTTCGACTGGGCCGAACAGCCCGTCCTGAAGGGCTCGCTCCGCACCGAGTTCTACTGGGAGGGTGAGCAGGGCACCGGCGCTGCCCTCGCATCCGCGCTCCGCGGCTGGGAGCACCTCCGCTACGAGGTCACCGAAGATCCGACTCCCGGCAGCGACGGTGGACGGTGGCTCCACACTCCCGACCTTGGGATCTTCTTCGCCCAGACTGACACGGCTGGCAATGTCGTCATTCCCGAGGACCGCATCCGCTACGCAATGGAGGTTGCTGGCTCCGACGCCTTCGAGCTGCACCGCGAACTGCGACTCGCACTGGGCCAGGCGTGGGATGACGAGCTCGAGGCGTTCCGCCACGCGAGCGACTCCAACCAGGTGGTGTGGCTGCACAAGGTCGGCTGACCGTACCCGCTGAGTCCCTCTCTGAGCTGGCCGCTCAGGCTGCGTAGATGGGCAGCATTCGCGCCACGTAGCGGGCCGGGTCGAAGAGCTCCCGGTCCCGCACGGCACCGCGGGAGAGCGCAAGCACGCGCTCAGGGTCGTGCGACAGCGCGGTGAGAGCGGCCGCCAGCCCCGCAGCATCCGGAGTCTCGGAGAGATAGCCGGAACTCTCGAGTCCCTCGCGAAGCTTCGGATCGCAGTACAGCACGCCCCGCCGTCGACTCACGGCCTCGGCGATCGTCATGGGCTGGTTGTCGAAGCCGAGCGAGGTGAGCACCACCATCGCCGACTCGTCCATCATCTGGAGTACTCGCTCGTGCGGCAGGTTGCCGTGCACCCGGATTTCGGGGCGATCGGCCACCACCCTGCGCAGGGCCGCCAGTTCGCTGCCGTCGCCGACAAAGTCGACCGAGAACGCCCCAGGGGCGGCCTGCAGCGCGGCGACGGCCGCCTCTGCAAACACAAGGGGGCGCTTGACGGCCTCGCATCGAGCCACCCACAGGAACGACGGATGCGCTGCCGCCTCATCCGACAGCGGCACAGACGGGCGGCCGGAGGTGGCGATGGGGTTCGGCACCACCTCGACGGGTGCCGCCACCCCCGCATCCTGCAGGTCGCGCGCCTGGTGCGCCGAGGGCGACACGACGGTGTCGGCCCGGAGCGCCATCGCAAGCGTCAGGTTGCGCAGCAGGTCATCGAAGCCGCCCCGCTGGCTCAGTGCGAGCCGGGGGATACGCGTGCCCGTGAAGCGCTCGAGCAGCGTGCGCACGAGGGGCGCGAGCGGCACGTGCCAGCGACCTTCGCTCGCCCAGTAGAAGGTGTGCACGGTGTGCACGAGGGGGATGCCCATCTCGCGTGCGACGTCTGCCGCGGCGTGCGCGAGCGCGAATTCCGTCTGCACGTGAACGACCTCGACACGCTGGCGCTCGAACACCTGGCGCAGCATCGACCGCAGGCGCGCAGTATTGGGCACGACGGGCAACAGCAGCGCAGGCAGCACGAAGTCCGGGCGCACATGCAGCTCGTCACCGTCTGCCTGGAGGCGCGCCCCTCGCATCCGCTTGGCTGAGACGAGCAGCACCTCGTGCCCCGCATCCTCCAAGGCCTTGCGCTGTTGCAGCATCGACGTCTGGGCGCCGCCCACGTAGTCGAGGAGATAGTCGCTGACGATCGCGATGCGCATCCCGCGGATGCCTAGGCGCTGCGGAACGCGGCGACGGCGTTGTGCCCGCCGAAGCCGAAGGAGTTGCTGATCGCGAGCAGCGGCCTCTCACCCAGGTCGCGGGGCGAGGTCACGACGTCGAGAGGGATCTCGGGGTCCTGCTCCGTGAGATTGATGGTCGGGGGCGCCGTGCGCTCGTGGAGGGCGAGGATCGTGAAGATCGCCTCGAGCGCCCCGGTGCCGCCCAGCAGGTGGCCCGTCGATGCCTTCGTGGCCGACACCGGGATGCTCCCGGTGCGGTCGCCGAAGATGCGCAGCAGCGCGTTGTACTCGGCGACGTCGCCGACCGGCGTGCTCGTTGCATGCGCGTTGATGTGGTCGACGTCGTCGGGCGTCGCACCAGCCTGCTCGAGGGCGGTGGCCACGGCGCGGGCCGCGCCCGAGCCCATGGGGTCTGGCGCCGTGATGTGGTGGGAGTCACTCGTGACCGCACCGCCCGCGAGTTCCGCGTAGATGCGTGCGCCGCGCGCCAGGGCGTGCTCCTCGGTCTCCAGCACGATCGCACCGGCGCCCTCGCCGAGCACGAAGCCATCGCGAGCAATGTCGTAGGGGCGCGAGGCTGCCTGGGGGTCGTCATTGCGCTTCGAGAGCGCCTGCATCGACGCGAACGCGGCGATGGGCAGCGGATGCGTCGCTGCCTCCGTGCCTCCCGCGATGACGATGTCGGCGATGCCGAGCTGCAGGTGCTCGTAGGCGTTCACGATCGACTCGGTGCCGGATGCGCACGCCGAGACCACGGTGCGGGCTCCGCCGCGCGCGGAAAGATCCATGCTGATCGCTGCCGCTGCACTGTTGGGCATGAGCATCGGCACGGTCATGGGCAGCACGCGACGCGGGCCCTTCTCGCGAAGCGTGTCCCAGGCGTCGAGCAGCGTCCACACGCCGCCGATGCCGGTGGCGAAGTCAACGAGGATGCGCTCGGGGTCGATCTCGGGAGCGCCCGCGTCGGCCCATGCCTCGCGTGCCGCGATGAGGGCGAACTGGCTGCTGGGGTCGAGACGCTTGGTCTCGACGCGCTCGAGCACTTCAGCGGCAGGCACCTTTGCCTGTCCCGCGAATGTCACGGGGAGTTCGTACTTTGCGACCCACTCCTGCTCGAGGGGGCGCACGCCGGACTCACCGGCGAGGAGTGCCCGCCAGGTGTCGGCAACGTTCCCGCCGAGGGGGGAGGTGGTGCCTAGGCCGGTGACAACGATCTTCTTGGTCATATCGAATCTCTCTGTCGAAAACAGATGACCGCGCACCGTGCGCGATCGATGGCTGCGGTGCGAGCACTTCAGCGGGGTCGACCCGAGGTTCCGGATCGACCCCGCACAGTGAGCAGCGTGTGGCTGTTCTAGCCCTGAGCGGCGACGATGAAGTTGACGGCGTCGCCGACCGTCTTCAGGTTCTTGACCTCGTCGTCCGGGATCTTCACGTCGAACTTCTCTTCTGCGTTGACGACAATGGTCATCATCGAGATGGAGTCGATGTCGAGGTCGTCGGTGAACGACTTGTCGAGCTCAACCGTGTCGGTTGCGATTCCGGTCTCGTCATTGATCAGCTCGGCGAGGCCGGCAAGAACTTCTTCGGTTGACAGTGCCATGTGTTTTCTCCTTGGGGGTGTCGTATGACCGTGGGCAAGTTTAGGGCAGAACGATGACCTGGGCGCCGAAGACGAGCCCAGCGCCGAAGCCGATCTGGAGGGCGAGTCCGCCGCTCAGTTCGGGATGCTCCTGAAGGAGGCGGTGGGTCGCGAGCGGAATCGAGGCGGCAGAGGTGTTGCCGGTCGTCGCGATGTCTCGCGCGATGACGACGGTCTCGGGGAGCTTCAGCTGCTTCGCGAACTCATCGATGATGCGCATGTTGGCCTGGTGGGGGATGAACGCCGAGAGGTCATCCGGAGTGATGCCGGCGGCCTCGATGGCACGCTTCGCGACCTTCGCCATGTCCCAGACGGCCCAGCGGAAGACCGTCTGGCCCTCCTGTCGCAGGGTCGGCCAGGCGGCGTCGCCATCGCGGTAGTCGACGAGCGTCGCGTTCATGCCCACCGCGGCGGCCTTGGAACCATCCGAGCCCCACACCGGCGCGGCGATGCCAGGGAACTCGCTCGGCCCGATCACGACGGCGCCGGCGCCATCGCCCAGTAGGAAGGAAATGGAACGGTCGGTGGGGTCGACGACATCCGAGAGCTTCTCGGCACCGATCACGAGGGCGTAGTGGGCGCCACCGCTGCGGATGAGCGCATCCGCCTGCGTGACGGCGTAGCTGAACCCGGCGCAGGCTGCATTGGCGTCGTAGGCGGCGGCGGGGTTCGCGCCCACCCTGTCGGCGACGACCGCGGCGATCGACGGCGTCTGCTGCACGTTGCTGATCGTCGCGACGATGACGAGGTCGATCTGTTCGGGGGCAACGCCCGACTTCTCGATCGCTTCGCGCGCGGCATCCGTCGCCATGTCGACAGCCAGGATGCCGACGGATGCGCGGGTGCGAGTGATGATGCCCGTGCGCTGCTGGATCCACTCATCGCTCGAGTCGATCGGCCCGACGAGGTCCTGGTTCGGAACGACCAGGTCTCCGCGGGAGGCGCCATAGCTGTAGATGCGCGTGTACTGCGCGCCGGTGGACTGGGTGAGTGTGGGGGCGGTCATGACTTCCCATCGATGAGATCGTGTGCTGCTGCGAGGTCGTCCGGGGTCTTGATGGCGACGGTCGGCACGCCGCGGAGCGCGCGCTTGGCGAGCCCGACGAGGGCGCCCGCGGGGGCCACCTCGATGAGGCCAGTCACGCCCTGCGCTGCGAATGATTCCATCGTGAGATCCCAGCGTACGGGCGAGGAGACCTGCCCGACGAGGAGGTCCACGAATGTGGCGCCGTCGCTCACCTGCGAGCCGTCACGGTTGGTCCACAGCGCAAGCGAGGGGTCGCTGGCGGTGACGTTGCTGGCGGCGTTGCGAAGGCGGTCCACGGCGGGGGCCATGTGACGGGTGTGGAACGCTCCCGCGACCTGGAGGGGAATGACGCGGGCCCCAGCGGGAGGTTCGCTCTTGAGGCGTTCGAGTGCGTCGAGCTCCCCGGCGACGACGATCTGGCCGCCCCCATTGAAGTTGGCGGGCTCGAGTCCGAGCTCGTCGAGGCGTGTGAGCAGCTCGTCCTGGTCGGCCCCGATAACGGCGCTCATGCCGGTGGGTGCGGCGGCGGCCGCCTCAGCCATGGCCGCGCCGCGCGCGGCGACGAGGCGAACCGCATCCGTGCCGCTCAGCACGCCTGCGCCGGCAGCGGCGGTGAACTCGCCGACCGAGTGGCCCGCAATGCCGCCCACGCGGTCGCGCCGCCCGTCGAGCAGGGCCTCAAGGGTCAGGATGCCGGCGGCAACGATGAGGGGTTGGGCGATTGCCGTGTCGCGAATCGTGTCGGCGTCTGAGACGGTGCCGTGCGCGGCGAGGTCCACGCCTGCGGCCGCGGAGAGCTCGTCGAGGCGCGTCGCCATCGCGGGCTCAGCGAGCCACGGGGCAAGGAACCCGGGTGTCTGGGAGCCCTGTCCTGGGCAGATGATGACGATCACTTCTCTAGTCTCCCTATCCGTGTCGAGATTGCTGTGGGGAAGCCGACGAAGATTTCGCGAAACCCTTGGAGGTGTCGTCAGTCCTCGTGTCAGTGGTGCGGGCGTCGACGGGGGAGGTGCTCGGTCTCCGCGATGGATCCGACTATGAGTGCCGCCTGCAGGATGAGGGACTCGCGCGCACCCGTGGCATCCCATCCGATCACCTCGGAGACGCGCTTCAACCGGTATCGCACGGTGTTCGGGTGCACGAAGAGCTCGCGGGCGGTCGCCTCGAGTGAACGCCCGTTGTCGAGGTAGCACCAGAGCGTGCCGAGCAGCTCGGTCGAGTGGGCCTGCAGCGGCTTGTAGATGCGATTGATCAGGGTCGATCGCGCGAGGGGGTCGCCCGCGAGGGCGCGCTCGGGCAGCAGGTCATCGGCCAGGGCGGGACGCGGGGCATTCCGCCACGAGCGTGCGACCGCGAAACCGGCGAGCGCCGCCTTCGCGCTCCGTGACGCCTCGACGAGCGAGGGCACCTCGTGGCCGAGGATGAGGTAGCCCTCGCCGAAGCCTGGCTCGAGGGCACGAGCAATGTCGAGGAAGGAGATGCGGTTCTCGGATGCCGCTTCCTCGGGCTCTTCGGAAGACGGCGTAGCCCGGCCGATGACGAGCACGAGACGGCTGCCCTGCACACCGATGAGCACGTCGGCGTCGAGGTGACGCGCCGTGCGGCGCAGCATGTCGACATCGAGCATCTTGGGGGCGGTGCCGACGAGCACCGACACCTCTCCGTGACCGTGCCACCCGAGTGCCGCGATGCGGCTGGGCAGCTCGTCGTCATACTCGCCACTGAGGATCGAGTCGACGACGAGTGCCTCGAGGCGCGCATCCCACAGGCCGCGAGCCTCGGCAGCCCTGGCATAGACGTCCGCGGCGGCGAAGGCGATCTCACGCGAGTAGAGGAGGATCGCCTCAGCGAGTGATTCGTCACGTCCCTTGATGCGCTCCTCGACGACCTCGACGGTCACCTTGATGAGCTGCAGGGTCTGCGTGAGGCTGACGGAGCGCAACAGTTCCCGAGGAGCGGCACCGAAGACATCGGCCGCGATCCATGGTGTCGACGTGGGGTCGTCATACCAGTGGATGAACGATGTGATGCCGTTCTGCGCCACCATTCCCACGGCGGAGCGCCGCCCAGGGGGCATGTCTCCGTACCAGGGGAGGGTGTCTTCGAGTCGCTTGAGCGTCGCTGTCGCGAGTTCGCCCGACATGGTCTTGAGCCAGGCGAGTGTCTGCGCCTTTGTGCGGGGTGCGGCCATCGGTTACCGGATCACCTAGCTCTCTCCGCCGGCGTTGCCGGTCGTGCCCGCCGTGACGTCGTGCAACTTGTAACGCTCGATCGCCTGTGCGGGCAGCGAGGCATCCACGGCGCCGCGAGCCGCGAGCGACTGCAGTGTGCGCACGACAATCGACGGTCCGTCGATCTTGAAGTAGCGACGCGCCGCGGCACGCGTATCGGAGAAGCCGAATCCGTCAGCACCGAGCGTTGCATAGTCGCCCGGCACGAACTGGCGGATCTGGTCGGGAACGGCGTGCATGAAGTCCGTCGCCGCGATGAACGGCCCCTCGCTGTCCTGCAGCTTCTGCGTGACATAGGGGACCCGCTGCTCGCCGCCCGGGTTCATGAAGTTGTGCTCGTCGGCCTCGAGGCCCTCCCGTCGAAGCTCGGTCCACGAGGTGACCGACCACACATCGGCCGAGACGCCCCAGTCGTTCGCGAGGAGCTCCTGCGCCTCGAGTGCCCACGGCACCGAGACGCCCGAGGCGAGCAGTTGTGCCTTGGGGCCGGATGCCTCGCTCGCCTTGAGGCGGTAGATGCCCTTCAGCAGGCCATCGACGTCGAGGTTCTCGGGCTCGGCGGGCTGGGGAAGCGGCTCGTTGTACACCGTGAGGTAGTACATGACGTTGGGGTCCGGGTGCTCGCCCCCGTACATCCGCTCGATGCCAGCCTTGACGATGTGCCCCAGCTCGTAGCCCCACGCGGGGTCGTAGGTGATGACAGCGGGGTTCGTCGATGCGAGCAGGGGCGAGTGCCCGTCAGCGTGCTGGAGGCCCTCTCCCGTCAGCGTCGTGCGACCGGCAGTCGCGCCGATGATGAAGCCGCGTGCCATCTGGTCGCCGGCCGCCCACATCGCGTCGCCTGTGCGCTGGAATCCGAACATCGAGTAGAAGACGTAGACAGGGATGAGCGGCTCGCCGTGCGTCGCATAGGAGGTTCCGACGCCCGTGAAGGCGGCGAAGGCCCCGGCCTCGTTGATGCCGGTGTGGAGGATCTGGCCCTGCACGCTCTCCTTGTAGGCGAGCAGCAGCTCCCGGTCGACCGAAGTGTAGTGCATCCCGTTGGGGTTGTAGATCTTCGCAGTCGGGAAGTAGGCATCCATACCGAAGGTGCGCGCCTCGTCGGGGATGATCGGCACGATTCGAGCACCGAAGTCCTTCGAGCGGAGGAGGTCCTTCAGCAGGCGGGCGAACGCCATGGTGGTGGCGATCTCCTGCTTGCCGGAACCCTTGCGCACGACGTCGTAGGTCGAGGCATCCGGCACCGACACCTGCGTGTAGCGCGAACGACGCTCCGGCAGGTAGCCGCCGAGTGTGCGCCGGCGCTCGTGCATGTACTCGATTGCCTCGTCGCGCTCCCCAGGGTGGTAGAACGGCGGGCGGTACGGGTCCTCCTCAAGCTGGGCATCCGAGATCGGCACGCGCATCTCGTCGCGGAACTGCTTGAGGTCGGCCAGCGTGAGCTTCTTCATCTGGTGCGTCGCGTTGCGACCCTCGAAGGACTTGCCGAGGCCGTAGCCCTTGATGGTGTGGGCGAGGATGACGGTCGGCTGGCCCTTGTGCTCGGATGCCGCCTTGAAGGCCGCGTAGACCTTGCGATAGTCGTGGCCACCACGCTTGAGGCCCCAGACCTGCTCGTCGGTGTAGTCCTTGACGAGCTCGAGGGTGCGCGGGTCGCGGCCGAAGAAGTGCTCGCGCACGTAGGCGCCGTCCTCCGCCTTGTAGGTCTGGTAGTCGCCATCCGGCGTCACGTTCATGAGATTGACGAGCGCGCCGTCGTGGTCGCGGGCAAGGAGGTCGTCCCATTCGCGGCCCCACACGACCTTGATGACGTTCCAGCCAGCACCGCGGAAGAAGCTTTCAAGCTCCTGGATGATCTTGCCGTTGCCGCGTACCGGTCCGTCCAGGCGCTGGAGGTTGCAGTTGATGACGAAGTTGAGGTTGTCGAGCCCGTCGTTCGCCGCGAGCTGCAGTGCGCCGCGTGACTCCACCTCGTCCATCTCGCCATCGCCGAGGAAGGCCCAGACCTGCGAGTCCGAGAGATCCTTGATGCCGCGGTTGGTCAGGTAACGGTTCGTCTGCGCCTGGTAGATCGCGTTGATCGGGCCGAGACCCATCGAGACGGTGGGGAACTGCCAGTAGTTCGGCATGAGGCGCGGGTGCGGATAGGACGAGAGCCCGTAGGGTGCGCGGGACTTCTCCTGCCGGAAGCTGTCGAGCTGCTCCTCGCCGAGACGTCCCTCGAGGAAGGAGCGGGCATACATACCGGGGGAGGCGTGACCCTGGTAGAAGATCTGGTCTCCGCCGCCGGGGTGGTCCTGTCCGCGGAAGAAGTGGTTGTGGCCGACCTCATAGAGGGATGCCGAGGATGCGTAGGTCGAAATGTGCCCGCCGACCGAGATGTCGGGGCGCTGGGCGCGGTGCACGGTGATGGCGGCATTCCAGCGGATCCACGCGCGGTAGCGGCGCTCGATGTCCTCATCGCCCGGGAACTCAGGTTCATTCTCGGCAGCGATCGTGTTGATGTAGTCCGTCGTGGGCACCATGGGCACCCCGAGCTGCAGTTCCTTCGAGCGCTTGAGCAGGCTCAGCATGATCTCGCGGCCGCGGCCGCGACCCTGTCCGGCGACGACCCCGTCCAGGGATTCCTGCCACTCGGCTGTCTCTTCGGGGTCCGCGTCGATGTGGTTCACCGAGTACGGGTCCTGGTCGTGAATAGTCACGGTCTTGCCTCACTTAGCTCTGCGGACTGTGGTCCCGCGCATCATGCGGCCGGGTCTCGACTCGACGTTGGGCGGGCTTCACCATCCTAGTTACAGACAAGGCCGCCGGTTTGGATGATTCCAACAGCGATCGATACTGTTTCGAGCATCCGCCCACCAATCAGCACCAACGCAAGGATGGCATCGATGACTGCAGAGATCGGCGAGAACGCCCCGGAATTCTCCCTCGAGGACCAGTTCGGACAGACGATCGAACTCAGTCGCCTGCTCGAGTCGAAGCCCGTCGCGCTCGTCTTCTTCCCCCTCGCGTTCACCGGGATCTGCACGGGCGAGCTCTGCGAGCTGCGCGACAACCTGGCCATGTTCGACGACGCGGGAGTCGAGCTCGTGGCGATCTCGGTCAACAACAAGGCGACACTGCGCGAGTTCGCGGAGCGGGAGGGCTACAGCTTCACGCTTCTCGGCGATTTCTGGCCCCACGGTGAGGTCGCGCAGAAGTACGGCGTGTTCCTCGAAGGGCCGGGCATCGCCACGCGGGCGACCTTCGTGATTGGCCGTGATGGCGTGATTGCCGCCAAGTTCGTCAACGCCCCGGGCGAGGCGCGCGACCTCACCGCCTATCGTGAGGCCATCGCCGCCGTCAGCTAAGGCTTGAGGGTCACAGCCCTGTACTATGGAGCGCGTCCCTCAGGGACGTGAGGGCCTTTAGCTCAGCTGGTAGAGCGCCACGTTTACACCGTGGATGTCGTCGGTTCGATCCCGGCAGGGCCCACATACAAGTCTTGTGTGCTGTGAGTCTTCTTCGAATGCGCTCCGTATCGCTAGTATTTGGCCATGGATGATGCCCGGGGCCCCGACGTAGAGCCGATCCGTCGGCGCACGACGTGGCAGCACACGGATGACTCATCTTCACAGCTCGACCGTCATGATGACGATGCCCTGGCCGACGCCCTCGCTGCGGAAGTCGCCGCAGTTACCTCGTCAATTCCGGTGATCAACGGCGGTGCCCGCACCGCGTCGTACTCCGAGGCTGACCTATTCGCAGCGCTCATGGACGACGCTCAGCCGCAATCGCGTGTCGAACTGCCGCAGGAGGTCGCCGCAGATCAGCAGCCGTATCCCTTTGCGGCGTTCATGCACGAGACACGGCCGGAACCGGCCGTTGAGGAGCCGACGGTCGTCGAATCGCCTGCTGGAGGGAGTGCTCTCGGGGAGTTCGTCACTGATGCGCAGACCGAAAGCGCCACGCCCACTGCCACCGGACCGCCAGCCGTTGCTGAGGCAGTAGACCTTGACGAGGGCTTTCTGCCATCCGTTCCACCGGTCGGCGCTTCTGACGAGCCGGGGTCCTCTCGCGTGTCAATGCCGCCGCAGTATGCACCGAGCCAGGGGGAGTGGCGCGACCTCGCCCTATACCCGTTCCCCTCGGCCATCGACTCGTCCTCACCCGATCCTGAACCAGTACTCGCCGTTGAGCCGGAACCGGAGCCGGAGCCGGAGCCGGAGCCGGGTGCGGAGGCTCCTGTGCTGATCGACGCGGCGCCATTCGCGCCTGAGCACTCCGCTGAGGCTGCGCACTCCGCTGAGCCTGAGCACTCCTCGGAGCCTGAGCACTCCGCTGAACCTGAGCACTCCTTCGAGGCTGCGCACCTCATGCCGCCGCCGCTCGTGGAGCCGCCGGCACCGTTCGCGCCACCAACGAGTGGTGGCGAAGCAGCGGGCCGTTCGTTCGGGTCGCTCCTCGAGACGGCCCCTCCGCCGACTCCCGGGAGCATGGCAGTGCCCCCGCCAGGCTCTCAGCTGCCTGAGCCACCCCGCCTGCGTTCTCTCGACGATGACGCCCTCGCCTCAGTCCTGAACCGCACGACGGAGAACATCGGTGTCGCAGGGGCGCTTGCCGAGCTCGAGGTGCAGATGCAGCTCCGGGACGAGGACGCTCGGGAGTTCGAGACGTGGGAGCGGTCACTCCGCGCTATCGGCACGAACGAGGCGCTGAGCGCAATTGAGAGCGCGCGAGAGCGTTTCGCTGCCCGGTTTACGATCCCGTTCCTCACGGACGAGCCCGCGTCGCCTCCGATGCAGGAGCCGACCTTCGCGTCTTCCGCCGCAGACGTGCCCACCGCCCCGTATGATCCCTTCGCCGACAGCGACTCCGAAACCATGGTTCCGGGCCGCGCGGATGCCCCAGCTGCGGCGCCGTCGTTGCCGTCGACTGGTGAAGGCCGGCTGCTCGACGACGAGTTCGCAGATTCCCAGCACGTCGACGAGACGGACTGGGTGAGCATCCTGAGCCAGGAACCGGCACCCACAGCGGTCGAAGCACCGGCAGCCATTCCGCTCCCGAGCGACCTGCCACAGCCAGCGCAGGCGCCCCACGACGACGCTCCGGTGCTCGCGGACGAGTCGGTCGTGCGTCAGCGCGCCTTCTCGCTCGAAGCTAACAATGGCGAGCCGACGCTCCTGGAGTATCGTGCGGGCCGCGCGACTCGGATGTTCTGGCAGTGGTTCGCCGTCAACTCCTCCATCGCAAGCATCGGGGTCGGCGCCGTCATCTTCGGCTTGGGGCTGAGCGTGCGGCAGGCGCTCGTCGCCGTCCTGGCCGGTGTCGCCCTCTCGCTCCTCCCGCTCGGCCTCGCGACCCTCGCGGGCAAGTGGAGTGGCCAGCCCACCATGGTCGTGTCCCGGGCCGCATTCGGCGTCGTGGGCAACCTTGTGCCTGCGCTGCTCGCCGTGATCACCCGCGTCTTCTGGGGTGGTGCCATCCTCTGGGTGATCGCCGTCGCTGCCCAGGAGACGACTCGTCTCGCGAGCGGCGGGTCCGCACCCGCGTGGCTCGGGTTGGCAGCGCTCGGCGCCGCCGTCGTGATCGCGACCCTAGTTGCCCTCTTCGGTTATGCGCTGCTCGTGCGCTTCGCACTCGTGTTGGGGCTCATCAGCGCCGTGCTCATCGTCGGCGTGGTGGCCCTGACCGCGTCGAGCATCGACATCGGCGCCGCCCTGCTCGTGGGCGACGGGTCGTGGGCGCAGGTCATCACGGGCTCCGTCCTCGTCTTCAGCGTGCTCGGCCTTGCGTGGGCGAACGCGGGTTCGGAGGTCGCGCGGTACCAGCGCCCCGGTGGCTCCGGCGCAGCATCCATCGCGTTCACGATGGCTGGCGCGGCGATTCCTGCCCTCCTGCTCCTCGGCTACGGCGTGCTGCTTGCGGCATCAGGCGGCCAATTCGACGACCTTGCCTCTGAGCCGCTCGGCACTCTCGCTTCTGTGCTGCCGGCCTGGGCGCTCATGCCGCTGCTCGCTGCGCTCTCCCTCGGCCTCATCTGTTCGCTCGTGCTCACGGTGTACTCCGGCGGGTTCTCGCTGCAGGCCGCGGGTGTGACGCTGCCGCGGAGCGCGAGCACGCTTGTCATCGCTGCGGCCACTGCCGCCGCCGGCCTCGCGCTTGTCGCGGCAGGCAGCGGCATCCGGGACCTCCTTGTCGACGCCGTGACCACGCTTGCCGTGCCCGTCGCCGCCTGGGTCGGAATCTTCGCCTGCGACCTCATGATTCGCAACGAGCGCTTCGATGGCGCTGCGCTCATGCGTCGGCGCAGCACCTATGGAGACGTCAACTGGGTCAATCTCGGGATGCTGCTGCTGGCCTCCGCTATCGGTTTCGGCTTCACCTCGGCGGCCGTCTCCGGGCTCGACTGGCAGGGATACCTCTGGCCGCTCCTCGGCGTCACGGCAGAGAGCGCACTGGCGGTGAGCGACATCGGCGTCATCATCGCGCTTGTGCTCGGCCTGCTCGCGCCCCTCGTCGCTGGCGTCCCTCGCATCCGTGCACAGGAGCGCGCGAGCCGTTGACCGACGCTCTCGTCGATAGAATTACTGGATGCCAGTTTCTGTCAATCAGGTGACCCACGCGGTCGAGACCCTGTGGCCTGCAGCGGGCGCCGAGTCATGGGACGCGGTGGGGCTCCTCGCAGGTGATCCAGGTGCCACGGTCGAGCGGATCCACCTCGCCGTTGACGCCGTGCTCGATACGGCGGAGGAAGCGGTTGCCGCCGACGCCGACCTGCTCCTCGTGCATCACCCGCTCCTGCTCAGGGGCGTCACCTCAGTGGCAGAGGACCGCTACAAGGGCGCGGTCGTGGCGAGGCTCATCCGTGGTGGTTGCGCCCTGATCGCCGCCCACACCAATGCGGATGTCGTCGAATCCGGCACCTCGGCGGCCCTGGCCTCGCGGCTGGGGCTCGAAGACCTGGCGCCGATCGTCCCCGGGACGATCGCGTCGCGTGGTCTCGGCCGCACTGGCCGGCTGCCGCAGCCCACGACCCTTGGGCGCCTCGCCCGCAGCCTCGGCGACATCCTGCCCGCGACTGCCTCCGGCATCCGCGTCGCGGGTGACTATGAACGCCCCGTGTCCCGTGTGGCACTGTGCGCGGGCGCGGGAGACTCGCTTCTCGGGCATCCCTCGGTGACGGATGCGGATGTCTACATCACCTCAGACCTGCGACACCACCCGGCGTCGGAAGCGCGCGAGGCACTGCGTCTCGGGCACGGTCCTGCGCTCATCGATGTCTCCCACTGGGCGTCGGAGTGGCTCTGGCTCGACACCGCGGCCGAGCAGTTGCGCGACGCCCTTCCCGGCGTGACGGTCACCGTCAGCGAACTGCGCACCGACCCCTGGGACTTCTGCATCGTGCAGTGAGCACGACCCACCTCTCTACAGAAAGTGTGACTATGGCGCTCAAGGCGACACCCGAATCCCAGGCTGCGCTGTTGTCGCTGCAGGCCAGCGACATGCGCCTGCAGCAGCTCGCGCACCAGACGAAGACGATCCCTCAGCTGGCGCGGCTCGCGGAGTTGACGGTCGAGTCGGAGCGCCTGCGCCAACAGCTCCTCGCCGACATGGGCGCCGTCGAAGACGCGCGCCTGGAATTGGGAAGGGTCGAGTCCGATGTTGCCGTCGTCGAGGCCCGCATGGCGCGCGACGCGGAGCGGATCGCCGGTTCCTCCTCGGCGAAGGATGTCGCGGGTCTCGAACACGAGATCGAATCGCTGCGTCGGCGGCGCGACGACCTGGAGGAGATCCAACTCGGCGTGATGGAGCGACTCGAGGGTCTTGAGGTGCAGGCCGAAGAGAGCAAGCGACAGCGGGACGCGGTGCTCGAGGAGATCCGCACGGTCGAGGAGGAGCGCGATATCGCCTTCGCCTCCATTGAGAACGAACGTAAGCATGCGCAGGCGAACCGCACGGAGATCGCCGCGACGATTCCGGATGAACTCCTCGCGCTCTACGAGCGCCAGCGTGAGCGCTATGGAGCAGGAGCATCGCACCTTCGTGGCGGAGTGTCGTCCGCGAGCGGTGTGCGCCTCACGGAGAGTGACATGGCGCGCATCAGGGCGGCGGCTCCGGACGACGTCATCATGTGTCCTGACTCCGAAGCCATCCTCGTTCGCACCGACGAGTCCGGTCTCTAGCCAGCGCAGACGGAGCGGGCGCCCGTGGCGCGCGCTCGTAGTTAGACTGGGCGAGCGAATGGGTCGGCAAGACGGTCGCGTCGCCAGGGTTGCTTCGGCAGCCCGGCGCCGAGGAACGTCCGGGCTCCACAGAGCAGGACGGTGGGTAACACCCACCCGGGGCAACCCGCGAGAAAGTGCAACAGAAAGCAGACCGCCACTGGCTTCGGCCAGCGGTAAGGGTGAAACGGTGGTGTAAGAGACCACCAGCGGCCCGAGTGATCGGGCTGGCTGGGTAAACCTCGTCCGGAGCAAGGTCAGACAGGAAGCGCTACGGGCTGCTCGCTCAGCTTCCGGGTAGACCGCTGGAGGGCTGCGGCAACGTAGCCCCGAGATAGATGGCCGTCCAGCACCTCACGGTGTGAACAGAACCCGGCGTATCAGCCGGCCCATTCGCCTCAGCGCAGCCGCGGCTGAGGCGTCACCGTCCCTTCGGGAGCCCAGCCAGGGCCGCCGCACCGATGATGCCCGCGTTGTTGCGCATCGCCGCCGGCACGATCTCGGTCTGCAGGTCGAGGAGCGGCAGGAACTCGTCGTGGTGCTTGGACACGCCTCCTCCGACGACGAAGCGCTCGGGGGAGAAATACCGTTCCAGTTGCGAGTAGAAGCGTTGCAGGCGCTCCGCCCACTCACTCCAGCTCAATTCTTCGCGTTCGCGGGCGGAGTTGGATGCCACGGTCTCCCAATCGACTCCGTCGATCTCGAGATGACCCAGCTCGGCGTTGGGCACGAGTGCTCCGTCGTTGATGAGGGCCGTGCCGATTCCCGTGCCGAGTGTCGTCATGATCACGAGCCCGGCGACATCCTTGGCGGCACCGTAGCGCGCCTCAGCGAACCCTGCGGCATCGGCATCATTGACGAAGTGGATGTCGCGACCGAGCGCCCCTTCGAAGAGCTGCTCAGCCTCGAGTCCGATCCACGCGTCGCTGACGTTGGCGGCCGACATGGTGCGACCGCCCTGCACAACAGCGGGGAAGCAGACGCCGACCGGCATCGAGTCGTCGATGTCCTCGATCTCGGTCAAGAGGTCGACGGCCGCCTGCACGACGTCGTCAGGTTCCCCGCCGTCGGGCGTCGATACCTTGTGGCGGTCACCGATGAGTGCACCCTTGTCGAGGTCCACGAGCGCGGCCTTGATTCCCGTGCCTCCGATGTCGATCCCGATCGCCGCCGACATCAGGCACCCTCGGCCGGGAGGGTCAGGATCTCGGCGCCTCGCTCTGTCACGACGATCGTGTGTTCGAACTGAGCGGTGATGCTCTTGTCCTTCGTCGTAACCGTCCAGTCGTCGCTCCACATGTCCCACTCGTGTGTGCCGAGCGTGAGCATGGGCTCGATCGTGAACACCATGCCGACCTCCATGACGGTGTCGAATTCTGGCGCGGAATCGTAGTGGGGGATGATCAGTCCGGAGTGGAACGCGGCGCCCACACCGTGGCCAGTGAAGTCGCGCACGACGCCATAGCCGAAGCGGCGTGCATAGGACTCGATGGTCCTGCCGATGACGTTGACCTGCCTGCCGGGCGCGACCGCCTTGATGCCGCGTGCGAGCGCCTCCTCAGTGCGGCTCACGAGGTCCGTCACCTCCTGGGAGGCGTTACCAACGATGAAGGTTCGGTTGGTGTCGCCGTGGAAGCCGTTCTTGAACGCCGTGATGTCGAGATTGACGATGTCGCCCTCGTCCAGCACGGTGTCATCGGGGATGCCGTGGCACACCACCTCGTTCACGGAGGTGCACACCGATTTCGGGAAGCCGCGGTAGCCGAGGCACGACGGGTAGGCGCCGTGTTCCACGACGTACTCGTGGCCCAGGCGGTCCAGTTCTTCAGTGGTGACGCCGGGGCGAATGTGCGCGGCCACGTACTCGATGGCGGATGCCGCGATGCGCCCGGATTCGCGGATCAACTCAACCTGCTCGGGGGCATACACGTCGCCACCCGTGAACTTCGCGGGCGCGGGACGGCCGACATACTCGGGCTTGGTGATTGAGGCGGGAACAGTTCGCCTGGGGGAGACCGACCCCGGGATCAGGTGTCCGTTTGAGTCCTTGGGCATAGGATCGATCTTAGGTCGACAGTGGGAGGTGCCATGTCCGAGTGGTGGTACAACACGAGAACCGGTGAGGTCGAGGAGGGCATGAAGTCCCCGGCGATCGATCGCGCGGGGCCGTTCTCAACGCGCGACGAGGCTCTTCGAGCGCCCGACATCATCGCGGAACGTTCGCGTCGGTGGGCGGAGGAAGAGGGCCGCGACGAGCGCTGAGCCCTCCTCCACCGCTCTGTCTGTGTTCTAGATGAGCCCCTGCGCGATCATCGCGTCTGCGACCCGGCGGAAGCCGCTCGCGTTCGCGCCGACGACGTAGTTTCCAGGAGCGCCGTAGCGATCGGCTGCCTCATACGCGGCACGGTGAACGTCGCTCATGATGGTGCGAAGCCGGTCCTCGCTCTTGGCGAAGTTCCACCGCTGGCGCGCCGCGTTCTGGCTCATCTCCAAGGCTGAGGTGGCGACACCGCCCGCGTTGGCAGCCTTGCCTGGCGCGAACAGCACGCCGGCTTCCTGCAGAAGCGCGATGGCCTCCGGAGTGGTCGGCATGTTCGCCCCCTCGGAGACGGCCATGACGCCGTTCTTGAGCAGGTTCTTCGCGTCGTCCTCATTGAGTTCGTTCTGGGTGGCGGAGGGGAAGGCGAGTTCCGCTGGCACCTCCCAGACGCGTCGATCGGCGACGAAGTGCGCGCCGGGCCTACGCTCCACATACTCCGAGATGCGTCCGCGTTCGACCTCCTTGATCTGCTTCAGCAGGTCGAGGTCGATGCCGTGCTCGTCGACGATGTAGCCGCTCGAGTCCGAAGCGGTGATCGCGCGGCCTCCGAGCTGGTGGATCTTCTCGATCGCATAGATCGCGACGTTGCCCGAGCCTGAGACGAGGGCCGTCTTACCCTCGATCGCCTCACCCTTCTTCGCGAGCATCTCCTCCATGAAGAAGACGGCGCCGTAGCCGGTGGCCTCGGTACGCACCTGGGCGCCGCCCCACAGCACGCCCTTGCCGGTGAACATGCCCGACTCATGCCGGTTGGTGAGGCGACGGTACTGGCCGAACAGGTAGCCGATCTCGCGCGAGCCGACACCGATGTCGCCCGCGGGCACGTCGGTGTGTTCGCCGAGGTGGCGATAAAGCTCGCTCATGAAGCTCTGGCAGAAGCGCATGATCTCCGCGTCGGAGCGACCGTGCGGGTCGAAGTCGGCGCCGCCCTTGGCCCCACCGATGCCCTGGCCGGTCAGCGCGTTCTTGAAGATCTGCTCGAAGCCGAGGAACTTGATGATGCTCAGGTTGACGCTCGGGTGGAAGCGAAGACCGCCCTTGTACGGGCCGAGGGCGGAGTTGTACTGCACTCGGTATCCGCGGTTGACATGGACGCGACCGTCGTCGGCGACCCACGGCACGCGGAAGAGGATCTGGCGCTCGGGCTCGACGAGCAGGTCGACGACACCGCTCTCGATGTACTCGGGGTGCTTTGCAACCACCGGCGCGATGGACTCGAGTACTTCGCGCATGGCCTGATGGAATTCGGTCTCGCCGGCGCTGCGGGCGACAGCGCGGTCATAAACGGCCACAAGGGCAGGGTCTAGTGCAGAGTGCATGAAAACTTTCTCGGTTCGGTGGCTCCCCGCGCCGGACTATTCGTAGGAGTGCTCGGGGCCGGGATAGGTGCCAGACTCGACATCCGATCGGAATGCGGTCACAGCCTCGGTGAGAATACCGTGAAGATCAGCATACTTGCGAACGAAGCGGGGGATTCGACCGCTTGTGAGTCCCGCCCAGTCGGTCCATACGAGCAGCTGGCCGTCGACTTCTGGGCCAGCACCGACGCCGATTGTGGGAATCCGAAGTTCTTGTGTGACAAGAGCGGCAGAATCCGCGGGAACCATCTCAAGCACGACAGCGAATGCCCCCGCATCCTGCACCGCGCGAGCATCTTCCAGCAGCTGCTTCACCTGGTCGCCACGCCCCTGAATCATGTGCCCGCCGAGGCCGTGTTCGCTTTGCGGCGTGAAGCCGATGTGCGCCATGACGGGGATGCCTGCCGAGACGATGCGGCGGATCTGCTCTGCACTTCGCACACCGCCCTCGAGCTTGACCGCGTGTGCACCCGTCTCCTTCATGAAGCGGAACGCGGTGTGCAAGGCCTCGTCGGGCCCGGTCTCGTAGGAGCCGAACGGCAGGTCAGCGACGACGAACGCTCGCTTGGCTGCGATGGCGACGGCACGCGTGAGCGGGAGGAGTTCGTCGATCGTGACCGGCAGGGTCGTGTCGTGGCCGAAGACCGTGTTGCCTGCTGAGTCGCCCACAAGGAGGAAGTCAACACCGGCGTCGTCGAAGATCCGTGCAGTCAGATAGTCATAGCTCGTCAAGCCGGTGATGCGGATGCCGCGTTCCTTCGCCTGCTGGAAGTGCCGGGTGCGCACGCGCTTGACGGGAGCGGGGGTGGAAGCATCGCTGGTTTCACTCATGGGGCCACTCTATGACGGCGCTCCGTCACTCCGCCCGACTCGGGCGATAGGTGACGGGGAGACGTCGGTCGCGACCGAAGGCCATCCCCGAGATCTTCGGGCCGATCGCGCCCTGCCGTCGCTTCCACTCCGAACGGTCGACGAGCGTGGTGACCTCGTCAACGATAGCTGGGTCGAAACCGAGGGCAACGACGTCGGCAGCGCCGAGCTTGCGTGTCACATAGGCATCGATCAGCGGATCGAGGATCTCGTAGGGCGGGAGGGAATCCTCGTCCACCTGACCCGGCTTGAGCTCAGCGGAGGGCGGCTTGGTGATTGAGTTTTCGGGGATGGGCGGCACCTCGCCCCGTGATGCCGCAAATTCGTTGCGCCACGCGGCGAGCTCCCAGACGAGCAGCTTCGGCACATCCTTGATGGGCGCGAAGCCGCCGACCGAGTCTCCGTACATGGTCGAGTAGCCCACTGCGAGTTCGGTCTTGTTGCCCGTCGTGAGCACCAGGTGGCCCTGCATGTTTGAGAGGCCCATGAGGATCACGGCGCGCACGCGTGCCTGGAGGTTCTCGGCCGCGACCCCTGTGAGGCCGAGCTGCTCCTCGAACGGTGCGACGAGTCCCGCAATTGGCTGCGTTTCGAAGTGCACTCCCGTGCGCTCGGCGAAGTCGTCGGCGTCGGAACGCGAATGCTCGGAGGAGTACCTGCTTGGCATTGACACCCCATAGACGGAATCGGCACCGATCGCATCGACGGCGAGCGCCGCGCACACGGCCGAGTCGATCCCTCCCGAGAGGCCCAGGACAACGCTGCGAAAACCGTTCTTCCTGACGTAGTCGCGAAGCCCGAGGACGAGGGCGTTCCACAGCTGTTCGCGGTCATCGGGAAGCTCCGCGACATCCCGGCTGAGCTCGGGCTTTGCGCGTGCGGAAGCCGTGAGCTCGATCCGGTGCACCTCGGGAGGCAAGGGCGTATCGGTAGCGCTGGCGGCGTCGACATCGACGACCAGCAGGTGCTCCTGGAACTGGGGCGCCCGGGCCAGGATCGTGCCGCTTCCGTCGACCACGACGCTGTCGCCGTCGAACACGAGGTCGTCCTGGCCGCCGACGAGGTTCACGTAGGCGACGATCGTGTCGGTCTCGACGGCCCGGCGCGTGACGAGAGGCAGCCGCACCTCGTCCTTGTCACGTTCGAAGGGCGAGCCGTTGAGCACCGCCAGCACACCGGCATCCGCCTCAAGTACCCGCGCGACAGGTCCGCCATCCCTCCAGAGGTCCTCGCAGATCACAACAGCGACGTCGACGTCATTCACACGCACGACGAGCAACTCATCTCCGGGGATGAAGATGCGGTACTCGTCGAAGACCGAGTAGTTGGGCAGGTGGTGCTTCGAGTAGGTGGCCTTGACGTGTCCGTGGTGGAGCACGCTGGCCGAGTTCTTCGCGATTGCCGTGGGCGCGTTGCTCGTGCCGAGGAGGCGCGGCTCGTGAGGGCCATCCGGGTGTCCCACAATGACGACGAGCTCGCCGAGGCCCTCATCCTGGAGGCGCTTCGCGAGCACATTGACCGCATCCACGGCGGCGGTGAGGAAGCTCGGACGGGACGCGAGGTCCTCAATCGGGTAGCCCGAGAGTGCCATCTCGCCTGTGATCAGCAGCTCGGCCCCTTGGGCTGCTGCTCGTCGAGCGGCCTCGAGCACCTGCGTGCAGTTGCCTTCGAGGTCGCCCAGCACCGGATTTGTCTGCGCGAGTGCCAAGCGGATTCGTCCCATAGCCAGTAGCCTAATAGCGCATCTTCGCCCCGGTCAGGGGCGAGAATCGGTCGAGACCACGAGGAGCACATGGACAAGCAGCGGGACTTCGTCCTTCGTACCATCGAAGAGCGTGGCATCAAGTTCATCCGCCTCTGGTTCACCGACGTCGTTGGCACGCTGAAGTCCGTTGCCATCGCACCGGCTGAGGTGGAGGGTGCGTTCGCGGAGGGCCTCGGCTTCGATGGTTCCGCGATCGAAGGCCTGACCCGCTCCTATGAGGCCGACGTGCTCGCTCATCCCGACCCGGCGACGTTCCAGATCCTCCCGTGGCGCGGCGAGATCGATCCGACGGCGCGCATGTTCTGCGACATCATGACGCCTGACGGCCAGCCGGCCATCGCGGATCCCCGCAACGTGCTCAAGCGCACGCTGGAGAAGGCCGCGGATGCCGGCTTCACCTTCTACACGCACCCTGAGATCGAGTTCTACCTGCTCAAGAGTTCCAAGTTCGGCACCGAGGGGCCCCAGCCGGTCGACTCTGCCGGGTACTTCGACAATGTGCCGGGTGGCACGGCCCACGACTTCAGGCGCCGTTCCGTGCGGATGCTCGAAGACCTCGGTATCTCGGTCGAGTTCAGTCACCACGAGGCCGGTCCGGGGCAGAACGAGATCGACCTGCGCTACGCCGACGCCCTCACGACCGCGGACAACATCATGACCTTCCGCACCGTGATCAAGGAGGTCGCGATCGAGCAGGGCGTCTACGCGACCTTCATGCCGAAGCCCTTCTCCGAGCACCCCGGTTCCGGAATGCACACCCACATGTCCCTTTTCGAGGGCGACACGAACGCCTTCTACGAGGCAGGCGCGCAGTACCAGCTCTCCAAGACCGGCCGTCAGTTCATTGCCGGCCTTCTGAAGCACGCCCCCGAGATCACGGCGGTCACGAATCAGTTCGTCAACTCCTACAAGCGACTCTGGGGCGGCGACGAGGCACCGAGCTTCATCACGTGGGGACACAACAACCGCTCCGCCCTCGTGCGCGTTCCCCTGTACAAGCCCAACAAGGGCCAGAGCGCGCGCGTCGAGTACCGCGGCATCGACTCGGCGTCGAACCCGTACCTGTCGTTCTCGCTCATGCTGGCCGCGGGCCTCAAGGGCATCGAGGGGGAGTACGAGCTCCAGCCGGAGGCCGAGGACAACGTCTGGCAGATGACCGACTCTGAGCGCCGGGCGCTCGGCTACAACGCACTTCCGGCCAGCCTCGACCACGCCGTGTCGCTCATGGAGGACTCCGAGCTCGTCGCCGAGACCCTCGGAGAGCAGGTGTTTAACTTCGTGCTGCGCAACAAGCGGCAGGAGTGGCGCGAGTACCGCTCCCAGGTCACGCCCTATGAGCTCAACCGGAACCTGGAGATGCTCTAGGCCCGCCCATGGCCCGCGACCAGACGTCCCTGACCGAGCTCGCGCGCCTCGGTTTCGCGCGTCTCGGCCAGGCGAGGGAGTCCCTGGATGCGCTCGGTCGGGATCGCGCGACGGCGCTGTTCGGCGCGTTCTCGCTTGCAGCAGATCCCGACGAAGCACTCCGTCTTCTCCTGGAACTTCGTGACCGAGCTCCTGCCGAGACCGATGCGCTCCTCGCGGAGGAGGGTGCTGCACGCCGCCTCATCCGCCTGCTCGGGGCGTCGCCCGCCCTTGGCGAGTTCTTCCGGCGGCACCCAGCGGAGCTGGCGACCTTGTCGCATCCGCTCATATCGCCGTGGAGCGCCGAGCAGTATCGTGCCGACCTGCAGGAGGCGGTCGCTGAGCTGAACGGCGAGGCCGGGTGGAACGCCCTCCGCGTGCGTTACCGGCGCCATCTCGCCGCCCTCGCCGCCTATGACCTTGAGCTACCGAATCCGCTCGTCGGCGTCTCGGAGGTGACGGCGGCGCTGGCCGACCTCGCCTCGGCCGCCCTGGATGCCTCGCTCACCGTCGCGCGACGCGACGTGCCGTACCCGGCAGATGACGTGGCAGGCACGCGACTCGCGGTGATCGGCATGGGCAAGGCGGGAGCGCGCGAACTCAACTACGTCAGTGACGTCGACGTGATCTTCGTGGTCGAGGGATCGGAGTCGATCACGACGGGCCTCGCGATTGACATCGGCACGCGGCTCGCGATCGCAACTATGAAGGGCATCAGCGACCTCGCAACCGAGCCTTCGCTCTGGGAGGTCGATGCGAATCTGCGACCGGAAGGCAAGGACGGCGCGCTCGTCCGCACGCTGGAATCCCACGTTGCCTACTACGAGCGATGGGCGCAGAACTGGGAGTTCCAGGCGCTCCTCAAGTCGCGCCATATCGCTGGCGACCGAGACCTTGGTGAGCGCTACGAGGAGGCAATCCGCCCCTTCGTCTGGCGGAGCTCCTCGCGGGACGGTTTCGTGCAGGGTGTGCAGCGGATGCGCGAGCGCGTCACCGAGCACATCCCCGCTGAAGAGGTCGACATCCAGCTGAAGCTCGGGCCGGGCGGGATCCGTGACATCGAGTTCACGGTGCAGCTGCTCCAGCTCGTCCACGGCAGCGCTGATGAGCTCGTGCGCCAGCGCGCGAGCCTGGATGCTTTGGATGCCCTCGCCGAACAGGGCTACATCGGTCGCGCCGAGGCGGCCGAGTTTGCGCACGACTACCAGTTCCTGCGGGTGCTCGAGCACCGGCTCCAGCTCAGCCGTCTGACCCGTACCCACCTCATGCCGCGTGACCGGGACGCACTCCGGGTGCTGGCACGTGCCTCTGGCCTCGCAGCGACGGCGGAGGGCATCACGGAGCAATGGGCGGCGCGCAAGTCGACCGTGCGCACCCTTCACGAGAAGCTCTTCTACCGACCTCTCCTGTCTGCGGTTGCGGCGCTTCCCGAAGAGGAGCTGGCGCTCACGAGTGGCCAGGCTGAGGCGCGTCTCGCCGCGATTGGCTTCATCGACACCCGCGGAGCGCTCGCACATATCGCCGCCATGACGGCGGGCGTCTCCCGGCGTGCGCAGATCCAGAAGAACCTGCTGCCGGTGATGCTCCAGTGGTTCGCCGAAGGGACAGACCCCGACTACGGCCTGCTCGCGTTCCGCCGGCTCAGCGACGAGCTGGGGGAGTCGTACTGGTACCTGCGGATGCTGCGGGACTCCTCGGGCGCTGCCAAGCGACTCACGGCGGCCCTGAGTGGTTCCCGCTTCGTCGGCGGCCTGCTTGAACGGATGCCTGAGTCGGCCGCGTGGCTCGAGAGCGACGACGACCTGCGACCGAGGCCCGCAACCCTACTGGATGAGGAGTCCACGGCCATCCTGCGCCGCCACAGCGAGCCGAAGACGGCTGTCGCCGCCCTCCGTGCCATCCGAAGGCGGGAAGTGCTGAGGGTCGCCCTGGGAGCGATCCTGGGCGTTGTGGGCATCGAGGAGCTGGGCACGGCGCTCTCCGACATCAACACGGCCCTGCTGCGGGGGGTGCTCGCGGCGGTGCGTCGTGCCGATGACGGGCTGGAGTTCGCCATCATCGCCATGGGCCGCTATGGAGGCGCTGAGCTCGGTTTCGGTTCGGACGCCGACGTCATGTATGTCTATCGACCCACGACCGCAGAGCCTCACCACGCGCAGCGGACGGCCGAGCGCATCGTCTCCGACATTGTCGCCATGACGGAGGATCTCCGGCTGCCCTTCGACCTCGACGCGAACTTGAGACCGGAGGGACGCAACGGCCCGATCGCGCGCTCACTCGACTCCTATCGCGCCTACTACGAGCGTTGGTCCCTCACATGGGAGGCGCAGGCCCTCCTGCGGGCTCGCGGAGTGGCGGGCGACGCCCAACTGCTCGCCGACTTCGAGGAACTGGCCGACTCGGTCCGCTATCCCGAGGCGATCGCCGAGACCGATGTCAGGGAGGTGAAACGCATCAAGGCCCGGGTCGAGTCCGAGCGCCTTCCCCAGGCGGCCGACCCATCGCGGCACCTCAAGCTCGGTCGTGGTTCGTTGAGCGATGTCGAGTGGTTCGTGCAGCTCATCCAGCTGCAGCATGCGCACGAGCACCCGGAACTTCGCACCTCGTCGACACTTCGGGCCCTTTCCGCGGCAGCCGAACTCGGATTCGTGCCCGAGCGGGAGGCGGAAACGCTTCGTGAGGCCTGGATACTCGCGTCACGCATCCGCTCGGCCATCACGCTGTGGTCCGGCAAGACCTCCGATGTGATCCCCACCGACCGCGAGCAGCTTGAGGGCATCGCGCGCCTCCTCGGATACCCGGCAGGCTCAGCGACATTGCTCGAGGAGCACTACATGCGCTCGACGAGGCACGCGCGCACGGTGTTTGAGCGGCGCTTCTATGGTGTGTCGAAGTCCTATCAGCCGTCGACCGGCTGACGCTGCCGGTGCATGAGAAAGGGCCGCGGAGCTGAGTTCCGCGGCCCTTCTCATTCGCTCCTGCGATCAGACTCCGTAGTACAGCTCGTACTCGATCGGGGTCGGGCGCATCGCGGCGGGGAGGATCTCCTTCTCCCGCTTGTACGCGATCCAGGTCTCGATGAGGTCCTTCGTGAAGACGTTGCCCTGCGTCAGGAAGTCGTGGTCCTGCTCGAGCGCGTCCAGCGCCTCAGCGAGGTTCGCCGGCACCTGCGGGATGTTCTTGGCCTCCTCGGGCGGGAGCTCGTAGAGGTCCTTGTCGACCGGGTCGAGCGGCTCGATGCGGTTCTTGATTCCGTCGAGGCCAGCCATCAGCTGTGCCGCGAAGGCGAGGTACGGGTTGCTCGAGGCATCCGGTGCCCGGAACTCGATGCGCTTCGCCTTGGGGTTGGTTCCCGTGATCGGGATGCGGATGGCAGCCGAGCGGTTGCCCGCCGAGTAGACGAGGTTGACGGGTGCCTCGAAGCCGGGCACGAGGCGGCGATACGAGTTCAGCGTGGGGTTCGTGAACGCGAGCACCGCGGGTGCGTGCTTGAGCAGGCCACCGATGTACCAGCGTGCGGTGTCGCTGAGCCCGCCATAGCCGGCCTCATCGTAGAAGAGCGGCTTGCCCTCGTTCCAGAGCGACTGGTGGGTGTGCATGCCGGAGCCGTTGTCTCCGAAGAGCGGCTTGGGCATGAAGGTCGCGGTCTTGCCCCACTCGTTCGCCGTGTTCTTGACGATGTACTTGAACTTCAGGATGTCGTCTGCCGCGTGCACCATGGTGTCGAAACGGTAGTTGATCTCCGCCTGGCCACCGGTGCCGACCTCGTGGTGCGCACGCTCGAGGATGAGACCCGCATCAATGAGCTTGAGGCTGATGTCATCGCGCAGGTCAGCCTGCTTGTCGACGGGGCTCACGGGGAAGTAGCCGCCCTTGTACGGCGTCTTGTTACCGAGGTTGCCGCCGGCCTCCTCGCGACCCGTGTTCCAGGCGCCCTCCTCCGAGTCGACGCTGAAGAAGCTTGCGTTCTGCTTCGTCTCGTAGCGCACGTCGTCGAAGATGTAGAACTCAGCCTCGGGGGCGAAGAACGCGGTGTCGGCGATGCCTGTTGAGGCGAGGTACTTCTCGGCCTTCTTGGCGACCTGGCGCGGGTCACGTCCATACACTTCGCCGTTGCGCGGGTTGTAGATGTCGAAGACCATGATGAGCGTCTTCTCGGCTCGGAACGGGTCCAGGTAGGCCGTGCTCACGTCGGGGATCAGTTGCATGTCTGATTCGTGAATCGACGCGAAGCCTCGGATCGAGGAGCCGTCGAAGAGCTGGCCGTCACGGAAGAAGTCCTCGTCGACGGTCGATGCCGGGATGTTGAAGTGCTGCTGAACACCGGGGAGATCGGTGAAGCGGATATCAAGGAACTTGACGTCGTTTTCCTTGATGTACTTGAGCACCTCGGAAGAATCATTGAACATGCGATGGACTCCAATGGCGAGGGATTTGCGATGGTCGCTGCGTGCGCAGCCATGGGGAGGCTAACGGGAAGGCATTTCTTCGCGGTGTCCCCATTGTTTCGCCAATGTTACGCGTCGCGTGAAACTAAGCTTGTGGGATGCCTGAACCGAGCACCATGAACACCGGGAACAACGACTGGCCGGGGCAGCGGCTCAGGCTTCCGGAACATGGTCCACGTTCGGTCGCGCGCCCGGGACGCCGCATCGCCGCGCTGGCAATCGACTTCGCTATCGCCGCGATTCTCTGGGCCGCATTCTTTCCCAACGAGCAGTGGGCCTCGACCCTCATCTTCGTCGGTATGCAAATCTTGTTCATCCCGTTGCTGTCCGGGGGAGTCGGGCACCTGTGTCTCGGCCTTCGCGTGGTGACCCTCAACGGCACGTGGGTCGGCGTGCTGCGTCCGATCATCCGCACGCTGCTGCTCGCGCTGCTGGTTCCAGCGCTCATCTGGGACGCCGACCAGCGCGGGCTCCACGACAAGGTCGCCGGCACTGTACTCGTGCGGGTCTAACGGGGATCGTTTCGTACGCCAGCTGGGAGCCAGCGTTCGAGACGCCTTCGCAGGGTCTGCTAGCGCGGCCGCGGAGCGCGCACGCGCATGGGGTCGATGCCCTTCGGGATGGGCATGCCGGTCTTGGTCGTCAGCGACGTGATGCGGTTGTTGACGGCGTAGACCTCTGCCTTCGACAGCTGCTTCTTGTATCCACCGAGCGTGCGGGCGATGCGGTGGAGCGGAACCGAGTCCTCATCCGGGCCCACGTGGATGATGTTGATGGGCACGTTGGGCAGCACACGGGCGACCTTGCGGCGCTCGTCATCCAGCATCCGAGTCGTGCGTGACTTTGGCCCCTCACCGATAAGGGCGACCCCGCCGCGCCCCACGGCACGGTAGACGGCGTCCTGCGTGCGGGGGCTGACCGCGACCGGCATCTCGCTCGCGGTCCAGCCGCGACGGAGCGAACTCTTCAGCACGGCACCGACAGCACCGGGCTGGCCCTCGATCTGCGAGTACGCGGCCTTCTCAGCGCGCCGACTCAGGACGATGAGGAACACGAGCGTGCCCGCGAGCAGGCCCGATATGCTCCACAGCACGAGACCGAACACGTTGGTGCCGGAGATCAGGATGCCTGCCGTCACCACCGCAACCAACGGGAGGACGAAGCCGAGCAGCATCCACCAGACCGACCGCGGATCGTGCCGCTTGGTCATGGTGAAGACCTGGTACATCTGCTTGATGCGGCCTGGTTCCTTGGGCGCCTTGGGTGCCTTGTCGCTGCGTCGTGCCATGGTTCAAGGATAGGGCCTGCCGCGCGGTTCCAGACTCCTCCCGAAGCGCAGCTCGCGTGGCCGTTCCACAGGCCAGTCACCGATCACCGACTCCCGCTGCTGGCGGCTGCACGATTTCGAGGTGGGAATCATCGGTGGGTATCGGGTGGTCAGAAGGCTCGGAGCAGGCGAGCGCAGCGAGGTATGGCTCGGACGAGCCGAAACTCCGAGGGATACGGGCGAATCTGCCATAGCGAACGCGCGCGAAGACACAGGCCTCGTGGCCATCAAGGTCTACCGGGAGGACACGGCGTCAGAAACGGTCGATCGGGAACTCACAGCACTCACGCGCATGGCCTCGCCCCACATCGTCGGAGTGGTCGATGCTGCGGCTGAGGGCACGCGACAGTGCGTCGTGCTCAGGCTTCTTGACCCCGGAGGTCTGACCCGCCTGCTCGCCAGTCGTGCCACGCTCGGTCGCGGCGAGTTGGTCACCCTTCTGGTGCCACTGGCCCGGGCGGTCGATTCGATGCACGCGGCCGGCGTCACGCACGGCTCGCTCCGTGCCTCAAAGGTGCTGTTCTCTGACGCCGGCGCCCCAGTCCTGCTCGGTGGAGCGCGCATGACCGATTCGGCGCATCCGCCGTCGAGATCGGTGTTGAAGGACGGACGGGAGTTCATCGACGACCGTCACGCCCTCTGGCTGCTTGCCAGCGACCTCCTTGCGCGGGCCGCCCACCCGGAAGAGGTCGGAGGACTCAGCGCATGGTTGCGCACGGATCCATGGATGGCCCCCAATTTTCAGGAAGAGCTGTCGGAGAAGGCATTCGAGACGGGCCCGCCGGCGCCACTGTCCATCCCGTGGCTTGGACTTGAACCCATGCTCGACAGCAGCCGCGACACACGACAGTCGCGGTCGCGACGCGAACCGGAGGAACCCACCCTGGAGCGGGCGACGCCGGCATGGGCACGGGCGCTGAAGCCGGCGACCCGCAAGATCCGCTCGGTGCTGCGTCGATTGCGCGAGGCCTACCCCGTGGTGCGTCCCCGTTTCAGGATTCTCGGCCTGCTTGGTCTCGTAATGATCGGTGTGGTCCTCATTGTTGCGACCGCTATGGACACCGGCAGCACGCAAGCTGTGGGGCCGGGGGAGACCGAGGCTCCGGCAGTGGAGTCGCATCGTGACGACGTTCCTGAGCCGGAGTCCCGCATGGACGTGGATGGCGAGCCTGAGTCGAGCGACACCATGAATGTCACGGTCCCCGACGAGGAGGCGCTGACTGGGGACGACCCAGTACTCGCGGCCAGGCGCCTGCTCGCGCTGCGTGACGCCTGTCTGAGCGCGGCATCTGCCGAGTGCCTCGACGACGTGCTCCAACGGGATTCCGCCGCCTGGATGGCCGACACCGCCAGGCTCAGCGAACGTGCCGATGGCGGGACGCACGTTCCGGTCCTGCGAGAACACGACGAGGTCGCGGTCATCGACATCATGGGCGGTGTCGTGTTGCTCAGCGTTGACGGACCGGCCCTGCCTGTCGGGACCGACGGCACCCCGGACGCGACCGCGGAAAGAGCACCGGCCTCGGTCCTGATCATCAGGACCGAGGCCGGTTGGAGGATCCGGGACGTGCTTCCGGGCTAGATACCCAGCGATCCTTCGAAGTTGCCCTCTTCGAGACGCGACTTGACAGCGACCAGGAAGCGCGACGCATCCGCGCCATCGATGATCCGGTGGTCGTACGAGAGTGCCAGGTAGACCATCGAACGGATGGAGATAGCCTCGACCCCTTCGCTCTGCACAACCACGGGCCGCTTCGTGACGATGCCCGTGCCGAGGATGGCCGACTGCGGCAGGAACACCACAGGCGTGTCGAACAGTGCGCCGCGCGAACCCGTGTTCGTGAGCGTGAACGTGCCGCCAGCAAGCTCGTCTGGCTTGAGCTTGTTCTCGCGAGTGCGCTCGGCCAGATCGGCGATCTCCTTCGCCAGTCCGGCGATGTCGAGCGAGCCTGCATCCCTGATCACAGGAGTGAGCAGCCCGCGCTCGGTGTCGACCGCGATGCTCAGGTTCTCCTGCGGCGGGTAGACGATGTTCTCGCCATCGATCGTCGCGTTGATGATCGGGTAGGCCTGGAGCGCCTCCGACGCAGCAAGGGCGAAGAAGGGAAGGAAGGAGAGCTTGGTGCCCGTCTTCTCGAGGAACGCGTCCTTGACCCGCGAACGGAGTGCGGCCACCTTCGTGACGTCGACCTCGACGACGGTCGTCAGCTGCGCAGAAGACTGCATCGAGATGACAGCACGCTCGGCGACGACCTTGCGGAGGCGCGTCATGGGAACTGTTGTTCCACGGAGCGGCGAGGTCTCGAGCTTCGGCGCAGGCGTCGAAGCAGGTGCTTCAGCGGGCTTCTCGCTCGCCGAGCTGCTCGACTTTGCGGCTTCAAGCACGTCTTCCTTGCGGATGCGACCGCCGACCCCGGTACCGGAGACCGTCGAAAGGTCGACGCCCTTCTCCGCAGCGAGCTTGCGCACGATCGGGGTCACGTAGCCGGAGCTGCCGCCCGAGGACGCGCTAGCTGCCGGCACTGCGGCCGGCGCGGAGGCATCACCCTGCTCCTCTGCCGGCTGGTGCGTCACCGACGCAGACGGAACGGACTCGGTGGGGGCGCCACCGTCAGGCGCGTCGGCCTCGGCCGCCTGCGACTCGGATGCCTTCGCAGGCTCCTCCTGCGCGGGGGACGGCACGGCTGCGGGCGGCTCGGAGGGCAGGTACTCCTGCTGCGGGGCTGCCTGCTCGTCCTGCTGCGGGGCTGCCTGCTCGTCCTGCTGCGGCTGCTCGTCCTGCTGCGGCTGCTCCTGCGCTGGCGCGGGCTGCTCGGCTGCGCCAGCGTCGGCGCCGGAACCGATGCGCAGGAGTTCCGCACCGATCTCGATGGTCTGGTCCTCAGCAACCAGGATCTCCTGGACGATGCCCGCGATGGGCGAGGGGATCTCGGTGTCGACCTTGTCGGTCGAGATCTCCAGGAGCGGCTCGTCGACCTCGACGGAGTCGCCCACCTGCTTGAGGATGCGAGTGACGGTGCCCTCGGTGACGCTTTCTCCGAGCGAGGGGAGCGTGACTGCCTGACCGCCGGATGCTGCGGGCGCGGACTGTACCTCTGCCTGCGGGGCCTCCTCCTGCTGGGCTTCAGCCTGCGGAGCCTCTTCCTGCTGCGGTTCGGCCTGCTGCTGCGACTCCTGGGCGCTTTCCTCGCTCGGGGCCGCTGCCTCAGCCGGCGCGGCTTCCTCGGCGGCCGGGGCGGACTCTGCGGGCGCCGCCGGCTCTGCGCCGTCGGACGAGCCGTCCCCGATGCGCACGAGCGGCGCACCGACCTCGACGGTCTCATCCTCGGCGACGAGGATCTCCTCGATCACACCGGCAATGGGGGACGGGATCTCCGTGTCGACCTTGTCGGTGGATACTTCGAGCAGAGGTTCGTCGACCTCCACACGGTCTCCGACGTTCTTCAGCCAGCGCGTTACCGTGCCCTCAGTGACGCTCTCGCCGAGCGCCGGGAGGTTGACGGATTGGCTCATCAGGGGTGCTCCTTCGGTGAATTCTCTTGATTCAGCATAGTTCCGGGGGCGTCAGACGCCGTGAAGCGGCTTGCCAGCAAGCGCGAGGAAGGCTTCGCCGAGCGCCTCGTTCTGCGTCGGATGCGCGTGCAGCAGGGGCGCGATGTCTTCGGGGTACGCGTCCCAGTTGACGGCGAGCTGTGCTTCGCCGATGAGTTCTCCCACACGGCCACCGATCATGTGCACGCCGACCACGGGGCCGTCGTTGACGCGGACCACCTTGATGAGGCCCGAGGTGCCGATGATGTGGCTCTTGCCGTTACCGGCGAGGTTGTAGTCGTAGCTCGTGACGTTCTCGGCACCGTGCACCTCCTTGGCCTTCGCCTCCGATAGGCCGACAGAGGCGACCTCGGGGTCGGAGTACGTGACCTTCGGGATGTTGGCATCGCTCACCACGACCGGGTTCAGACCGGCGATCTCCTCAGCGACGAAGATGCCCTGCTGGAAGCCCCTGTGGGCGAGCTGGAGGCCGGGGACGATGTCGCCAACCGCGTAGACGCCGGGCACGTTCGTGGCGAGGCGCTCGTTCGTGAGCACGAAGCCACGGTCCATCTCGACGCCGACCTCGTCGAATCCGAGGCCCTCGGTCACGGGGCCGCGACCGACCGCCACGAGCAGCAACTCGGCCTCGACCGTCTCGCCGTTCTCAAGCGTCAGGACGACGCCGTCGTCGTTCTGGGTGACGCTCTGGAATCGAACGCCCAGCTTGAAGTTGATACCGCGCTTGCGGAACGCGCGCTCGAACTGCTTGCTGATTGCCTCGTCCTCGTTGGGCACGAGGTGGGGGAGCGCCTCGATGATCGTGACGTCGGCGCCCCACGACTTCCAGACACTTGAGAACTCGACACCGATGACACCGCCACCGAGCACGGCAACCTTCTTCGGCACGAAGTCGAGCTCGAGCGCCTGCTCAGAGGTAATGACTCGTCCGCCGATCTCGAGGCCCGGGAGTGTGCGCGAGTACGAACCGGTCGCGAGGATGACGTTCTTGCCGGTGTAGCGGGTTCCCGCGACCTCGACGGTGTTCGGTGCGACGAGTCGACCCTCACCCTCGACCACCGTGATGCCCCGCATCTTGATGAGTCCCGTGAGCCCCTTGAACTTGCTCGAGACGACCTCCTGGCGGTACGCCGTCACACCAGCGATGTCGATCCCGTCGAGGGAGGCCGTGACACCGTACTTGGCAGATTCACGGGCAACGTCTGCGACCTCGGCCGAGTGCAGGAGCGCCTTGGTCGGGATGCATCCGACGTGGAGACAGGTGCCGCCCAGCTTGTTCTTCTCGATGAGGACCACCGAAAATCCCAATTGCACGGATCGGAGGGCTGCGGCGTAGCCGCCGCTTCCGCCGCCGAGGATCACTACGTCATACGTCTCTTCAGACACCCGTCAACTCCTTGTGGATGAGGCTTTGTGCAAGACCGCATCCCGGAGCCGAGACACGCATCCAGCGGCAGATCAATCGTTCTGCCAGCCTACTACGACCGGCCGAACTCGTCCGTCAGTTCGAGCAGCGCCCGCAGGGCGACACCGGTCGGGCCCTTGCCCGTGAATCCGTAGCCGGAACCTTGGTTGTGGGCCGGGCCAGCGATGTCGATGTGGGCCCACGGGATCGTTGACTCGCCGCCGGGGCGCGGCGTCGCGAATTCCTTCAGGAAGGTGGCTGCCAGGAGCATCCCGCCGGCCGTGCTGCCGATCTTGGCATTGGCGATATCCGCGACATCAGAATTGAGCGAAGCGCGGAGTTCCTCTGCGAACGGCATGGGCCAGAACTTCTCGCCGACCCGATCGGCGGCGTCGCAAAGCTGGTCGACGAGCTCGCGGTCACCCATGACGCCCGCGTAGCGCGTGCCCAGTGCGACGATGGCGGCGCCCGTCAACGTCGCGATATCGATGATCGCGTCGGGCTGTTCCTCGCCCGCCGCAACGAGTCCGTCGGCGAGGACCAGGCGTCCCTCGGCATCGGTGTTGAGTACCTCGATCGTGGTGCCTCCACGCACGGTGATGACATCGTTGGGGCGCATGGCCTCGCCGGAGGGCATGTTCTCCGCGAGGCACAGCCATGCGGTGAGACGCACGGGGAGCGCGAGCCGGGATGCCGCGAGCACCACACCGAGTGCGGTGGCTGCACCGGCCATGTCGTACTTCATGCCGACCATGGAGGCTGCTGGCTTCAGGGACAGGCCGCCGCTGTCGAAGGTGATGCCCTTGCCCACGAGGGCGAGGTGCTTGCTCGCGTCGGCGGGCACGTAATCGATACGCACGAGCCGGGGACCGCGCTCGGAGCCGCGACCGACGCCGAGGAGGCCACCGAAGCCGCCCTCCTCCAGCTGCGCCTCGTCGAACACCGTGACCTCGACTCCTGTGCGACCGGCGAAGAGCTCGCGGGCGCGCTCGGCGAAGCTTTCGGGGTACAGGACGGCGGGGGGAAGATTGACGAGATCTCTTACGACCGTCATCGCCTCGGCTATCGCATCGGCCCGCTCGACGAGCTCGGGGGAGTCGGATTCGGCTGCGACGAGAACCTCAGACGCGGGAACCTTGGTCGAGGCCTTCGACTTACCGCGTGACTCCGTATAGGCGTACGCGCCGATGGCGGCGCCTTCGAGCACTGCAGAGAGCTCCGTCTCGGCGCTGTGGGGGAGCGCGATGGCCACGGTGGTTGTTCCCACGAGCTGGCGGGTCGCACTTCCCGCCGCCGCGCGGAGCGCTTCCTCTGTCGGCTCGCCCTTTCCAAGTCCGACGAGCGCAACGGCGCGCGCCGCGACATCCGGCACCGCAATTCGCACGAGCTCGTCGCGTGCCCCCGTGACGCCCAGGGCAGAGAGACGATCGCTTAGCGCGGTGATGGCGGCGATGTTGCTGTGGACGCGGGGCGCCTCGTCTCCCCGGCTGCTGACGCCGACGACGAGGACGTCGGCGGCGATTGCTTCTGGCGGAGTGGTGGCGATGGCGAGGCTCGGTGTTGGCATTCCGCAAGCCTATTCGTGTTCGCTCTCGGCGTGCTGGGTCGGTGGCCTGCGGGCGTGCCCGCCGAGTACCCGTGGATACGATTGGAGCATGCGAGAGGTCGATGGGCTCTACAGCGCTGGGGACGCCTTCGGGGCAGTCCCGCCGGGCGTGCCGCTCGTCGCTGCCCTGACGGGCTTCGCCGATGCAGGATCCGCCGTGTCCCAGTTCACCGAGGCGGTGCGCGAGGACCTTGGCAGTGAGTCCGTGGCCGTCTTCGACAACGACGAGCTGCTCGACTACAGGGCCAGGCGGCCACTCATCTCCTTTGATCGCGACCATCTCGCGAACTATGTTCCGGCCCGCCTGTCGTTGGAACTCCTGAGTGATGAGCTGGGCAGGCCATTCCTTCTGCTCTCCGGCTACGAGCCCGACTACCAGTGGGACCGCTTCACGCGTGCAGTGCTGTCCCTCATCGAGCGCTTCGAGGTCGGCTCGGTCACCTGGGTGCACTCGATCCCCATGCCAGTCCCGCACACGCGTCCTATCGGCGTCACTGTGAGCGGCAACCGCACGGAGCTGATCGACGCGATGTCGGTCTGGCGCCCACACACCCAGGTGCCAGCGAACGCGCTCCACCTCCTCGAGTTCTCGCTCCAGCAGACGGCGCACGAGGTCGCCGGGTTCGTGCTTCTGATTCCGCACTACCTCTCTGACACTGAGTTCCCGGATGCCGCAGTGAAGGCACTCGAATGCATCACGGCGGCGACCGGCCTGATCTTCCCGACCGATCGGTTGCGCGAGGGCGGCCGCGACTTCGTCTCCCGGATCGACCTCCAGGTCGCGGAGAACGGTGAGCTAGCGAAGCTCGTGGGAGCACTCGAGGAGCGCCACGACACCTACATGGAGGGCAACGCCGTGCGTTCGCCCCTGACGGATGTCGATGGCGCCCTGCCGACGGCGGATGAGATCGCGGCAGAACTCGAGAAGTTCCTGGCAACCCGCCGCAAGGGAGACGACGACCTTCCCGCAGGCTAGCCACGCCGCCGCCCCTGCTGCGGCCTCGTTAGGATCGTGGAGTGAATTCGCGCCGGTCCTGGGTCATCTGGGGTTGCGCGGTGTTTGCCTATGTGGTTGCCGTGATGCAGCGCTCCTCCTTGGGTGTCGCTGCCGTCGAGGCGACTGAGCGATATGAGATCACGGCCTCCGTACTGTCGACGCTCGCGGTCGTGCAGCTCATCGTCTATGCCGGGTTGCAGGTTCCTGTCGGGGTGATGCTCGACAGGGTCGGCCCCCGAGTGCTCATCAGCGGGGGAGCAGCCTTCATGCTTGCGGGGCAACTCGCGGTCGCATTCGCTGATCACTTCTGGCTCGCCGTCGTCGGGCGCATCCTGGTGGGCACGGGCGACGCCATGACCTTCATCTCCGTACTCCGGCTACTACCGCTCTGGTTCGCCGGGCGCATCCTGCCGCAGGTCTCCCAGTGGACGGGCAACGTGGGCCAGCTGGGCCAATTGCTCTCCGCGGTGCCCTTCGCATGGGTGCTCCATGACTTCGGATGGACGCCCGCCTTCGGGTTGGCGGGTGCGGCGGCGCTGTGCTCCCTGCTGTTGACGCTCGCCGTCGTGAGGGACTCGCCCGCCGGCACTGCGGCATCCGGCGAGGTCGAATCGTGGGGTCACGCATTCCGGGAGGCTCGAGAGGCCCTCCGGCGGCCCGGCACGCAGCTCGGCTTCTGGTCGCACTTCACGACGCAGGCGCCCGGTTCCATGTTCGCCCTCCTCTGGGGGTTCCCGTTCCTCGTGAGCGGGCTCGGCTACTCGCCCGGAACCGCCGCGGGACTCCTCAGCCTGCTGCTGCTGTCCGGCGTGATCGCAGGACCGATACTGGGGATCCTGACCGCGCGCTACCCGTTCCGTCGTTCCTCACTCGTGCTGGGGATCGTCGCTTGCACGGTCGTTGCGTGGCTCGTCGTGCTTGCACAGACCTCGCCTCCGCCCTTCTGGCTCGTCTGCATGCTCATCATCGTGCTCGGAGCTGGGGGGCCCGGTTCCCTCATCGGCTTCGAGTTCGCTCGGAGCTTCAACCCGCTGCGAAGCCATGGCTCCGCCACGGGCATCGTCAACGTGGGTGGTTTCGTTGCGAGCCTGACGATGATGTTCCTGATCGGGATGACGCTCGATGCCGTCTCGGGAGACGCTGGCGAGGGACTTTACAGTTGGCAGTCGTTCAGGGTCGCCTTCGCCACGCAGTTCCTCGTGCTCGCGGTCGGGACGGGTTTCATCCTGCACACTCGTCGCCTCACGCGGCGACGCCTGAAGGACGACGAGGGAATAGAAGTGGGGCCACTGTGGGTTGCTCTCTACAGAGCCCTTCGGCGCAAGCGAGGCTGAGCCGCACCCCGTGGAGTGGCCTCCCGGCAAAGCGTGCAATAATTGCTGTTTGAGACCCGTTCGATGGTCCGATTGCCATTTGCGATGATGTCGCTGGCTCCCGGACTTGACATGGGTCTTAGTGCTGCCCGAAGGGAAGGCACGATCCTCCCGAAAGAAAGGTAACCGCATGGCTACCCGCACCACATCCAAGGCTACGAAGGCCACGGCCGCCGAGTCCGACACTGTGATCGACCCGGTCGACCAGCAGCCGTCGGAGACGCCGGCGGCAGCCAAGAAGGCTCCCGCCAAGAAGAAGCCTGCCGCGAAGAAGTCGACGGATGCTGCGCCCAAGGCGCCAGCCAAGTCACGCGCGAAGAAGAAGGCTGCTGAGGAGCCCATCGAGGTACCCGAGGCAGACGGTGTGGTCGCCGACGACGTGGATGAGGACGGCGCGACTTCGGGCGAAAACAGTAGCGCAAACGACGAGAAGCTGCCCACGGGCGCGATCGTGCTCTCGATGGCAGACGAGGACGATGAGGTTCCCGTCTACTCGGCCACGATCACGGGTGCGACGGCTGACCCTGTCAAGGACTACCTGAAGCAGATCGGTAAGGTCGCTCTCCTCAACGCCGCCGAGGAGGTCGAGCTCGCCATGCGTATTGAGGCGGGCCTGTTCGCCGAGGACAAGCTCGCAAACGAGGGCGACAAGCTTTCACCCGCTCAGAAGCGCGAGCTGCAGTGGGTCGCAAAGGACGGGCAGCGCGCCAAGAGTCACCTGCTCGGTGCCAACCTCCGCCTCGTCGTCTCGCTGGCCAAGCGCTACACGGGACGAGGCATGCAGTTCCTCGACCTCATCCAGGAAGGAAACCTGGGCCTTATTCGTGCTGTTGAGAAGTTCGACTACACGAAGGGCTTCAAGTTCTCGACCTACGCGACCTGGTGGATCCGTCAGGCCATCACGCGCGCCATGGCTGACCAGGCGCGCACGATCCGTATCCCGGTCCACATGGTCGAGGTCATCAACAAGCTTGCGCGAGTGCAGCGCCAGATGCTGCAGGACCTGGGCCGAGAGCCCACTCCGGAGGAGCTGAGCCGCGAACTCGACATGACGCCCGAGAAGGTCGTCGAGGTGCAGAAGTACGGTCGCGAGCCGATCTCGCTCCACACGCCGCTCGGCGAGGATGGCGACAGCGAGTTCGGTGACCTCATCGAGGACACCGAGGCCGTCGTTCCGGCGGACGCCGTGGGGTTCACGATGCTGCAGAAGCAGCTCGAATCGCTTCTTGACTCGCTCTCGGAGCGTGAGGCTGGCGTCATCCGCATGCGATTCGGGCTGGGGGACGGCATGCCGAAGACCCTGGACCAGATCGGCGACACCTTCGGCGTGACTCGCGAACGCATCCGCCAGATCGAGTCGAAGACCATGGCCAAGCTTCGCCATCCGTCCCGGTCGCAGTCGCTCCGGGACTACCTTGAGTAGGCCCCCGAAGCCTCTCGGAACGCGGCCGTCTGCCGCCAGGTACTTCATCCCGATCCTGGCAGGCAAGGTCGTTCGGCTGCTCGCGCGGCTGAGGGGAGGCGGCTCGGCGTTCCCCGGATACGTGACGCTCAAGCTCGCGCCGCGATTCCTGCATGACATCACGAGGCAGTTCCCTCACGGCAACGTCTTCGTGCTCGGGTCGAACGGCAAGTCCACGACGACCCACATGCTCACGTCGATCATGCGCGCGCACGGCCTTACCGTCTTCACGAATCCCTCTGGGGGCAACCTTCCCCAGGGAATCGCGTCGTCCCTGCTCGGACAGGTCAGCCTCTCCGGTCGCCTCAAGGCTGACATCGGGGTGATCGAGGTCGATGAGGCGTTCGGCAAGGTCATCGCAGAAGCGCTGACCCCCTCGGCGGCCGTGATCCTCAACCTGCAGATCGACCAGATCTACCGCTTCCACGAGCCCGAGCGGGTGGCTGGCATGTTCCGGGACATCGTCGCCGAGGTGAGTGACGTCGTCGTACTCAACCGGGATGACCACTTCCTCCGCACGCTCGCGGGCCGGCTCGAAGAAGAAGGTCGTCTCGACCTCGGCTTCTTCGGGCTCACCGATGAGGCCGTGGCGTCCGCGCCACACGGCCAGGTCATCGCGCGGGACTACGAGAACGAGTCCATCGCCGCAGACGCCGTGCGCGAGGTCTACGCCGAGGTGCAGGCCGTCGACGGTGCGACCGCGACGATCGCGTTCGATGGCGTTGCACGCAGCATGCGGCTCTCGGCGCGAGGACTGCACTACGCGGTCGACGCGGCGGCCGCCATCACGCTTGCCCGCAAGGTGCTCGGTGAGCGGTTCTCGCTCGACACCGCGATCTCGGCCCTCGAGTCGGCGAAGCCCGTCTACGGCCGCGGCGAGACGGTGCAGCACAACGGCCAAGAGCTTGAGATCCTTCTGCTCAAGAACCTCGCGAGCTTCCAGATGAACGTCGACTACCTCGACGGCGCTCCCGAATCAGTCATGATCGCGCTCGACGAGGGCAGCAAGGACCTGTCCTGGCTCTACGCGGCGGATGTCTCGAAGTTCTCCCACGTCGACGTTGTCTCGGGGCCGAAGGCCGCCTTCATGGCCCTTCGCCTCGCCTACGACAACATCGACTACGGCACTGTCGAACCCGACCTCGAGAAGGCGCTCAAGACGATGCTCGCCTCGGAGCTGCCCTCCGACGGCAAGCGAACGCTCATCCTCGACTATGACCAGATGATCCTCGCGCGCAAGCTCCTCGGACACAGCGACCTGGAACGAGGCGCATCATGACCCAGCTGACGATTCTCGAGCTCTTCCCCGAGCATTTGGCGGTCAACGGCGACATGGGGAATGTCATCGTGCTGCGTGAGCGCTTGCGCCTCGCCGGCATCGACGTCACCCACGTGAAGCACAATCCGGGCGACGACCTGCCTGACGATGTCGACATCGTCACGGTCGGCACTGGGCCAGCATCCGCTCTCCGTGTCCTGGAAGCGTCGGCGCAGGCGATCGGCGACCGCCTCCGTGGCTGGCGCGACGACGGCGTGCCCATGCTCGCGGTGACCGCCGGCATGCAGTTGCTCGGCTCGCGCGTCACCATGCCGGGCGGCGCCGTGCTCGAAGGCGCCGGCGTGCTGGCGATTGAGACGGATGCTTCGGCCGACCGTGTCGTCACGAACTGCTTCGTCATCGATCACGCAGAACTCGGTCGCCTCATCGGCGTCGAGAACCACGGTTCGACCATGGCACTGACCGGCCCGGTGACGGAAGCGTTCGGCACGGCGGTCACGGGGCGTGGGAACGGCCACGCGAAGCACGAGGGCGCGCGGGCTGCGAATGTGATCGGCACGCATCTCCAGGGTCCGGTGCTCGCGATGAACCCCGTGCTCGCTGACCACCTGATCGAGCTCGCCTGCGAACGAAAGGGCATCTCCTACTCGCGGAACGAGGGCCACGCCAAGCTCGACTCGCTTGCGCTTGAGTGCCGCCGCATCCTCGCGCGCTCCGCGAACGTCGCCGTCGATCGCCCCGCCTCCTGACAGCATCCGGTGACTGACGCGCTCGGCGATGCCACTGCGGGGGAGCCCTATGTCTTCCCCAAGGGATGCACGCGGCTCGCGTTCGTCTCGAAGCAGGTCGTCGAAGACAACCTCCGCGCTCTCCGTCGCGAAGCTTTTGGTGCCGGTGTTCTGATCGATCTCTCTTCGGAGGCCTGGGGGCACGGGCTCGTGGATGCCGCCCGCGCGGTGACCTCGGTGGAGCCATCAACGATCGCAGTATCGAATGTGGCAGATGGCATCGCCCTGCGGGGTGAGGGCATCGACGGTGAGATCGTCGTGTGGAACCTCCCGGCCACCGCCGCTCGTTACCAGCTTTCGGCATCCGGTCTCTCCGCTGCCGCATCGTCACCGCACGCGGTCGGTGTCGCCGTCCAAAGTGGCGCAGCACACGTTTGGCTCGATCTCGGCATCAAAGGCGTCGCCGGTGCGACCGCCCGCCCCGAACTCGAGGCATTCGCTCGTGCGCTGTCGGCGGCAGCCCAGGGGAGCGTCACTCTCTGTGCCAGCGACGCAAGGCTGTTGCATGATGCGGCCGGATTCTTCACCGCCAAGGGGATCGAGGTGCGGGGGCTTGTATCTCCCGCGGGGCGGGACGGCGCACCCATCGAAGGCTCCGCGGGCCTCGTGCGCATCGGAGCCGAGGCCTTCGGCCTCAGCGAGACCCTCGCGCCCGCGCCCGTGAGCGTGCGGCCCGCCCTGAGTCTCAGAGCGCCGATCATCGCCCTCAAGGATGTCGACCGGGATGTTGGCGTCTCCTACGGCTACACCTACCGCACCAGCCAGCCGACAACGCTCGCGTTGGTGCCGGTCGGCTACGGCGATGGTGTCGATCGTTCGCTCGGAAACCGAGCCCAGGTACTCCTGCGCGGGCAGCGTCTGACGATCGCGGGCAGGGTCGCGATGGATGCGACTGTGCTCGACGTCGGTGCTCGAGGCGCTGACATCGGCGACGTGGTCGAGTTCTTCGGCGATCCCGCCGGGGGCGCGCCTTCGGCGCAGGACTATGCCGAGTTGCTCGGCGTCTCGAGCGCTGCTGTCGTCGCCGGCCTCACGGCGCGGGTGATGCGGAGGTGGACATGACGAGCCAGGCAATAGTCGACCTCACGGCGTTCGGCAAGAACGTCAGGCACCTGCGCTCAGTAGTCGCGCCCGCCGAGCTCATGGTCGTGCTGAAGGCAGACGCCTACGGCCACGGCCTCGTGCCCATGGCTCGGGCAGCCGTCGAGGCGGGCGCCCAGCGCATCGGCGTGCTCGACGTGGATTCCGCCCTGGCCGTCCGCGAGGCCGGCGTCGGCACCGACACCATGGTCATGGCCTGGCAGTACGGCCCTTCCCAGGACTTCTGTGCGGCGGTCGCCGCTCAGGTCGACCTTGGCGTCTCCCAGCAGCACGAACTTCGGGCGATAGCGGATGCAGCGGGGTCGGCCACCGCATCCGTACACCTGAAGATCGATACCGGCTTGAACCGCAATGGCGCTGCTCCGCAGGACTGGCCAGCACTCGTATCCCTCGCGCGCTCGCTTCGCGATGCAGGGCGCATCCGGATCACCGGCGTGTGGTCGCACATCGCGGAGGCATCAGAGGACGAGGACACCGAGTCCATGCGGCGTTTCGAGCGAGCGATCGAGGTCGCAGGCGAGCTCGGGGTCGCCTTCGAGGTGCGCCATCTCGCCGCCAGCTCCGCCGGCCTCCGGCGCTCCGACATCAGGTACGACATGGTGCGGATGGGCGGGCACTGCTGGGGCATCCCATCCTTCGACGGCGTCACCCCGTCTCAGATCGGGATCATCCCGGTCATGACGCTGACCTCGGAGGTCACGAGCACATTCACGGAGCGTGGCGAGCGCATGGCGGTGCTGGCCCTGGGACACGCACAGGGCATCCCCGCGAAGGCGGCAGGCCGGGTCTCTGTGGCGATCGCAGGACGCCGCGCCCCGGTGCGCCATGTCGGAACCGACTTCATGCTTGTGGCGGTGGATGAAACGGTGCGCGCCGGTGACATCGCCACACTCTTCGGAACCGGTGCGGGCGGAGAGCAGACCGTGCGGGAATGGGGAGACCTGACGGACACGCTCGGTGACGAGATCGTCACGCGCATTGCCCGAGGCGTGCCACGTCGCTACGTGGGCAGCGCCTCGGGGGAATGACGTGCGGAGCTATGCCCTGCTGTCTTCGAGCAGGCGGCTCGACTCATCGAGCCACTCTGTGGCAACAGCCTCGAGCTTCTCCTGGTGACGGCGCCCGTGGTGGGCGCAGAACAGAAGTTCGCTGTCACCGATCGCGACTCGGATATAGGCCTGGGCCCCGCAGCTGTCGCAACGGTCGGCAGCGGTCAACTGGTAGGAGTCTCGCTCCGTCGTCTCGGCTGAGATCTGAGACATGGGTTCCTCCTCCGTCTTCGACATACGACGAAGTGATCGCCGTAGGTCAATACAAGCACGCAAAGGCTGATTCGGGGGCATCCGTCTGCCGCATTTCGCTCACCGCGTAGCCAGGCGGGGAGCGGGTGTCGATGCCGGCCTGCCCGCTTGGCGCTGGATAGGCTTGACGACGGCGCAACCCGAGCCGCTTCCCGGCCTCCGTGCGCTCAAGCTTTCCCAGCTGAAGGAGTCCACTTCTTGTCGAGTTCCGACTATTCCGCCCGCCATCTCTCGGTGCTCGAGGGCTTGGAAGCCGTGCGCAAGCGGCCCGGCATGTACATCGGTTCGACGGATTCGCGCGGGCTCATGCATTGCCTCTGGGAGATCATCGACAACTCAGTCGACGAGGCCCTGGCTGGCCACGGGGACTCGATCGACATCGTGCTGCACAGCGACGGCAGCGTCGAGGTCCGCGACCGTGCCCGAGGAATCCCTGTCGACGCAGAGCCGAAGACCGGCCTTTCGGGCGTGGAGGTCGTCTTCACCAAGCTGCACGCCGGCGGCAAGTTCGGCAGTGGCTCGTACGCGTCCTCCGGCGGTCTGCACGGCGTGGGCGCATCCGTCGTCAACGCCTTGTCGGAGCGGCTCGACGTCGAGGTGGATCGCGGAGGCAAGACCTGGGCGATGTCCTTCCACCGCGGCGAACCCGGCATCTTCAAGGATGACGGCAAGCCCCGCCCGGATGCTCCCTTCACGCCCTTCGAGAAGGGAAGCGAACTCAGGGTCGTCGGCAAGGTCGCCAAGGGTGTCACGGGCACCCGCGTGCGCTACTGGGCCGACCCGCAGATCTTCACGCGCGGCGCGACATTCCAGACCGACGAGCTCATGGCGCGAGCACGCCAGACCGCATTTCTCGTGGATGGCCTCACGCTCACTGTCACAGACCAGCGCGGCAGCGAGGAACTCAGCGACTCGTTCCGCTTCGACGGCGGCATCTCGGAGTTCGTCGACTACCTCGCGCCGGACACCGCACTGACCTCCACGTGGCGCATGACCGGCACCGGCAGATTCACCGAGACGGTGCCCGTGCTCGACGACAAGGGTCACATGGTGGCGACGGAACTCGAGCGCAGCTGTGAGGTCGACGTCGCGCTGCGCTGGGGCACCGGCTACGACACGGTCTTCCGCAGTTTCGTGAACATCATCGCGACGCCCAAGGGCGGCACGCACCAGTCCGGTTTCGAACAGGGGATGATGAAGTTCCTGCGCGCCCAGGTCGAGCAGAATGCGCGCCGGCTGAAGGTCGGCAACGACAAGCTCGAGAAGGACGACATCCTGGCGGGCCTGACGGCCGTGTTGACGGTTCGGCTGCCCGAGCCTCAGTTCGAGGGCCAGACGAAGGAGATCCTCGGCACACCTGCGGTGCGTTCGATCGTCGCCAGTGTCATCGCGAAGGAGATGAAGGAGCGCTTCGGCTCCAGCAAGCGCGACGACAAGGCGCAGAGCGCCCTCGTCCTGGAGAAGATCGTCGCCGAGATGAAGTCTCGGGTCTCCGCACGAGCGCACAAGGAAACCCAGCGTCGCAAGAACGCGCTCGAGAACTCGACGCTTCCCTCCAAGCTCGTTGACTGCCGCAGCAACGACGTGGCCAACAGCGAGCTCTTCATCGTTGAGGGTGACTCCGCCCTCGGCACCGCGAAGCTGGCCCGCGACAGCGAGTACCAGGCTCTCCTCCCCATCAGGGGAAAGATACTGAACGTGCAGAAGGCATCCGTGTCCGACATGCTGTCGAACGCGGAATGCGCGTCGATCATCCAGGTGATCGGGGCGGGTTCGGGCCGCAGTTTCGACCTCTCGTCCGCCCGCTACGGCAAGGTCATCATCATGAGCGACGCGGATGTCGACGGTGCCCACATCCGCACCCTCCTGCTGACGCTCTTCTTCCGGTACATGCCCGAGATGATCCGCGATGGACGCATCTACGCGGCGGTGCCGCCCCTGCATCGCGTGGTCGTCATGAACCCGGGATCCAAGCCGAACGAGACGATCTACACCTACTCTGAAGCGGAACTCCAGGGCGTGCTCAAGCAGCTGAAGAAGTCAGGCAAGCGCTACCAAGATCCGATCCAGCGCTACAAGGGCCTCGGCGAGATGGATGCCGACCAGCTGGCCACGACAACGATGGACAGGGCACAGCGCACGCTTCGCCGCGTCAACATCGCAGATGCTGCCGGCGCCGAGAAGGTCTTCGAGCTGCTCATGGGCAACGATGTCGCCCCGCGCAAGGAATTCATCATCGAGGGATCACAGGCCCTGAGCCGCGACCGCATCGACGTCTGATCGCATCCGCTGCCCGTGGTGATGCGGCTCACGCATCACCACGGATGGCTCAGTGCCCGAGCGCGGAACCTATCGACGCCACGACGGCGTCGAGTGGCACACCGGAGGCGTCGCGGCGGGCACCGGCATCTGGGAGGACGCGCGCGGCTCCGTCTGACGATACGGCGCACGCGGGCGCCGCACCGGCCCAGGCGAGCGTCAGGCTGTCCTCACCCTTGAGGAAGGAGTGCGCTCGCACACCGCCCGTCGCGCGACCCTTCGCAGGGAACTCACTCATGCGAGACACCTTGGCGCGTCCGGGGTCCGTGCCCGGGATGGTCGCCGCAGACCCCGAGACCGTGGCGACGACCGTCGCGTCGGGATCTGTCAGCACCGCGAAACTGATCACTGAAGCACCCGTCGAGAGCCGGATGCCGGCCATGCCTCCCGCCGAACGCCCCTGCGGGCGCACGGCGGTAGCGGAGAAGCGCAGGAGCTGCGCGTCCGAGGTGATGAACACCAGTTCCGCATCGTCCGGCGCGAGTCCAGCACCGACAACCTCATCGCCCTGCTTGAGGGAGATCGCTTCAAACTCGGGCTTGTTGGGCACATCGCCCGGCGTCACGCGCTTGACAATTCCGCCGCGGGTGCCGAGGGCCAGGGAAATCTCGCTCTCGAGGGGCACGAGGGCCAGGACGCGTTCCTTCCGGTCGAGGCCCATGTACTCGGCGATCTTGCGGCCGGCGGCCAGCTGCACCGAGTTCCCGGGGACGACCGGAAGGTCGACGGGGGAGAGGCGCACGATCCTGCCCAGGTTGGTCACAGCCCCGATCTCGCTGCGACTCGTCGTCACCACCTCCGAGAGGATCGCGTCGTGCTTGCTCCTCCGCGCCGGTGCCGGAATCGGCTCGACGGGCCCTTCGGGGTAGTCGACCCGCACGAGGCGACCGGTCGTGGAGAGCAGCACCCGGCAGGGCACGTCGGCGATCTCGAGCACGGGTGCGGTCTTGGAACGCCCGGATGTCGCAAGGCTCGGGGCCGCTTCAGTCAGCATCGTGCGACGTGGCGTGCCGAAGCGTTCGGCGACATCCTCAAGTTCGCTCGAGACGAGAGCACGGAGGAGCGCAGGGTCGGCGAGGAGCCGCTCGAGCTCAGCGATCTCGGCCTCCAACGAGTCCCGCTCGGCCTCAAGCTCGATGCGAGAGAACTTGGTGAGCCGGCGCAGCCGCAGCTCGAGGATGTACTCCGCCTGCACCTCACTGAGGTCGAACACGTCCCGAAGGCGGGCGCGCGCCTGCTCGGAGTCGTCGGAAGAGCGGATGACCTGGATGACCTCGTCGATGTCGAGGATCGCGATGAGCAATCCCTCGACGAGGTGCAGGCGCTCGCGCCGGCGGTCGAGACGGTAGCGGCTGCGGCGGGTCGTGACGCTCATGCGGTGGTCGAGGTATACCTGCAGGAGCTGCTTGAGCCCGAGGGTCTGTGGCCCACCGTCGACGAGGGCGACGTTGTTGATGTTGAACTGTTCCTCGAGCGGCGTGTACTTGTAGAGCTGCTCGAGCACGGCCTGCGGGTTGAAACCCGTCTTGATGCCGATGACGAGTCGCAGGCCGCGCTTGCGGTCGGTCAGGTCCGCCACATCCGAGATCCCGCTGAGCTTCTTGGAGCTCACGCCGTCCTTGATCTTCTCGATGACCTTCTCGGTGCCGACCATGTAGGGCAGCTCCGATACGACGAGGCCCATCTTTCGGGCGGTCACCGGCTCTATAGAGACCCGCGCGCGCGTCTTGAAGCTGCCGCGACCCGTGGCATACGCATCGCGGACTCCGCTCAGCCCCATGATGGTGCCACCGCTCGGCAGGTCGGGACCCGGAACATACGCCATCAGTTCCTCGAGGGTGGCGTCCGGGTGCTCGAGCAGGTGGCGTGCGGCACCGACGACCTCGATGAGGTTGTGGGGAGCCATGTTGGTCGCCATGCCCACGGCAATGCCGGTAGCGCCGTTGACGAGCAGGTTCGGGAACGCGGAGGGCAGCACCTCCGGCTGCATCAGCTGGTTGTCGTAGTTCGGCACGAAATCGACGACGTCTTCGTCGAGGTCTGCCGTGAGGGCAAGCGCTGCCGCCGTCAGGCGTGCTTCCGTGTAGCGCGGGGCAGCGGGCCCGTCGTCGAGGGATCCGAAGTTGCCATGACCGTCGATCAGCGGAACCCGCATGATGAACGGTTGGTTCAGGCGCACCATCGCGTCGTAGATGGACGCATCGCCGTGGGGGTGCAGTTTTCCCATGACGTCGCCGACAACCCGGGCGGACTTCACATGTCCGCGGTCGGGTCGCAGGCCCATCTCGGTCATCTGGAACAGGATGCGCCGCTGCACCGGCTTGAGCCCGTCTCGCGCATCCGGAAGGGCTCGTGAATAGATGACGGAGTAGGCGTACTCGAGGAACGAGCCCTCCATCTCTGTCGCGAGATCGATGTCGTCAATACGCTCGTCAGCGGCGCTGTGTGCGGGAGTAGTCATAGTATGGCTGCCATGCTACCGGCGCCGTTCTCTCACCGGTTTAGCCTCGCCGACGTGTTGCCGGCCATGCTCGGAGCCGTTCGTGGAGAGACGAATGGGCTTGGTCTCCCTCCCGTTGACAACGCGATTTTGCTGGTTATCGACGGACTCGGTTCCCACATGCTCGCCTCGCGAGCGGGACATGCCAGGACTCTGGCGAGTGCTCCTTCCTTCAAGCTGCAGTCCGGCTTTCCGACGACGACGGCGGCGGCCCTTACCACCCTGACGACGGGTGCCCACCCCGGCACCCATGGCATGGTCGGCTACTCCGTTCGCCATCCCGGAACGGGCGCCGTGCTGAATCAGCTGAACGGCTGGGGTGGCGCGCTTGACCCCGTCAGCTGGCAACGGTGTAGGACGCAGTTTGAGATCGCTCGTGATCATGGCGTCACGTCGATCGCCGTGGGCGCCGCACGCTACGAGGACTCCGGTTTCACCAGAGCGATCCTCCGTGGGGCCGACTACGCCGTGGCTGCCGAGCTCTCAGAACGCCTGCACGTCGCGCGAGCACAGCTGGATGCCGCGGGCGGGGGACTGGCATATGTCTACGTGCCAGAGCTCGACCAGGTCGCGCATCGCTACGGGTGGGAGTCCGAACGGTGGCTGGCGGCGCTCGAGGAGCTCGACGCTGCGGTCCGCAGCTTCGTCGCTTCTCCACGCGGCCGTGAGGGCATCCTCGTCACGGCGGATCACGGCATGGTCGACGTACCGTCATCCGGCCACGTGATGTTCGACGAGATCGACGGCCTCCTCGACGGTGTCGTCGCCGTCGCGGGGGAGCCGCGATGCCTGCAACTGCACTTGGAGCCGGGTCTTTCGCCGGCGGAACGAGCCGAGATCGTCCGCCGCTGGGAGGCATCCGAGTCCCAGCGCTCATGGGTCGTGACCCGCGAGGACGCGATCGGCGCAGGATGGTTCGGCGCGGTCGTAGATGACGAGGTGGCCCCGCGTCTCGGCGACGTGTTCGTCGCCGCGCGCAAGAGGATCGCCTACTACGACGGCCGCACTGCCTCGCAGTCAGCCCTCGCGATGGTCGGGCAGCACGGCTCGCTCGGGCCCGAGGAGACCACCGTGCCCCTCATCCGCTTCGGCGCGTTCGCCTGACGCCGTCCGCGTCAGTCGTCGTCGGCCTTCGCCCCGAAGACGATGTCATCCCAGCTCGGCATTGAGACGCGGCCTCGGCGCTGCGACTTCGGCTGCGCTGGTTCGTTCTTCGATGGAGCACGCGGCTGGTCGTTCTGTGAGTTCGAGAAGAGCTGCGGCTGGGCTGCGCCGTTCGGCGCCTCCGAGCCTGGGTGCTCCTCGTCGTCATTGAAGTCGTCGAGCGGGATGTCGATGACGCGAATGCCCCCGGTTGACGGGTGGGCAGAGCGAGGCTCCTCGGCATCGATGCTCGGCGAGGATTCCCGCTCACCGCGACGGCGGCGCAGCGCCTCAAGCAGGTCGGCCGTGTTGCCGCTGTCGCCCTGTGGCTCGTCGGTGTTGATTGCAGAGGGAGAAACCGACTGCGCACCGCGTCCGAATGGAATCGCATCCGCGTAGGGCGCGGTGTCCCGCGCTTCGAGGTCGGCCGCAGTGAAGGCTCCGCTGTCGAAGCGAGTCGTGTCGGGTGAGCGATCCGCGGGCACAGCACGCAGTCGCGGGATGAGAGTGCCTGCCACCTCTCCCTGCTGGCTCAACCGCGTCGCCTCGCTGTTGAGGGGAGCCAGGGTCGTCTTCTTCGGGTCGAACTGCCACCGGGCATCGTGCTCGACCTCATCGGAGCTAAAGGTGAGCTTGACGATCCATCCCGTGTCGGGATCCTTCCAACTCGCCCATTCGATGTCCGCGGCGCCGATCTCCTCGAGCCGTTCCTCCATGACCGCGCCGAAGTTCGCCCCGGCGAGGGGGCCGGTATCGCTCGCGGTGCTCACGGGTACCGCCATCGCCGCCGTGACGACGAACTGTCGCTCGGCGAGGACGGGGCCTTCGAACTTCTCCACGTACTCGATGGGCGCACCGGTCATCTCAGCGACGTCCTGCGCCGACATGCCCGCTCTGATGTGGGACTGGATGTCACGCGGCGCGATCCGCCGCTCGCCGAGCGGGGTGGCTGCCTTGCGGCGCAACATCGAGTAAGTCTCGTCGTCGATTTGGATCCGGTAGCGGGTGCCGTCATCGGCGCTCGCGAGGAGCGCATCGTTCTCGACTCCGATGACTCTCAGGTCATGCATGCTGATCGCCCTTCAGACTGTCGCGGGTTGCTCTATAGAGTCTCACGACGTCCGCGGATAACCGGGAATACGGCGGGCGCGCCGCGAGTTGGCATGGCATGGACCCGGGCTTCCGAGTTCGTTTGCTATTCAGATTCGAATAAGGCAAACTGTCGCCGCCGATTCAGACTGATCGGCAAGTACCAAGACTGGATGGGCATGGCAACCGACTACGACGCACCTCGTAAGACCGACGATGATTCTGAGAGCATCGAGGCACTGAAGGAGCGTGTGCCGGACAAGATGTCCGGCGTTGTCGACTCTGATGACGCTGACAATCCTGGCGGTTTCGAGCTTCCCGGAGCCGACCTTTCAGACATGGATCTCGATGTCGTCGTGCTGCCGCCGCAGGCCGACGAATTCACCTGCATCAGCTGCTTTCTCGTGAAGCACCGCTCGCAGATCGATCACCAGGAGAAGCTCGGGGCGATCTGCCTCGAGTGCGCTGCCTGATCGCAGCTCGCTAGGAGCCTCTCGCAGCGTTGAGGGCCTGCTCCAACTGCTGCGGCTTCCGCGTCGAGACGAGCCAGTAGGGTGTCGGGTCGGCAGGGTCGAGCACCTCGACCCTGACCACCGGCGAGATGCCACCCCTGATCGCGAGCCAGGCCCGCGCATCCAGGCGCACACCTCTTTCGGCGGTCGCTTCTTCGCCCTCGAATGATGCGACCTCGCCGATGGCATCGTGTGGAAGGTGCGCGGGCCCCACGGTGAGGCCCTCGTCGTTCACGGTGATTCGCCGCGATGACATCACGAGCACTGCCGTGACTGCCATATAGAGGAGCACCGCGACGACGATGCCGACTCGCGTGTCGATTGGCACGAAGACCAGGAGGGTCGCGGGCAGCAGCAAGATGAGGGCGAACAGCAGGGCGAAGGACGGCCACTGCCGCTCGTTGTAGCGGGACATGCCTCTATTCGACCAGACTTTTCATCGGTCCATCCTCACTGGACTACTCTCGTGTCGTGGTCGATACCGTCAGAGTCCCCATCGTGGGCGCCTATACCCCGGCCTATGCGCATCCCGGCGATGCTGGCGCGGACCTGAGGGCGGCCGAGTCCCTTGTGCTGGCACCGGGGTGTCGCGCGACGGTGGGAACCGGCGTCTCGATTGCGCTTCCCTTCGGCTATGCGGCGTTCGTGGTTCCGCGCAGCGGGCTCGCCGCGCGACACGGCATCACGATCGTGAACAGCCCGGGCACGGTGGATGCCGGTTATCGTGGAGAGCTGCGGGTCACCCTGCTCAATACGGATGCTGAAGAGCCGTTCTCGATCGAGGTGGGCGACCGTATCGCCCAGTTGATCGTGATGCCGGTCACGAGAGCGGAGTTCGCAAGCGTGAAGGAACTCGACGAGACACAGCGGGGCACGGCGGGGTTTGGTTCCACCGGCCACCGCGACACGACAGAAGGAAGTACCGAGTGAGCGACACCACGCCAGGTTCTGAAGAAGAACTCGCGCAGGCCAAGTCGGCTCCGGCCGACCGAGCGACTGCCGGACCGCTGGACGACAGTGAGGCCAACGCCGTTCGCCCCTATGTCGACCTCGGAGGCATCAAGCTCCTTCCCCGGGAAGGTCTGCAGCTTCGCCTTGAGGTCGAGGAGGGGAGCAAGCGCGTCGTCGCCATCGGCCTCGACTACGCGGGCTCGAGCCTCCAGGTGCAGCCTTTCGCTGCGCCCCGATCGACGGGACTCTGGCATGAGATCCGCCAGCAGATCGCCGAGCAGATCTCACGCCAGGGAGGGTCGACGAAGCTGACGACCGGAGTCTTCGGCCCCGAACTCCTCGCTGAGATTCCCGCTGCGGGCGCCGGCCAGCCGGGCACGATGCGGCTCGCGCGTTTCATTGGCGTCGATGGCCCCCGATGGTTCCTTCGCGGGGTCATCGCCGGAGAAGGCGTCGTCGACCCGGATGCCGCGGCGAAGGTCGAGGACCTGTTCCGCAGCATCGTGGTCGTGCGCGGCAACGCCCCCATGCCTCCCCGTGACCTCATCCCGCTGCAGATGCCGCGCACCGGAACCGCGACTGCGCCCGTCTCACCCCAGGCGACCTAGTGGTGTCGGATTCGCGCGAGGGTGGCGCGGGTGAGCGTGAAGCGCGTCCCTCGCCTGAGAAGCCTTCGCAGCTCGAATCCAGCGAGTCGATGGGCGAACTGTTCCGGGCGAGCTTCGGGGAAGCGGCCCGTCGTGCAGGCATCGGGGCGGTTGCACCGGGGGAGGTACCGACAGCCACCTCGCTCCTTCGTGCCGTGGGCGGCATCCGCGGCCTGGTCGAAGCGATCCTGCCCGGGCTCGGCTTCCTCTTCGTCTACACCGTCACGGGAGACCTGGTTCCCTCGGTGCTCGCTCCCTTGGCCGTGTCGCTCGTCTTCGTCGCCGTCCGTGCCATCACTCGCTCGGCCGTGACCCCGGCACTTGCCGGGCTTGTGGGCATCGGCATCTCAGCGGCCCTTGCGCTGCTGACGGGCCGTGCGGAAGACAACTTCCTGCCAGGGCTCATCGTCAACGTCGTCTCGGCCGTCGTGCTGCTCGTCTCGTTGGCGGTCCGCTGGCCGCTCATCGGGGTCATCGTCGGTCTGCTGAGCAACGAGCACACCGAGTGGCGGGAGCACTGTGCGAAGCGGCGTGTGCTGACCGTGGCCACATGGCTCTGGGTCGGACTCTTCGCGGGCAGGCTCCTTGTGCAGGCGCCTCTCTACATGACGGGGCAGACCGAGCTCCTCGCGGCCGCCAAGCTGATTATGGGCCTTCCCCTCTACGCGGCCATGCTGTGGGTGACCTGGCTGCTGGTGCGCTCTGTCTACGCATCCGATGCCAGCCGGTTCGACGGCGCCACCGCACCGGCACCCGACCGCCCAGGCGAGGCCGATTAGCGCGCGTCGCTCTGGGGCCGCGCGAGTCACGCATGGTATATTTATCTCGATATCAAGATAAATTCTTCGGAGTTCCAACCTCGCTCAGCGGTAAGTCGACTTAGGCTTGCCTTGCTGGTGGCGATCACTTTTCGTCACGAGGATTGGCTACGAGAGTGCGGCGTATGCGGCACGCCGACAGAGCTCAGCAAGGGAGTCGACGCCATGTCGTCAGTAAACAGCTTTGGATCGCGGGACACCCTCGCGGTCGGTTCGACCGAATACGAGATCTTCCGGATCGACAAGGTCGCCGGGCACGAGAAGCTTCCGTTCAGCCTCAAGGTGCTGCTCGAGAACCTCCTTCGCACCGAGGACGGTGCGAACGTCACGAAGGAGCAGATCGAGGCACTCGGCTCGTGGGACCCCGCGGCCGAGCCCGACACCGAGATCCAGTTCACCCCGGCCCGTGTCGTCATGCAGGACTTCACCGGCGTTCCCTGCATCGTCGACCTCGCCACCATGCGCGAGGCCGTGACGGAACTCGGCGGTGACCCGAACAAGATCAACCCGCTCTCACCCGCAGAGCTCGTGATCGACCACTCGGTAATCGCAGACCTCTTCGGTAGCGAGAACGCCCTCGAGCGCAACGTCGAGATCGAGTACGAGCGCAATGGCGAGCGTTATCAGTTCCTGCGCTGGGGCCAGACGGCCTTCCAGGACTTCAAGGTCGTGCCCCCCGGCACCGGCATCGTGCACCAGGTGAACATCGAGCACCTCGCCAAGGTCATCTACGACCGCAACGTCGACGGCACCCTCCGCGCCTACCCCGACACCTGCGTCGGCACCGACTCGCACACGACGATGGTCAACGGCCTCGGCGTGCTCGGCTGGGGCGTCGGCGGCATCGAGGCAGAGGCGGCCATGCTCGGCCAGCCCGTGTCGATGCTCATCCCGCGCGTGGTCGGCTTCAAGCTCACGGGCGAGATTCCGGCGGGCGTGACGGCGACGGATGTCGTGCTCACCATCACCGACATGCTTCGCAAGCACGGCGTCGTCGGCAAGTTCGTGGAGTTCTACGGCGCTGGCGTCGCATCGGTGCCGCTCGCGAACCGCGCGACGATCGGCAACATGAGCCCCGAGTTCGGTTCGACCGCCGCGATCTTCCCGATCGACGACGTCACCCTCGACTACCTCCGCCTGACGGGTCGCGACGAGCAGACGGTCTCGCTCGTCGAGTCGTACGCCAAGGAGCAGGGCCTGTGGCACAACGCCGAGGTGGAGCCGAACTTCTCGGAGTACCTCGAGCTCGACCTCAGCACCGTGGTGCCGTCGATCGCCGGCCCGAAGCGTCCGCAGGACCGCATCCTGCTCTCCGAGGCGAAGGAGCAGTTCGGCAAGGACATCCTGTCCTACGCGTCGCCCTCGACGACGCAGGACATGGCCGACCTGATGGCGAAGCACTCCTTCCCGGCATCCGACCCCGGCCCCGTGCCCGGCGAGGAGGACAACGACACGCGCGACGTGCACATCAACAGCGGAAGCGCCCAGGAGTGGTCGAAGCCCGTGCCCGTCACGACGCCTGACGGCCAGGAGTACGTGCTCGACAACGGCGCGGTCACGCTCGCGGCAATCACGTCGTGCACCAACACCTCGAACCCCTCGGTCATGCTCGCCGCCGGCCTCCTTGCCAAGAAGGCGGTCGACCGCGGTCTGACTCGCAAGCCGTGGGTCAAGACGACGCTCGGCCCGGGCTCGAAGGTCGTGACCGACTACTACGAGAAGTCGGGCCTCGACAAGTCGCTTGAGGCTGTCGGCTTCTACACGGTCGGCTACGGCTGCACCATCTGCATCGGCAACTCCGGCCCGCTCATCGAAGAGGTCTCCGAGGCAATCAACTCGCACGACCTCGCCGTGACGGCAGTGCTCTCGGGCAACCGCAACTTCGAGGGGCGCATCAGCCCGGACGTCAAGATGAACTACCTTGCGTCGCCGCCCCTCGTCGTGGCCTACGCCCTCGCCGGGTCGATGAACTTCAACTTTGACACTGACCCGCTCGGCAAGGACCAGGACGGCAACGACGTGTTCCTCAAGGACATCTGGCCTTCGCCGGAGGAAGTCCAGGAGGTCATCGACACGTCGATCTCGCGCGAGCAGTTCATCAAGCAGTACGCAACGGTCTTCGACGGTGACGAGCGCTGGCAGAACCTGCCGACGCCGACCGGCCCGACCTTCGAGTGGGATGAGCAGTCCACCTACGTGCGCAAGCCTCCGTACTTCGAAGAGATGTCGATGGAGCTCACGCCCGTCTCGGACATCCGTGGCGCGCGCGTGATGGCGACACTTGGTGACTCGGTCACGACCGACCACATCAGCCCTGCCGGCAACATCAAGCCCGGCACCCCGGCGGCCGAGTACCTCGAGGCCAACGGCGTGCAGCGCAAGGACTACAACTCCTACGGATCGCGCCGAGGAAACCACGAGGTCATGATCCGCGGCACCTTCGCGAACATCCGCCTGAAGAACGAGCTCGTCGCGGCAGTCAACGACGGTCAGATCATCGAGGGTGGATACACGCGTGACTTCACCAAGGAGGGCGGCCCGCAGTCGTACATCTACGACGCGTGCATGAACTACCAGTCGCAGGGCACGCCGCTCGTCGTGTTCGGTGGCAAGGAGTACGGTTCCGGCTCCTCGCGTGACTGGGCCGCGAAGGGCACGAGCCTCCTCGGCGTCAAGGCTGTCATCACCGAGAGCTTCGAGCGCATCCACCGCTCGAACCTCATCGGCATGGGCGTTGTTCCACTGCAGTTCCCGCAGGGCGAGAGCTGGAAGTCGCTGGGACTCGACGGCACCGAGACGGTCTCGATCATCGGCCTGGAGCAGCTCAACGAGGGCGTCACGCCGAAGACCGTCAAGGTCGTGTGTGAGCCGAGCGAGTTCTCGGCCGCGGGCAAGCAGACGGTCGAGTTCGACGCGACCGTCCGTATCGACACCCCCGGTGAGGCTGACTACTACCGCAATGGGGGCATCCTGCAGTACGTCCTCAGGAGCCTCGTCTAGGCTCGCAACATGAGCCTTCTCGAGACCATTCACGGTCCTCGTGATCTCGACGGACTCTCTCCCGCCCAGCTCCAGCAGCTGGCGGGAGAGGTCCGTCGATTCCTTGTCACCGAGGTATCCAAGACCGGGGGCCACCTGGGACCGAACCTCGGCGTGGTTGAGCTGACCATCGCTCTTCACCGCGTGTTCGAGTCCCCGCGTGACCCGATCATCTTCGACACCGGTCACCAGTCCTATGTCCACAAGCTCCTCACGGGGCGGCAGGACTTCAGCATGCTGCGCCAGAAGGGTGGGCTCGCGGGCTACCCGCAGCGCTCAGAATCGGTGCACGACGTCGTCGAGAGCTCCCATGCCTCGAGCTCGCTGTCATGGGCCGACGGGGTCTCCCGTGCGTTCGAGATGTCGGGCCAGGATGATCGTCATGTGGCGGTCGTCGTCGGCGACGGCGCGCTCACGGGCGGCATGACGTGGGAAGCGCTGAACAACATCAGCGACGACAACACCCGCAACCTTGTCATCGTCGTCAACGACAATGGGCGCTCCTACGCCCCGACGATCGGTGGCATGGCCCGCTTCCTCAACGACGTTCGCACGCGCCGCACCTACCGCAATCTCCATCGCGGCAGCCGGCAACTGTTCAATCGACTCGGCTCTCCAGCCAGGGCTCTCTACCGCGGTGTCCGCGGCGGGTTGCACGGATTCCTCAGCCGCTTCACCAACAACGAGGCGCTCTACTCGAACCTCGACATCAAATACCTCGGGCCCATCGACGGCCATGACCTGCCGGCACTCGAACAGGCGCTTCGCCAGGCAAAGCAGTATGAGGCGCCCGTCATCGTGCACGTCATCACGCAGAAGGGGCGCGGATACGAACCCGCCCTCGCCGACGAGGCAGACCAGTTCCACGCGGTGGGACAGATCGATGCGGAGACGGGTGAACCCGTCGGCGCCGCCAGCTCCCCGTCGTGGACATCGGTCTTCGCCGATGAGGTCGTCGCGATCGCGGAGGAGAATCCTCGACTCGTCGGCATCACGGCGGCGATGCTTCGACCCGTCGGACTCCACAAGATGGCCGCCCGCTTCCCCGAGCGCGTGCTGGATGTGGGAATCGCCGAACAGCACGCCGTCACCTCGGCAGCTGGCCTCGCCTTCGGTGGGCTGCATCCCGTCGTGGCCGTCTATGCGACCTTCATCAATCGAGCATTCGACCAAGTGCTCATGGATGTCGCCCTGCATAAGGCAGGGGTGACGTTTGTGCTCGATCGTGCCGGCGTCACTGGTCCCGATGGCCCGAGCCATCACGGCATGTGGGATCTCGCAATTCTCCAGGTGGTGCCCGGAATCCGTCTGAGCGCTCCGCGCGACGCGACTCGTCTGCGTGAGCAGCTGCGTGAGGCCGTCGCGATCGAGGACGCTCCCACCGTGCTCCGCTTCTCAAAGGGAAGCGTGGGCGCTGAGGTCGAGGCCGTCAGGCGCACCGCAGACGGGGTCGACGTGCTGGCTGAGGCAACGCAGCAGGACGTGCTCATCATGACGGTCGGACCCATGGCGGAGATTGGCCTCGATGTGGCGGCTCGGCTGGAGCACCAGGGCATCGGCGCGACCGTCGTGGATCCGCGCTGGGTCGTGCCGATCCCACGCAGCATCATCGATATGGCCGCTGCGCATCGCATCGTCATCTCGATTGAGGACGGCGTGCGAGTCGCGGGCGTCGGCACGCGGCTGCGGCAGGACATGCGCGCCGCGGGTGTCGACACCGCGGTGACGGAACTCGGACTTCCCGATGAGTTCCTCGACCACGCCACGCGCGCCGAGATCCTCGAGCAGGTCGGGCTCACGCCCCAGCAGATCGCGCGTGACGTCGTCGCGCAGGTGCTGGGCAGCAAGATCCCGGTCGCGCGCCAGGAGGCCCGGCGGTCCCAGGTCGACATCGACGCAGAGGCGTAAGCGACCCACTCGGAGCGGAACGACCTGCGCTGGAGTGTGAACGACTGAGGGCCCGGAGCAGATGCTCCGGGCCCTCGCCTGTCTGTCTCGCGTCAGCGCGCTGAGTCGATCCCCCTGATGGCGGGGGAGTGGAAGGTACCTCCGAAGACTCGCTCGGACGCTCCAACCCGGTCGAGATAGGGCGTCGCACCACCCATCTGGAACGGCCAGCCGGCCCCGAGCAGCATGCAGAGGTCGATGTCCTCCGCCGCGGCCACGACGCCGTCGTCCAGCATCCGCTTGATCTCGTCAGCCAGACCGTCTTCGAGTCGGCGAAGGATCTCCTCGCGCGTCATGGGCGTGGAACCGCCAGACACGATCTTGACCGCCTGCTTGTCGAAGCCCTTGATCTTGCCCTTGTTGTCACGATCGAAGATGCGACCGTGCTCGGCAAGTCGGTGCAGGTTCGTGCTCTCGAAGAAGCGCTCGGGGAAGGCAGCGTGGTGAGTGTCCAGAACGTGTGCGCCGACCTTCAGCCCCACCAGCTCGAGCAGCTCGAAGGGCGACATCGGCAGACCGAGCGGGGCCGCTGCCGTGTTGACCACCTCGAAGGGTGTGCCCGTGTCCACCGCATGCATCGCCTCGCCGAGGAGCTTGGCGAGCACGCGGTTCACGACGAACCCGGGAGTGTCCGCCGTGATGACTGCGGTCTTGTAGAGCTTCGCGGCGGTGACCATCGCCGTGCTCAGGGTCGCGTCATCCGTGTGGGGGGTCTTCACTACCTCGATGAGCGGCATGACCGCAACCGGGTTGAAGAAGTGGAAGCCGACCACGCGCTCAGGGTGCGCCAGCTTGGCACCGATCTGCTCGACAGAGAGCGAGGAGGTGTTGGTCGCGAGGACGGCCGTGTCGGAGACGTGCTTCTCGATCTCAGCGAAGACGTCCTGCTTGGCCTCGAGGTTCTCGAAGATCGCCTCGATGACCCAGTCGGCGTCCGCGAAGTCCGCCTTGTTCGTCGTGCCCGTCACGAGCGCCTTCAGGCGGTTCGAGTCGTCGCGACTCAGCTTGCCCTTCGACTCGAGCTTCTCGATCTCACCGTGGATGTAGGCAAGACCCTTGTCGATCTGCTCCTGTGAGATGTCGGTGATCACGACCGGCACCTTCAGCCTGCGCACGAAGAGCAGCGCGAACTGCTGGGCCATGAGCCCGGCCCCAATCACGCCGATCTTCGTCACGGGCTTGGCAAGCGACTTGTCTGGAGCGCCCGCCGGCCGCTTGCCACGCTTCTGCACGAGGTTGAAGGAGTAGATGCTCGCGGCAAACTGGTCGCCAGCGATGAGCTCAGCGAGCTTCTCGTCCTCAGCAGCGAACCCGGTCGCGCGGTCGGTGTTTTTCGCCGCCTTGAGCAGCTCGAGCGCTGCGTAGGGCGACTTCGCAACCTTGCCGATGCGGCTCTCGAGCATCTTCTGCGCAATGCCGATCGCGACATCCCACTTGACGGCGCGCTCGATCTTGCCCGGCTCGTTGGAGCGCTTGACCTTCACAGAACCCGAGATGACGGCGTCCGCCCACCGGATCGACTCCTCGAGGAAGTTCGCGGGGTCGAAGATGACGTCGGCGATGCCCATGTCGAAGGCCTGCTGAGGCTTGAGCATGGTGTTGTTCTTCAGCGGGTTCTCGATCACGACCTTGAGCGCGTTCTCGATGCCGATGAGGTTCGGGAGGAGCCAAGCTCCGCCCCAACCGGGGATGATCCCAAGGAACACCTCGGGCAGCGCGATTCCGGCACCCGAACGGTCCACCGTGCGGTAGTCGGCATGGAGGGCGACCTCGAGGCCGCCACCAAGCGCGAGACCGTTGATGAAGGCGAACGACGGAACACCCATGTCGTGGAGCTTGCCGAGCGCCTGGTGACCGAGCTGGGCAAGCTTCTTGGCTGCGTCCTTGCTCGGGATCTCGCTGACCTTGCTGAGGTCCGCGCCGGCCGCGAGGATGTACTGCTTGCCAGTGATCGCGACACCCGCGATCTCGCCGCGAGAGGCCCTCGCGCGCAGCCCGTCGAGGACACCGTCGAGCTCGAGGAGTCCGCGCGGGCCGAAGGTGTTCGGCCGGTTGTGGTCTTTGCCGTTGTCGAGCGTGATGAGGGCGAGGACGCGGCCGCCGGAGATCGGGACGTCAGTCACATAGGAGTGAGTGACGACCTCGTCAGCGGAGAGCTCCGTGAGTTCATCGAACTGTGATGCCATTACTTCTTCCTCCCAGTGAAGTGCGGGTTCTCCCAGATGACCGATCCGCCCTGTCCGAGGCCGACACACATCGCGGTCAGGCCATATCGGACCTCGGGGTGCTCCTCGAACTGTCGCGCGAGCTGGATCATGAGTCGCACGCCGGACGATGCGAGCGGATGCCCAACGGCGATGGCACCGCCCCACTTGTTCACGCGCGGGTCGTCGTCGGCGATGCCGTAGTGGTCGAGAAGGGAGAGCACCTGCACGGCGAATGCCTCGTTGAGCTCGAAGAGGCCGATGTCGTCGATTGTGAGTCCGGCCTTCTTGAGGGCCTTCTCTGTGGAGGGGATGGGGCCGATGCCCATGATCTCGGGCTCCACGCCAGCGAAGGCGTAGCTCACGAGTCGCATCTTGGGCGTCAGACCGAGTTCCTTGGCTGCGCGAGCGCTGGCCATCAGGCTGACGGTTGCGCCGTCATTGAGGCCTGAGGAGTTGCCCGCCGTGACACGCCCGTGGGGGCGGAAGGGCGTCTTGAGGTTCGCGAGCCCCTCCATCGTCGTCTCGGGGCGCGGTGCCTCATCACGGGATGCGAGGCCCCAGCCTTCAGCCGTCTTGACAGCGATGGGAACGAGGTCCGGGTCGATCTTGCCTGCCGCAACTGCGGCGGCGAACTTCTGCTGGCTGCCGAGGGCGAAGCGGTCGGCGCGCTCCTTCGTGATCTCAGGGAAGCGGTCGTGGATCTTCTCGGCCGTGTTGCCCATGTTGAGCGCCTCGGCGTTGACGAGCTTCTCTGCGACGAAGCGAGGGTTGGGATCGACCCCCGAGCCCATCGGGTGGTGCCCCATGTGCTCGACACCGCCCGCGATCGCGAGGTCGTACGCGCCGAAGGCGATTCCACCCGCGACGGTCGTGACGGAGGTCATTGCGCCCGCGCACATACGATCGATCGCGTACCCGGGCACGGTCTGGGGGAGACCCGCGAGGATCGCGGTGCTGCGACCGAGCGTCAGCCCCTGGTCACCGGTCTGGGTCGTGGCAGCGATCGCCACCTCGTCAATGCGGTCCTTCGGCACCGCGGGGTTCCGCTCGAGGAGGGCGATCATCGCCTTCACGACGAGATCGTCCGCGCGGGTGTTCCAGTACATACCCTTTTCGCCGGCTCGTCCGAACGGGGTCCTCACCCCGTCGATGAACACGACATCCTGCATTTCGGCCACAACGCCTCCTTGATTTCAGATCTGGGTTGATCCTAGGCGCGGCGATTTTCGGCCCTCAATCGTTTGCACCTTCCTACGAAGCGGCGTTGTCGCGCTCCGAGGCAGACTGTGCAGCCTCTACAAAGGCTTGGTGGATGATCTGTACAGTAGCTTCAATCTGCCACCGCCTGGCGCCATGGGAGGCAAGGCTATCGGCGAGAGCTTCCGCACTCAGCGGCTCCGGGGGCGACCATGAGACGCGCCGAAGTGTGTCGGGGGTCAGGAGGTTCTCCACCGGGAGCTGCAGTTCCTCCGCAAGGTCGACGATGCGGGGCCGCACCAGCTTGAGCCGCTCGTCAGCATCGGGGTTGCGATCCGCCCAGGCCTTTGGGGGCGGGACGGAGTCTCCTCCGGGAACGCGCAGTGTCGGCAACTCCTCGCTCGCGAGGCCAGTCTCGATCGCTGCCCACCAGCGGGACAGTTCGGTGCGACTGGCGCGACCCACGAACTCTTTGATACCGGCGAGTTCCTTCTTGCTGGAAGGAAGCGCCTTTGCAGCGGCGACGAGGCTCGAGTCGGGAACGAGCCTGCCCGGGGCGGTGTCGATCTCGCGGGCGTAGGCATCCCGCGCCTCCCACAGCGCCTTCGCGACCGCCAGATTGCGGCCGCCCCGGACCGAGTGCACGCCGGAAAGGCGACGCCAGCCCTCGCCGCGTGAACTCGGGCGGGCAGGACGCGTAAGCACATCGGCGAACTCCTGCGCTGCGATCTCGGTCTTGCCCTGCTCCTCCAGAAGGCTGGCGACGGCGTCGCGAAGGTCGGGAAGGAGCTCGACATCGAGGGCGGCGTAGAGCAGCCAGGACGCGGGGAGGGGCCTCGTCGACCAGTCCGCCGCCGAGTGCTCCTTGGCGAGGTGGATCCCGAGGAGCGTCTCGACCACGGTGCCAAGGCCGACTCTCGGGAGCCCGGCGAGACGTGCGCCCAGTTCCGTATCGAAGATGCGCTGAGGGACGAGTCCGACCTCCTTCAGGCAGTCGAGGTCCTGGCTCGCGGCATGGAAGACCCACTCGAGCTCCCGGATCGCCTCGTTCAACTCCGTCATGACACCGATCGCCGGCGGGTCGAAGAGGAAGGTACCCGCCCCCCGGCGGAAGACTTGGATGAGGTACGCACGCTGGGAATAGCGGTACCCGGATGCTCGCTCCGCGTCGACCGCGACCGGACCCTCACCCGCCGCGATCAGGGCGACCGCCTTGAGAAACTCGTCGCGCGTCTCGATGACCGAGTACGTCTTCGGTTCAGCCGCCTCGGGGGTGGCATCCGTCATTGTGGTTCTCCCGTCATACGTCACGCGCCGCCCGGCGCGCTGAAAGAGACGCGACACCTTCGGCCGGCGGCAGGCCAGCGAGCATGCACAGCAATTCGCCCCAGCCTTCGACATGGCTCGAGACGTCAGAATCATCGGGCGTCCACGATGCACGCAGTTCGATCTGCGCTCCATCGCCTTGGTCCGCGAGCTCGCCGTAGCCCGTCGAGAGAATCTTTGTCGCGGTGCCGGACGGCTTCGAATATCGAGCGTCGCGCGTGTCGAGCGCATCGATCAGCCACGACCACGCGACATCCGCCAGGAACGGGTCGACACCGATGTCGGTCTCGAGCGGCGCCTGCACAAAGCAGACCACCCGGAAGACCCCGCCCCACGCCTCGGGCGCATCAGGGTCGTGCAGCAGCACGAAGCGTCCCGTGCCGAGTTCGGAGTCCTCGTCATGCCGCGCCGGGGTCACGTCAGCCGAGAGGGCGAGCGAGTACGGCGAGAGCGAGGAAGGGGAAGGGATGTCGCTGACGCTGAGCTCAGATCGGAACCTCGCCCGCCGAATTGAGTCCACGGCATCGCGGAAAGGAGCCGGGATGGGACCCGCTTCATTGTTCGGCACAAGTGAAGACTAAAGTTCAAGCGTGTACCTTGCACGCAGGCACGCCGCTCCCGCTCGCCCCTGGTGGCTCGCGGTCGGCATGCTGTCGGCCATCGGCCTCGGCGCGGCCGCGGTCGCGTTCATGGGTGTCGCTTCCTTCGTCGCTCGCCTCGTCGTGACGCCACCCCGCCGCGCCACGGAGGACATGAGGATCCTCGATCACGACGCCGATCACGGCACCATCACGCTGACACGAACCGCCGACTCCGTCATCGACGGCCGTTACGGACTGTGGTTCGACCGGGACTCCGGCTACGCCAAGGTCGGAGCTGTGATGGAGGTGAGCGCCAACAGCGTTGTCCGAGAGCTCCATGCCGTCGAGGAGGGCACGCCGCGGCGCGGCGCCAGATGCCGCCTGTCGGGCTGGTACTACCGCGATCCGAGCGAGCTCGGGGTTCCTTTCGACGAGGTCGATGTGTCAACGACAATCGGCATTGCCCCCGCGTGGCGTGTTCCGGCACCCGACGACACGGGGAGGTGGGTGATCCAGGTCCATGGCCGAGCGGTCGACCGGCGCGAGGTCATCCGCGCGGTCCCCGTATTCCGCGACGCAGGCTTTACATCCCTTCTCGTCTCCTATCGCAACGACGGACTCGCGCCGCGCAGCGACGACGGACTCTACGCCCTCGGCGATATCGAGTGGCTCGACGTCGAGGCGGCAATCCGCTTCGCCGTCGACAACGGCGCCAAGGAGGTCATCCTCATGGGCTGGTCGATGGGTGGAGCATCCGTGCTGCAGGCGGTCTCGCGGTCACGACTCGCACATTTCGTCTCCGGGATCGTGCTCGAATCTCCCGTCGTCGACTGGGTGACGGCCCTCGACCACCAAGCGGGCGCCCGACGCATCCCTCGCGTCCTCACGGCGGCCGTCTACCGCCTGCTGACTCGCCCGTGGGGGCGGGTCATGACCGGGCAGGCCGCACCGATCGACCTGCGACGACTCGATTTCGTGACGCGAGCGATGGAGCTCCGACTCCCCATGTTAATCCTGCACAGTGACGATGACAGGTTCGTGCCGAATTCTGCGTCGCGGGCGCTAGCCCACGCCCGGCCCGACATCGTGACGTTCCCGAAGATCGCCGGTGCAGGGCACACGCGGGTGTGGAATGTCGACCCCGAGCGATGGACGCGCGTGATCCGCGAGTGGCTCGACGTGCGCGTCAGCGAGCCGTCTTCTCCCGCACCTGGCGCTTGATCCGCGCGAGCATCCCGGTCATGCCGTGCAGTCGAAGCGGGCTGATCGCCTTCGACAGCCCGATCGTCTGCGGGAAGTCACCGGGAACGCCGAGTACCTCGTCGGCCGTCAGGCCCTCAAGACCCTGCGACAGGATGGAGGCGAAACCGCGAGTCGTGGGCGATTCCCTCGGCGCAGTGAGGAAGAGGTGCACCACGGCGGCATCGTCGACCTCGACGAAGAGGTAGACGGGAGCCTGGCACTCCTCCACGCGTTCGAGGAGATCCGGATGCTCTGAGTAGCGAGCGGGCAGCTCCGGAAGCTCGTTCGCGAACTCGAGCAGGAGGGTCAGCCGCTCCTTCTCCCCGACAGCGAGGAACTCGTCGCGGATGTCAGTCAATGCCTCGGGAAGCGCATGTTCAGTCACGCATCCGAGTATCGCATCCGACACTGAGGTCAACGCTGAGGAACGTCACCCGGCTCGTCACCAATAACGATGGGCACCCGCACCGCCGAGCCCCATTCCGTCCAGGAACCGTCATAGTTGCGCACGTTCTCGATGCCGAGGAGGAAGGCGAGCACGAACCAGGTGTGACTCGACCGCTCTCCGATGCGGCAATAGGCGATGACGTCGTCGTCCTTCGAGATGTTGGCCTCGTCGAAGTACAGGCGCTCAAGTTCGTCACGGGAACGGAACGTGCCGTCCTCTGCGGCCGCCTTACCCCATGGGATGCTGACGGCCGTGGGGATATGCCCCGCGCGCAGCGATGACTCCTCTGGGTATGCCGGCGCGGTCGTGCGCTGCCCCGAGTACTCCTCCGGCGAGCGCACATCGATGAGAGGCTTGCCGAGGTGGGCAATGACGTCGTCGCGATAGGCGCGAATGCCAGAGTCATCGCGCTCTACCACCGGGTATTCGGTGCGGTCGGGTGTGGGCACATCCGTCGTATACTCGCGCCCCTCCGCTTCCCACTTGGCGCGCCCGCCGTCGAGGAGGCGAACATCCTCGTGGCCGAAGAGCGTGAAGACCCAGAGGGCATACGCGGCCCACCAGTTGCTCTTGTCTCCGTAGATCACGACGGTCGAATCCCGTGAGATGCCCTTCTCCGACATCAGACGGGCGAAACCCTCGCCGTCGATGTAGTCGCGTTGCACGGGGTCGTTGAGTTCGGTGTGCCAGTCGATCTTGACTGCGCCTGGGATGTGGCCCGTCTCGTAGAGCAGCACGTCTTCGTCTGATTCAACGACGACAAGGCCCGGTGTACCGAGGTTGTCGGCGAGCCATCCAGTGCTCACAAGGCGCTCAGGATGCGCGTACTCGGCGAACTTCGGATTCTCGTCTCGTGCGACGGTCATGGTGCCTCCGTGGTGCGTCTCTGCGGCATCCTGCCAGCGATGCGCGGGTTAACATGGGAATCTCCCCTTGAAGACTGTAGGCGCTCGGCGTGCCCCAATGCAGCAGAGCGTAAGACTTCGACACGGGCTTCTTCGCCACTGATAGACAGGCTCATTCCTCTTGACCGTTGACCAGCACTCTCCTGCCACGACTGCTCCCACGAGTCTCCTGCAGCGTGATGACCGCCTCTCGGGCAAGGAGATGGTGGAACACCTGGTGCCGCCTCGCCAGTTCATGCAGGCTTCGCTCGACAACTACCGCCCAGACGCTGACTTCCCCTCGCAGGCCGAGGCAGTCGCGGCCGTGGGCGCATTCGCCTCGGGCGCTGCTCCGAAGCGCGGTGGGCTGTTCTCACGCAAGAAGAATGATGATTCGCGGCCCGGCATCTACCTCGACGGCGGTTTCGGCGTTGGCAAGACTCACCTCCTCGCGTCGCTGTGGCACCGTGCGCGCGGCCGCAAGTACTTCGGCACATTCATCGAGTACACCGCCCTCGTGGGTGCGCTCGGCTATGCCGACACGGTCAAGGCGCTGAAGGGCGCGTCGCTGATCTGCATTGATGAGTTCGAACTCGATGACCCGGGCGACACGCGGCTGATGGCGCGGTTGCTCGGGGAGCTCGTCGCATCGGGCACACGCATCGCCGCGACATCCAATACGCCTCCGAATGCGCTGGGGGAGGGCCGGTTCGCCGCCCAGGACTTTCTTCGCGAGATCGACGCGCTTGCGGGACAGTTCAATACGGTGCGTGTCGACGGAGTCGACTACCGCCACCGCGAGAACTCGGGGCACGCCGTGACTGTGCCCGGAGAGGAAGTCGCGGAGCGTCTCGCGGAGATCGAGGGGGAGACGACTCTCGATGATTTCGCCGCGGTACTGGGACTGCTCGGGCGGGTACATCCGTCCCGCTACGTCAAGATTGTCGAAAACGTCGCAGCGATCGGCCTGCTCGATGTGCAGGCCTTCTCGAGCCAGACCGACGCCCTTCGCTTCGTCGCGTTCGTCGACCGTCTTTACGACGCACAGGTGCAGATCGTCGCGAGCGGAACCCCGCTCGATGAGGTCTTTCCCGCAGACATGCTTGCCGGCGGGTACCGCAAGAAGTACCTGCGCGCTGTATCGCGCCTGATCGCACTGACCTCCGGCCAGCGCGAATAGCGCTTCTCGCAGGCTTCCCAGTGTGCCTTCGCAGCGGATGCGAGGCAGCCGGAAACAAGCTGTTTACGAATGCCGTTCTGGCGTAACACAGCGGAAATATCCGGACACACCCGCCGAAACCTTGCCTCACGAAACTGGGCCGGTACCGACGCAGACCCGCCGACAGCGGGACCCGATGCTCGGTCGATCCTGATTCGAGAGAGGCAAAAGCTATGGATACCGGCGAACTGACCTGGGCCCTCGTGGCCACGGCGCTCGTGCTCTTCATGACCCCGGGCGTCGCGCTCTTCTATGGCGGTCTGGTGAAGGCCAAGAGTGTCGTCAGCATGATGATGATGAGTTTCGGCTCGATGGCGCTCATCGGCGTGCTGTGGATCCTCTACGGATTCAACATGTCTGCAACGACTGGGCCGTGGGCGTTCTCCGGCAACCCCTTCGGCGAAAACTTCGGCCTCGCGGGCCTCGACAATGACGGCCTCATCGGTGCCGTCTTTGGCTCGACCTTCGCGATCATCACGGTCGCGCTCATCTCGGGTGCGATCGCTGACCGCGCGAAGTTCGGTTCGTGGATGCTCTTCGCCGGCATCTGGGCCACAGTCGTCTACTTCCCCGTCGCAGCGTGGGTCTGGGGCGGCGGCTGGATCCTCAGCATCGGTGAGTCCATCATGGAGGGTCTCCCCGCCGTGATCGACTACGCGGGTGGCACGGCAGTGCACATCAACGCCGGTGCTGCCGCGCTCGCGCTCGCGCTCGTACTCGGTAAGCGCGTCGTGTTCCAGAAGGGCGCCCACAAGCCGCACAACGTGCCGCTCGTGCTCCTCGGCGCCTCCGTGCTGTGGTTCGGTTGGTTCGGCTTCAACGCGGGCGCTGAGTTCGCCAACGGGCTCGCGGGAGTCGGCCTCATCGCGGTCAACACGCTGGGCGCCACGGCCGCCGCCATCCTCGGTTGGGCCGTCGTCGAGAAGCTCAAGGACGGCAAGGCCACCGCCGTCGGCGCAGCCTCTGGTGCGGTCTCCGGCCTCGTCGCCATCACCCCTGCGTGTGCCAACCTCGACCCGATCTGGGCACTCGTGCTCGGTGTCGTCGCCGGCGCGGTCTGCGCCCTCGCGATCGAGCTGAAGTTCAAGCTCGGCTTCGATGACTCGCTCGACGTCGTCGGCATCCACCTCGTCGGTGGCCTCATCGGCACGATCTACCTGGGCTTCTTCGCGATCGAGACCGGCCTCTTCACTGGTGGCGACGCTGGCCAGCTGCTCGTGCAGGTTATCGCGGCGCTCGGCGTGCTCATCTACTCCTTCGTGGTCGCTCTCGTGCTCGGCTTCGCGATCGAGAAGACGCTCGGCTTCCGCGTCAAGAACGAAGACGAGATCGCCGGCATCGACACGATCGTCCACGGCGAGGAGGGCTACGCGCTCGAGAACGCGTGACACTTCGGGATAACGGGGGTGCAGCCGTCGGCTGCACCCCCGTTCGCTGTGCCTGCGGCGCGCCAACCCCCGGCTGCAGGCGTCGTCCGTCCAGACAGTGCAGGATGCAATGGTGATCGGTCACCTGTCCCTCCTGCTCGTGATGGGACTCGCGGTCATGGCAGCGCTCATCGAGGCGCTGCGGGGGAGAGTCGGTCGTTCGTCGGCGGTCTGGTCAGCAGCGGCCTGGTATCTGTTCTGCTTCGTGCCGCTCGCCCTGCTGGAGGCGGGCGTCATCCAACTTCGCGCCATCATGGCGCACGACTTCGGCGGCGCAGCGCCGCTGCACCTGAGCGCAGGAGCCTTCCTCTGGCTCATGACCCTGTCGACGCAGGGTCAGCGCGCGGAGGGCGAGAAAGCGCACGAATCATCGACTGCGCGAACTCTCGTGTTCACGGTCGTCGTGATCGCCGCGTGGTCGGGGTGGCTGGTCGCCCTTGAGGGCGAACTCAGCGGCTTCACCGGCCCACTCGTGCTGAACTGCGTGGCCGCGGGCGTCTTCGGCGGGGTTGCAGCAGGAGCGCTCTCCCTGCGCGTCCGTGAGCACGCAGCACAGCGAATGCTCACAGGCTCGCTGGCCGGGCTCGCCGCCGCGTCCGCGTGTGCCGCATCCGTCTCCCTCGTCGCAGCCGCAGGCATCGGTCTCGTCGCTGCGTGCCTCGCCTTGCTTGCGGATGAGCCAGCGCGAAGTGAGTCTGAAGCGTGGTGCTCGGCTCTGCGTGCGACCGGGGTCGGCGCGCTTCTCGGGCTCCTTGCAATAGGTGTTGTCGATGACCGTGCCGGTTTCTTCTTCACCGGCCAACCCACGCTCATGCTCGGGCAGGCCGCAGCGGTACTCGCGACGGTCGTGCTGTCCATCGCGGCGGCTGCCTGCGTAAAAGGGCTCATGGCACTGGGGGCTGCCCGAAAGACAGCAACCCGACGCGGTTGATCTGCTTCAGGGGACCTGTGCTGTGTGGTGGGCGATACCGGACTCGAACCGATGACCTCTTCCGTGTGAAGGAAGCGCGCTACCAACTGCGCCAATCGCCCGTCAACGACAATCTTGCCATAGGTTTCGGTGGCTCCGTGCACACCTCGAATGCCCTCAGATTGACGTGTGACGCGCCCGGGCTGCGTCGGTTTGGTGTCGGAGAGATTCATCGGATAGAGTTCCTGAGCACGCAGAAATGCGAGCAAATGCGGATGTGGCGCAGTGGTAGCGCATCACCTTGCCAAGGTGAGGGTCGCGAGTTCGAATCTCGTCATCCGCTCGAGTGAAGTCTCACGCACGTGGGAACCCTCCACGGTGGCGTGGCCGAGAGGCGAGGCAGCGGCCTGCAAAGCCGTCCACACGGGTTCGAATCCCGTCGCCACCTCCACTCGGTAAGACAACACAATGGGCGATTGGCGCAGCGGTAGCGCGCTTCCCTGACACGGAAGAGGTCACTGGTTCGATCCCAGTATCGCCCACCAGACATCGAAGGCCCCGGAGAGATCCGGGGCCTTCAGCGTTTCCGTGCAGGGCAGAGCAGAGCAGGGGGCATCCGCCCACTAAACTTGGCCGAATGAGCCAGCAGTCAGGATTCGACCTCTTCACAGACCGCGACATCGTCGCAATGCGCGTCAACGGGGAATTGAGGGACCTGGCCGCAACCGTCACCGACGCTGACGAGATCGAGCCCGTACGCATCGACTCCGAGGACGGGCTGAACATCCTGCGCCACTCCGCCGCGCACGTCGCGGCCCAGGCAGTGCAGTCGATCAACCCGGAGGCGAAGCTCGGCATCGGCCCACCCGTCACCGACGGCTTCTACTACGACTTCGATGTCGAGCAGCCCTTCACACCCGAAGACCTGAAGGCGATCGAGAAGGCCATGGAGCGGATCATCAAGCAGGGCCAGCGCTTCGTGCGCCGGGTCGTGAGCGACGACGAGGCACGTGCTGAGCTCGCCGAGGAGCCCTACAAGCTCGAACTGATCGGTCTCAAGGGTTCCGCAGCCGAGGGCGGGGACAACGAGGCGGTCGAGGTCGGCGCAGGGGAGCTCACGATCTACGACAACGTTGACCCGAAGACGGGGGAGACGGTGTGGAAGGACCTGTGCCGCGGTCCGCACCTGCCGAACACCCGCATGATCGGCAATGGCTGGAAGCTCATGCGGACGGCCGCCGCCTACTGGCGGGGTTCCGAAAAGAACAAGCAGCTCCAGCGCGTCTACGGCACCGCCTGGCCCAGCAAGGACGAGCTGCGCGCCTACACGACCCGTCTCGAGGAGGCGGCGAAGCGCGATCATCGCAAGCTGGGCTCGGAACTCGACCTCTTCTCGTTCCCCGAGGAGATCGGCTCGGGCCTCGCCGTCTTCCATCCCAAGGGCGGCATCATCCGCAACGAGATCGAGAACTATATGCGGCAGCAGTTGCTGTCGCACGACTACGAACTCGTCAACACGCCTCACATCACGAAGGGCCACCTCTTCGAGACGAGCCAGCACCTGAACTGGTACAAGGACGGCATGTTCCCCGCCATGCACCTCGACGAAGAGCGGGATGCCGACGGGCACGTCACGAAGCAGGGCCAGGACTACTACCTGAAGCCCATGAACTGTCCCTTCCACAATCTGATCTTCCGAGCGCGGGGCCGCAGCTACCGTGAACTGCCCCTGAGGCTCGCCGAGTTCGGCACCGTCTACCGCTACGAGAAGAGCGGCACGCTCTCGGGCCTCACCCGGGTGCGCGGACTGACGCAGGACGACGCCCACATCTATGTGACTCCCGAGCAGGTGAAAGACGAGATCAAGCGCCAGCTCGAGTTCGTGTTCGAGACGCTGCGCGGTTACGGGCTCGACGACTTCTACCTCGAATTGTCGACCCGCGACCCCGAGAAGTCGGTCGGCACGGACGAGCAGTGGGAGGAGGCAACCGAGACGCTCCGCCAGGTCGGCGAGGAGTCCGGCCTCGAACTGGTCAACGACCCGGGCGGCGCCGCGTTCTACGGGCCCAAGATCTCGGTGCAGGCGCGGGATGCCATCGGTCGCACGTGGCAACTCTCGACCGTGCAGCTGGACTTCAACCAGCCGGAACTCTTCGAGCTCGAGTACACGGCGGCAGATGGCACGCGCCAGCAGCCCGTCATGATCCACCGGGCACTGCTCGGATCGATCGAGCGCTTCTTCGCGATCCTCCTCGAGCACTACGCGGGCGCCTTCCCTGTGTGGCTCTCTCCCGTGCAGGTCGTTGGCATCCCCGTCGCGGAGGAGTACAACGACTACCTCTCGGAGGTCGTCGCGAAGCTCAAGGCGCGTGGCGTGCGTGCGGAGGTCGACCTCTCGAGTGACCGGATGCCCAAGAAGATTCGTACGCACACCAAGGCGAAGGTTCCCTTCCAGCTCATCGCTGGCGAGGAGGATCGGGCGAATGGGGCGGTGAGCTTCCGCTTCAGGGACGGCAGCCAGGAGAATGGCGTCCCGGTCGACGAGGCGATTGCGCGCATCCTGGAGACGATCGCCAGCAAGGCCCAGGTCTGATGGCCTCGTACGAGCCGGACGAGTTCGAAGGGACTGAGCGGGAGGCCGCGAGCGGTTTCGCCGCGAGCCCGGATGCGTTCCAGCGCCTCTGGACGCCGCACCGTCTCGTCTACATCGAAGACGGGCAACAGCCGCCCGCGCACGACTGCCCCTTCTGCAACGCGCCCACGATGCCGGACGAGAAGGGCCTCATCGTCGCGAGGGGCAAGCACGCCTACGTGCTTTTGAACCTCTACCCCTACAACTCCGGCCACCTGCTGGTGTGCCCCTACCGCCACATCGCGACCTACGACGAGGCCAACGCCGAGGAGGTCGCCGAGATCGGGAGCCTCACGCAGACCGCCATGCGGGTGCTCAAGGCAACGTCGTCGTGCGATGGCTTCAACCTCGGCATGAACCAGGGCCGCATCGCCGGCGCCGGCATCGCCGAGCACCTGCACCAGCACATCGTGCCGCGGTGGGCGCTCGACTCGAACTTCTTTCCCATCGTCGCCAAGACGAAGGCCGTGCCGCGCCTGCTGGGCGAGGTTCGCGACGAGATCGCCGCCGCCTGGCCCAAGGACTGACCAGGCGGCATCCGGTGTGCGGTCAGCGCACCTGCGTGACCTCGAACTGCAGGCGCGGATGAGCGTAGGCCTCCTGCGCCTCCACGAGCAGCAGCTCCCGCGAACCGGCATCGTAGGTCGTCTGTAGGAGGTCGTAGACGCTGGACGTGGTGCGAGCGAGGGCCGTCGCGGCGTCGCCCGTCTCGCGGTAGTGGGCAGAGAAGAGCGCGGCGGTGACGTCGCCAGAGCCGTTCGCCTTCATCGGGATGTGCGGGGTCTGCACGATCCAGGCGCCCTTGTCATCCACCGCGAGCATCTCGATCGTTCCCTCCGGCCGCTCCGGTCGCTCGACGCTCGTGACGAGCACCGTGCTCGGCCCCATCGCGCGAGCGGCATCGACCGATGCCAGCGTCGAGTCGAGGTCGGCTGGCTCCGTCTCCGTGAGGAAGCCCAGCTCGAACTGGTTGGGCGTGATGATGTCGGCGGCGGGCGCAACCCGCTCCCGCAGGAGGATCGGGATAGCGGGGGCCACGAAGCATCCGGACTTCGCATTGCCCATGACCGGATCGCAGGAGTACACAGCGCTTGGGTTCGCGGCTTTGACCCGCGCAACCGCGTCAAGGATGACATCCGCGATGCCCTCGCTGCCCTGGTAGCCGGAGAGTACGACATCGATGTCGGCGAAGGCGCCACGCTCCTCGATGCCCGTGATCACCTCGAGAACTTCGTCCGGGCTGATGAGCGGTCCGCGCCAGGCGCCGTAGCCCGTGTGGTTCGAGAAGTTCACGGTGTAGACGGGGTACACCTCGACGCCGATGCGCTGCAGCGGGAACACGGCGGCGGAGTTGCCGACATGGCCGTAGGCGACGGCGGACTGGATGGAGAGGATCTTCACAAGGGCTCCTGCGGGATAGCGGACGGTTCAGGTGGTGCGGAGGACGGTGTCGACCGCGGCGGCGATGTCCGCTGCCAGCCGGGCAGCATCCTCGTCGCTCAGGTCGTGGACGGTAAGTCGGAGGTGGCGCGGCGCTGCCTCCCCGGCGAGCAGGAAGTCATCACCGGGACGGGCAAGCCAGCCGCGGCGCATCAGTTGCTCCGTGACAGCGCGGGCGGGGGCCGGCAGGGGCAGCCACAGGCTCAAGCCGTCGCCCGCACGACACGGCAGGCCGACGGCGCGAGCGTGCTCCGCGAACGCGGCGTTCCGCTCTCGGTAGTGTTCGGCGGCGTGCTCGACTGCCGCCATCACGTCATCATCGACGACGAGCGCGACCACGAGGCGCTGCAGCAGGTGGCTCACCCAGGTCGACCCCGGGCTCAGCCGTTCGGCGAGCCGAGCCGCGGTCTCGGCGTCGCTCGCGGTGACCGCGAGGCAGAGGTCGGGCCCCAGGAACTTCGAGACCGAGCGGATGAGCGCCCAGCGGCGGTGTTCCGGGCCGATGATCGAGACATAGGGGCGGCGCGACAGCAGCGAGAAGTGGTCGTCTTCGATGACGAGCACATGCGGATGCTCGGCGAGGACCTCTCGCAGTGCCGCCGCGCGCTCGGGCGTGAGGCTGGCCCCCGTCGGGTTGTGGGCGCGGGGCGTGCAGACGATCGCGCGGACGCCGGCCGCGAGGGCAGCACGAAGGCCGACGACCGTCATGCCCTCGTCGTCGACCGGGATCGCATGCGGCCGGTATCCGCCGACACGCACCGTGCGGAGTGCGGAGAGGAAGCACGGGTCCTCGAGACCGACGAGGTCGTCGCGAGCCAGCGCATCCGCGAAGAGCCGCTCGAGCGCATCGACCGCGCCACCTGTGACGGTGAGGCGCAGGTCGTCCCGCGTGCCGAGGTCCCGGGTGATCCACGCGTGCGCCCAGCGTTCGAGGGAGGGATCGATCGTCGGCTCGCCATAGAGGACCGGACGCCCCGCGAGAGTCGCGAGTGCGGGGGAGAGGTCGGGAATGAGAGCGGGGTCGGGGTTGCCGTTCGCGACATCGCGAAGCACTGAGTCGGGCGCGTATCCCTCAAGGGGCACTGCGGCCCGGATCGCGACGCGCGTGCCGCCCCGCCCGCGTGTCTCCACCGCGCCGGCCTGGTTGAGCAGCCGGTAGGCGGCCACGACGGTATTGCGATTGACCCCAAGCTGCTCCGCAAGTGAACGGACGGGAGGGAGGATGTCGCCAGGCGTCAGTGTCCCGCGGTCGATCAGCGCGCGAACGCTCTCAGCGATCTCGGCCGCCGTCTCGCCGCCGATGGGCTCGAGGGTCAGCCGCGTGTCTCCGATCGTCACACGAGCAAGTCTATGGGTCATGCCATGCTAGGTTTTGGCCTAAGCCAAACAAGGGAGTGCGCATGTCCACGACAGTAGGCACCGCTCGCGTCAAGCGCGGGCTCGCCGAGATGCTGAAGGGCGGCGTCATCATGGACGTCGTCACGGCCGAACAGGCACGAATCGCCGAGGACGCGGGAGCCGTCGCGGTCATGGCCCTCGAGCGTGTGCCCGCGGACATCCGCTCGCAGGGTGGCGTCGCAAGGATGAGCGATCCCGACCTCATCGACGAGATCATCGCATCCGTCTCCATCCCCGTAATGGCGAAGGCGCGCATCGGCCACTTCGTCGAGGCCCAGGTGCTGCAGTCGCTCGGCGTCGACTACATCGACGAGTCCGAGGTGCTGAGCCCAGCCGACTACGTCAACCACATCGACAAGTGGAAGTTCACGGTGCCCTTCGTCTGCGGCGCCACCAACCTCGGGGAGGCGCTGCGACGCGTCAACGAGGGAGCCGCCATGATCCGCTCCAAGGGCGAAGCAGGCACGGGTGACGTCTCGGAGGCGACCAAGCACATCCGCACGATCCGCGGAGAGGTCGCCCGTCTGACATCCATGAGTGATGACGAGTTGTACGTCGCGGCCAAGGATCTGCAGGCGCCGTATGAACTCGTGGTCGAGGTCGCGAAGACGGGCACGCTCCCCGTCGTGCTGTTCACGGCTGGGGGAGTCGCGACGCCCGCGGATGCCGCACTCATGATGCAACTCGGAGCCGACGGTGTCTTCGTTGGCTCCGGCATCTTCAAGTCGGGCAATCCCGCGAAGCGTGCCGCGGCCATCGTCAAGGCAACCACCTTCCACGACGACCCGGCGGTCATCGCCGAGACCTCCCGCGGCCTCGGCGAGGCGATGGTGGGGATCAACGTCGGCGATCTTCCGGCTCCCCATCGGCTCGCTGAGCGTGGCTGGTAGCACGCCAGCCCAGATCACGGTCGGTGTCCTGGCCCTGCAGGGGGCGGTGCGCGAACACCTCGATGTGCTGCGGCGCCTGAACACGGAGGCGCGGCCCGTGCGCACTCCGGCAGATCTCGCGACCGTTGACGCGCTCGTCATCCCGGGCGGTGAGTCGACCGTGATCGACAAGCTCTCGCGCGCGTTCGGGCTGGATGGGCCCATCAAGGAGGCGATAGCGCGAGGGCTGCCCGTACTGGGCACCTGTGCTGGCCTCATCATGCTCGCGGATCGCATCCAGGGGAGAGCCCCTGGCCAGAGGACCTTCGGCGGACTCGATGCGACCGTGCGGCGGAACGCCTTCGGGAGCCAGGGCGAGTCGTTCGAAACCGAAATCGCCGTGCCAGAACTTGGTGGCCCGGCGTTGCGCGCCGTCTTCATCCGGGCTCCCGCCATTGAGGAGGTCGGCCAGGCGGTGACCGTGCTGGGACGCCTCGACGACGGGAAGATCGTCGCCGTGCAGCAAGGGAGGCTGCTCGGCATTGCCTTCCACCCGGAGATCTCGGGGGAAGACCGATTCCACGCCAGGCTCATCGCTCTCGCGCGCGAAGCGGCGGGCCGCGACTGAGCACGGCAAGGCAGAGGCCCTCTATAGGATGTTCTCCATGTCAGGGCATTCCAAATGGGCAACCACGAAGCACAAGAAGGCGGTCATCGACGCGCGCAGGGCCAAGTCCTTCGCGAAGCTGATCAAGAACATCGAGGTCGCAGCCAAGATCGGTGGCGCTGACCTCTCGGGCAATCCGACCCTCGTCGACGCGGTGCAGAAGGCCAAGAAGACCTCGGTGCCCAATGACAACATCGATCGCGCGATCAAGCGTGGCGCGGGCCTCACTGGTGAGTCCGTCGAATACATGACGATCATGTACGAGGGCTACGCGCAGGGCGGTGTCGCACTCCTCATCGAATGTCTCACAGACAACAAGAACCGCGCCGCGGCCGAGGTTCGCACCGCCATGACGCGCAACGGCGGCAACATGGCCGACCCGGGAAGCGTGGCCTACAACTTCTCGCGCAAGGGCGTCGTGTCGATCACGAAGACCGAGGGCCTGACGGAGGACGACGTCCTCCTCGCCGTGCTCGATGCCGGAGCCGAAGAGGTCGTCGACCGGGGAGCGGGCTTCGAGGTCATCACCGACCCCTCCGACCTCGTCGCCGTCCGCACCGCGCTGCAGGATGCCGGCATCGACTATGACTCGGCGGAGGCGGAGTTCGTGCCGAACCTCAGCGTCGAGATCGACGCCGAGACAGCGCGCAAGGTGTTCAAGCTGATCGACGCGCTCGAAGACAGCGACGACGTGCAGAACGTCTTCGTCAACTACTCCCTGTCGCCGGAGACCCAGGCCGAACTCGACGAGGACTAGTTGTCCGGCTCGCCTGCACGCATCCTCGGCGTTGATCCCGGGCTCACCCGCTGCGGCATCGGTGTCATCGATGTCATGGCGGGCAGGCGCGCCCGGCTCATCGACGTCGGTGTGATCAGGACGCCCGCTGACATGCCCCTTGAGCGACGTCTCCAACTCATCGGCGACGCGCTCGACGGCCTGCTCGACGAACACCGCCCGAGCGCGATCGCCCTGGAGCGTGTCTTCGCGCAGCACAACCTCCGCTCGGTGATGGGCACGGCACAGGTAAGTGGCGTCGTGCTGTTGGCTGCGGGACGCCGCTCACTTCCCGTGGGACTCCACACCCCCTCCGAAGTCAAGGCGGCGGTGACCGGCTACGGCGCTGCCGACAAGCGGCAGGTCGGCGAGATGGTGGCCCGCATCCTCGAACTCTCGGCCCCGCCGACCCCGGCAGACGCGGCCGACGCCCTCGCGCTCGCCCTCTGTCATGCGTGGCGAGGCGGCGCGACGAGCGCGCCGGCTCGGGCGGATGCCGGAACTCCCGCACAGCAGGCGTGGCGCGCCGCAGAACGTCGACGGTGACGTCGGGGGCTCCTCATAGGCTTGGAGCATGATCTCCTCTGTGCGCGGACCCGTGCTCTCCGTCGGCGTCACGACGGTCGTGGTCGAGGTGGGAGGCGTCGGCCTGCTCATGACCATCACACCGGCGCACGCGGCGACACTCCGTGTCGGAACCGAGGCGAGCATCCGCACGGTGCTCATCGTGAAGGAGGACGACCTCGCCCTCTTCGGCTTCGCGGACGCCGAACAGCTGCAGGTCTTCGACCTGCTGCGCGGTGTCACAGGCGTCGGACCAAAGTCGGCCATGGGGGTGCTATCGGCCATGAGTCCGACCGAGGTCGCCCAAGCGGTGAACCTCGAAGACGACGGCGCCTTTCGCAAGGTCTCAGGCATCGGGCCCAAGACTGCAAAGCTCATCATCGTTTCCCTCGCCGGCAAGATGGTGCACACGCCAGCGGGCACACCAGCCGCCGCGCAGGCTGTCGCGGGAGATGCCCGCGCGCAGGTCGTCGAAGCACTCATTGGCCTCGGCTGGAACGAGCGTTCGGCTACGAAGGCCGCGGACGATGCGAGGGATGCCGTCGATCCCGCCAAGACGGGCGACATGCAGGCGCTCCTCCGCATCGCCCTCGCCAGCCTCGGGCCGGCGCAGGCCATGGCTCGTGAGGGCACGCGATGAGCCTCGGCGAGGACGGGCGCATCGGGAGCTTCGAGCGCAGCACCGAATCAATCACGACCCCGCAGCCGGAATCCCAAGCCGAGCTTGCATTTGAAGGGGCGCTTCGACCACGTTCACTCTCTGAGTTCGTCGGACAGTCGAAGGTGCGGGCGCAGCTGGAGCTACTGCTCAACGCCGCCACGATCCAGCACCGCACACCCGACCACATCCTGTTGGCCGGGCCTCCAGGGCTCGGCAAGACCACGCTCGCGATGATCGTCGCTGAGGAGGGATCGCGGCCGCTGCGCATGTCGAGTGGTCCGGCAATCCAACACGCGGGTGACCTCGCTGCGCTGCTCTCCTCCCTCGTCCCGGGTGAAGTGCTCTTCATCGACGAGATCCACCGTATGGCGCGTTCTGCTGAAGAGATGCTCTACCTCGCGATGGAAGACTTCCGCATCGACATCATGGTGGGCAAGGGTGCCGGCGCGACCTCGATTCCTCTCGACCTGGCCCCCTTCACGCTCGTGGGAGCGACCACACGTTCCGGGCTCCTGCCCAACCCGCTCCGTGACCGCTTCGGCTTCACCGCCCATCTGGAGTTCTATTCGGATGGCGAGCTCGCGCAGGTCATCTCGCGAGCTGCGTCACTGCTCAACCTCGAGGTCGATGACCTTTCCCTCGCCGAGATTGCGGGGCGAAGTCGAGGCACTCCCAGGATTGCGAACCGCCTCCTCCGACGCGTGCGGGACTATTCGCTCGTGCACAGGAAGGACGGGCTCGACGCGGTGCGCGAGGCGCTTCGCCTGTATGACGTCGATGACCTCGGCCTCGACCGTCTCGACCGTGCGGTGCTGGCCACGATCGTCACCCAGTTCGACGGGGGGCCGGTAGGACTCAGCACGCTCGCGGCATCCGTCGGCGAGGAGGCGGAGACGATCGAATCCGTCGTCGAGCCCTTCCTCGTGCGAATGGGGCTTCTCTCGCGCACGCCGCGGGGGCGGACTGCCACGCGACGCGCCTTCGATCACCTCGGAGTGCAGCGTGCTGAAGCGACGCTTTTCGGGGATGGCCTGTAGGATCTGAGGGTTGTCTTTCGGCGACGTCCCCGCGCACTCTGCGCCACATCACCACGGAAGGTCTTCCCACCCGTATGGATCCGCTGCTTCTTGCCATGATGGCCGTCCTGGCCCTCTTCATCTTCTTCCAGTTCCGCGCCTCGAAGAAGAGGAAGGCCGAGCAGGAGGAGCTCAGCACCAAGATGGTGCCCGGCGCTGAGGTGATGACGCAGTTCGGCGTCTTCGGCACGTTGCTCTCGATCGACGAGGAGAAGAACGAGGCACTCCTCGAGACGACGCCCGGCACGGTCATCCGGCTGCACCGCCAGACGATCCTCAAGGTCGTCGAGCACGAGACCATCTCCGAGGAGGTCGTAGACGACGCCGAAGGCACCACTGACGGCGATGCGCCGACGACAAAGAACGACAACTGAAGCACTAGTCTTTCCTGAGTTCGGCCGAGCCTGAGCCGATCCACCCGACCCTGATCCATGGCACCCGCGCCATCGGAGCAATAGAAAGCTGAGTTCCAGGTGGCAGCACCACGATCGACCCCGGCCAAGAAGGCCTGGCGTTCGCTGACCTGGCTGGCGGTAATCATCGTCGGCCTCATCGGCCTCAACGCTGCGGGAGCAATCTGGCAGGGTTCCGGCTGGACCCCGAAGCTCGCGCTCGACCTCGAGGGCGGCACCCAGATCATCCTGGCCCCGCAGCTCGAGAGCGGTCAGCAGGTGACGGGTGAGCAGCTCACTCAGGCCGTCGAGATCATCCGTTCGCGTGTCGACGCTGCCGGTGTCTCTGAGGCCGAGATCAACACGCAGGGCGCCCAAAACATCGTCGTCTCCATCCCCGGCACGCCGGACGAGGAAACCCTCGCTCGCATCGAGTCCTCCGCGAAGCTTGAGTTCCGTCCCGTGCTGCAGGTCGCGCCGGCGGTCGACCCGGCTCAGACGCCTGCCCCCGAGACCGGCGAAGGTGACGAGACGGGCGAAGGCGAAGACGCGGAGCCGTCGCCGTCAGTCTCCCCGTCGGCCGGCGTTGGTCAAGGCGGTGCCGCGCCAGCGACAGCCGAGACGCCCGCACCGTCTGCGTCGCCGTCGGCCTCTGCCGAGCCCGACCCCGCCCAGCCTGAAGAGGGCGAGCCCGCTCCGACGCCGAGCAACGCCAGCGACCTCGCGTGGATCACGCCGGAGCTGCTCGACGAGTTCACGAACTTCGACTGCGCCGAGCTCGACGAGGCGGGCACCAATGTCGCGCCTGCAGCGGAGCCGCTCATCACCTGCGACAACACGCGCACGGTGAAATACATCCTCGGCCCGGTCGAAGTCAGCGGCGAACGGATTGATGATGCGACTCACGGTCTTGCCGCGAATAGTCAGGGCGTGAGCACAGGCCAGTGGGCTGTGAACATTGTCTTTGACGGCGAGGGTTCCGAGCAGTTCGGCAACGTCACGACCCGGCTCTTCTCGCTCACCGGCGTGCAGAACCAGTTCGCCATCGTGCTCGACGGCACCGTCATCTCTGCACCGACCACCAACACCGTCATCACCAACGGCAAGCCGCAGATCACGGGCAACTTCACGCAGGAGACTGCGAAGACCCTGGCTGACCAGCTGAAGTTCGGTGCGCTGCCAATCGGCTTCGAGGTGCAGAGCAGCGAGAACATCTCGGCGACGCTCGGTGAGAGCCAGCTCTGGAGCGGTCTGCTCGCGGGTGTCATCGGTCTCGCCCTGGTCGTCGTGTACTCGTTGTTCCAGTACCGCACCCTCGGACTCGTCACGGTCGCCTCACTGGGAGTGGCCGGAGTGATCGTCTACCTCGTCATCAACCTGATGTCGTGGCGCGAGGGATATCGACTCTCCCTCGCGGGTGTCGCCGGCCTCATCGTCGCCATCGGCATCATCGCCGACTCCTTCATCGTCTACTTCGAGCGCATCAAGGATGAGCTTCGAGACGGGCGGATGCTCGGCTCGGCAGTCGAGGCGGGCTGGAAGAGAGCGATCCGCACCGTGCTGGCGTCCGACGCGGTCAACTTCCTCGCCGCGGCGGTGCTCTTCGTCCTCGCGATCGGCAACGTCCGGGGCTTCGCACTCACCCTGGGCATCACGACCCTCATCGACCTCCTCGTCGTCTCGCTGTTCACGCACCCCATCATGCAGTTGCTTGCAAAGACGAAGTTCTTCGGCGAAGGCCACCCCGCGAGCGGACTCAACCCGCGCGCGTTGGGCGCCGTCTACCGCGGGCGTGCCACCTTCCGCGAGCCAGTGGGCGTCAGCGCGTCGAAGCGAGCTGCGAGCGGGCGTGAGGCGCAGAAGCGGCAGACGATCGCCGAGCGCAAGGCCGCTGCGGATGCCGCGGCGTCGGTTTCGAAGGGCAAGGATTCCTGATGGCCAGCTTCTCCACCTTCGGTAACGACCTCTACACGGGGCGTCGATCCATCAACTTCGTCGGCCGCCGTCGCGTCTGGTACATCATCGCCGCCGTGCTGATCGTCGCATCCGTCGTCGGTCCCTTCATTCGTGGTGGCTTCGAGTTCGGCATCGAGTTCCGCGGTGGCTCGCAGTTCATCGTCGAGCGCACGACTGAGCTCGAGCAGGTGCTCGGCGAGGAAGCAGTGCGCGAGACGGTCGCCGACGCCACGCCCCGCGTCACGGTGGTCGGGCAGGACTCCGTTCGCGTGCAGACCGACATTGTCACCGATGATGAGGCGTTCGAGATCAGGACAGCACTCGCGTCCTCCTATGACGTGCCAGTCGACCAGGTGAGCTACTCCTTCATCGGGCCGACCTGGGGCGCCGACATCACGGCACAGTCGATCAGGGCACTCATCGTCTTCCTTCTCCTGGCGGGCGTCGTCATGGCGCTCTACTTCCGCACATGGAAGATGTCACTGGCGGCCATGGCCGCGCTCTTCCACGACCTCATCCTGACGGCAGGCATCTACGGCATCCTCGGCTTCGAGGTGACGCCTGCTGCGGTCATCGGCTTCCTCACGATCCTGGGTTACTCGCTCTACGACACTGTGGTGGTCTTCGACAAGATTCGAGAGAACACGGCGGAGGACGGCGAAGGCTCGCCTCGCACCTTCGCGGAGTCTGTGAACCTCGCGGTCAACCAGACGCTCGTTCGTTCCATCAACACCTCGGTCGTGGCCGTGTTGCCCGTCGCGGCGATCCTCTTCATCGGATCCTTCGCGCTGGGCGCAGAGACGCTGCGTGACATCTCACTTGCGCTCTTCATCGGTATCATCGTCGGCGCGTACTCCACGATCTTCATCGCCTCGCCGGTCTACAACCACCTGCGCGAGAACGAGCCGGAGATCAAGAAGCAGAACGCCAGGATCCTCGCTGCCCGCCGCACGGAGGCCGCTCCCGTCGAATGACGGCGGTCGCTGCTCGCGCGGCATTCGCTCCCTAACAGGAGTGATAGTTTTGCTGCACGGGAAAGGTGGGAGGTGAGATGACCGAAGTCACCAACAGTCCTGCTACGAGGCGGCTGCTTCTCCCTCGTCTCTTCTCCCGTGCCCAGCATGCTGGCGCGATCGAGAACCTGATCCGCACAGTGCGTGCGCATCATCCGCGTGCCGACATCGACACGATCGAACGGGCATACAAGGTCGCGGAGGTCGCTCACCGAGGACAGACCCGCAAGAGCGGCGAGCCATACATCACACACCCGGTCGCGGTCGCGCAGATCCTCGCTGACCTCGGTATTGGAGCGAAGACCGTTGCGGCCGCGCTGCTGCACGACACGGTAGAAGACACCGACTACACCCTCGATATGGTGCGCAAGGACTTCGGTGACGAAGTGGCCATGCTCGTCGATGGCGTCACCAAGCTCGACAAGCTCAAGTACGGCGACAGCGCCCAGGCCGAAACCGTCCGCAAGATGGTCGTCGCGATGTCCAAGGACATCCGGGTACTCGTGATCAAGCTCGCAGACAGACTCCACAATGCGCGGACGTGGGGTTTCGTCTCCTCTGAGTCTGCGAAGCGCAAGGCGCAGGAGACGCTCGAGATTTATGCGCCACTGGCACATCGCCTCGGAATCCAGGCGATCAAGTGGGAACTGGAGGACCTGTCGTTCGCGGTGCTGCACCCGAAGTTGTACGTCGAGATCGAGAGCCTCGTCAAGCAGCGCACACCGCAGCGCGAGGAGTTCGTGCACCAAGTCATCGAGGCGGTGACGGAAGATCTGAAGGCCGCACGCATCAAGGGCAAGGTGGTCGGCCGTCCGAAGCAGTACTACTCGATCTACCAGAAGATGATCCTCCGCGGTCGGGAGTTCGACGAGATCTACGACCTGGTCGGCATCCGAGTCCTGGTCTCGACTGTTCGCGACTGCTACGCGGTCCTTGGCTCCATCCACGCACGATGGACTCCGATTCCTGGCCGCTTCAAGGACTACATCGCGACGCCGAAGTTCAACCTGTACCAGTCGCTGCACACAACGGTGATCGGGCCCAAGGGTCGACCCGTCGAGATCCAGATCCGAACCGAGGACATGCATCAGCGCGCCGAGTACGGTGTGGCTGCGCACTGGAAGTACAAGGAGCGCGTCAATGGCGGCCGCTCCGCTGACAACGCGGCCGCCGGTGATTCCGACATGGCGTGGCTCGCACACATCTCCGACTGGCAGGCAGAGACGTCTGACCCAGGAGAGTTCCTCGATTCGCTGCGCTTCGAGATTGGGGCGAAGGAGGTCTACGTCTTCACTCCCCAGGGCAAGGTCATCGGCCTGCCCGCCGGCGCGACGCCCGTCGACTTCGCCTACGCAGTGCACACCGAGGTGGGCCACCGCACGATGGGTGCGAAGGTGAACGGCCGACTCGTTCCCCTCGAGAGCGAGCTCTCCAGCGGTGATGTCGTAGAGGTATTCACATCGAAGAACCCGGATGCTGGCCCGAGCCAGGGCTGGCTGACCTTCGTCAAGTCGACGCGGGCACGAAACAAGATCCGGCAGTGGTTCACGAAGGAACGTCGCGACGAGGCGATGGAGCAGGGCAAGGACGCCATCGCTCGCGCAATGCGCAAGCAGAATCTGCCGCTTCAGCGACTCATGAACCAGGGTGCGTTGAGCGAGGTCGCCGCGCAGCTGCGGTATGACGACGTCTCCGCGCTCTACGCCGCCGTTGGCGAAGGGCACGTGTCAACGCAATCCGTGTTGGAGAAGCTGGTTGCGACGCTGCAGGTCGATACCGAGGCGGAGGAAGAGTTCACCGTTTCTCGCGCGAAGGGCAAGCGGCGCTCGAGCGGAAACTCCGGAGTGCTCGTGAAGGGTGCGCCCGACATCCTCGTCAAGCTTGCCAAATGCTGCACTCCGGTGCCTGGGGACGAGATCATGGGCTTCGTCACGCGCGGTTCCGGAGTCTCGGTGCACCAGTCCTCCTGCGTGAACGTGAAGGCCCTGATGAACGAACCCGAGCGCGTCGTCGAGGTCGAGTGGGCACCGTCATCGACGAGCGTGTTCCTCGTCCAGATCCAGGTGGAGGCGCTCGATAGAGCTGGCCTCCTTTCAGACGTCACTCGCGTGCTCTCCGAGCATCACGTCAACATCCTGTCTGCCACGGTGGCGACCTCGACAGAACGGCTTGCGATCAGCCGTTTCGTGTTCGAGATGGGCGATACGACGCATCTCGACCGCGTACTCAACGCCGTGCGACGCATCGATACGGTCTACGACGTCTACCGAGTCACGACCTAGCCGCTTCCCCCAGCGTGGCGATTCGATCGAGCGCGCGTCGTTTGCCTGCCAGTTTGTGGCGGGATTCGACTTCACGGCGACAATCGTCGAGCTCGATGGCGTTCGCGCTCATGAGCCGGAGTAATTGCGACATCCTTTCATTCGCGAAGTCCCCCTCAGCCCTCAACAAGTCGATGACGGTGCGCAGGGGAGAGGTGACTGCGATGCCGCCGAAGCGGACGACATCACTCGGCGCGATCACGACCTCCCGCACCTGCACCCGCGGCGACACCTGCGCACGAGCCCTCGCCGAGTGTGAGACGCAGAACTCGAAGACCGCGGGCGGTGCGGGCACGGCGCCGTGCACCCATGCCGCGGTCATCCGTTCCGCAATGAAGCGCGGGCGAGCGATCGCGCCGAGCGAGAGCGCGCGGTGGTGGGCCTGCTCGAATTCATCGATCGAGGCGAAGCCGTCACCGATCGCGTAGAGGTCTCCGTCCAGGCGCGCTGCCTGGAGCTCCTGGAGTGGGAGGTCGAGTTCTGTGAGTACAGGGGCTAGTCGTGGCGCCATTCCCACATGGTGCCCCTATGGGAGGCGCGGGAGGCCGCTCAACCCGAGAACTGTGGAGAACCCACCCCAGAGAGCCTGGGGACTCGGTCAGCCGGAGACGACACCCAGCCAGGCACGCCGGGCATCCAGCGCCTCCTGAGCCTTCGTGATGCGTGTGGCGTCACCGCTGCGCTTCGCATCGTCCAGGTCTGCCTCGAGGGCCGCGATCGCCGACTCGAGCTGGGCAGCGAGGCCCTCCGCGCGAGCCTTGCGTTCCGGGTTGTTGCGTTGCCAGTGCTCCTCGTCGAGCTTGCGCACGGCAGCCTCGACCTTGCGGAGCCTGTCCTCGACGGTCTTGACCTTGGCGCGCGGTACCTTGCCGATCTCGTCCCAGCGCCGCTGAATCGAGATCAGGGTCTGGCGAGCCGCGTCGCGGTCGGTGGCGGCCAGCAGGGGCTCTGCTTCCGCAAGGAGGGCCTCCTTGCGCACCAGGTTCTCCTCGAACTCCTCGTTGTCACGCGCGTCGATCTCAGACTTCGCGGCGTAGAGCGCGTCGCCGGCGGCCTTGAACTTCGCCCACAGCGCGTCGTCGTGCTTCTTGCCGGCGCGACCGGCGGCCTTCCAATCGTCAAGGAGCCTGCGGTACTGGGGGATGCCGTCTGCGCCGTGGGCCACAAGGTTCTCCGCGGCAGCGACGAGTTCCTGCTTGCGCGCCTTGGCGTGCTTGTGGGTGGCATCCAACTCGGCGAAGAATGCCTTCCGCTCGGCCTCAAGGGTCGAGCGCGCAGTCCTGAAGCGCTTCCAGAGCTCGTTGGCCTCGTTCTTGGGCAAGCGCGGGCCGGTCTGCTGGTGTGCCTTCCAGCGAGCGAAGACATCGTCAATAGCGGCACTCGTATGCTTCCACTGGATCTTGGCGGGATCCTGGGCAGCGAGCCGCTCGGCCTCTTCAACGAGGGCTGAACGGTAGGCAATCGCGTCCTGCAGAGCAGCCTTCTCCTCGGCTTCCTGCTTCTCCGCAAGCTCCCCGACTGCGCCACCGAGCGCCTCGAGTCTGCTCCGCAGGGCGGCGAGGTCGCCCACGGCGTTCGCCGACACGACGGTCTGCAGCAGCGCGTCGACCGTCTTCGCGACATCGGCGCCGGGTGAACCGCGCTTGATGCGCTGCTCGAGCAACGTCACTTGGCCCGCGAGGTCACTGAACTTGCGTTCGAAGTATGCGAGCGCCTCCTCGGGCGTTCCATCCGGGTACTGGCCCACGGCTCGCTCGCCGTCACCCTCACGGACAAAGACGGTGCCCGTCTCATCGACGCGACCCCATGGTGTCTCGTTGTTGTTCGTCAAAGCCTCACCTTGTCGCCGGGGTCGACCACCTGTGGCCGACCGGCAACAAGCCTATTGCACGACTGCGCCCGGGCAATCAGTTGATGTCGAGGGAGGTAATCGTCGTGGGAACGACAGGGGCACCGTCGTTCTCGGCACTGCCAGGCACGACGCCCGCATCCGTGATCTCGGAGGCAAGCGCCTCGAGGCCGTCGGTGACGCGCCCGAGCACCGTGTAGCCGCCCGCTGCGTCCGACGGGATGGTCGTGTCGTCATAGACGATGAAGAACTGTCGGCCATTGCTCTCGGCGTCGCCCGAGGCACGCGCCATGGCGATCGTTCCCTCGGGGTAGACGTCGTCGGAGGGAGCGTTCTCGATCGGCCCGAAGCGGAAGCTCGGGTCGCTGGCGCCGGTGCCGTCGACTGAGCCGCACTGGAGTACGAAGAAGCCGTCGTTCGTGAGCCGGTGGCAGGACTTGCCCTGGTAGTAGCCGTCGCGCGCGCCCTGGATGACTGCTGCCACCGCCTGCGGTGCAGCTCGGCCGTCGAGTTCGATGTCGAGTTCGACGTCGTTGAGCGTGAGCGTGCCCGTCCACAGGCGGTCTTCCGCGAGCTCGGGGGAGGGCACCGCCGAATCGGGGCTCGCGGAGGGCGAGGCGACAGGCTCCGCCTCAGGAGCACCAGGACCCGCCGTGAAGAACGCGACCTGGGCGACCACCGCGACGATCACGACCGCGAGCGCGACACTCATCGCAATGATGTTGTCGCGGCGTCGCCGCGCCACTCGATGTTCGTGCACGCCCTGCCGCGCCCGATACAAGCGCAGGCGCTCACGCTCGACGCGGTCCTGCTTCGGGTTGCTCCTATTGCCTGCCAATGGTCCTCCGACTCGCCGAGATTGCCACGAGAACACTAGCCGACGACACCAGCCCTGGGATCTCGTGTCGGCGGCGCCGCATAGCATTGCAGGCATGAGTGGCGCGCAGGGCCTGTTCTCGGGGTCGACCCCCTTGGCCGTACGGATGCGCCCTCGAAGCCTCGATGAGGTCGCAGGCCAGTCCCACCTCCTGACGCCCGGCTCTCCTTTGGTGTCGCTCGCCTCCTCATCCGCCGAACAGGGAGCCGTGTCTCTCATCCTCTGGGGGCCACCCGGCACAGGCAAGACGACGCTGGCCCAGGCGATCGCGCACAGCTCCGGACGCCGCTTCGTGGAGCTCTCGGCGGTCACAGCGGGCGTCAAGGACGTGCGGGAGGTCATGGAATCCTCACTCACCCAGCGCGATCTCTACGGCCAGTCGACGGTGCTCTTCCTCGACGAGATCCACCGCTTCACGAAGTCCCAGCAGGATGCTCTGCTTCCCGGCGTCGAGAACGGTTGGGTCATCCTGATCGCAGCGACGACCGAGAACCCCTCATTCTCTGTCGTCGCACCGCTGCTCTCACGTTCGCTCCTCCTCACGCTCCAGCCACTCGGCGATGACGACCTGCGCCTGCTGATCAACCGTGCCATCTCCGACGAGCGCGGCCTCGGGGGACGCTTCGCCCTCGCGGATGACGCGCGTGACGACATCGTGCGGCTTGCGTCGGGCGACGCCCGCCGAGCACTGACCGCACTGGAGGCCGCGGCCATGTCGGTGGCGGCGTCCCTGCCTCCAGGGGAGGAGCATGACGAACCTCCGGTCATCACAGCGGAGGCCGTGTCACTCGCGGTGGATCGGGCGCTGCTTCGCTACGACCGCAAGGGTGACGAGCACTACGACGTCATCAGTGCGTTCATCAAGTCGATCCGAGGTTCGGATCCGGATGCCGCGCTGCACTACCTCGCGCGAATGATCGAGGCGGGGGAGGACCCGCGCTTCATCGCGCGCCGCATCATCGTGCACGCGGCGGAGGACATCGGGATGGCGGACCCGCAGGCCCTCGTCGTCGCCACCTCGGCCGCGACAGCTGTTCAATTGATCGGCATGCCGGAGGGCCGCATCCCTCTGGCCGAGGCCGTCATCTACCTAGCAACGGCGCCGAAGTCTCCCAGTGTCATCCGCGGTATCGACGCGGCCATCTCGGATGTGCGCGCCGGCAAGATGGGGCCGGTGCCGAAGCACCTGCGGGATGCCCACTATGCGGGGGCGAAGAAGCTCGGGCACGGCAAGGGCTACGTCTACCCGCACAACTCCGCCCTCGGCGTCGTCGAGCAGCAGTACCTTCCCACGACGCTCCGCAAGCGTCGCTACTACGAACCCACGGAGCACGGCAACGAGCGGGACGTGAGCGCCCGGCTGCAGAAGCTGCTGCGTATCATCCGCGGCGGGTGATACGATGTCTGGTGCCTACAGTGGGTATTCGTGCACGGCTGCCTCGATACCAACGCTGAAGGGGCTGGTCCTTTAGCCGGACGCCCCGCGGCACACATCCCTCTTCTGAACCGTTCGCAGGCGCGTGCCTGCGGATTCACTGTTGAAGACTGATGACTTCTGTATCGAAAGGAAATCGTGTCTACCAAGTCACGTACTCGTAGCAAGACCAAGCTCTCTCGTGCGCTCGGCATCCCGCTGACCCCGAAGGCTGCCAAGGGTTTCGAGAAGCGTCCGTACCCGCCCGGGGAGCACGGCCGCACCAAGCGCAAGACCGACAGCGACTACGCCGTGCGTCTTCGCGAGAAGCAGCGCCTGCGCGCGCAGTACGGCATCCGTGAGGCCCAGCTTCGCATCGCCTTCAACGAGGCACGTCGCACCGAGGGTCTGACGGGTGAGAACCTCGTCGAGCTGCTCGAGATGCGTCTCGACGCGATCCTCGTGCGCGCGGCCATCGCTCGCACGACGGCCCAGGCTCGCCAGATGATCGTGCACCGCCACATCATCGTCGACGGCCAGCGCGTCGACCGCCCGTCGTTCCGTGTGAAGCCCGGCCAGCTCGTCGGCGTTCACCAGCGCAGCGAGGGCATGGAGCCCTTCCAGGTCGCGGCCGCCGGCGGTCACGTCGACCTGCTGCCGAAGACCCCGGCCTACCTTGAGGTCGAGCTCGACAAGCTTCAGGTTCGTCTCGTGCGTCGCCCCAAGCGCGCCGAGGTTCCCGTGACTTGTGAGGTCCAGCTCGTCGTCGAGTACTACGCCGCGCGCTAGTCCTCGAATCTGTCGGAAGCGGGTCGCCTGTGGCGGCCCGCTTTCGTCGTCCCGGTAAGCTTGCGGGGATGTGACCGGCGCGCTCACCCGTTCGGCGCCATCCTCCACGAAACGTAGCCAGGAGACAGGCATGAAGAATCTCGCGATGCTCATCATCGGCGTCGGCATTGGTTTTGTCGCCGCCCACCAGATCAACAAGACGCCTGAGGGCCGTCGCTTCTTCGAAGAGGTCGACAGCAGGGTGGGGGAGTTCACCGGCGCTGTCGTCGATGGCTACCGTTCCCGCGAGGCCGAGCTTCGGGCCGCCGTCGCCGAGGCGGAAGAAACCATCGCCGACCTGAAGCGCGCTCAGGCCTGACGCCATCCATCTGACCCACTCTCAAGCAACAGGACCCAATGCAGACCGCTGAACTCCGTCAACGCTGGCTCGACTACTTCGGCACACGAGGCCACACGGTCGTGCCCTCGGCATCGCTTGTCAGCGATGATCCGACGCTCATGTTCACGGTCGCGGGCATGGTTCCGTTCATCCCGTACCTGTCGGGACTCATCCCCGCGCCGTATCCGCGCGCGACGAGCGTGCAGAAGTGCATCCGCACCCTCGACATCGAGGAGGTCGGAAAGACTACGCGGCACGGCACCTTCTTCCAGATGGCTGGCAACTTCTCCTTTGGCGACTACTTCAAGGAGCAGGCCATCACCTACGCGTGGGACCTGCTCACGACGAGCGAGTCCGACGGCGGTTACGGCTTTGAGGAGCGCGACCTCTGGGTCACGGTGTACGAGGACGACGACGAGGCCATCGAGCTCTGGAAGCGCATCGCCGGGCTTCCTGAGTCGCGCATCCAGCGCCTCGGCAAGGCCGACAACTACTGGCACACCGGGCAGCCCGGCCCGGGTGGACCTTGCTCTGAGATCTACTTCGACCGCGGGCCGAAGTATGGCGCCGAAGGCGGTCCTGCCGTCGATGACTCCCGGTATCTCGAGATCTGGAACCTCGTGTTCATGCAGTACCTGCTCGACGACGTCAGGTCGAAGACGGACTTCCGCGTGGTGCGCGAGCTGCCCAAGAAGAACATCGACACGGGGCTCGGCCTTGAGCGCGTCGCCTTCCTGAAGCAGGGCGTCGAGAACATGTATGAGATCGACCAGGTGCGTCCTGTGCTCGATCGCGCGGCCGAACTCTCCGGCCGCCGCTACGGCGCCTCCCACGACGACGATGTGCGGATGCGCGTGGTTGCCGATCACGTGCGCTCTGCCCTCATGCTGATGGCCGACGGCGTGGCCCCGTCGAACGAGGGTCGCGGGTACATCCTGCGCCGCCTGCTTCGTCGCTCGGTTCGAGCCATGCGCCTCCTTGGAGTCGACACGGCGACGTTCCCCGAGCTCTTCACGAGCTCGCGCGACGCGATGCGCACGGCCTACCCGGAGGTGGAGACGAACTACGACCGCATCTCACGCCTCGCATACGCGGAGGAGGAGAACTTCCTCGGTACGCTCGCGAGCGGCACGAGCATCCTCGACCTCGCGGTCACCAAGACGCGCGAGCAGGGCGCAGCCCAGATTCCGGGTGACACGGCGTTCCTCCTCCACGACACCTTCGGCTTCCCCATCGACCTCACGCTCGAGATGGCGGAGGAAGCCGGCCTGAGCGTGGATCGCGCCGCCTTCGACACCCTCATGACCGAGCAGCGCACGAAGGCGAAGGCCGACGCGAAGGCGAAGAAGACCGCTCTCGCCGACCTGTCGGTGTACAGCGATTTCCGTGCAATGGGCGAGACGATCTTCACGGGGTATGACTACCTCGAGACCGAGACGCGCGTGCTCGGCATCATTGTCGACGGACAATCCGTCTCTAAGGCTGTGGCAGGCCAGACGGCCGAGGTCATCCTGGCTGAGACCTCCCTCTACGCGGAGTCCGGGGGCCAGGAGGCGGATGCGGGCACGATCGTTGGCGCGGGCTTCGAGCTCGACGTCGCCGACGTGCAGAAACCCGTCAAGGGGCTTGTGAGCCACCGAGTCGTCGTGCGCTCTGGCGAGGTCGCTGTCGATGATGCCGCCACGACGATCGTTGACGCCGAGTGGCGTCGCGGCGCGACTCAGGCCCACTCCGCGACCCACCTCGTTCACGCAGCACTCCGTGATGTGCTGGGCCCGGATGCGCACCAGTCCGGCTCCTACAACAAGGCTGGCTACATGCGGCTCGACTTCGGCTGGAACAAGGCCCTTTCGCCCGAGACGCGGAGCGAGATCGAGGAGATCACGAACATCGCCATCCGTAAGGATCTCGAGGTCGAGACTCGGCTCATGCCCCTCGACGAGGCGAAGGCGCTCGGCGCGATGGCCCTCTTCGGCGAGAAGTATGGCGACACTGTACGCGTGGTCGACATCGGCGGACCGTGGTCGCGCGAGCTCTGCGCCGGCACCCACGTCTCGAGCTCGGCGCAGATCGGTCTCATCAACCTGGTGAGCGAGTCGTCGGTCGGTTCGACGAATCGCCGGGTGGAAGCCCTCGTGGGCATCGATGCCTTCCGTGAGCTCGCGACCGAGCGGGCAATCGTCTCCCAGCTGACCTCGAACCTCAAGACGCCCCGAGAGCAGCTTCCCGAGAAGGTTGCCGACCTCATCGCGTCGCTCAAGGCTGCCGAGAAGCGCATCGCGGAGTTCGAATCCGCGGCGCTCGCGCAGCGGGTTCCCGCCTTGGCGGATACTGCGCGTCGTCACGGCAACCTCCTGGTCGTGGCAGAGGACATTGGCGCGCTGAACTCCGCTGACGATCTGCGCAGTCTGGTCGGTTCGGTCCGCGGGCGTCTCGGAAGCGAGGCAGCGGTCATCGCGTTGGCAGCACGTGTGAAGGACAAGCCGGCCGTCATCGTCGCTGCGAATGAGGCAGCGCGGCAGCAGGGCGTCAAGGCCGGCGCGCTGGCCAAGTCCGCAGCGACGGTGCTCGGCGGCGGCGGCGGCGGCAAGGATGACCTGGCGCAGGGCGGTGGCACGGATGTCACGGCGATCAGTGCTGCGCTCGAGGCCGTCGTCCAGGGTCTGCCCCACTGAGCATGCGTTCGGGCGTTCGCATCGGCGTCGACGTGGGTCGGGTGCGCATCGGCGTCGCCCGGAGTGACCTTCACGGCATGCTGGCCACACCCGTCGAGACCCTCCCTCGCGGTGTCGGTGACGTGGCCGCGATCGTCGCGTTGGCGAAGGAACTTGACGCGCTTGAAGTGGTCGTCGGACTGCCCCTGTCGCTTTCCGGGGCAAGCACAGCATCCACCGATGATGCACGCGCGTTCGCGGTGCAACTCGCTACGGCTGGCCTCAGCGTACGACTCGTCGACGAGCGTCTCTCCACCGTGTCGGCACAGCACGCGCTGCGGGCCAATGGTCGCACGACGAAGAACTCGCGCAAGGTCGTGGATCAGGTCGCGGCCGTTATAATCCTGCAGCATGCCCTCGACGCCGAGAGGTCCAGGGGAAACGCCCCGGGAACCGCGGTCGACCCCCTCGAAGGACCCGACGATGCCACTGGACGATGACGCCCGCGAATCGGGTCGTGCCCGCAACGATGAGCCGGATTGGGATGCGATGTTCGCTTCGCAGCCGGAGCCCTCTACGGGCACCGGAGAGCGGACGACCAGTGGAGGCGAAACACCGCCGCCAAGTCGCAGGTCTCGCCGCGCATCCGGTGGCACATCGCGGGGCGGCAAGCGCTGGATCGCCTGGCTGGTGGCACTGCTCGTTGTCCTGGGCCTCGGCGGTGGCGCCGTCGCATTCGTGTGGCTCAACTTCGAGGAACAGGTGCGCAAGGTCATGGGATGGGAGATCCCTCCCGCCGACTACGAGGGCGCGGGCACGGGCGAGACCACGATTGTGATCGTGCCCGGCGACACAGGAGGCGATGTCGCAAACGCGCTCCTCGAGGCCGACGTGATCGCGAGCTACGAGGCCTTCTGGGAGCTTCTGCTCAAGGAGGAACCGCAGTTCCACCCGGGCAACTACATGCTCGCGGAGAAGATGAGTTCCCGTGCGGCGCTCGATGCCCTGCTCGACCCCGCGAACCGTGTCGAGAACACCGCCCTTATCCGCGAGGGGCTCAGTGCCGATCAGGCCTTTGATCTCTTGGCGGCAGCCACGGGCATCCCGGTCGAGGAGTTCGAGGCGGTGACCGCTGACCCGACGGCCTTCGGGGTTCCGGCCGAGGCGATCAACATCGAGGGATATCTGTTCCCGGCTCGCTACACATTCGATCCGGGGGTGGACGCCACGACCGTGATCTCGACCCTCGTGAACCGCACCTTCCAGTCGCTCGATCAGGCGGGAGTGCCCGTCGAAGACAGGCACAGGGTGCTCACGATTGCCTCGCTCATCCAGCGTGAGGCGGGGAGCAACGAGGAGGACTTCTACAAGGTCTCTCGTGTCATCCAGAACCGCATCGATCAGGGCATGAAGCTCCAGTTCGATTCGACCTCCCACTACGGCTACGCCTGGGCGCACGGCGAGCGGCAGGAGGGCGGGGTGTTCAGCACCCGCGAAGAGCTCGAGGACGACAACCCCTACAACACCTACTTCCACACGGGCCTGCCGCCCGGTCCGATCTCTGCCGCGGGTGATCTTGCGATCGATGCGGCGATGCACCCGGTCGATGGGCCGTGGGTCTACTTTGTGGCCGTCAACCTCGACACGGGTGAGACTGAGTTCAACGAGACATCCGCTGGGCACTCGACCTCTGTGAAGAAGATGCAGGATTGGTGCAGGTCGACGGGAAGCCCGAACTGTGACTGACGACCGCCGACTGGCGGTGCTGGGGAGTCCGATCGCCCACTCCCTGTCACCGTTGCTCCACACGGCCGCCTACGAGCACCTCGGGCTGCGTTGGCGCTACGACCGCATCGAGATGACCGGCGCGGGACTCAGGGACTTCGTGGCGGGGCTCGGACCCGAGTGGCGTGGCCTCTCGTTGACGATGCCGGTCAAGCACGACGTGATCCCGCTCCTCGATGAGCGGCATCCGCTCGTCGACCTCACGGGCGCCTGCAACACAGCGCTGCTCGAGGAGGGAAGGCTGACAGGCTTCAACACGGATGTACATGGCATCGTCATAGCGTTCCGGGAAGCCGGCGTGCACGCGCTCGAGCACGTGCACGTGCTCGGTGGTGGCGCCACGGCCGCCTCCGCGATCGCGGCGGCATCGATGCTCGGCGCCACGCGCGTCACCGTCGCGGTACGCACGCCGAGTCGTGCGCTGCACCTCACCGAGCTCGCTGCGTCGCTCCAGCTGGAACTCGATGTCCAAGCGCTGACGGATGGCGTGCCAGGCGCCCCGGATGCGGTCATCAGCACGCTCCCGAATGGCACGGTCTTCGACGACAGCAACGGCTTCAGCGAACAACTCAGGCGCTCGGCTGTCCTGTTCGATGTCGCCTATGACCCGTGGCCGAGCACGCTCGCGGCGTCATGGGATGCCGCTGGTGGCCGTGTGATCTCCGGTTTCGAGATGTTGCTCCACCAGGCAGTGATGCAGGTGCGCATCTTTGCTGGCGCTGGCGCTGACGTGCCGCTGCCCGACGAGGACACGATCGTCGACCTCATGCGCGGTTCCGTCGCGCGCGCCGCCTGAGTCCAGTCGAACGGCGAGGCGGGCCCCGCCACTGTGGGAAGATCGTGTACATGCTTCGTTGGTTGACCGCTGGGGAATCCCATGGGCCCGAACTGCTCGCAATCCTTGAGGGGATGCCGGCGGGGGTGCCCGTCTCGCTCGATGACATCCGGGCCGATCTCGCCCGCCGCAAGCTGGGCTATGGCCGCGGCGCGCGCATGAAGTTCGAGGAAGACGAACTGACGATCTCCGGTGGTGTTCGCTTCGGCGCCACCATGGGAAGCCCTGTCGCGCTCCGGATCGGCAACACGGAGTGGCCCCGCTGGGTCGACGTGATGAGCGCTTCGCCCGTGGACCCGGCAAGCCTGCCGAAGGGACGCGGCGCGCCCCTCACCCGGCCCCGCCCCGGTCACGCCGACCTCGTCGGCATGCAGAAGTACGACTTCCCTGAGGCCCGCAACGTGCTTGAGCGCGCGAGCGCGCGGGAGACCGCCGCTCGTGTCGCGCTCGGGGCGGTTGCCCGTAAGTTCCTTGCCGAGCTGGGCGTCGAACTGGTCGCCCACACGCTCGCGATCGGCACGGTGCGCGTTCCCGATGGTTCCCCCCTCCCTTCAGCGGCAGACGTCGATGTTCTCGATGCAGACCCGCTGCGCTGCTTCGACCCGGCGACCTCGGCTCGCATGGTCGAGGAGGTTGACAGGGCGCACGACGACGGCGACACGCTGGGCGGCGTCGTCGAGGTGCTGGCCTACGGGCTGCCGCCGGGACTCGGATCGTACGTGCACTGGGACCGTCGCCTCGACGCCCAGCTCGCTGCAGCGATCATGGGCATCCAGGCCATCAAGGGCGTTGAGATCGGCGACGGCTTCACGACGAGCACGCGGCGCGGCTCCGAGGCCCACGACGAGCTTTTCCAGGCGGATGCCGGCATCACGCGGGCGAGCGACCGTGCGGGCGGCACGGAGGGCGGCATGTCGACCGGCACCGTGCTGCGCGTCCGCGCGGGAATGAAGCCGATCGCCACCGTGCCGCACGCCCTGCGCACGGTGGATGTCGCGACGGGGGATGCCGCCGGGGCCCACCACCAGCGTTCCGACGTGTGTGCCGTTCCCGCATCCGGTGTCGTCGCGGAGGCCATGGTCGCCCTCGTGCTGGCGAACGCCATGCTCGAGAAGTTCGGCGGAGACTCGGTCGCTGAGACGCGCCGCAATCGCGACGCCTACCTTGCCGCGATCCCGCAGAGCCTGCACACGGCGCACGAATCGGACCCGACTCTGTCGTGACCGACGCACTCCTGCCAGAACCGATCGTCACCTTCGTCGGCGCCCCCGGCTCGGGCAAGACGAAGGTGGGCAAGCGCGTGGCGCGCATGCTCGGCCTCCCCTTCATCGACACCGACAAGAGGATCGTCGCGGAGCACGGACCGATCGCCGACATCTTCGAACAGCACGGCGAGCCGTACTTCCGTCGACTCGAGCGCGCTGCCGTGCAAGCGGCGCTGGGGGAGCGTGCCGTGCTCTCCTTGGGTGGGGGAGCGATCATCGACGCTGACACGAGGGCAGACCTCGCGCCGCGCCGGGTTGTCAGGCTCACCGTGAGCGCCGAGGCCGTCGCCACTCGGATCACGGGTGGCAAACGTCCGCTCCTCGGCGCGGGCGTCGAAGCGTGGAAGTCTCTCGTCGAGTCACGCCAGCCCTTCTACGAGGCAGTGACGACCCGTTCCTGGGACACCTCCGCCCGTCCCATCGACCTCATCGCCGAGGAGATCGCCTCGTGGGTTTCCCACGAGACCGGCATCCCCCTCGCACGCGTATCCGAGCAGAAAGGCTCCCTGTGAGCATCACCACGATCCCGGTCACGGGAACCTCGCCCTACGATGTGCTCGTCGGCCGCGACATCCTCGACTCCCTGCCGGAGCTGATCGGTGCTGATGCCCGCAAGGTGCTCATCGTGCATCCGCCGACGCTGGGCGCCCGTGCGGCCGCGCTTCGCGAGTCGCTCCTCGACCGCTATGAGGTGCTCCTCGCCGAGATCCCGGATGCCGAGGCGGGCAAGCGCATCGAGGTCGCGGCATTCTGCTGGCAGGTCTTGGGGCAGTCCGACTTCACCCGTTCCGACGTGGTCGTCGGTTTCGGCGGCGGCGCCGTGACAGACCTCGCCGGTTTCGTTGCGGCGACCTGGCTTCGCGGCGTACGGCTCGTGCAGGTTCCGACGACGCTCCTCGGCATGGTCGACGCCGCGATCGGCGGCAAGACTGGCATCAACACGAACGAGGGCAAGAACCTCGTCGGCTCCTTCTACGCACCCGCTGGCGTGCTCGTTGACCTCGAGGTGCTCGACAAGCTGAGCAGGATGGAGATCCTCGCGGGCTTCGGCGAGGTCGTGAAGTACGGCTTCATCGCCGAGCCCGAGATCCTCGACATCATCGAGCGGGACGCGGATGTCGCAACCGACCCGACGACCGAGGAATTCCGTCGCCTCGTGGAGCTGTCGATCGGCATCAAGGCGCGGGTCGTGAGCGACGACTTCACGGAGCAGGGCCAGCGCGAGATCCTCAACTACGGGCACACGCTCGGCCACGCCGTCGAGTATGCCGAGCGTTTCCAGTGGCGCCACGGGGCCGCCGTCGCCGTCGGCATGATGTTCGCTGCCGAGCTCGCTCGCCTGAGCGGCAGGCTCTCGGACGACGTCGTCGACCGGCACCGTCGCATTCTCGAGTCCCTCCAGCTGCCGACCACTTATCCGGTGGGTCGCTGGAACAGCCTCTTCGCAGTCATGAAGCGCGACAAGAAGGCCCGCGGTGACCTGCTGCGGTTCATCATCCTCGACGACGTCGGGCGCCCAACGGTGCTCGCGGGTCCCGACCAGAGCCTGCTCTTCGCCGCATACCAGGAGATCGGGGTCTAGCCCCGTCATTCGTTGTCGACCAGCTGGAACCGCTAAACTCTCCCACCGGCACAACTGCCACGTCTCTTCCGGCCCTGCGCGCCGGTCCATGTCCCGATCGAACGGATTCTCTCCTCATGGCCACTACCGCTGACATCAAGAACGGCGTCGTCATCAAGATTGACGGCCAGCTCTGGACGGTCATCGACTTCCAGCACGTCAAGCCCGGCAAGGGTGGCGCGTTCGTCCGCACGAAGATGAAGAACGTCGTGACCGGCAAGACCGTCGACAAGACCTACAACGCGGGCACGAAGATCGAGATCGAGAACGTCGACCGCCGCGACTTCACCTACCTCTACGCGGATGGCGACTCCTTCGTTTTCATGGACTCGACGGACTACGACCAGATCACGATCTCCGACACGATCGTCGGTGACGCGAAGAACTTCATGCTGGAGAACCAGCCCGTCACGATTGCCCTCAATAACGGCAACCCGCTCTATATCGACCTGCCGGCATCCGTCGTGCTCGAGGTCACCTACACCGAGCCCGGCCTCCAGGGTGACCGCTCGACCGGCGGCACGAAGCCCGCGACGGTCGAGACCGGCTACGAGATCCAGGTTCCCCTGTTCCTCGAGGCGGGCACGAAGGTCAAGGTCGACACTCGCACGGGCGACTACCTGGGCCGCGTCAACGACTAGTGAGCGCCCGCACCAAGGCACGCAAGCGTGCCCTCGACCTGCTCTACGGCGCTGACCTGCGCGAGATCTCCCTCAACAACGCGATCGCCGTCGAATCGGAACGTGCCGCGACCGAACCCGCCCGGCAGGAGTCGTGGCGCTACGCCCTCCAGATCGTGACCGGCATCGCCGAGCACGGCGACGAGATCGACGAACTGATCGAGACCTACGCGCAGGGTTGGACGATTGATCGGATGCCCGTGCTCGACCGTGCGCTCGTGCGCATCGGCATCTGGGAGATCATGTTCAACGATGAGGTTCCGGACGCTGTCGCGATCTCCGAGGCGGTCAAGCTGGCAGGCGAACTCAGCACCGATGACTCGGCCGGTTTCGTGAACGGCCTCCTGGCACGAATCGCGAGCGTCCACGGGGCCTGAGGCACCGTCCACGGGGGATGCTCGGCGGCATCCGGAGTTTGCGTTTCGTTTCGTTACGCGCCGACTTTGGCGAGCGTGACGGCGGCCGTACTCTCAACGGGTGTCCATAGCATCCCCCGTCCTCAGCACGGCCGCCGCACTCGGCGTGAGCCTGTCGGGCGTCTCGCGCGTCTTCGACTCCAAGGTCGTTCTGCGGGACGTCGACCTCACGGTCGCGCCCGGCGAGATCATCGCCCTCATCGGGGCATCGGGCTGTGGCAAGTCGACGCTGCTGCGCCAGATCTCAGGGCTCGACCTGCCGTCCTCCGGCGCGATCGCGATCAACGGCGAGCGCGTCACGGGCATCGATCTCCGCTGCTCGGTCGGTTTCCAGGAGCCGAGACTGCTGCCGTGGCGCACGCTCGAGCAGAACGCCCTGCTCGGGCTGCCCCGTGGCACCGCCAAGTCGGAGGGCCAGGAGCGCGTCCGTGAACTCCTTCGCCTGGTCGGGCTCGCGGATGCCCGCAGCCTCCGCCCACGCCAGGTCTCCGGTGGCATGGCACAGCGCGCGTCCCTCGCTCGTGCACTGGCCCGCCGACCCGGCGTCCTCGTACTCGATGAACCGTTCGGCGCCCTCGACGCGCTGACCCGCCTTCAGATGCAGGATCTGCTGCTGGACGTGCACGCCGCCGAGCCGACCACGATCATCCTCGTGACCCACGACGTCGACGAGGCGCTCTATCTCGCGGACCGCGTCGTGCTGCTCGGCACCGATCCCGCAGCGCCGAAGCGCGGCGCGAGCATCCGGAGCATCACGACCGTGCCGGGGGTGCGCCCCCGCGACCGCGGAGACGCGACTCTCGCTCACTTGCGCGCCGAGCTCCTCGAGGGCCTTGGCGTGCACTCGCACCACAGCAACCACTGACCACCTTCCCGACACAGCACCTCTTCTTGAACTAGGACGACCACCACATGCGACGCAAATCCCTCGCCTCCTCCATTGCCCTTGTTGCCGCCGGCGCCCTACTCATGACCGGCTGCGCTGCCGGTGAGGGCAGCGCACTTCAGGAGGACGCCGTGAACGCGGGGGAGTGGAGCACCGACACACTCAACATCGACTTCGCGACCTACAACCCGCTGAGCCTCGTCATCAAGGAGCAGGGTTGGCTCGAGGACGAGCTCGAGGGCGTCACCGTGAACTGGCTGCAGTCCGCCGGCTCCAATAAGGCCAACGAGGCACTCCGCGCGGGGGCCGTTGACGTCGGCTCGACCGCAGGCTCCGCCGCGCTGCTCGCCCGGTCGAACGGCTCGCCCATCCAGGTCATCGACATCTATTCGCAGCCGGAGTGGGCGGCGATCGTCGTCGGCGCTGACTCCGATATCGAGAGCGCCGAGGACCTCCGCGGCAAGCGCATCGCCGCTACCAAGGGCACCGACCCATACTTCTTCCTGCTCCAGACCCTCGAGGAGGCTGGCATCGGTCTCGACGAGGTCACGATCGAGAACCTGCAGCACGCCGACGGCGGCGCCGCTCTCACCTCGGGCGCGGTCGACGCCTGGTCTGGGCTCGATCCGATCATGGCGACGACCGAGATCCAGTCGGGTACGAAGCTGGTCTACCGCAACGTGGACTTCAACACCTACGGCTTCCTCAACGCCACCGAGGACTTCATCGAGAACCACGCGGATGTTGCCCAGGTCGTCGTGAACGCCTACGAGAAGGCCCGGCAGTGGACGCAGGAGAACCCTGACGAGGCGGCGCAGATCCTCGCGGATGTCGCGGGTATCGACATCGCGGTCGCTGACAAGGTGCTCAACGAGCGCACCATCCTCGAGGGGATCGGCGAGCCCGGTAAGAAGCAGCGGGATGTGCTCGAGATCGTCGGGCCGATCTTCGTCGAGTCGCAGGACGTCAAGACGCAGGAGCAGATCGATGAGGCGCTCGACTCGCTCTTCAACGACAGCTTCTTCGCCAAGGCCGACCCGGCCGCGATCGGGGACTGATGCCGAACCACACAATCGTTGAAGCCCCTGCGCCCGAGACGGGCGCGGGGGCTCCCGCGAGCCTCCACCAGTACTCGTCGACCTACGGCTATTCCGCCGCCGGATCCGAGGCGAATCCTCCCGTTGATGCGCCTGCTGGCAGCCGGCGGAGCACGCGCGCTTGGCTGATCGCCGCCGGTGTGGTCTTACCAGTCCTGCTGTTCGCTGCATGGTGGACCATCTCAGCGCTGGCACTCGTGCCCGAACACCGCTTGCCTTCCCCGACGTCCGTGCTCGAGGCCGCCGTCGAACTCGGCTCGAACGGTACGCTGCTGACCCACATCGCGATCTCGACACAGCGCGTGCTCATCGGTTTCGCGGCAGGATCGCTTATCGGTCTGGCACTCGGTGCCCTCGTGGGTCTCTCGAAGTGGGGGAGCGCCTTCCTGTCCCCAACGGTCGGCGCCTTCAGGGCCGTTCCTTCACTCGCCTGGGTCCCTCTCCTCGTGCTGTACGTCGGCATCAATGAGGACTCCAAGGTCGCGCTCATTGCCATCGGCGCCCTCTTCCCCGTCTACACGACGGTTGCGGGTGCGCTCCGCCACGTCGACGCACACCTCGTCGAGCTCGGGCGCGCCTACGGCCTGAGTCGCTGGGAGCTCCTCACGCAGGTCCAACTGCCGGCCGTCGTCCCAAGCATCGTCTCCGGGCTGCGCCTCGCGCTCGCACAGGCGTGGCTCTTTCTCGTGGCGGCAGAACTCATCGCCTCGTCAATGGGCCTGGGCTTCCTGCTTGTCGATTCGCAGAACAACGGCAGGGTCGACCGCATGTTCCTGACGATCATCCTCCTCGGCATCCTTGGCAAGACGACGGATGCGCTGATCGGTCTTCTCGAGAAGTACCTGCTCAAGCGCTGGTCCTGACGCTGGAGAGTCTCGACCGGACTGTATGCTGGTCGAAACACCACGACATCCTTTAACCACCGTCCTGTGAGGCGGGAAAGGAGGTCAGAATGCCGGAGCGAGTCGTTCTCCAGCAGGCTGATATTGCGCGCGCACTCACGCGTATCTCGCACGAGATCCTTGAATCCAATCGCGGAGCCGACGGCATCGTTCTCCTCGGGATCCCCACGCGCGGAGTGCTCCTCGGCCGACGGATCGCCGAGACGATGTCCCAGATCGCCGCTGTGCCCGTGCCACACGGCTCCCTCGACGTCACGATGTACCGCGACGATCTCTCGCGGGGCCGCATCCGCACCCCCTCGCCGACTCAGATCCCGTCCGGCGGCATCGACGGGGCCGTCGTCGTGCTCGTCGATGACGTGCTGTACTCGGGTCGCACGATCAGGGCGGCACTCGACGCGCTCGGTGACCTCGGACGTCCCCGCGCGGTGCGACTCGCAGCACTCGTCGACCGCGGGCACCGTGAACTTCCCATCCGCCCGGACTTCGTCGGCAAGAACCTTCCCTCCTCGCAGCACGAGCGCATCAATGTGCGGCTGACGGAGGTCGACGGCGATGAGTACGTGAGCATTGTCTCACCCGAGGGAGACCCCGCGTGAGGCACCTCCTGAGCACCCGGCACCTGAGTCGAGACGAGGCGGTTGCGATCCTCGACGTCGCGGAGGACATGGCGGATGTCTCGACCCGCGAGATCAAGAAGCTTCCCGCACTCCGCGGCAAGACCGTCGTCAACCTCTTCTTCGAGGACTCGACCCGCACGCGGATCTCCTTCGAGGCCGCGGCCAAGCGCCTGAGCGCGGATGTCATCAACTTCGCCGCGAAGGGCTCGAGCGTCTCGAAGGGCGAGAGCTTGAAGGACACGGCTCAGACGCTCGCCGCGATCGGCGCCGACGCGGTCGTCGTGCGGCACGGAGCATCCGGCGCTCCACAAGTGCTGGCCACGAGCGGCTGGATCGACGCAGGCGTCGTCAATGCGGGCGACGGCACGCACGAGCATCCGACGCAGGCCCTGCTCGATGCGTTCACAATCCGGCGCCGGTTCTTCGGTGGGGATGCCAGGGGCCGCGACCTTGCCGGCCTGTCGGTCGTGATCGTGGGCGACGTCCTGCACTCTCGAGTTGCCCGATCGAACGCCTGGCTCCTCACGACGCTCGGGGCAGAGGTGCGGCTCGTGGCCCCGCCGACGCTCCTGCCCGTCGGGGTGGAGACGTGGCCGGTGACGGTCGACTACTCACTCGATTCCGCGCTTGCAAGGCCGGCCGACGTCGTCATGATGCTCCGCGTGCAGGCCGAGCGCATGAGCGCCGCGTTCTTTCCGACGGCACGCGAGTACGCCCGGCTGTGGGGGCTCGATGACGAACGGTTGGCCCGTCTTGACGAGGGTACGATTGTCATGCACCCCGGACCGATGAACCGCGGGCTCGAGATCTCCTCTGGAGCAGCGGATTCAGCGCGCTCGACGGTTCTCGAGCAGGTCTCGAACGGGGTTTCGGTGAGGATGGCTGTGCTGTACCTCTTGCTTTCTGGCGAACGGGAGGACCTGGCATGAGCGAGTCGATCGTTGTGAAGGGCGCGCGGCTACTGGGCGGCGATTCGACCGACCTGCTCGTGCGCGACGGAGTCATCGCGGAGATGGGCTCTGGCCTCAGCGAGGGCGGAGCACGGGTCATCGACGCCGCCGGTCTCATCGCTCTGCCTGGCCTGGTCGACCTCCACACCCACCTTCGTGAGCCCGGGTTCGAGCAGAGCGAGACCGTGCTGACGGGATCTCGCGCAGCGGCAGCCGGTGGCTTCACGGCCGTGCATGCGATGGCAAACACCTCGCCCGTCGCCGACACGGCAGGAGTCGTCGAGCAGGTCGCCTCCCTCGGGGACGCCGCTGGCTACGTGACGGTTCGTCCCGTCGGCGCGGTCACGGTCGGGCTGAATGGCGAGGCCCTCGCGGAGATCGGCGCCATGGCCCGCAGCCGCGCAGCGGTGCGCGTCTTCAGCGACGACGGCAAGTGCGTCTCAGACCCCCTCCTCATGCGCCGGGCCCTTGAGTACGTCAAAGCCTTCGACGGAGTCATCGCCCAGCACGCGCAGGAACCACGTCTCACCGAGGGTGCCCAGATGAATGAGGGCGTCGTCTCGAGCGAGTTGGGACTCGCAGGATGGCCCGCTGTCGCGGAAGAGGCGATCATCGCGCGCGACGTGCTGCTCGCCGAACACGTCGGCTCGCGAGTCCACATCTGCCACCTCTCCACGGCCGGCTCCGTCGAGGTCGTGCGCTGGGCCAAGTCCCGCGGTATTGCGGTGACGGCCGAGGTGACTCCGCACCACCTCCTCCTCGATGAGGAGCTCGTGCGCAGCTACGACGCGCGATACAAGGTCAATCCACCGCTTCGCCGCGCGGAAGATGTCCAGGCACTCCGCGCCGGGCTCGCCGACGGCACGATCGACATCGTCGCGACCGACCATGCCCCGCACCCGGCCGAGGACAAGGACTGCGAATGGTCGGGCGCCGCCTTCGGGATGGTGGGACTCGAGACCGCGCTGTCGGTCGTGCAGGCATCCGTCGTCGACTCGGGCCACTTGGACTGGGCGGATGTCGCGCGCGTCTTCTCGAGAGTTCCCGCCGAGATCGGGCGACTCTCCGGCTACGAGCGCGGCATCGCGGTGGGTGCGGAAGCGAACTTCACCCTCTACGACGAAACGGCATCGCGGGTCATCGAGAAGGGCGACCTTCGGGGCAAGAGCACGAACTCGCCGTATCTCTCGCTCTCGCTCCCCGGCCGCGTCGTCGCGACCGTGCATGCGGGCCGCGCGACCGTGCTTGACGGCGCCCTCGTCGATGCCGACGCCCTGCGCTCGGGAGGAGGCCACCGTGGATAAGAACGTGCTCATGGCAATCGTGCTTGCGCTGATGGTCGTGCTGCTGGGTCTCATGGTGCTGGGTTGGTACAACCGCCGTCGTCGGCAATCGTCGATTCCGGCGCCGCGCCGGCTCGATGGCGCCCTTGCGGACGCGGGCTTCACCTCTGACGTCTTCTACGTGGCCACGACGGTCGCGGGGGAGCCGCTCGAGCGCATCGCGGTGGGCGGGCTGGGCTTCCGCGCCCGCGCCTCGATCGCCACGAACGGCGCGGGTGTCGCGTTGACGATCCCGGGCCAGGCGCCCGTCTGGATTCCCGCAGGGGAGATTGTCGGCATCGACCGGGCGACCTGGGCGATCGACCGTGTGGTCGAGCCAGACGGCCTCGTCCTACTCGCATGGCGCCTCGTCGCCGACTCGGGGGAGTCCACTCCCGTCGACTCCTATCTGCGATTCGACGCACCCACCTTCGCGGCGGACTTCATCGCCGCCGTCACCGAACTCATCAACCAGACATCACCGTCATCCGCCCAGGGAGGAACCGCCTAGTGGCCATCGCAGAACCCGCCGTGCTCGTACTCGAGGACGGCAGCAGATACACGGGACGTGCCTACGGCGCCCGCGGCACGACCCTGGGCGAGGCGGTCTTCGCGACCGGCATGACCGGATACCAGGAGACGATCACCGATCCGTCCTACGCGGGCCAGATCGTCATCATGACGGCGCCCCACATCGGCAACACGGGGGTGAACAGCGAGGACAACGAGTCGAAGCGCATCTGGGTCAACGGCTTCGTCGTGCGCGACCCCTCCCGAGTCGTCTCCAACTACCGCGCAGAGGGTGACCTCGCTGAGCGCCTCGAACGTGAGAACGTCGTTGGCATCAGCGGCATCGACACCCGTGCCGTCACCCGTCGCATCCGCGATGCCGGGGCCATGCGGGCGGGCGTGTTCTCCGGCGCGGACGCGGAACTGTCACCCGAGGAGCAGCTCGCGGCGGTGCGCGCGGCCGAGGGGATGGTCGGGCAGAACCTCTCCGGCAACGTCTCGACGACCGACGCATACGTCATCCCGGCCGAGGGTGATCGGCTCGGCACCGTCGCGGTGCTCGACCTCGGTGTCAAGGATTCGACCCTCAACTACATCTCGGCTCGCGGCTTCGACGTGCACGTCCTGCCGCAGACGGCGTCGATCGACGATGTGCTCGCTGTTGAACCGGATGCTGTCTTCTACTCCAACGGGCCGGGCGACCCCGGTGCATCCGACCAGCACGTCGAGTTGCTGCAGAATGTGCTCCGCGAAGGGCTGCCCTTCTTCGGCATCTGCTTCGGCAACCAGCTGCTGGGGCGCGCCCTCGGATATGGCACCTACAAGCTCCCCTTCGGGCACCGTGGCATCAACCAGCCCGTCGTCGACAAGGGCACTGGGCGCGTCGAGATCACCTCGCACAACCATGGCTTCGCAGTGGATGCACCGACCGACGGCCCGAGCGATTCGCCCGCCGGCTTCGGCCGGGTCGAGGTGAGCCACGTCAACCTCAACGACAACGTCGTGGAGGGCCTCCGCGCGCTCGACATCCCCGCATTCTCCGTGCAGTACCACCCCGAGGCGGCGGCTGGCCCGCACGACGCCAACTACCTCTTCGATCGGTTCCGCGACATGGTGCTCGAGCACAAGCAGAAGGAAAGCAAGTAATGCCCAAGCGCGACGACATCAAGTCCGTCCTCGTCATCGGCTCCGGCCCCATCGTCATCGGCCAGGCGGCCGAGTTCGACTACTCGGGCACGCAGGCGTGCCGGGTGCTGCGAGAGGAGGGCGTGCGCGTCATCCTCGTCAACTCGAACCCGGCGACGATCATGACCGACCCCGACTTCGCCGACGCGACCTACGTTGAGCCGATCACGTGGGAGGTCATCGAGACGATCATCCAGAAGGAGAAGCCAGACGCGATCCTTCCGACGCTCGGCGGCCAGACCGCGCTCAACGCCGCGATCGACCTGCACGAGCACGGCATCCTCGAGAAGTATGACGTCGAACTGATCGGCGCCAACTTCGAGGCGATCCAGAAGGGTGAGGACCGCCAGATCTTCAAGGAGCTCGTGTTGGAGTGCGGGGCGGATGTCGCGCGCTCGCACATCGCGCACACGCTCGATGAGGCGATCGAGTTCGCGGAGGACCTCGGCTACCCGCTCGTCATCCGCCCCTCCTTCACGATGGGTGGCCTCGGCTCGGGATTCGCCTACACGCGCGAGGACCTCGTGCGCATGGTGACCGATGGGCTCCACCAGAGCCCCACGACCGAGGTGCTGCTCGAGGAGTCGATCCTCGGGTGGAAGGAATACGAGCTCGAGCTCATGCGTGACACGTCCGACAACACGGTCGTCGTCTGTTCGATCGAGAACGTCGACCCCGTCGGCGTGCACACGGGCGACTCGATCACCGTCGCGCCGGCTCTGACGCTCACGGATGTCGAGTTCCAGAACCTGCGCAACATCGGCATCGAGATCATCCGCGCGGTGGGTGTCGACACGGGCGGCTGCAACATCCAGTTCGCGATCGACCCCAAGACGGGGCGCGTCATCGTGATCGAGATGAACCCCCGCGTCTCCCGCTCGAGTGCGCTCGCCTCGAAGGCCACGGGGTTCCCGATCGCCAAGATCGCCGCGAAGCTTGCGATCGGGTACCGCCTCGACGAGATCCCCAACGACATCACCCGCGTGACCCCGGCGAGTTTCGAGCCGACGCTCGACTACATCGTCGTCAAGGTTCCCCGCTTCGGCTTCGAGAAGTTCCCCGCGGCCGACACGACGCTCACGACGACCATGAAGTCGGTCGGCGAGGCGATGGCAATCGGTCGCAACTACTCGACCGCACTCCAGAAGGCGCTTCGCTCGCTCGAGAAGCGCGGCTCGTCGTTCCATTGGAACGGAGATGCCCGCAGCAAGGAGGAACTGCTTGCCGTCGCATCCGTTCCGACCGATGGGCGCATCGTGACGGTGCAGCAGGCTCTCGTTGCCGGAGCAACTGTCGAGGAGGTCTTCGACGCCACGGGAATCGACCCCTGGTTCATCGACCAGATCGTGCTCATCAACGAGGTGGCGGCGGATGTCGCGGCTGCGGCCACGCTCGACGCCACCGTACTGCGGCACGCCAAGGAGCACGGCTTCAGCGACCAGCAGATCGCTGAGCTGCGGGGCCTCACCGAGCAGCAGGTGCGGGATGCCCGCCACGACGCCGGGGTGCGCCCCGTCTTCAAGACGGTTGACACCTGTGCCGGTGAGTTCCCTGCACTCACGCCGTACCACTACTCGAGTTACGAGCAGGAGACCGAGGTGACGCCGAGCGACCGTCGCAAGGTCGTCATCCTGGGCTCCGGCCCGAACCGCATCGGCCAGGGGATCGAGTTCGACTACTCCTGCGTGCACGCGTCGTTCGCACTCTCGGATGCCGGTTTCGAGACGATCATGATCAACTGCAACCCCGAGACTGTTTCGACGGACTACGACACGTCCGACCGCCTGTACTTCGAGCCGCTGACGCTCGAGGACGTGCTTGAAATCATCGACGCGGAGCGCGCGAGCGGCGAGCTCGTCGGCGTCATCGTGCAGCTCGGCGGGCAGACCGCGCTCGGCCTCGCCAAGGGCCTCAAGGAGGCGGGCGTGCCGATCCTCGGCACCTCGCCTGAAGCGATCGACCTCGCGGAGGAGCGCGGCCTCTTCCAGGGCATCCTCGACGAAGCCGGTCTCGTGGCACCCCGCAACGGCACCGCGGTCGACCCGGCCGGCGCCGTGAAGGTCGCCGAGGCGATTGGGTACCCCGTGCTTGTGCGACCCTCCTTCGTCCTGGGGGGCCGCGGCATGGAGATCGTGTACGACACGCCCTCCCTCGAGGACTACTTCCGTCGCATGGAGGGCCAGGTCGTCATCGCGGAGGGCTACCCGCTCCTCGTCGACCGCTTCCTCGACGACGCCGTGGAGATCGACATCGACGCCCTCTACGACGGTGAGCAGCTCTACGTGGGCGGCGTCATGGAGCACATCGAGGAGGCGGGCATCCACTCGGGTGACTCGAGCTGCACGCTGCCTCCCGTGACCCTGGGACGCGACCAGATCGAGCGTGTGCGCCAGGCGACCCACGCCATCGCGGCGGGACTCGGCGTGCGCGGCCTGCTCAACGTGCAGTTCGCGATCGGTGCTGGCGTGCTCTACGTGCTCGAGGCAAACCCTCGCGCATCGCGCACGGTACCCTTCGTGGCGAAGGCGACGGGCACCCAGATCGCCAAGGCAGCCGCCCGAATCATGGTCGGCACGAGCATCGCCCAACTGATCGAGGAGGGGATGCTGCCCGCCCTCGACGGATCGGTCATCCCCATGGACTCGCCGGTCGCGGTCAAGGAGGCGGTCCTCCCGTTCAAGCGCTTCCGAACGGCAGACGGCCGCATCGTCGACTCGATCCTCGGGCCGGAGATGCGTTCGACGGGTGAAGTCATGGGCTTTGACTCCAACTTCCCCCGGGCCTTCGCGAAGAGCCAGGTGGCGGCATCCGTGCGCCTGCCCCACAGCGGCACGGTCTTTGTCTCGGTTGCCGACCGCGACAAGCGGGCAATCGTGCTGCCCGTCGTGCGGCTCCAGCAGCTCGGGTTCACGATCCTCGCGACCCTCGGCACGGCAGAGATCCTCAGCCGCAACGGAATCCACGCGGAGGTCGTGCGCAAGTACGACCAGGGCGAGGCATCCGTCGAGGGCGAGCCTTCCATCGTGGAGCTGATCGACCAGCGCAAGGTCGACATCGTCATCAATACGCCGAGCGGACGGAGCGCGCGAGCCGACGGCTACGAGATCCGCGCGGCTGCCGTGGCGGCAGACCTGCCGCTGTACACGACGATCGCGCAGGTTGGCGCGGCCGTCGCTTCGATCGAGTCGACGCGGGACGGCTTCACCGTCACGTCCCTGCAGGACTACGCAGCGGCGCGAAGCGAACGGCTGGCACTTGTCGAATAGTTTCGGGGAACGGCTTCGCACCGCCGTCGATGAGTCGGGGCGACTGTGCGTGGGGATCGACCCCCACGCGTACCTCCTGAAGGACTGGGGCCTCGCCGACACGGCGGAGGGCGTACGCGAGCTCTCGCTTCGCGTCATCGACGCGATCGGCGACGCCGCAGCGGTCATCAAGCCGCAGGTCGCCTTCTTCGAACGCCACGGGGCCGCCGGATACGCCGTGCTCGAGGAGGTGCTCGCTACGGCACGTGAGGCTGGACTGCTCGTGATCGCAGACGCCAAGCGCGGCGACGTCGGCACGAGCGTGGAGGCCTACGGGCAGGCATGGCTCACCCCGGGTTCACCGCTTGAGGCGGATGCCCTCACCGTGAGCGCCTTCCAGGGCGTCGCCTCACTGGCATCCGTGCTCGACCTCGCGGCGAGGGAGGGCAAGGGGCTCTTCGTGCTGGCAGCGACCTCGAACCCCGAGTCCCGCGTCATCCAGCAGTCGCTGACCGCGGAGGGCCGATCTGTCGCGGCCACGATCACCGACGACGTCGCTCGGTGGAACACGGTGTCGACCCCGGATGCCGCGTGGGGCTCTGTCGGCCTCGTGCTGGGCGCGACGGTGTCCCTTCGGGACTACGGCATCGATCCGAGCGAGCTCGCCGGTACGCCGGTACTGGCGCCCGGATTCGGGCATCAGGGGGCGAAGATCGCTGAACTGCAGACGATCTTCGGTGCCGTGGCGCCCTCGGTGCTCGTGAACGCCTCGCGCAGCATCCTCAGTGCGGGACCCGACGGCGTCGCCCGGGCGATCCGCGGACACGCGGAAGAGATCGCGGCGGCTCTCTAGGATGGCGTCATGGTGAGCTCCAAGCCCCCCGAGGTCGATCGGAGTGCTGCGGCGGTCGCGGCGGTCGCGGCACGGCGTGCCCGCGCCGCGGTGAAGCGTGCCGTGGCGACAGGTGCCCGCACGCCGCTCGATGTCGCCCTCGCCGCGTGGGATGGCGAGCAGCGCGCCCCGGAGGCGACCCTCAGGGTGCGCGAACTGCTCGGGAGCATCCCCGGCTTCGGTCCCGTGCGGGTTGCCGCCGTCATGCGAGAGCTCGGCATCGCGGATTCCAAGAAGGTGGGCGGCCTCGGTCGCCGACAGCGGCTCCGGTTCGAGGAGTGGCTTCGGAGCCGCGAAGAGTCCCAGGGGAGCGGGGGGCGCCTGGTCGTCCTGGCAGGCCCGACGGCGGTCGGCAAGGGCACCGTCTCCACATACATTCGCGAGAACTTCCCGGATGTCCACCTCTCGGTTTCTGCGACGACGCGCGCGCCTCGGCCGGGTGAGGTCGAGGGAGTCAACTACTTCTTCGTCAGCGACGAGCAGTTCGACGAACTCGAGGCATCCGGCAAGATGCTCGAGACGGCGACCGTACACAACGCCTACCGCTATGGCACGCCGCGCGGGCCGATCGATCAAGCACTCGCATCCGGCCGCAGCGTGCTCCTCGAGATCGACATCCAGGGGGCGCGCTCGGTGAAGGCCGCGATGCCGGAGGCCGTGCTCGTATTCCTGCTCCCGCCCACCTGGGAGGAACTCGTGCGGCGGCTCATCGGTCGAGGCACGGAAGACGCCGAGGAACAGGCGCGTCGACTCGAGACCGCCAAGGTCGAACTCGCCGCCCAGGACGAGTTCGATCACCGCGTCGTCAACCACAAGGTCAGCGAGGCAGCCCAAGAGGTCGTAGACTTGATGTCTACCTCTCGCAGACGCACGACGGCCCACTGAGGGCATTCAAGGAGTTCCGACCATGGTCAACCGTTCACAGGGCATCATCGATCCGCCCATCGACGAGCTGCTCTCGAAGGTCGATTCCAAGTACGCGCTCGTGATCTTCGCGTCCAAGCGCGCCCGCCAGATCAACGACTACTACGCTGACCTCCACGAAGGCAGCCTCTTCGACAACGTGGGCCCGCTCGTCGACTCGACGATCGACGACAAGCCCCTCACGGTCGCCCTGCACGAGATCAACGAGGACAAGCTCGTAGCGAAGCCGCTCGCCGAGTAGCCTCGCTCATATGGGAGTCGACGCAGCAACGACCGCGCACACTGAACGGCTCAACGTCCTCTTCGGCGTGACTGGCGGCATTGCCGCCTACAAGGCCGTGGCGGCGATCCGACGGCTCGTGCTGGAGGGTCACGACGTCCACGTCGTGGCCACCGAGGCCGCCCTGCGCTTTGTCGGCAAGCCGACGTTCGAGGCGATCAGTCGCAACCAGGTGCATACCGACCTCTATGAGGGCGTCGCTGAGGTTCGCCATGTCGCCCTCGGCCAGCGGGCGGATGTCATCATCATCGCGCCTGCGACCGCCAACACGATCGCCAAGCTGGCATCGGGAATGGCCGATGACCTCCTCGGCAACTCGGTGCTGGCGAGCACGGCCCCGCTCGTCGTCGCTCCCGCCATGCACACCGAGATGTGGCAGCATCCGGCCACCGTCGCGAATGTCGCGACCCTTCGTGACCGCGGCGCAACCATCGTCGGCCCCGACTCCGGGCAGCTGACGGGCTCGGACTCCGGCCCCGGCCGCCTCGTCGACCCTGACGTGCTCGTTGACGCTGCCCTCGCGGCGGCGGCTCCGCGAGACCTCACGGGCCGCTCGATCGTCGTATCCGCTGGTGGCACTCGTGAGCCCATCGACCCCGTGCGCTTCGTCGGCAACCGTTCGACGGGAAGGCAGGGCATCGCGATCGCGACCGCCGCTGCACGGCGCGGGGCGGAGGTCACCCTCGTGCTCGCCAACGGCGAGGTCGAGGCACCGCGAGGAATGTCCGTCGTGCGGGTGTCGTCGACGGCCGACCTCAGGGAGGCGATGGCGGAGGCGTCATCGCGGCACGACATCGTGATCATGGCTGCGGCGATCGCCGACTACCGACCCAGCTCGGTATCGGAGTCCAAGATCAAGAAGGAGTCGCAGGGCGACACGCTCTCGATCGAGCTCGTCCGCAATCCCGACATCCTCGCTGAGCTGTCGTCGGGGCGCCGCGAGGGCCAGACGATCATCGGCTTCGCCGCCGAGACGGAGAGCAACGACGAGGAGATGCTCCGACTCGGGCGCGAGAAGATCAAGCGCAAGGGCTGTGACTTCCTCGTGCTCAACCGCGTCGGTTGGGCCGAAGGTTTCGGCGTCGAAAGCAACAGGATCACGGTGCTCGACCCATCGGGTGCCATCGTCGGGGAGGCATCCGGGTCGAAGGCGTCGGTGGCCGACCATATCCTTGACCTGCTCATCTGACCTCACGACCGAAGGTTCCGCTCCATGACCAGTTCCCTGCGCCTCTTCACGTCCGAGTCGGTCACCGAGGGTCACCCGGACAAGATCTGTGACCAGATCTCCGACTCGATCCTCGACGCCCTTCTCGAGCAGGACCCCCGCAGCCGCGTCGCGGTCGAGACGCTCGTCACGACGGGCCTCGTGCACGTCGCGGGTGAGGTCACGACCGACGGCTATGTCGAGATTCCGGGGATCGTGCGCGACGTCATCACGCGCATCGGCTACAACTCCTCCGAGGTTGGCTTCGACGGCAGCAACTGCGGTGTCACCGTCTCGATCGGGGCGCAGTCGCCCGACATCGCGCAGGGCGTGGACGTGGCCCTCGAAGAGCGCCTGGGCGACACGGGCGACGCGTTCAACAGCCAGGGAGCCGGCGACCAGGGCATCATGTTCGGTTTCGCGACCACCGAGACACCGCAGCTGATGCCCGTGCCGATCTGGCTGGCGCACCGCCTGTCCGAGCGTCTCGCGGAGATGCGCAAGGACGGCCACGTCGACTACCTTCGCCCAGACGGCAAGACACAGGTCACGGTCGGCTACGAGGGACATGTGCCGAAGACGATCGACACGGTCGTGCTCTCGACACAGCACGCTCCCGGCGTGGGCGCGGCCGCCCTTGAGGCGGAGATGCGCGAATTCGTGATCGAACCCGTGCTCGCGCAGGCCGGACTCGATCACTCGGATGTCAAGCTACTCGTGAACCCCACGGGCAAGTTTGAGATCGGTGGGCCCAAGGGGGATGCGGGTCTCACGGGCCGCAAGGTCATCGTCGACACCTACGGCGGCGCGGCGCGGCATGGTGGCGGCGCCTTCAGCGGCAAGGACCCCTCGAAGGTCGACCGCTCGGCCGCGTATGCCATGCGCTGGGTCGCAAAGAACGCGGTGGCCGCGGGACTCGCAGACCGTCTCGAGCTGCAGGTCGCCTACGCGATCGGCCGCGCCGCTCCCGTCGGGCTCTATGTCGAGACCTTCGGCACGGGGAAGGTGGCCGACAGCGTCATCATCGACGCGATCCGGGAGGTCTTCGACCTGCGCCCGGCCGCGATCATCCGTGACCTCGAACTGCTGCGTCCCATCTATGCGCAGACGGCCGCCTACGGTCACTTCGGCCGCGAGCTTCCTGACTTCACCTGGGAGCGGCTCGACCGCGTCGACGATCTCCGCTCCGCCGCGAGGCTCTAGTGCCGGCGGGCTCGACGCGCGTCGCGCGAGTCATGATCGAATCCCCCCTGCCGCAGCTGGACCGACTGTTCGACTACGAGATCCCGGCCGACATGGCGGGGGACTGCGCCGTCGGCGTGCGAGTGCGGGTGCCGCTTCGTTCCGTCGGGCGCATCGCAGACGGCTATGTGGTCGAGGTCAGCGATGACGCCGACTACGACGGCAAGCTGAGCCCGCTCGAAGAGGTCGTCTCGACCGTGCCCGTCCTTGCGCCCGAGGTGTGGTCTTTGGCGCGGCGCGTCGCCGACCGCGCCGCAGGGACGGCAAGCGATGTCGTGAGGCTTGCCGTTCCCCGGCGCCAGGTTCGCGTTGAGAAGGCCTGGCTGCAGGCTGCGGGTCAATCGAAGGACGAGTCGGGCACGACGCATGTCTCGCCCGCAGAGGTCCCCGAGTATGGCGAGGGGCGCCTCCGCGAGCTCATTGCGGGCAGGCAACGCGTGGCCCTTTCGGCGATCCCGCGAGTCGTGGCGCTTCCGGCCGCGGACGGCGGCGACGAGCCCCAGTGGATCGCGCATTGGGCGGTCACGCTCGCGGCGGCGGCGAGCCACGCGCTTGCCGAGGGCACGAGCGCAATCCTCGCCGTGCCGGACTATCGTGACCAGAACCAGCTCCTGGCCGCGCTCCACGCGGTGCTTCCCGCCGAGCGAATCGTGCGCTGCGACGCGCGTCAGTCGAATCCGGAGCGCTACCGTTCACACCTCACGGCCCTGGATGATGTGCCGAAGGTGGTCGTCGGCAATCGCTCCGCCGTCTACGCGCCCGCCGCCCGCCTGGGTCTCATTGCGCTTTGGGATGATGGCGACCCGCTTCATTCCGAGCCCCTGGCCCCCTACGTGCACGCCAGGGATGCAGCGCTCGTGCGGCAGGAACAGCAGTCGTGCGCCCTCATATTCGCCTCGCACGTGCGCAGCGCGGAGACCGAGCGGCTCGTCGAGCTCGGGTGGTTGACGGCGGTGGAGCCTCCCCGTGCCGTGCTCCCGCGGGTCATAGCGACCGCTGCGCAGGAATCGGCCGAGGGTTTCGCGGCCGTCGCCCGCATCCCGTCGCTCGCCTGGCGCGAGGCGAGGGAGGCTTTGAATGCCGGCCCCGTGCTGGTCCAGGTGGCTCGGCCCGGGTATGCGCCGAAGCTGGCCTGCGCCTCGTGTGGCGTGGCGTGCCGCTGCGCCACCTGCGGCGGGCCTCTCGCGATGCGCACGGCTGGCTCCGCTCCGTCGTGCCGGCTCTGCGGAGCCATCGCGACCGCGTGGCGGTGTTCGGAGTGTGGCCATGACCGGATGCGCACGGTGGGGCAGGGCTCGCAGCGCACGGCCGACGACCTGGGCAGGGCTTTCCCCGGGGTGCGCGTCGTCGTGTCCGACGGCGATCGCCCCCTCGAGTCCGTGTCCGCCAAGCCCGCACTCGTGATCGCGACTCGAGGCGCTGAGCCGGTCGCTGCCGGCGGCTACCGCGCTGTACTGCTGCTCGACGGGGAGCGGATGCTGGCACGGGAGAGCCTCACGGTCGCCGAGGATTGCCTCCGCTGGTGGGCCAGCGCGGTGTCCCTCGCCGCACCGGGGGCGCCGACCGTGCTCGTGGGTGTCGGCGGTGACCTCGCCAAGGCGCTCGCGACCTGGCGCACGAGTGACTTTGTCGCTCGCGAGCTGGCCGAGCGACGCACGCTCCGCTTTCCACCGGCGGTACGCGTCGCGACGGTCACGGGGTCGCGCGAGCCGGTCGACGATGCCGTCGCCGCGGTGTCGACCCTGCGGGGCGTCGACGTTCTGGGCCCGACCCTGACGGACGATGGCCTCCGCGCCGTCGTGCGCTTCGACTATGGCGCAGGGGCAGAGGTCGCGTCGGCACTGCGCTCCGAGGTCATCCGGGCCGCGGCGAATCGGCGCCGTCGCCTCTCACCCGGATCGAACGAGCGAGCGCCACTGCCTAAACTCAGAGTGCGGTTCGACGATCCCGAGCCGTTCCTCTGACGGGCGATCGTTCCCGTCATCCAGTGAGAAGTGGTTTCCACGCTATGCGTCTCGTCTTCGCCGGCTCTCCCGATGCCGCCGTCCCCACCCTTCGCGCCCTTGCGGCATCGTCCCACGACGTCGTGGGCGTGATCACTCGCGAAGATTCGCCCCAGGGGCGCAAGCGGGTCATGACGCCAACGCCCGTCGCCCTCGCGGCGCAGGAGTATGGCGTGCCCGTCATCAAGGCCAATCGGCTCGATGAGCGCGTCGACAAAATCGTCACGGCGCTGGAAGCAGACCTCGGCGTCATCGTGGCCTACGGCGGACTCGTGCGGGAACCGCTGCTGTCGCGGCCTCCCTTCGGTTGGATCAACCTCCACTTTTCCCTCCTGCCGCGTTGGCGAGGCGCCGCCCCCGTGCAGCGTGCACTGATGGCCGGCGACGATGTGACGGGGGCGACGGTGTTCCAGCTCGTGAGGGAACTCGACGCGGGGGATGTCTTCGGACGTCTCACCCAGTCGATCGCACCGGGCGACACGGCCGGCGACCTCCTCGGGTCCTTGGCAGATTCTGGCGCAGAGCTCGTGGTGCGGGTCGTCGACTCGATCGCGCGGGGCGATGCACGGCCCGAACCCCAGGAGGGCGACGTCACCCTCGCGCCGAAGCTCACCCAGGCTGATGGGCTCGTCGACTTCGACCGCCACCCGGCACTCGTCTCCGGCCACATCCGCGGCGTGACGCCGGAACCCGGCGCCTATGCGGAGGTCGAAGGACAGCGCCTCAAACTCCTGGCGATCGCGCCCGGACTGCACGAGCATCCTCTCGAGGCCGGCGAGGTGGTCGAGACGGACGGTCGCATCCTGGTCGGCACGGCCGGTGCCGCGATCGAGCTGTTGCTCGTGCAGCCGGCAGGCAAGAAGGCGATGGCGGCGGGGGACTGGCTGCGCGGACGGCAGGGTCGGCCCACCCGTTTCGACGCGATTGGAGGCTCGGAATGAGCCGTTCAGCAGCCGGTGCACCTCGGCCGGGCAACGTTCAGCCCGCACGCCGAGTCGCCTACGAGGTCATCGCGGCGGTGCGGGAGACGGATGCCTACGCGAACCTCCTCCTCCCCGTGAAACTCGAACGGGCGGGATTGCACGGGGGTGACGCAGCACTCGCGACCGAGCTGACCTATGGCACCCTCCGCCAGCGCGGCTACTACGACGCCGTCATCGAACACGCCGCAGGCCGTTCCGTCGACAAGATCGATCCCGCGATCCTCGATGTCCTGCGTCTCGGCACGCACCAGCTGCTCTCGATGCGTGTGGCCTCGCACGCTGCCGTCGACGAGGCGGTGTCGCAGGCGCGCCAGGTCGGCTCTCGCTCCGCAACCGGATTCGTCAACGGGGTGCTCCGCACCATCTCGCGCAGCACTCCTGCAGAGTGGCGCGAACGGGTGCTCGCGGCGCCGCGCTCGGACGACGAACGCTTCGCACTCGAGCATTCACACCCGGTGTGGGTCGTCCGCGCCCTGCGACGGGCACTTGCCGCCGAGGGGCGGGAGCACGAGCTGGCGAGCCTTCTTGAGGCCGACAACTCCGCCCCGGCTGTGAGCCTCGCGGCCCTGCCCGGACTCTCGAAGCCTGAAGAGTTGAGCGGCGAACCCGGGCACCATTCGCCTTTCGCCGTGACGAGCTCCGGCGGCGATCCGGCACGCGTCCCCGCCGTCGCCGACGGCCGGGCGCGCGTGCAGGACGAGGGTTCGCAGCTCGCCGCGCTCGCGCTGAGTCGTGTCGCCGAGCCGAGACCGGGGGAGCGCTGGCTCGACATGTGTGCCGGCCCCGGCGGCAAGGCGGCCCTGCTCGCGGCCGAGGCGGTCGCATCCGGTGCCACGCTTGTCGCGAACGAGGTCGTGCCGGCGCGGGCTGAACTCGTTCGGCGCGCCCTCGCGCCTATCTCGTCAGCGATCCAGGTCACCGTGAACGATGGACGACTTGCGGGCACCGAGACGCCTGGCCACTACGACCGCGTGCTGATCGACGCCCCCTGCACGGGACTCGGCGCGCTGCGGCGCCGTCCTGAGGCTCGCTGGCGCAAGCAGCCGAAGGATGTTCCCGCGCTCGCCTCGCTGCAGGCGGAGCTGCTCGAATCCGGGCTGAAGGCCACGCGCCCCGGTGGTGTCGTCGCCTACGTGACCTGCTCGCCCCATCTCGCAGAGACGCGTGCCGTGCTCGCCTCGGTGTTGAAGCGGCATCCGGAGGTCGAACGACTCGACGCGGGCGCCGTCCTGGCTGATGTCGTGACGCACCCCCTCGACCTCGGCGAATCGGATGGCACGGTGCAGCTCTGGCCGCACCGGCACGGCACGGACGCGATGTTCATCTCGCTCCTCCGCGTGCCTCGATAGGCTCGCCCCATGCCAGTGCGCGTCAACCCCAGCATCCTGTCGGCTGACTTCGTCAACATGCAGAGTGAGCTCGATCGCATCGCGACGGCCGACCTCGTGCACGTCGATGTCATGGACAACCACTTCGTGCCGAACCTGACCTTCGGGCCGCAGATGGTCGAGCGTATCCAGGCGGTGTCTCCCGTGCCGCTCGATGTGCACCTCATGATCGACGATCCCGACCGTTGGGCCCCCGGCTACGCCGAACTGGGCGCCTACTCCGTCACCTTCCATGCCGAGGCCGCGGCCGACGCGGTGTCGCTTGCGCGGCGGCTGAGGCAGATCGGTGCGCGAGCTGGCGTCGCGCTCAAACCCGGCACCCCCGTCGAGCCCTACCTTGAACTGCTCGCCGAGTTCGACCAGGTGCTCGTCATGACGGTGGAGCCCGGGTTCGGGGGCCAGAAGTTCATGCGGGAGGTCATGCCGAAGCTGACGGCACTGCGCGAGGCCGTCTCCCGAACTGGCCTCGACGTGTGGCTCCAGGTCGATGGGGGAGTCACGGAGGAGACCATCGCGATCGCCTCTGAGGCAGGGGCCGACACCTTCGTCGCCGGCTCGAGCGTCTACAACGCGGGAGACCCCGCGGAGCAGATCAAGGCGCTACGGGCCGCTGCGCTCGCGTCACAGCACCACCATTGACCGATCGGATGCCCGGGCATCCGCTCTCGTCTGCTTGGATGGTCACATGACTGACACGAACCGCACGAAGCCCGAGATCGACTTCTACGAGGGCGAGGCCCCGACCGAGCTCGTCATCACCGACATCGAGGTCGGCACGGGCGCTGAGGCCATGCCCGGCGCAACCGTCGACGTGCACTACCTCGGCGTCGACCTGGAGAGCGGCGAGGAGTTCGACTCCTCGTGGAGCCGCGGCCAGTCCATCAACTTCCCGCTCGGCAGCCTGATCGCCGGATGGCAGCAGGGCATCCCCGGCATGAAGGTCGGCGGCCGCCGCCAGCTCATCTGCCCGCCCCACCTCGCCTACGGACCGGCCGGTGGAGGACACCAGCTCTCTGGCCGCACCCTCATCTTCGTGATCGACCTGCTCGGCGTCAGCTGAGGGCGTGGGCGTCCGGCGCTTCCGGGGCTAGTACCCTTGACACCGTGAAGACGTTCGATGACCTGTTCGCTGAGCTCGAGGCCAAGGCCGCCGAGCGTCCCGAGGGCTCCCGCACGGTCGCTGAACTCGATGCGGGCGTGCACGCGATCGGCAAGAAGATCGTCGAGGAGGCCGCCGAGGTCTGGATGGCCGCGGAGTACCAGTCCGACATGGAGACGGCAGAGGAGATTTCCCAGCTGCTGTACCACCTGCAGGTGCTGATGCTCGCGAAGGGTCTGTCGACGGCAGACGTCTACCGACATCTCTGAGCCACCGCCTCCACTCACGTTCGACACCGGCATCCGGCCCACAGAGAGAGAATGATGCTTCGCATTGCAGTGCCCAACAAGGGCTCCCTTGCCGAGACCGCAGCCGAGATGCTGCACGAGGCCGGGTACGCGGGCCGCCGCGACCCCAGGGCGCTGACGGTCGCCGACCCCCAGAACGACGTCGAGTTCTTCTTCCTTCGCCCGCGTGACATCGCGACCTACGTCGGGTCAGGTGCACTCGATGTCGGCATCACGGGACGTGACCTGCTCCTCGACTCCGGTTCCGATGCGAAGGAGATCACCAACCTCTCCTTCGGCGACTCGACGTTCCGCTTCGCGGGACCTGCCGGTCGTTTCTCGGAGCTGGAGGACCTCCAGGGCGTGCGGGTGGCAACGAGCTACCCGGGTCTCGTGGGCGACTTCCTCACCGAGAGGGGAGTGACGGCCGAGCTGGTCAAGCTCGATGGCGCCGTCGAGTCGGCCGTCAAGCTCGGGGTCGCGGATGCTGTCGCCGACGTCGTCTCGACGGGTTCCACGCTTCGCGCCCAGGGCCTGGAGATCTTCGGGCCTGTCATCCTCGAGTCGAGCGCCGTGCTCATCAGCGCCGACGCGAGCATCCCCGGGATCGCAACGCTGCAGCGCCGCCTGCAGGGCGTGCTGGTCGCACGCCAGTTCGTCATGATGGATTACGACCTCCCCATCGAACTCCTCGAGAAGGCATCCTCCATCACGCCGGGCCTCGAGTCGCCGACCGTGTCTCCCCTGAGGGATGAGACGTGGGTTGCCATCCGGGTGATGGTGCGCCGGGCCGGCATGAACCGCATCATGGACGAGCTCTATGACCTCGGCGCTCGCGCAATCCTCGTGAGCCCCATCCACGCGGCGAGGCTCTGACATGACCGTCTCCGTGAGAGTCATCCCATGCCTCGATGTCGCGGCGGGACGGGTCGTCAAGGGGGTCAACTTCCTCAACCTTCGCGATGCTGGAGACCCGGTCGAGCTCGCACGGCGCTACTTCGAGCAGGGCGCAGACGAGATCACCTTCCTCGACGTGACCGCAACGGTCGACGACCGGGCGACCATGTACGACGTGGTGCAGGCGACGGCCGAGCAGGTCTTCATTCCGCTCACGGTGGGCGGCGGTGTCCGGAGCACGGATGACGTGGCCCGGCTGCAGGGGCACGGTGCAGACAAGGTCGGGGTCAACAGCGCGGCGATCGCTCGGCCCGAGCTGCTCTCCGAGATCGCCGACCGCTTCGGTTCGCAGGCGCTCGTGCTCTCCCTCGACCTCAAGCGCTCCGAGCGCACCCCGTCCGGCTTCGTCGTGACGACACACGGCGGCAGGACGGAGACCGAGCGCGATGGCCTCGAGTGGGCCCGCGAGGCGATCGAGCGCGGTGCGGGCGAGCTCCTTGTGAACTCGATCGACGCCGATGGCACGAAGTCGGGCTTCGACTTGGAGCTCATCACCGCCATGCGCGAGATCAGTTCGGTGCCGGTCATCGCGAGTGGAGGAGCCGGCGCGGTCGAGCACTTCCCACCCGCGATCGCGGCGGGGGCCGACGCGGTGCTCGCGGCATCCGTATTTCACCTCGGCCAGCTCACGGTGGCCGACGTCAAGGGGGGCCTGCGCGACGCCGGCTTCACCGTGCGCTAGGAGGCGACGCTCATGACCGGAGCCGATGTCAACGCAGTGATCGAGCGAGCGGTGTTCAACAGCGACGGGCTGTTGCCGGCCATCATCCAACAGCACGACACCCTCGAGGTGCTCATGCTCGGTTGGATGGACGCCGAGGCGCTTCGCCGAACGCTCACCGAGGGTCGGGTCACCTTCTGGTCTCGCTCTCGCCAGGAGTACTGGCGCAAGGGCGACACTTCGGGCAACATGCAGTTCGTCCGTGGTGCCGCCCTCGACTGCGACGCTGACACGATCCTCGTGAGCGTCGACCAGGTGGGGCCCGCCTGCCACACTGGGGCGCGCCGCTGCTTCGATGTCGACCCGCTCGAGCCGGCCTTGGGAAGTCCAGACGATGAATGATTCGACCACACGGGCACAGTTCGATGCCCTGCTTCCGACACACCGCGTCATCCCGGTGATCAGGGAGGTGTTCGCCGACGGGGAGACACCCGTCGGCATCTACCGCAAGCTTGCCGATGGCCGCCCGGGCTCGTTCCTGCTCGAGTCGGCGGAACAGGGTGGCATCTGGTCCCGCTTCTCCTTCATCGGGGTGTCATCGTTCGGGGTGCTGACGGAGCACGACGACCGCGCTCGGTGGATGGACTACGGTCTCGACGAGTCGAGGGCGTTCGGCGAGGCGATTCCCGAGGGTCCTCTTGCCGCGCTCGATCACCTGCAGCACCGGTGGGCGACGCCGAAGGTCGAGGGTCATCCTCCTCTGACCGGCGGGCTCGTCGGGTTCATCGGCTGGGAGGCGGTGCGCCAGATAGAGCGTCTCCCTGATGCGCCCCCGGCCGACTACGACTTCCCCGGTCAGGCGATGAGCTTCGTCTCGGAGCTCGCCGTCAAGGACCACCGCACCGGATCGGTGCTGCTCGTCGTCGCCGCACTCAACGACGGGGTGTCCACCCCCGAGGAGCTCTGGGCGGATGCCACGGCTCGCCTTGATGCCCTGCAGGAACGACTCTCGCAACCCGCCGAGGCGTGGCTGGCCGAGGTCGACATGTCGCTCGCCCCCGCGCCGACACCCCGCATCGCCGAGTCGGACTACACCGGCATGGTCGAGGCATCCAAGCGCTTCATCCGCGACGGTGACGTCTTCCAGGTCGTGATCTCCCAGCGTTTCGACCATGAGATCACAGCCGAGCCGATCGATGTCTACCGGGTGCTTCGCACGCTCAATCCGAGCCCCTACATGTACCTCCTCTCGCTCGAGTCGGTCGAGGCGGAGCCATACTGGGTCGTCGGTTCGTCGCCCGAGGCCCTCGTCAAGGTGCAGGACGGCCGCGTCTTCAGCCATCCGATCGCCGGCTCGCGCCCACGCGGGGCCACGCCGGAGGAGGACGTCGCCTTCGCGGACGACCTGCTGCGCGACCCCAAGGAGCGGGCCGAGCACCTCATGCTCGTCGACCTCGCCCGCAATGACCTGCAGAAGGTATGCGAGCCGGGTTCGGTCGAGGTGACCGAGTTCATGCAGGTCGAGCGATACAGCCACATCATGCACCTCGTCTCGAGTGTCGAGGGCGACCTTCGGGGTGAAGCAGCCCCGCTCAATGTCTTCACTGCGACCTTCCCCGCGGGCACGCTCTCGGGCGCGCCGAAGCCGCGGGCGCTCGAGATCATCGACGAACTCGAAGTCTCACGCCGCGGTCTCTACGGGGGAGTGGTGGGCTACTTCGGCCTCGCGGGCGACATCGACCTCGCCATCGCGATCCGCACCACGACGATCGCGGGCGGCGTCGCCCGGGTGCAGGCCGGCGCGGGCCTCGTCGCCGACTCCGACCCTGCCCTGGAGCACCAGGAGGCGAAGAACAAGGCGGCAGCACCTCTCCGCGCCGTGGCAATCGCGAATGCCATGCGACGGATCGACGGATGACGCGGCTCCTTCGCTCGAAGCCGGTCGCGCTGGCAGTCAGCGCCCTCCTGGGCGGCGCCGTGCTGCTGGCGTGGTCACAGACCTGGATCATCGGCACCCTCGCACCGGGGATCTCACTCGAGGAGCGCATCCCGGTCGGGGGAGACACTGCAGCGCCGGCCCTGGCGCCCCTTGCCCTGGCGATGGTGGCACTCGTCGCGGCCCTTGCGATCGCGTCGCGCCTGGTCCGCGTCGTGCTCTCGGTCGTCTTCATGCTGCTTGGCGGCGTCGTCGTGGCGGTCGCCTCCGGAACGCTCATCGATCCGCTCCGTGCGGCGACGGCATCCGTGGTCTCCTCGACCGGGCTCGAGGGTGAAGCCGCCGTCGCCTCCGCTGTCGTTGCGCTCGAGGTCACGCCGTGGCCCGTGGTCGCCCTCATCGCCGGCGCGCTGGTCTTCGTGTGGGGCATCGTGCTGGCGCTGACCTCGCGGGGCTGGGGCTCGGCCTCGGCGCGCTACGACACCGCAGCCGGCACGGTCGACACGAAGGCCGCTGCTCCATCAAAGGTCTCCGACTGGGACTCGCTCAGCGGCGGCGACGACCCGACGAGCCCTCCGGGGTCACGATAGACTTGCCACATCGCACCGAGAAGGAGTTTCAGTGAGCGACCACAACACCGATCCCGGCCACGGCCACTCTCCGGCAGCATGGACCGCCGTCACGATCATGCTCGTGGCCTTTGCCGCGGGCACGCTGGCGTTCTGGTTCGACATGCCTGCCCTGGTCTGGGCATCCGCCGGGCTCCTCGTCGTCGGCCTGATCGTGGGTTGGATCATGGCGAAGGTCGGTTACGGCGTCGGCGGGCACCGCTACACGCCGAAGGATCACTGACGCACAGTGCTAGATGACCTGTTAGCCGGGGCTCTCGTAGACGCCGAAGCGCGTCGTGCTGAGCGCCCCTTGCACGAGGTCGAGGCCCTCGCGCTCGCGCGTCCTCCGGCAATCGACGCGATCGAGGCGCTTTCTCCCGCAGACAGAGTGAAGATCATCGCCGAGGTCAAGCGAGCGAGCCCCTCGCGCGGCACGATGGCCGAGATCCCCGACCCTGCCGCCCTCGCGGTCTCCTACGAGACCGGTGGGGCGAGCGCGATCAGCGTGCTCACCGAGCAGCGCAGGTTCGGTGGCTCGCTCGATGACCTCGAGGCCGTGCGCAGCGCCGTGTCGCTCCCCGTGCTTCGCAAGGACTTCATCGGCGACCCGTACCAGGTCTTCGAGGCACGCGCAGCGGGAGCCGACATCGTGCTCCTCATCGTCGCCGCGCTCGACCAGCACCGCCTCGCCTCGCTGTACTCGCTGATTCGCCAGCTGGGAATGACAGCGCTCGTCGAGACCCACAGTGCCGAGGAACTGAGCCGTGCGCTCGACATTGGCGCTGGACTGGTCGGCGTCAACGCACGCAACCTGTCGACCTTCGAGCTCGATCAGGAGCTCTTCGGTGAACTCGCGGTGCAGATTCCAGCCGGCGTCATCCGGGTCGCCGAGTCCGCGGTGAAGTCGGCAGCGGATGTCGCCCACTACCGCGCCGCAGGGGCCGACGTCGTGCTGGTCGGCGAGGCACTCGTCACCCAGGGCGACCCCGTGCGCACCCTTCAGGACTTCCTCGCCGTCTGACGGCCTCCAAGAACGGAACCCCAAGCCCATGTCGCTGCGTGACAACACCGGCCCATTCTTCGGTGAGTACGGCGGACGCTTCATGCCGGAATCCCTCATCGCCGCCATCGACGAGATCGCCGAGGCCTATGAGGCGTGCCGCACGGATGAGTCCTTCCAGGCGGAGCTGCGTGAGTTGCACCGTTCCTACACAGGCAGGCCCTCAATCATCACGGAGGTGCCTCGTTTCGCTGAGCACGCCGGTGGCGCGCGCATCATCCTCAAGCGCGAGGACTTGAACCACACGGGCTCACACAAGATCAACAATGTCCTGGGCCAGGCGCTCCTCACGAAGCGACTCGGCAAGACTCGAGTGATCGCGGAGACTGGCGCCGGTCAGCACGGCGTCGCCACGGCGACGGCGGCAGCGCTCTTCGGGCTCGAGTGCACCGTCTACATGGGCGAGGTCGACACGCAGCGCCAGGCGCTCAACGTGGCGCGTATGCGACTGCTGGGTGCCGAGGTCGTGTCAGTGACGACCGGATCGCGCACCCTCAAGGATGCGATCAACGAGGCCTACCGCGAGTGGGTCACCTCGGTCGAAACCACCAACTATGTCTTCGGCACGGCCGCTGGCCCGCATCCGTTCCCCCTGATGGTGCGCGACTTCCAGAAGATCATCGGTGAGGAAGCACGTGAGCAGGTGCAGGAGCTGACCGGTCGTCTTCCCGACGCCGTCGCCGCCTGCGTGGGCGGTGGTTCGAACGCCATCGGTATCTTCCACGCCTTCCTCGACGACCCCGAAGTGCGTCTCTTCGGCTTTGAGGCGGCGGGCGATGGCGTTGACACGCCTCGCCACGCGGCCTCGATCGGTAAGGGTCGGCCGGGAGTCCTCCACGGGGCGCGCAGCTACCTTCTGCAAGACGAAGACGGCCAGACGATCGAGTCCCACTCGATCTCGGCGGGACTCGACTATCCCGGTGTCGGGCCGGAGCATGCCTGGCTTGCGGACATCAAGCGCGCCGAGTATCGCCCGACGACAGACACCGAGGCGATGGATGCCTTGCGACTCCTCAGCCGCACGGAGGGCATCATCCCCGCCATCGAGTCCGCGCACGCCCTCGCCGGCGCGCTCAAGCTCGGCAAGGAGCTGGGCCCCGAGTCCACGATCCTCGTGAACCTCAGCGGCCGCGGTGACAAGGATGTGGCGACAGCCGGCGAATGGTTCGGGCTGTTCGACGAGGGGGCACGGCAGGCATGAACGCATCACTGAACACCACCTCTGTCGAGTCCGTCATCCAGCGTCGACGCGACGCGGGCAGCGGTGCGCTCGTCGGCTACCTACCCGTGGGCTTCCCCGATCTCGCGACGAGTGTCGACGCGGCCGTGGCACTCGCGGAGAACGGCGTCGATGTCCTCGAACTCGGTGTGCCGTACTCCGATCCCGTGATGGACGGCCTGGTGATCCAGCGGGCCACGCAGGAGGCCCTGAAGCAGGGCTTCCGCGTGCGTGACGTCTTCACGGCCGTCGAACAGATCCGGGCCCGCGTCGACGTGCCGGTGCTGGTCATGACCTACTGGAACCCAGTACTCCAGTACGGGGTCGACCGTTTCGCCGACGAGCTCGTCTCCGCAGGGGGCGCCGGCCTCATCACGCCAGACATCACCCCCGACGCCGCCGACGACTGGATCGCCACGAGCGACCGGACCGGCCTCGACCGCGTGTTCCTCGCTGCGCCGAACTCGAGCGATGAACGCCTCAAGCGCACGGTGCAGGCAACCCGCGGCTTCGTCTACGCGGTCTCGACGATGGGCATCACGGGGCTTCGCACCGACCTGGATGCCGCGGCGCGCACGCTCATCGCACGCCTCCGCGACGCGGGCGCGAGCACCGCGTGTGTCGGCATCGGCATCTCGAACCCCGAGCAGGTGCACCAGGTCCTCGAGTACGCCGACGGCGCGATCGTGGGCACCGCGCTGGTGAAGGCTCTCGCCGACGGGGGAGTGTCGAAGCTCGCCGAGACGGCGGCGGCGCTCTCCGCCGGTACTACGCTTAACTAGTTTTCCCCGCGGGTTGCCTGCTGTCGCAGCCCGATCCCGACGAAAGGTTGTCGCGTGTTCGTGCCTTCCAGCATTCCCAGCCCGAGCGAAGAGTGGCGCGCGTTCAACATCGGCGCCTGGCTGCGCGATCTCGGCCTTGAGTGGTTCACGCTCGACATCACCGTCGCGGCCTATGCGCTGTGCATCCTCACCGGCATCCTGGTGGCCGCGTGGCTGACGAACCATCGCCTGACCGCCCGCGGCGCCGAGCCCTGGATCGTCATCGACGTGAGCCTCTTCGCGGTCATCCTCGGCATCATCGGCGCTCGGATCTTCCACGTCGTGACCCATCCTGATGACTATTTCGGCGCGGGCGCAGACCCCATGGCGGTGTTCCGGGTCTGGGAGGGCGGCATCGCGATCTTCGGCGCGCTCCTCGGCGGCGCGGTCGGCGCATACATCGGCTGCCGCATGACCGGACTGCGGTTCTGGACCTACGCGGATGCCCTCGCGCCGGGCCTGCTCACCGCCCAGGCGCTCGGCCGCTTCGGCAATTGGTTCAACCACGAGCTGTTCGGCACCCCCACCGACCTGCCGTGGGGCCTCGAGATCGAGCCCGACAACCCTGCGTTCCCCGTCGGACTTCCCGATGACACCCTCTTCCACCCCACCTTCCTCTACGAGGTGATCTGGAACCTGCTCGGCGCGCTCGTCATCATCGCCGTCTCGCGTCGCCTGGCGCTCCAGTGGGGGCGGACCTTCGGCCTGTACCTCGTCTGGTACGGGGCCGGTCGCATCGTCTGGGAGTCGATCCGTGTCGACCCGAGCGAGGTGTTCTTCGGTCTCCGAACGAACGTGTGGGCCGCCATCTTCGCGGTCGTCGTCGGCATCATCATCATGCTCGTGCAGGCCCGCCGGCATCCAGGACTCGAACCGAGCCCGTACGTGCCCGGGCGATCCTGGCAACCGGAGGGTGTTGTACACTCTGACGACACTTACTCCGACAACGACGATGACTACAGGGCCGTGGTCAATGCAAACGCCTCGTCGGACGAGGTGTCATCGAGCGAGACTGCCACAAGCGAGTCGAGCACCACCCCCTCTTCCGGTCGGTAATCAGCGAGCCGGAAAGAGTTTCTCCAGCGGGCCAGCGACGTCCCACTTGTTCCAACCCTGAGGACGGTCCCCATGACTCTTCCGAACCCCTTTTCCCGGTTCTCCGCGCTGCCAGAGGCAGCGGGGCTCTACAGCCCCGACCAGGAGCGCGACGCCTGTGGCCTCGCGATGGTTGCCACGCTTCGCGGCACGCCTGGCCACGACATCGTCGAGACGGCGCTCGAGGCACTCCGCAACCTCGAGCACCGCGGCGCCATCGGCTCCGACGCTGGCACCGGTGACGGCGCGGGCATCATGGTGCAGGTTCCTGACGCCTTCCTTCGCGAGGTCGTCGACTTCGAGCTGCCCCGCGCCGGCCACTACGCCGTTGGAACGGCGTTCCTTCCCCTCGAGGCTGATGTTCGCGCCACAGAGAAAGGCGCGATCGAGGACATCGCGCGCGAAGAAGGACTCACGGTGCTCGGATGGCGAGAGGTGCCGGTTGTGCCCGGCGTGCTCGGCAACCTTGCCCGCCAGGCCATGCCGGCCTTCGAGCAGCTGTTCGTCTCCAGCAACCAGGGAGGAGACGGCCAGCTTCTCTCCGGCCTCGAACTCGATCGGCGCGCTTTCCGCTTGCGGAAGCGCGCCGAACGCGTCTTGGGCTCATATTTCCCCTCGCTGAGCTCGCGCACCCTCGTCTACAAGGGCATGGTCACGACGCTGCAGCTCCAGCCCTTCTACCCCGATCTCGCCGATGAGCGTTTCGCGTCGAAGCTTGCGCTTGTGCATTCGCGCTACTCGACCAACACCTTCCCCTCCTGGCCTCTCGCGCAGCCGTTCCGAATGATCGCCCACAACGGCGAGATCAACACGGTGCAGGGAAACCGCAACTGGATGCGCGCCCGCCAGTCGCAGCTCGAGTCCGAACTGCTGGGCGACCTCGCGCCACTCATGCCGATCGTGAGCCCGGGCGCAAGCGACTCCGCCTCCTTCGATGAGGTCGTCGAGTTGCTGCAGCTCTCGGGTCGCTCGCTCCCGCACGCCATGATGATGATGGTGCCCGAGGCATGGGAGAACCAGGCAGACATCGACCCCGCCCGGCGCGCGTTCTACGAGTACCACTCGATGCTCATGGAGCCGTGGGACGGTCCCGCTGCACTCGTCTTCACTGACGGGAGCCTCGTCGGAGCGACGCTCGACCGTAACGGCCTCCGCCCCGGTCGCTTCCTCATCACCGACGATGGCCTCGTCGTGCTCGCAAGCGAGATCGGCGTGCTCGATGTAGAACCGAGCCGGGTTGTGCGCAAGGGTCGCCTGCGTCCCGGGCGCATGTTCCTCGTCGACACCGAGGCGGGCCGGCTCATTGAAGACGATGAGATCAAGGGCCAGCTCGCTGCGGCGCAGCCCTGGCAGGAGTGGCTCGACAGCGGCCGCATCAACCTGCGGGATCTCCCGGAGCGTGAGCACATCGTGCACACGCCGGCCTCTGTCACCCGCCGCCAGCGCACCTTCGGCTACACGGAGGAAGAGGTCCGCGTCCTGATCGGTCCCATGGCCGCATCCGGCGCCGAACCCATCGGCGCGATGGGCTCGGATACCCCCATCGCGGTGCTCTCCGAGCGTCCGCGTCTCCTGTTCGACTACTTCACGCAGCAGTTCGCGCAGGTCACGAATCCGCCGCTCGACTCGATCCGCGAAGAGGTCGTGACGTCCATGCGCTGCGGACTCGGACCGGAGCGCAACCTGCTCGCCGCCACACCCGAGCACGCGTACCAGATCACGCTCGACTTCCCCGTGATCGACAACGACGAGCTCGCAAAGATCACGCGCATTGACTCGTCGCCTGGCAGCCGCACGACGACGACGATCAAGGGTCTCTACCACTTCGACGAGGGCAAGGATGCGCTGCGCAACCGCCTGAAGGCGATCTGCGACGAGGTCGACGACGCGATCGAGCGTGGTGCGAAGTTCATCGTGCTCTCGGACCGAGACTCGAACAAGGACATGACGCCGATCCCGTCGCTCCTGCTCCTCTCGGCGGTACACCACCACCTCATCAGGCAGGAGAACCGTCTCAAGGTCGGGCTCATCGTCGAAGCCGGAGACGTGCGCGAGGTGCACCACGTTGCCCTCCTCGTCGGCTACGGGGCCTCCGCCGTCAACCCGTACCTCGCAATGGAGACCGCCGAGGAGCTGGTGCGAAACGGCACGATCACGGGCGTGACCCCGGATGAGGCGGTCCACAACCTGATCAAGGCGCTCGGCAAGGGCGTGCTCAAGATCATGTCGAAGATGGGCATCTCGGTCGTCGGTTCCTACATCGGTGCGCAGGCATTCGAGGCAGTGGGGCTCTCGCAGGAGTTCGTCGATGAGTACTTCACCGGCACCACGACGAAGCTCGGTGGCGTCGGGCTCGAGGCCATCGCGGCCGAGAACCTCGCGCGCCACTTCTCCGCCTACCCGGAGGAGGGCACCTCGCGAGCACACGAGCGACTCTCGACCGGGGGCGAGTACCAGTGGCGCCGCGAGGGGCCGCCGCACCTTTTCAACCCAGACACGGTCTTCCGCCTGCAGCACTCGACTCGCACGCGCCGCTACGACATCTTCAGGGACTACACGAGGCTCGTCGACGAGCAGGCGAAAAATCTCATGACCCTGCGTGGGCTCTTCGAGCTCCGCAGCGGCGCGCGCACGCCCGTGTCGATCGACGAGGTCGAGCCAGTCTCTGAGATTGTCAAGCGCTTCAACACGGGCGCCATGAGCTACGGCTCGATCAGCAAGGAAGCCCACGAGACCCTCGCGATCGCGATGAACCGCCTCGGTGCGCGAAGCAACACGGGTGAGGGCGGCGAGGATGTCGACCGTCTTCTCGACCCGGAGCGTCGGAGCGCGATCAAGCAGGTCGCATCCGGTCGTTTCGGCGTCACGAGCATGTACCTGACGCACGCCACCGATATCCAGATCAAGATGGCGCAGGGAGCCAAGCCCGGCGAGGGCGGTCAACTGCCCGCTGGCAAGGTCTACCCGTGGATCGCGCGCACGAGGCACGGCACGGCCGGCGTCGGCCTCATCTCGCCGCCGCCGCACCACGACATCTACTCGATCGAAGACCTCAAGCAGCTCATCTTCGATGTGAAGCGGGCGAACCCTGCGGCACGCGTGCACGTCAAGCTGGTGAGCCAGAACGGCATCGGCGCTGTAGCTGCCGGCGTGTCGAAGGCACTGGCGGATGTCGTGCTGGTCTCCGGCCACGATGGCGGCACGGGCGCGAGCCCGCTGAATTCGCTCAAGCACGCCGGCACGCCGTGGGAGCTCGGGCTCGCCGAGACGCAGCAGACGCTCATGCTCAACGGCATGCGTGACCGCGTCGTCGTGCAGGTCGATGGCCAATTGAAGACGGGTCGCGACGTCATCGTCGCAGCCCTGCTCGGTGCAGAGGAGTTCGGTTTCGCGACCGCTCCTCTCGTGGTCTCCGGATGCATCATGATGCGCGTCTGTCACCTTGACACCTGTCCTGTCGGCGTCGCCACGCAGAACCCCGAGCTGCGCGAGCGTTTCACCGGCAAGGCCGAGTACGTCGTGAACTTCTTCGAGTTCATCGCGCAGGAGATCCGTGAGTACCTGGCTGAACTGGGCTTCCGCTCCCTCGACGAGGCGATCGGCCACCGCGAGCTGCTCGAGGTCGACCGTGCTGTGAAGCACTGGAAGGCAGAGGGGCTCGACCTTTCGCCGATCCTGGTCGGCCCAGACTTCGCTCCCGACGAGCCGAAGCGCAACCTGACCGTGCAGGATCACGAGCTCGAGAATCACTTCGACGTCGGGCTCATCCAGCAGGCGGCACCAGCACTCGAGAACGGCGCTTCCGTCACGATTGAGCTCCCGGTGCGCAATACAGAACGTGCCGTCGGCACCATGCTCGGCAACCGGGTCACGCTCGCCCATGGTGAGCACGGCCTGCCTGACGGCACGATTGACGTGCGACTTCGCGGCTCTGCCGGGCAGTCCCTCGGCGCCTTCCTCCCTTCGGGCATCACGATCCGCCTCGAGGGAGACAGCAACGACTACGTCGGCAAGGGCCTTTCGGGCGGAAGCATCGTCCTTCGCCCCGACCGTGACGCCGTCTTCCCGGCCGAGCTCAATGTCATCGCTGGCAACGTGATCGGCTACGGCGCGACGCGAGGAAGCATGTTCATCCGCGGCCGCGTGGGCGAGCGCTTCCTCGTGCGCAACTCCGGCGCGACGGGCGTGGTCGAGGGCGTGGGAGACCACGCGCTCGAATACATGACGGGCGGCCTGGCACTCATCCTGGGTTCGACGGGCCGCAATCTCGGTGCCGGCATGTCGGGCGGCACCGCGTACGTCTACGAGCTCACTCAGGAGCGCGTCAACCGCGAGTCCCTCGCGTCGGGAGAACTCCTCCTGGAGCCGCTCGGCAGCGGGGATGTCGCCATCGTGACCGACCTCCTCGAGCGCCACATCGCTGAAACGGGTTCGACACTCGCCAAGCGGATGCTCGAGGGCGGCGAGGCGACCATGGAACGTTTTGTCAAGGTCGTACCGCGCGACTACGCCGCCGTGCTGGAAGCACGCGAAGCGGCCATCAATGAAGGACTCGACCCCGACGGCGACGTCGTGTGGTCTCGCATCATGGAGGTGACGGGTGGCTGATCCGAAGGGATTCCTGAAGACCCGAGAACGTGAACTGCCCGCCCGCCGGCCTGTCGCCCTGCGCCTCATGGACTGGAAAGAGGTGTACGAGCAGGGCGATGCGGCAACGCTGCGTCGTCAGGCTGGTCGCTGCATGGATTGCGGCGTCCCCTTCTGCCATCAGGGCTGCCCGCTCGGCAACCTGATCCCGGAGTGGAACGACCTCATGCGGCGGGGGGAGGGTCGCGAGGCGATCGAGCGTCTCCACGCGACGAACAACTTCCCCGAGTTCACGGGACGCCTCTGTCCCGCGCCGTGCGAGAGCTCCTGCGTCCTCGGCATCAACCAGCCGCCTGTGACAATCAAGCAGGTCGAGGTGTCGATCATCGACCAGGCGTGGGGCAACGACTGGGTGCAGCCGCACCCACCGGAGCGACTGACCGGCAAGACGGTTGCCGTGGTGGGCTCAGGCCCCGCTGGCTTGGCTGCTGCACAGCAGCTCACCCGCGCCGGGCACACGGTCGCGGTGTTCGAGCGTGACGACCGCATCGGCGGGCTGTTGCGCTACGGCATCCCCGATTTCAAGATGGAGAAGCGGGTTCTCGAACTCCGCCTGAAGCAGATGCAGGCGGAGGGCACCCGGTTCCGTGCTGGCGTGAACATCGGCGTCGACATCGCCTGGTCTGACCTTCGTGCCCGCTACGACGCCGTCGTCGTCGCGACGGGTGCGACGGTGCCGCGCGACCTCTCCATCCCTGGCCGTGACCTCGCCGGCGTGCACTTCGCGATGGAGTACCTCGTTGAGCAGAACCGCGCTGTGGCCGGCGACCAGGTCGTCGACCAGATCACGGCCGAGGGCAAGCACGTCGTGGTCCTGGGCGGCGGTGACACCGGTGCTGACTGCATCGGAACGGCGCACCGCCAGAAGGCGCTCTCGGTCACGAATCTCGCGATCGGCAAGCAGCCGCCGGTCGAACGCCCCGACCACCAGCCGTGGCCGACGACTCCGACCCTGTTCGAGGTCCAGTCCGCGCACGAGGAGGGCGGCGAGCGGGTCTACCTTGCCTCGACTGTCGAGTTCCTCTCCAATGACGTGGGAGAGGTCCGGGCGATCCGCGTCGCCGAGACCGAGTACATCGACGGGCGTCGCGTGCCCAAGTCGGGCACTGAGCGCGAGATCCCCGCTGACCTCGTGCTGCTCGCGCTCGGGTTCACGGGACCGGAGCAGCAGGACCTCGAGGCACAGCTCGCCGTCCCGTTCGACGGCACCCTGCCGACGCGTGGCGACAACTACGAGACGCAGCACCCCGGTGTCTTCGTCGCGGGCGACGCTGGTCGCGGCCAGTCCCTCATCGTGTGGGCAATCGCCGAGGGCCGGGCAGCCGCGGCCGAGGTGGATCGCTTCCTCGAGGGCGACACGCTGCTTCCGGCCCCTGTCCGCCCGAGTGACCGGTCGCTGGCCCTGTGATGCTTACGTCGGCGGGTGTTTGGCAATAGGCTTGGGAACCGTCCCAACCTGTGCCCGACGGAGAGAACTGAATGAGACGCGCCAAAATCGTTGCTACCCTCGGGCCTGCGACCTCAAGTTATGAGAACATCCGGGCCCTGATCGAGGCGGGTGTCAACGTCGCTCGCATGAACCTCAGCCACGGCAGTTATGCCGTGCATGAAGAGGTCTACAGCAACGTGAGGCGCGCCGCGGCTGCGACGAATCGGCCCATCGCCGTGCTCGTCGACCTCCAGGGTCCCAAGATCCGTCTCGGCAAGTTCGCCGATGGGCCACACTTCCTCGAAGTCGGCGATCGTTTCACGATCACGACTGAGGACATCGAGGGCACCGCAGAGATCTGCGGCACGACATACAAGGGCCTGCCTGCCGACGTGAAGCCGGGCGATGTCCTGCTGATCGACGACGGCCGCGTGAAGCTCAAGGCGATCTCCTCCGACGACACCAAGGTCGTCGCGGAGACGGTCGTCGCCGGCACGGTGTCGAACAACAAGGGCATCAACCTCCCGGGCGTGGCGGTCAATGTGCCGGCCCTGTCCGAGAAAGACGAGGATGACCTGCGCTGGGGCCTCAAGCTGGGCGCCGACTACATCGCGCTGAGCTTCGTCCGCAACGCCGACGACGTCACGCGTGTGCACGAGATCATGGCCGAGGAGGGCATCCGCGTGCCCGTCATCGCGAAGATCGAAAAGCCCCAGGCGGTTGACAACCTCGAGGCGATCATCGACGCCTTCGACGGCATCATGGTCGCCCGCGGTGACCTCGGCGTCGAACTCCCGCTCGAGGCCGTGCCGATCGTGCAGAAACGTGCGGTCGAGCTCTGCCGCCGCATGGCGAAGCCCGTCATCGTCGCGACCCAGATGCTCGAGTCGATGATCTCCAACCCGATTCCCACCCGCGCCGAGACTTCGGATGTCGCCAACGCTGTCCTCGACGGCGCCGACGCGGTCATGCTGAGTGGCGAGACGAGCGTGGGGGAGTACCCCGTCGTCACCGTCCAGACGATGGCCCGAATCATCGCGTCGACCGAGGACCACGGCCTCGAGCGGGTTCCTCCGCTCGGCACGAAGCCGCGGACGCAGGGTGGCGCGATCACGCTCGCGGCGGCAGAGGTCGCCGAGTTCGTCCAGGCCAAGTACCTCTGCGTCTTCACCGAGTCGGGCGACTCCGTGCGACGCATGACGCGCCTGCGCAACCCGATTCCGATCCTTGGCTTCACTCCCGAGGAATCCATCGAGCGCAGGATGTCGCTGAGCTGGGGTGTCGAGAGCTTCAAAGTCGCGCGTGTGACCCACACCGACGCGATGTACCGCCAGGTCGACGAGGTGCTCCTGAGCAAGGGGCTCGCGGAGATCGGTGACCGTGTCATCGTCATCTCGGGTTCGCCTCCCGGAATTCCCGGCTCGACGAACGACCTCCGGGTGCACCGCGTGGGTGACGCGCGCAACGCCGCCGCGCCGGCCTGGGCCACCGAACTCCCGGGCAACGCGGTTCCGGAGTCTTAAACCGGCGTCACGCCGGGCGAGACCCGAAGGGTGCGATCGCGAGCACCCGTCGCCCCTTCGGGTCTGAACGCGGTGCCATGTCGACGACGGCGAGCCTGTCGATGCGGTGCGAATCTCCGGCATACGCCCGCGCGTGATCCTTCATGGTGATGTGGGGCGAGAACGGATGCCGCGGCACGCCGGGTCCCGCCTCGACGAGTGCGTCCGTGAGCCTGTGCTGGAGGTCGAACAATCGCTCCTAATGGACGATGAGGTTGACCGGCACATCGTGGTCCCGCCCAAAGAGGGCCTCAACGCCCACCGTGACGGTGAACGGCTCCTCACCCTGCGCCACGGAGTGCACGAGCCGCACGATCTCGGCCAATGAAACGCGCGCTGTGAACGGCGGCACCACGGTGATGTGGAGCGGCCACCGGTCGACACGAAAGCTGTCGTCGACATCGAGCGGCTCGACCGGGAGGACGATGACGACGCGCTGCATGGGGTCAGAGTAGCGAAGGGAATCGCAGCGCCATTGGAGGGCTAGGTACTGTGCCGGTGGTGGGGGTCGAACCCACACGTCCTCTCGGACAAAGCATTTTGAGTGCTCCGCGTCTGCCATTCCGCCACACCGGCGCACGTTGACCGGGATCAGAATACCGTAGGCTTTACCTCGTGGCAGACCAGGAAACAACGCAGGCCCCCCGTCGCGTCGTCGTGGCGGAGGACGAATCACTCATCCGTCTTGACATTGTCGAGACTCTTCGAGACAACGGCTTCGATGTCGTCGGCGAGGCTGGAGACGGCGAAGCCGCCGTGGCCCTCGCAACCGAGCTTCGTCCTGATCTCGTCGTGATGGATGTGAAGATGCCGCTTCTCGACGGCATCTCCGCCGCCGAGAAGCTCAGCAAGAATCACATCGCGCCCGTCGTGCTCCTCACGGCATTCAGTCAGAAGGAGCTGGTCGAGCGGGCCACCGAGGCCGGCGCTCTCGCCTATGTCGTGAAGCCTTTCACGCCAAACGACCTGCTGCCTGCGATCGAGATCGCCCTGGCCCGGCACGCGCAGATCATCGCGCTCGAGACCGAGGTCTCCGACCTGGTCGAGCGCTTCGAGACCCGCAAGCTCGTTGACCGCGCCAAAGGCCTGCTCAACGAGAAGATGGGGCTCACGGAACCGGAGGCGTTCCGCTGGATTCAGAAGGCCTCGATGGACCGTCGCTTGACGATGCATGATGTCGCGAAGACGATCATCGACCAGTTCGCACCCAAGAAGTAGGCGGCTGCTCGGCGACGCCTGCCACTGAGTCGGCGGATGCGCGGCTAGCGCTGATCACGCAGCATGTTCGTCATGCGCACGGTGGAGAGCCTGTTGCCGTCGTCGTCGGTCATGACGATCTCATGCGTGGCAAGGGTGCGACCAAGAGAGATGGCCCGGCACGTGCCGGTGACCCAGCCCTCAGTGATCGCGCGGCTGTGGGTGGCGTTAATCTCAATGCCGACCGCGTAGCGGCCGGGTCCCGCATGGATGGCGGATGAGATCGACCCGAGCGACTCGCCCAGCACAACGTGGGCGCCCCCGTGGAGGAGTCCCGTGACCTGTCGATTGCCTTCGACAGGCATCCGTGCCACTGAATACTCGGCCGACAGTTCGAGGAACTCCATGCCCATCCGGCGTGGCAGCTCACCGCCTCCCGTCTGCTCGAGGATCTCCACCAGGCGGGGGTCGAGGTCAGCGGGAAGTGTCGTCATAGGAGCGCCTTTCGCAACCGCGCGGTGGCGTGTCAGCGGCCCCCGTTAGGCTGGCATCGTGTCGGATACCGCAAAGCCTACCCTCCTCGTCATCGACGGCCATTCCCTCGCCTTCCGGGCGTTCTACGCCCTCCCGGTCGACAGTTTCGTCAACAGGGAGGGGCAGCACACGAATGCGATTCACGGCTTCCTGTCGATGCTGTTGAGCCTTCTCAACCAAGAGAAGCCGACGCACCTGGCGGTCGCATTCGACATCTCTCGCTATTCCTTCCGCACGCGCGAGTACGCCGAGTACAAGGGCACGCGCGGCGAGACGCCGCCGGAGTTCATCGGCCAGGTGCCCCTTCTCGAAGAGGCACTCGCCGCGATGAACATCGTGACGATCTCGAAGGAGGACTACGAGGCCGACGACATCCTCGCGACCCTGGCGACCCGGGGCGCTGCTGAGGGCTACCGTGTCCTCGTCGTGAGCGGCGACCGCGACACGATCCAGCTCGTCAACGATGACGTGACGCTGCTCTACCCCAACGCGCGCGGAGTCTCCGAGCTCAAGCGCTACGACCACGACGCGGTCGTCGAGCGCTACGGCATCGAGCCGGCACAGTACCCGGATGTCGCGGCGCTCGTCGGTGAAACGAGTGACAACCTCATCGGCATCGACAAGGTCGGCGAGAAGACCGCCGTCAAGTGGCTCAAGCAGTATGGCTCGCTCGATGAGATCCTCGCGCACGCCGACGAGATCAAGGGCGTCGTGGGGCAGAACCTTCGAGACCAGAAGGAGAACGCCATCCTCAACCGGCGCCTCAATCGCCTGGTCACAGACGTGGAGCTCCCGCTGGCACTCACCGAGCTTGAGCGCCGGCAGATCAACGTCGGAGCGGTGCGCGAGGTCTTCGACCGGCTGCAGTTCCGCACGCTGCTTGAGCGAGTCCTCAAGATCGCGGCGGCGGAGGGCTCGACCGAGGCCCTCACGGAACCTGCCTCCGTCGACGACGCGAGCGCGGCCCAGCTCGCACCCGTCGTGCGCACGATGGTCGATGAAGAACTCGCGCAGTGGCTGTCTCGCCACTCGGGGAGCGACGCGACGCCGCTTGGCCTGCAGATCGAGTCGGGCTCGGGAGGCATCACGGGCTTCGGTATTGCGGCCAAGGATGACTCCGTCTATGTGCCATGGGCAGAAGGCCGGCAGGACTATGCCGCCCTCGAGGCCTGGCTCGCGAGTGATGCCCCCAAGGTCATGCTCGACGCCAAGCGGCAGTACAAGGCCCTGGCTGCTGTCGGGCTGTCGATCAGCGGCGTGACCTTCGACACGAGCCTCGCCTCGTGGCTGCTGCGGCCCGGCGGGCGCTCGGAGGATCTCGCCTCGCAGGTCTACGCAGTTCTCGGGGAGACCGTCACCGTGTCCGACCCGAACCAGCTGTTGCCGGAGGTCGAGTCACTCAGCGTCGCCACCGAGGCCTGGTTCGTATTGCGACTGTCCGAGGCACTCGCCGAGCGGCTCGACGCTGGCACGAAGCGCGTGCTCACCGACATCGAGTTGCCGATCGTGCCGGTCCTCGCAGAGATGGAGCGCACAGGCATCCAGGTCTCGGCAGACATCCTCAGCGGACTCCGCTCGCGTCTCGCAGCGTCGGCCGCAGATTTCGCAGCCAAGGCATACGCCGAAATCGGCCGCGAGGTGAACCTGGGCTCGCCCAAGCAGTTGCAGCAGGTGCTGTTCGAAGAACTCGGAATGCCGAAGACGAGGGCCAACAAGACGGGCTACTCGACTGACGCGGCGTCCCTCGCAGACCTCCAGGAGAAGAGCCCGCACCCCTTTCTTGGCCTGCTCCTACAGCACCGCGATGTGACGAAGCTCGGCCAGATCGTCGACACCCTCGAGAAGAGCGTTCGGCCAGACGGTCGAATCCACACGACGTACGAGCAGACCGGCACGAGCACGGGGCGCATCTCCTCCAACGATCCCAACCTCCAGAACATCCCCATAAGGACCGAGGTGGGCCGGGAAATCCGCTCCGCCTTCACGCACGGCGAGCAGTTCACGACGCTCCTGACCGCCGACTACTCCCAGATCGAGATGCGCATCATGGCGCACCTCTCCGGCGACGCCGGACTGATCGAGGCCTTCAACGCGGGGGAGGACCTTCACCGTTTCGTCGGTTCTCGCATCTTCCACGTCGAGCCTGCGGATGTCACGCCGCTCATGCGCACAAAGGTCAAGGCGATGTCCTACGGCCTCGCATACGGCCTGAGCGCCTTCGGACTGTCCAAGCAACTGCGTATCGACACGGCCGAGGCCAAACAGCTCATGGGCGACTACTTCGCCCGCTTCGGGGCCGTGCGCGACTACCTCCGCTCCGTCGTCGAGAAGGCACGTGAAGACGGCTACACCGAGACGATCTTCGGCCGCCGCCGACCCTTCGGTGACCTGCGCTCGAAGAACCGGGTGCTGCGCGAGAACGCCGAGCGAGCGGCCCTCAATGCGCCCATCCAGGGCTCAGCAGCCGACATCATGAAGATCGCGATGATCGATATCGCCAGCGACCTGCGCGAGAAGGACATGGCATCCCGATTGCTCCTGCAGGTGCACGACGAACTCGTCTTCGAGGTTGCCGACGGCGAGCTGGAGTCGCTCTCGGCGGTCGTGCGCGAACGAATGGGCGGAGCGGCCGAGCTTGCTGTTCCCCTTGAGGTCCAGGTCGGCATCGGTGCGAACTGGGAGGCGGCAGCGCACTGAGCGCGCCCGGCGCCCAGTGAGATCCTCCCGTACGCTGAAAGCATGACGACGCAACGCACCCCGAGCCCCATCGACGAGGTCGCAGAACGGTGGGTGAACACGCTTACCGATCTCGATCCCACGATCGCCACCTACATCGGCGTCCCCGGGAGACTGGGCGAGTACGGCGACTATTCGCCCGAGGGTGCGGAGGCCAAGGCGGAGGCAGCGCGCGCCGCATTGGCGGAACTTCGCGCATGCTCGCCAGCTGACGACGTCGACCGCGTGACGGCGGCGGACCTCGGGGCGGCGCTCGAGCTGGAACTCGAGTCCCACGACGCGAGACTCCACCTGCGCGACCTGAATGTGCTCGCCTCGCCCGCCACGGACATCCGCGAGATCTTCGACCTCATGCCCACCGAGACGGAGGGCGACTGGAGCGACATCGCCAGCAGGATGGGCGGAGTCCCCGACGCGGTCGACGGCTACATCGAGACGCTTCGTCGCGGCATCGCGGAAGGGGTCACCCCCGCGCGCCGCCAGGTGCTCGCGGTCGCGGAGCTGACGGGACGTGTCGGCACCTCGGGCGGCTTCTTCTCGGAGTTCGCTCAGCAGGCATCAGACGTGCCCGAGTCGCTCAGCGCGACCCTCAGCACGAACGCCCGACAGGCAACCGAAGCCTATTCGCGGCTCACCGAGTTCCTGCGCGTCGAGCTCGCGGCAAGCGCCACCGAGATCGACGCGGTAGGACGCGAGAGTTATGCGCTGCACTCGCGCCGCTTCCTCGGTGCGACGATCGACCTCGACGAGACCTACGAGTGGGGTATCGAGGAGCTCGCACGGATGCGAAGCGAACAGGAGGCCCTCGCCCACGAGATTTCGCCCGGCGCCTCGGTCGAAGAGGCGATCGCCGTGCTCGACTCAGACCCGTCGCGCATCCTGCACGGCACCGATGCGCTCCAGGCCTGGATGCAGGACCTGAGCGACCGCGCCGTCGCTGAGCTTGGGCAGACTCAATTCGACATCCCCCAGGAGATTCGCCGCCTCGAGTGCATGATTGCGCCCACGCAGAACGGCGGCATCTACTACACAGGGCCGTCTGACGACTTCACGAGGCCAGGCAGGATGTGGTGGTCGGTTCCCGTCGGCATCACGAAGTTCTCCACTTGGCGCGAGACGACAACCGTCTACCACGAGGGCGTTCCCGGCCACCATCTGCAGATCGGCCAGGCGGTCGTCAATCGCGGCGAGCTGAACACGTGGCGACGCCAGTTGGCAGGGACCTCCGGCCACGCGGAGGGCTGGGCGCTCTACGCGGAGCGGCTCATGGAGGAGCTCGGCTACCTCGACGATCCAGGCGACCGCTTCGGGATGCTCGATGCCCAGCGCATGCGTGCCGCGCGGGTCGTGCTCGACATCGGCGTGCACCTCGGCAAGCCTCGCCTCGACGGCAAGGGGAGCTGGGACTTCGACTACGCCCTCTCCTTCTTCCGTGGGAACTGCCACGAGTCAGACCCGAGCACCCTCTTCGAAGTGAATCGCTACTTCGGCTGGCCCGGCCAGGCACCCTCGTACAAGGTCGGCCAGCGTCTCTGGATGGAACTCCGCGATGAGGCTCGCCGTCGGGGCGGGGCAAACTTCGACGTGCGGTCATTCCACCGCGACGCGCTCGCGCTCGGCGGGGTCGGACTCGACACCCTGCGCTCCGCTCTTCTCGACTGAGGCGAGGCATTCTCACCCCTGAACTGGGGTCAAGCGATGGAGCATTCTCGAAGATTTCTCCTCGCGGGTTCTCATCTTCGCTGTCTAGGCTTCCGGACATGACCAACCCCATTCGTGGTGGGCTGGTGGTCCTTGGGGGATTTCTCACGAGTCTGATGCTGGGAGCATCCATTGTCTCGCCGAGCCCTGCAGCCGCCTTCACCGTCGCACCGAGCAGCATCCATGCATCCCATGAAGTCTCCGAGGCCCTGGAAACGGATGCGGCCCAGCCGGATGCCACTGAGCCGGTGCCGGGCACTGAGATTGCGATTGACGACCCTGCGCTCGTTCAGGATGCCGCGGTCGAACTGAGCGGGGAGATCGTCGTTTCGATCTCCGAGACCCTCACTGTCGACGCGAACAGCGAGCCGACCGTCGACACCCGCTACGCCGTCGAGACCGCTTCGGGGCAGGTCGTACCGGTCACGGGCGAGTTTCCGGACTCGGTCACCACTGGTGACCAGTTCACCGGGACCGTCGCCGTCGACGCCGTCGTCGAGCAGCTCGCACCCGAGACTGCGGTCGAGTTGGAATCATCCACTCAAGGTTCGGGTGCCCTCCCCGAGGCGGCTGAGGCGACCCAGGAGGCGATTACCGCGGCAGACGCGAGCGGCACCGAGCTGCCCGTCGTGCAGGCGCAGGTCACGGTCACTGCGGCAGCGGCTGCCGCCCCCGGACAGGCGCACGAGATCGTCATCGTTGCGAATGCGCCCGCAGGCCTCAGCCGGCCGAACCGCTCCGACGCTCAGCTGAGGACTCTCGCTGAACAGGCGGCGGCACACTGGCGTACGTCCTCCAACGGGCAGATCAGCCGCTTCACTGTCGCCTCCTCTGTCACCCAACTCACCGGAGGGAGCTGCGGCGAAGACCCCTTCTCGACCTGGAACCGCGCCGCTCAGAAGCTCGGCTACTCGGGTTGGTCCGCGTTCCGCACGAGCACGCCGGGCACGACTCGTCATCTGGTCGTGCTGAACCCGGCGGAGTGCGCCGAGACCGGTGTCGGAGTCGTCGGCAGCAGTGTGCACTACGGCGGCGCTGTTCGACAGTCGATCGGCAAGCACGTCGACCTGACGACACTCACACACGAGCTCGGGCACAACCTCGGCCTGGGGCACTCAGACCTGCACGTCTGCACGAGCGGCTCCTGCTCGAAGCACGAGTACTGGGACATCTACGACGTCATGGGGCTCGGCGTCCAGGGCTATGACACCCTCACACCACTCAACACGTCAACCGCGTCGCGGCTGGGTTTCCTTCCGTCGTCTGCGACCACTACGCTCGCGCTGCCGGCCGGCACTGCGACGAAGACCTGGACGATCGACCTGGCACCGCTTCGTTCCGCTGGTGGCATCCGGCACGTCGCGGCGACTGACCCGCAGACGGGGGAGCGCTTCCACATTGAGCTCCGCAGTGGCCAGGGCACCCCGACGCCCTACTACGCGTCGGCTCAACGCAGTCTCTCCGGTACGACGGTGACATTCACACCGGGAGTGCGGATGCTGCAAGCCGTGAAGAACGGATCCGCCGCGGTCACCTCCGCGCAGCCAGGGGGAGCGCACCTTCCTGCTATCCGCGCTGGCCAGTCCCTCTCGAGCCCGTCCGGGGGCATCAAGGTCACGGCCGTCTCGGGGTCACCCACGACGTCGATGCGGGTGCAGGTGACGCTGGGATCATCGACTGCGTCTACGGCGAGCCCCGACGGCTCTTTCCCCGTCTACCGGTTCTGGAGCGACGCCTACCAAGGGCACTTCTACACGATCAGCTCCGCAGAGAAGGCGCATGTTCAGGCAAGCTACCCAAGCAACATTTGGAAATACGAGGCCGTCGCCTACCAGGCTTTCACGAGCAAGCAACCGGGCACGATCCCGCTCTACCGTTTCTGGAGCGACACCATGAACGGTCACTTTTATACGGCGAGCGAGGCGGAGAAGAACCATGTCATCGCCGCCTATCCCGACAACGTGTGGAAGTACGAGAAGATCGCATACTATGTCTATCCGGCATCGAGCACGGTCTCGGCAACAACACCTGTGTACCGGTTCTGGAGCGACACGAAGCGGCATCACTTCTACACCGCGAGCGCATCTGAGCGGGATCACGTGATCCGCAGCTACGACGATCGAGTCTGGAAATACGAGACCGCGGCGTACCGCGTTCCGTCCAGCTAGGAGCCCGCCGGGCTGTTGCTCCCGCGCGGGCAAGCCGGGTATGCTGGAGAGTCGCAATTTCTGCGAATACCTATCCGCCTGCCACGGCGACGTCGGTCTGGACTTCACCCAGCACGACGATACATACAAGCAGCACCTCGTTCGTGGCCTGATTTCTGCCCTCCCGGGCATGTCCATCCTGGAGCAACTACTACATGACAATCGCAACGACCGGTAAGGCACCCAAGCAGGTCGCCATCAACGACATCGGATCTGCTGAAGACTTTCTCGCCGCGGTCGAAAAGACGCTGAAGTTCTTCAACGACGGAGACCTCATCGAGGGCACCGTCGTCAAGATCGACCGTGACGAGGTCCTCCTCGACGTCGGTTACAAGACCGAGGGTGTCATCCCCTCCCGCGAACTCTCCATCAAGCACGACGTGAACCCCGACGAGGTTGTCACGGTCGGCGACACGGTCGAGGCCCTCGTTCTCCAGAAGGAGGACAAGGAAGGCCGTCTGATCCTGTCCAAGAAGCGCGCTCAGTACGAGCGTGCGTGGGGCGACGTCGAGAAGATCAAGGAAGACGACGGAGTTGTCACCGGTACGGTCATCGAGGTCGTCAAGGGCGGCCTCATCGTCGACATCGGCCTCCGCGGCTTCCTCCCGGCCTCGCTCATCGAGCTTCGCCGCGTGCGCGACCTCACGCCGTACCTCGGCCAGGAGATCGAGGCCAAGATCCTCGAGCTCGACAAGAACCGCAACAACGTGGTCCTGTCGCGCCGCGCCCTCCTCGAGCAGACGCAGTCCGAGAGCCGCACGACCTTCCTCAACAACCTCGCCAAGGGCCAGGTTCGCAAGGGTGTCGTCTCCTCGATCGTCAACTTCGGTGCCTTCGTGGACCTCGGTGGCGTCGACGGCCTCGTGCACGTCTCCGAGCTCAGCTGGAAGCACATCGAGCACGCCAGCGAGGTTGTCGAGGTTGGCCAGGAGGTCACCGTCGAGATCCTCGAGGTCGACCTCGAGCGCGAGCGCGTCTCCCTGTCGCTCAAGGCGACGCAGGAAGACCCGTGGCAGGTCTTCGCCCGCACCCACGCCATCGGCCAGGTGGCACCGGGCAAGGTCACGAAGCTCGTCCCCTTCGGCGCGTTCGTTCGCGTCGCAGAGGGCATCGAGGGCCTCGTCCACATCTCCGAGCTCTCCGGCAAGCACGTCGAGCTCGCCGAGCAGGTCGTGTCCGTCGGCGAAGAGGTCTTCGTCAAGGTCATCGACATCGACCTCGAGCGTCGCCGCATCTCGCTGAGCCTCAAGCAGGCCAACGAGGGTGTCGACCCCGAGGGCACCGAGTTCGACCCGGCGCTGTACGGCATGCTCACGGAGTACGACGAGCAGGGCAACTACAAGTACCCGGAGGGCTTCGACCCCGAGACGAACGAGTGGAAGGAAGGCTTCGAGGAGCAGCGCGCCAAGTGGGAGGCCGACTACGCGGCCGCTCAGGCTCGCTGGGAGGCTCACAAGAAGCAGGTCGCCGCTGCCGCCGCCAAGGACATCGACGATGTCCCCTCGGCCGGTGGATCGTCCTTCTCGAGCGAGTCGTCCTCGGTCGGTACGCTCGCCGACGACGAGGCGCTTGCCGCTCTTCGCGAGAAGCTCTCGAGCAACTAGCACGATCGCGTCGTCCAGACGCATGTGAAACGGCCGGGCCCCAGGGTCCGGCCGTTTTGCGTTTCCGCGTGCTGCCTTCGGAAGCCGTGTTTCCCTGCGACTCAGGCGCGGCGGGCACGCGCCCGTCTGACGGTCGCGATGGCAAACCATACGAGCAGTGGCACGGCGACGATCACGAGGACGGGCAGCACCAGCGCGAGCACCGTGAGCGTTACGCTCGTCACATCCTCGAGCGTGCTAACGACGGGGGCGGCGACACCCGCCGTGACCGCATTGACGACCGGGCGAACTGCGAGCTTCGCGAGATGCACGACGAGCGCGATGACGACGCCGGAGACGATCGGCACCCACTGGTTCTGCTCCAGGAACTGTGCGGGATCGGTCACAGCAACAGTCTCGGCCGATGCACCCGAACCGAACGCAAGGCCGCCGGCGGTCGGGCGCACGATGGTCTGGATCCAGTCATTGATGCTGTCGACGACCGGCACCTTGTCGGCAATGACCTCGATGAGCAGGAGGAGCCCGACGATGCCGAGCACCCACTCGTTCTCGAGCCACGCCCATTGAGCAGGCAGGGCCACGAATTCCGTGAATCGGCTTGCGAGACCCAACACGAGGAGCGGGACGTATGCGTTGAGTCCCGCCGACATGGCGAGTCCCGCCCCGGTGAGAACCTCGATCATTCGCGCTCCCTCTGCTGGCTGACGCCAGCACCTGGCCATTGGGCGGTGATGAGGTGAGACTAGCCCACTAGCATTGCCCCGTGTATCTCATCGCTTTGACGGGAGGGATCGCGTCGGGCAAGTCGCTCGTCGCGTCGCGCCTCCGAGACCTCGGCGCCGTTCACATCGACGCCGACCAGCTTGCCCGGGAGGTGGTCGAGCCGGGAACGGATGGGCTTCGCGAGATCGCGCGGGAGTTCGGTCCCGACGTGATCGACAGCGATGGAGCGCTCGATCGCGCCGCGTTGGGGGCCCGTGTCTTCGGTCACCCGGAGAAGCTCGCAGTGCTCAACCGGATCACCCACCCTCGTGTGCGGGAACTCGCCACGGCGCGCATCCAGGAAGCGGCCGCAGCCAATCCTGCCGCGATCATCGTGTACGACGTCCCCCTCCTCGCGGAGGCGGGAGGCAAGCACGCAGTGCCGTTCGACTCGATCGTCGTCGTCCACGCCGATGAGTCAGAGCGGGTACGGCGCATGGTCGAGTATCGGGGCATGTCCCGCGACGACGCGCTGAGCCGTGTGGGCGCCCAGGCCAGTGATGAGGAGCGCCTGGCGATCGCCGACGTCGTGATCGAGAACAACGGCACGGTCGAGCAGGTGATCGAGCGGGTCGACGAGTACTGGCGCGAACTGGACGCTCGGGGTGCGGGCTCCTCCCAGCCGAGTGTCGGTGGCCCTGCCTAGACTTGGAGCATGCAGCCGACCAGGTCCGTGCGGCCCTTTGAGGTCATCAGCGAGTACAGCCCCAGCGGAGACCAGCCGGCGGCCATCGCTGAGCTTGCGGGGCGCATCAACGCGGGGGAGACCGATGTCGTGCTCCTCGGTGCGACAGGAACGGGAAAGTCGGCGACCACCGCGTGGCTCATCGAGCAGGTGCAGCGGCCGACGCTCGTGATGGCGCACAACAAGACGCTCGCGGCACAACTCGCGAACGAGTTCCGCGACCTCATGCCCAATAACGCCGTCGAGTATTTCGTCTCGTACTACGACTACTACCAGCCCGAGGCCTACGTGCCGCAGACCGACACCTTCATCGAGAAGGACAGCTCGATCAACGCTGAGGTCGAGCGGCTTCGCCACTCGACGACCAACTCGCTCCTCAGCCGCCGTGATGTCATCGTGGTGTCGACAGTGTCGTGCATCTACGGCCTCGGCGCCGCCGAGGAGTACCTCGAGGCGATGATTCCCCTGCAGGTCGGGCAGCGCATCGCACGTGACGCGATCATCCGGCAGTTCGTCAACATGCAGTACCAGCGCAACGATGTCGACTTCTCGCGGGGCAAGTTCCGCGTGCGTGGAGACACGATCGAGATCATCCCGATGTACGAGGAGAACGCGATCCGCATCGAGATGTTCGGTGACGAGATCGAGGCGCTCTACGCCCTGCATCCGCTGACCGGCGAGGTGCTGAAGAAGATGGATGCCGTCTCCGTGTTTCCCGCGACGCACTACGCCGCCAGCCCGGTGACCATGCAGCGCGCAATCGTCGGCATTCGCGAGGAACTCGAGGAGCGCCTCGGGGAACTGGAACGCCAGGGCAAGCTGCTCGAGGCACAGCGTCTGCGCATGCGCACGACCTTTGACCTCGAGATGATGGAGCAGATTGGCTTCTGCAGCGGCATCGAGAACTACTCGCGCCACATCGACGGCCGCGCGCCCGGTGCCCCGCCGAACTGCCTCCTCGACTACTTCCCCGACGACTTCCTCGTCGTGATCGACGAGTCACACGTCACCGTGCCGCAGATCGGCGCGATGTTCGAGGGAGACGCGTCCCGCAAGCGCACGCTTGTCGAGCACGGCTTCCGTCTCCCGAGCGCGCTCGACAACCGCCCGCTCAAGTTCAGCGAGTTCCTCGACCGCGTGGGCCAGAAGGTCTACCTCTCCGCGACACCCGGCAAGTATGAGCTCGGGGTCTCGGACGGGGTGGTCGAGCAGATCATCCGACCGACGGGCCTCGTGGACCCGGAGATCGTCGTCAAGCCGAGCAAGGGGCAGATCGACGACCTGCTGGAGGAGATCCGTCGCCGCACGGAGCGCGATGAGCGCGTGCTCGTCACGACGCTGACGAAGAAGATGGCCGAGGAGCTGACCGACTTCCTGACAGAGGCAGGCGTTCGCGTTCGCTACCTCCACTCGGACGTCGACACCTTGCGTCGTGTGGAACTGCTCACGGAACTGCGCCAGGGCGTCTACGACGTGCTCGTCGGCATCAACCTGCTGCGTGAGGGCCTCGACCTGCCCGAGGTGTCGCTCGTCGCCATCCTCGACGCCGACAAGGAGGGCTTCCTCCGCTCGTCGACCTCGCTCATCCAGACGATCGGTCGTGCGGCCCGCAACGTCTCGGGTGCAGTGCACATGTATGCCGACGTCGTCACCGACTCGATGCGTCTCGCGATCGAGGAGACCGACCGGCGGCGGGAGAAGCAGGTCGCCTACAACCTCGAGCACGGCATCGATCCCACGCCGCTGCGCAAGAAGATCGCCGACATCACCGATGTGCTGGCTCGCGAAGAAGCCGACACGGCGGAATTCCTCGCTGGCCGCGGGGGAGACCGACGGAGGGCACCCACCCCGGCACTCGGCGCGGAAAGCCGACGCTTTGAAGGCCTCGCCGCATCTGGCGCCAGTGACCTCGACGCCCTCATCCGCGACCTCAACGACCAGATGCTCCAGGCGGCCGCCGAGCTCAAGTTCGAGCTCGCCGGCAGGCTTCGCGACGAGGTCGCGGACCTCAAGAAGGAGTTGCGGCGCATGGAGGCTGCTGGCCATATCTGAGCGATACAATAGAACAGGTATTCGAACGGGGTGACCTGTGCGCAGCATCCCATCGAGAGACCCAACTGAGAGAACATAGGCTGACAAACGTGTCCATCACACCCGTCGAATCGTCGTCGCGACTGAGCGTGCGCGGAGCGCGCGTTCACAACCTGCACAACGTCGACCTGGAGATTCCTCGCGACGCCCTCGTGGTGTTCACGGGCCTCTCGGGGTCGGGCAAATCGTCCCTCGCGTTCGACACGATCTTCGCGGAGGGCCAGAGGCGCTACGTGGAGTCGCTCTCGGCATACGCGCGCCAGTTTCTCGGCCAGGTCGACCGCCCGGATGTCGACTTCATCGAGGGCCTCAGCCCCGCCGTGTCGATCGACCAGAAGTCGACCAACCGCAACCCGCGGTCGACCGTCGGCACGATCACCGAGATCTATGACTACATGCGCCTTCTCTGGGCGCGCATCGGCATCCCGCACTGCCCCCAGTGCGGCGAGCCGATCCAGAAGCAGACCGTGCAGCAGATCGCTGACCAACTGATAGCGCTCGAGTCAGGCACGCGCTATCAGGTCGTGGCGCCCGTCATCTCGCAGAAGAAGGGGGAGTTCGTCGACCTCTTCCGCGAGCTGGCCGCATCCGGCTACTCGAGGGCAATCGTCGACGGCGAGGTCATCCAGCTCAGTGCTCCTCCCACGCTGAAGAAGCAGGTCAAGCACGACATCTCGGTCGTGGTCGACAGGTTGGTCGCGGCAGACGACATCCTCAATCGGCTCACCGACTCCCTCGAGACGGCGCTCCGCCTCACCGACGGGCTCGTCGCCGTGAACTTCGTCGACGAAGAGGGGGATGCCGCGTGGCGCAGCTTCTCCGAGAAGCTCTCCTGCCCCAACAACCACCCGGTCCAGCTGACCGAGATCGAGCCTCGCACCTTCTCGTTCAACGCGCCATTCGGCGCGTGCCCCGAGTGCTCGGGCTTGGGCACACGCATGGCAGTGGACTCCGAGTTGCTGCTCGGCGACCCCGCCCTGAGCCTCGCTGACGGCGTCATCCTGCCGTGGACCCAGAGCGGCAAGGGACTCTACAACTACTTCCAGCGTCTGTTGGAGGGTCTCGCCCGCGACCTCGATTTCTCGCTGAAGACACCATGGGAGGAGCTAGACCCCTCAGTACAGGAGGCCGTGCTCCGCGGGAACGACTTCCAGGTGAGCGTCAAGTGGCGCAACCGCTTCGGTCGCGAGATGAAGTACACGACCGGCTTCGAGGGCGTCATTCCCTACATCGAGCGCAAGTTCCTTGAGGCCGAGACGGATTCGGCGCGGCAGCGCTTTGCCAGCTACCTGCGCGAGATCCCGTGCGCCGTGTGCAACGGAAAGCGTCTCAAGCCAGAGGTCTTGGCCGTCACAGTACAGGGGCAGAGCATCGCCGACGTCGCGGAGCTCAGCCTCACCGATGCCTACGGCTTCATGCACGACCTCACGCTGACCGAGCGCGAGGCCCACATCGCAGCCGCCGTGCTGCGGGAGATCCGGGCGCGTCTCGAGTTCCTGCTCGAGGTGGGGCTCAATTACCTGAACCTCGCACGTTCGGCCGGCTCGCTCTCGGGAGGCGAGGCGCAGCGCATCCGCCTGGCGACCCAGATCGGCTCGGGGTTGACCGGTGTGCTGTACGTGCTCGATGAGCCGAGTATCGGCCTCCACCAGCGCGACAACCGTCGTCTCATCGAGACGCTCGTCAAGCTCAAGAACCTCGGCAACACGCTCATCGTCGTCGAGCACGACGAAGACACGATCCGCACGGCCGACTGGGTGGTCGACATCGGCCCAGGAGCGGGCGAGCATGGCGGCAAGGTCGTGCACTCCGGCTCGTACGACGACCTCCTGGTGAACGACATGTCGGTGACGGGGGACTACCTCTCCGGCCGCAGGAGCATCGCGGTTCCGCAGTCCCGACGCCCTATCGACCCCGAGCGCCTGCTGAGGATCGAGGGAGCACGGGCGAACAACCTCAAGGACGTGACGGCCGAGATTCCGCTCGGCACCCTGACTGCCATCACGGGTGTCAGCGGCTCCGGGAAGTCGACGTTGATCAACGACATCCTCTACAAGGTCCTGGCCAACGAGCTCAATGGCGCTCGGCAGATCCCAGGCAAGCACACGCGCGTTCGCGGGCTTGAGAGCCTCGACAAGGTGGTCCACGTCGACCAGGCGCCCATCGGGCGCACGCCGCGCTCGAACCCCGCGACCTACACGGGCGTCTTCGACCGCATCCGCACTCTCTTCGCGGAGACGGCAGAGGCGAAGGCACGCGGTTACCTGCCGGGTCGTTTCAGCTTCAACGTCAAGGGTGGCCGATGCGAGAACTGTTCCGGCGACGGCACCATCAAGATCGAGATGAACTTCCTGCCAGACGTGTATGTCACCTGCGAGGTCTGCAATGGTGCTCGCTATAACCGCGAGACCCTCTCGGTGCACTACAAGGGCAAGAACATCGCCGAGGTGCTCGAGATGCCGATCAGCGAGGCGGCGGAGTTCTTCCAGGCGATCGGTGCGATCCACCGCTACCTCATGACCCTTGTCGATGTCGGGCTCGGATACGTGCGCCTCGGGCAGAGCGCGACCACGCTCTCGGGCGGTGAGGCCCAGCGCGTCAAGCTGGCCACCGAGTTGCAGCGGCGCTCAAGCGGCCGCAGCATCTATGTGCTGGATGAGCCCACGACGGGACTCCACTTCGAAGACGTGCGCAAGCTCCTCCTCGTGCTCGACGGCCTCGTCGAGAAGGGCAACACGGTGGTTGTGATCGAGCACAACCTTGATGTCATCAAGTCGGCGGACTGGATCATCGACATGGGCCCAGAGGGCGGCGCGGGAGGCGGCCAGGTCATCGCGACCGGCACGCCAGAACAGGTCGCCGGTGCTGAGGTGAGCCACACGGGCCGCTTCCTTCGGGAACTCCTCCCTGCGGCATCCGTCGAAGCGGCAGTGGCCGCGGGCCGCGCCAAGACGCCGCGCAAGAAGCCGGCCCGCGCGACGGGTTCCACCACGAAGACAGCGGCAGCAGGCGCCAAGGCGCGAACCGCACGGTCGGCTCGGTGAGACTGCGGGCCGCGTGAGTCGAATGCATGAGTGACACGGTCTCGTACAGGCCCAAGGCGGGGGAGATTCCCACACAACCGGGCGTGTACCGGTTCAGGGATGCCCAGCAGCGGGTGCTCTACGTGGGCAAGGCGAAGAACCTTCGTGCGCGTCTGAGCAACTATTTCGCACCGCTCGCGAGCCTGCACGAACGGACGCGGCGCATGGTGACGACGGCGACATCCGTCGAGTGGACCGTCGTCGCGAGCGAGTTCGAGGCACTCCAACTCGAGTTCACGTGGATCAAGGAGTTCGACCCGCCCTTCAACGTGCAGTTCCGGGACGACAAGTCCTACCCCTACCTTGCGATCACGCTCCAAGACGACGTGCCCCGCGTGCTCGTGACCCGCAACAAGGGAATCCGGGGTGCCAGGTACTTCGGCCCGTACACGAAGGTCGGCGCGCTCCGCGAGACGGTCGACCTCATGCTCAAGGCCTTCCCGATGCGCAGCTGCACGGACACGATCTATCGGCGCGCCGAGCAGTCGGGTCGGCCGTGCCTCCTCGGCGACATCGGCAAGTGTTCCGCGCCCTGCGTCGGACGCGTGTCGAAGGGGGAGCACAAGTCGATCGCGCTCGACTTCGCGTCGTTCATGGCGGGGCAGGACAAGCGCTATGTGGCGGAGCTCACCAAACGGATGACCGAGGCGGCCGAACGGCAGGACTACGAGGCCGCCGCTCGCTACCGCGACCAGCGCAGCGCACTCGAAACGGTGCTCTCCAAGAACACGATCGTGCTCTCCGATTCGATCGACGCCGACATCTTCGGAATCGCCCACGACGAACTCGCGGCGGCAGTGCAGCAGTTCTCAGTGCGCGGTGGTCGCATCCGGGGCGTGCGTAGCTGGGTTGTCGACAAGGAACTCGACGTAGAACTGCCCGACCTGGTCGAGTCGGTCATCCAGAAGGCGTATGGCGACGACACGGAGCCACCCCGCAGGGTCATCGTGCCCGCGCTTCCCGCTGACGCGACGGAGCTTGAGCACTGGCTCGCCACACGCAAGTGGGAACTCAGTGGCCGCAGCGCACGCATCGCGCTGTCGGTCGCGAGGCGCGGTGAGCTGGCCGCCCTCGCCCAGACGGTCGACACCAACGCCAAGAACTCGTTGATCCTCTACAAGACCCGCCGAAGCGCAGACTTCACGTCTCGATCGCAGGCGCTTGCTGACATTCAGGAGGCGCTCGGGATGGGGGAGGCGCCACTCCGCATGGAGTGCTTCGACGTCTCGCACCTCTCGGGCACCAACATCGTGGCCTCCATGGTCGTCTTCGAGGATGGCCTGCCTCGCAAGGACCAGTACCGCCGGTTCAGCATCAAAGAGGCAGCTGACGACACCGAGGCGATCGCCGATGTGCTGCGTCGCCGCCTCTCGCACCTCGATGAGGAGGACGACGAACCGGCGACTGACGGTGCTCGAGCGACGAAACGATTTGCATACCGCCCCAACCTCCTGATCGTGGATGGTGGCCAGCCTCAGGTTGCGGCGGCAGCCGCCGTGCTTCGAGAGCTCGGCGTGACCGACATCGCGCTCTGCGGCATCGCGAAGCGGCTCGAGGAGGTGTGGCTGCCCGACACGGACTTCCCAGTCATCCTGCCGCGCAACAGCGATGCCCTCTTCCTCATCCAGCGGATCCGTGATGAAGCACACCGTTTTGCGATCTCCTTCCAACGCCAGCGACGCAAGCGTGACATCACGACCGTCCTCAGCGAGATCCCTGGCGTCGGTCCGTCGCGCGTCAAGGAGCTCCTGCGGCACTTCGGCTCCGTCGCGCGCCTGCGCGAGGCATCCGTCGACGACATCTCGCAGGTCAAAGGCGTGGGGCTGGTCGTGGCGACGGCGATCCATTCGCGCCTGCGTGAGTCCCCGGGAGGTGCGCAGGGTGGGTAGGCTTGGAGCGCACGAGACGGCGAGGGGATGAGGGCGACCGGAATGGCGGAGGGATCCGAACGACAGGAAGTCCTGATCGTCACCGGCATGTCCGGCGCAGGCCGCTCCACGGCGGGGAACGCGCTGGAGGATCTCGGGTGGTACGTCGTCGACAACCTTCCGCCCCAGATGCTTCGCCCCCTGGTCGAACTTGCTGGAAGAGCGGGGAGCAACCTGCCCCGCATCGCTGCAATCGTCGACGTTCGCGGCGGGCGCCTGTTCTCCGACCTCGCTGAGACTATCGATATGCTCAGCTCCAGCTCGACCGTGCGTGTCATGTTCCTCGACGCGACGGATGCCGCGCTGGTCCGCCGCTTCGAGCAGGTGCGACGCCCGCACCCACTGCAGGGCAATGGCACGCTGCTCGACGGAATCTCGGAGGAGCGGTCCCGCATGCTCGAGATCCGCGAGAAGAGCGACTTCGTCATCGACACCTCGGATCTCAACATCCACCAGTTGGCCACGGTGGTCACCGAGACCTTCGCGCCGGGAGGCACTCCCGGCGTGAAGACGACCGTCATGAGCTTCGGCTTCAAGTACGGCGTGCCGACCGACGCCGACCTCATCGTGGACATGCGCTTCCTGCCCAACCCGTTCTGGATTCCTGAACTGCGATCCCAGAATGGATTAGACGATTCGGTCAGGTCCTTCGTGCTCGCGCAGGAAGGGGCACAGGAGTTCCTTGACGCCTATGTTCGGGCGCTCGAGCCCGTGCTCGCGGGCTACCAGCGCGAGAACAAGCGGCACGCCACCATCGCGGTCGGCTGCACGGGTGGAAAGCACCGCTCGGTCGCTGCGGCGGAGGAACTGGCACGCAGGCTCTCCTCGCTGCCGAACGTGGCCACCAGTGTCAAGCACCGCGACCTCGGTCGTGAGTAGACGGGCATCGCCCCGCCTCACGCATCTCATTTCTCTTCACAGACTGCACGAAAGGATTCGCCCGTGGCTCTCACCGCCGATGTCAAGGAGGAGCTCACCGGAGTCGAGGTGAGCAAGACCAGCGTTCGCGCCGCGGAGCTGTCGACGATCCTCCGGTTCTCGGGTGGACTCCACACGATCTCGGGGCGCATCGCGGTCGAGTCGGAGGTCGATAGTCCCGCGCTCGCCCGCCGCGTCCGCAAGGACCTCGCGGAGCTCTACGGGGTTCGCGGGGACGTGGCCGTCATCCCAGCGAACGGCATGCGCAAGGCGAGCAGCTACCTCGTGCGCGTGCTCGACGGCGAGACGCTCGCTCGCCAGACAGGCCTCCTCGACGCGCGGCGTCGCCCGATCCGCGGCCTGCCCAATCGGCTCACGACCGGTTCCCGCGAGGATCTCGCCGCCATTTGGCGCGGGGCATTCCTCGCGCAGGGCACCCTCACCGACCCGGGCCGCTCGGCGGCCCTCGAGGTTGTTTGCCCCGGCAACGAGGCGGCCATGGCGCTGGTTGGTGCCGCATCTCGGCTCGGCATTGCTTCGAAGGCGCGCGAGGTCCGCGGCGTGCACCGCGTCGTCATCCGGGACGGCGAGGCGATCAGCGCGATGCTCATCACGATGGGCGCCGTCGAGACGGTGACGGCATGGGAAGCGCTGCGCCAACGCCGCGAGGTGCGCGCAACCGCGAACCGACTCGTCAACTTCGATGACGCCAACCTTCGCCGCTCGGCCCAGGCCGCCGTCGCGGCGTGCGCCCGGGTCGAGCGTGCCCTCGAGATCCTCGGCGAGGACATCCCCGAGCACCTGCGCTACGCAGGCGAACTCCGCCTGCGCTTCCGCGAAGCCAGTCTCGACGAGCTCGGCCACCAGGCTGAGCCTCCCATGACGAAGGATGCCGTTGCCGGCCGGATCAGACGGCTCCTCGCGATGGCCGACAAGAAGGCCGAGGAGCTCGGCGTTCCCGGCACCGACGCCAACCTGCCGCCGGAGTACGAGGACGCGTAGACTGGCGAACATCCCCCTGTGCGCACGAATTCTGTGCGCAGCGGTAACACCCCAAGGAGAAGTAAATGGCTGAATACACCCTTCCCGAACTTCCGTACGACTACGCAGCGCTTGAGCCGAGCATCAGCGCCACCATCATGGAGCTTCACCACAGCAAGCACCACCAGGCGTACGTGACGGGTGCCAACACCGCGCTTGCGCAGCTGGCCGAGGCCCGCGACAAGGGCGACCTCGCCAACGTCAACAAGCTTGAGAAGGACCTGGCGTTCAACCTTGGCGGGCACGTCAACCACTCGGTGTTCTGGACCAACATGTCCCCGGATGGCGGCGACAAGCCCACTGGCGAGCTTGCGGCCGCGATCGACGACAACTTCGGCTCCTTCGAGAAGTTCCAGGCGCACTTCACGGCGACCGCGCTCGGCGTGCAGGGCTCCGGTTGGGCCGTCCTCGCTTGGGACTCGATCGGCCAGCGCCTCGTCATCGAGCAGCTCTTCGACCAGCAGAGCAACGCAGCACTCGGCACCGTGCCGGTCCTCATGCTCGATGTCTGGGAGCACGCGTACTACATCGACTACAAGAACGTCCGTGCCGACTACGTGAAGGCGTTCTGGAACATCGTCAACTGGCAGAACGTCCAGCAGCGTTTCGAGACGGCTCGCACGTCGACCTCGGGCCTCATCGTTCTCTCCTAGCACCTTGTCGCGGCCGGGCCTTCTGGCCCGGCCGCTCCTACTCTCATATTGCTTGACTCGCTCGGCGCCACGAAGGCCGTGCTCAGCACAACTGGCAACACTGTGACACCGCACCACTGTTCCCTACCTTCCCGCCACGAAGACCACGACCTGGTCATCGGGGCATAGTCAGACAGGAGTCTCCATGAGCGTCAAAATCGGCATCAACGGCTTCGGCCGCATCGGCCGCAACTACTTCCGCGCCGCCCTCGCACAGGGCAGCGACCTTGAGATCGTCGCGGTCAACGACCTGACGGACAACGCGACCCTCGCTCACCTCCTCAAGTACGACTCGATCACGGGTCGTCTCGACGCAGAGGTGTCGCTCGAGGGCGACAAGATCATCGTCGGCGGCAAGTCCATCGCCGTGATGGAGGAGCGCGACCCGGCAAACCTCCCGTGGGGCGACCTCGGTGTCGACATCGTGATCGAGTCCACCGGCTTCTTCACGAAGGCGGAGGCGGCCCGCAAGCACCTGGACGCAGGCGCCAAGAAGGTGCTCATCTCCGCGCCGGCCTCCGGCGAGGACGCTACCTTCGTCATGGGTGTCAACCACGAGTCCTACGACCCGGCAAACCACCACATCATCTCCAACGCCTCGTGCACGACCAACTGCCTTGCGCCGCTCGCGAAGGTCTTCAACGACAATTTCGGCATCGAGCGCGGCCTTATGACGACGGTGCACGCCTACACGGCTGACCAGAATCTGCAGGACGGTCCGCACAAGGACCTGCGTCGTGCCCGCGCCGCCGCTGTCAACATCGTCCCGACCTCGACGGGGGCCGCCAAGGCGATCGGCCTCGTGCTGCCCGAGCTCAAGGGCAAGCTCGACGGCTTCGCTCTGCGCGTTCCCGTGCCGACCGGATCGATCACCGATCTCACGGTCACGGCGAGCCGCACGGCATCCATCGATGACATCAAGGCGGTCTACCGCGAGGCGGCAGAGGGTCCGCTCAAGGGCATCCTCAAGTACACGGAGGACCTGATCGTCTCGAGCGACATCGTCACCGATCCGCACTCGTCGATCTTCGACTCCGACCTGCTGCGCGTCATGGGCGACCAGGTGAAGCTGTCCGCCTGGTACGACAACGAGTGGGGCTACTCGAACCGTCTCGTCGACCTGACGGAGTATGTCGCGGCTCGCCTCAACTGACCCGCAGCGTCAGCACAGTCTCCGGCTCCGTCACCTCTAGAACGAATTGAGAAGATCCGCCAAATGACCCTCCGAACGCTCGACAGCCTTGGTGAGCTCGCAGGCAAGACCGTCATCGTGCGGTGCGACCTGAACGTGCCGCTCGATGAAGGCCGAATCACTGACGATGGGCGCATCCGTGCCTCGCTCTCCACCCTGCAGCGCCTGCTCGACGCGGGGGCGAAAGTGGTCGTGGTCTCCCACCTCGGTCGCCCCAAGGGCGCTCCCGACCCGGCCTTCAGCCTCGCACCCGTGGCCGCGCGCCTCGGTGAACTGCTCGGCAAGGACGTCGTCTTCGCGGACGACACCGTGGGGGAGTCAGCCAAGGCCGCCGTGGCGGGGCTCGAATCCGGGGGGATCGTACTGCTCGAGAACCTGCGGTTCTCGCCGGAGGAGACATCGAAGGATGACGGCGAGCGTGCGGCATTCGCTGCGCGTCTCGCCGCCTTCGGTGACGCCTTCGTCTCCGACGGCTTCGGCGTCGTGCACCGACGCCAGGCCAGTGTGTATGAACTCGCGAAGGCACTACCGAGTGCGGCGGGGCTCCTGATCGAGGCGGAGCTCAACGTGCTCGACCGGCTGACCGAGCGTCCGACGCGCCCGTACACGGTCGTGCTTGGGGGCTCGAAGGTCTCCGACAAACTCGGCGTCATCGGGCACCTGCTCCCCAAGGTCGACACTCTTCTCGTGGGAGGCGGCATGATGTTCACCTTCCTCGCCGCACAGGGGCACAGCGTGGGCTCGAGCCTCCTCGAGGAGGATCAGCTTGATAACGTGCGCGGCTACATTGCGGAGGCGGAACGACGCGGGGTGCAGATCGTCGTGCCCAGCGACGCTGTCGTCGCGTCGCACTTCGGAGCGGACGCGCGCCACGAGGTAAGGCCCGCCGACCAGCTCGAGAGCACCGAGTGGGGCGAGAAGGGCATCGGCCTCGACATCGGGCCGGAGACTGCACGCCGCTTCGCCGAGGTCATCGCCTCGTCGAAGACGGTCTTCTGGAACGGCCCCATGGGTGTCTTCGAGATCGACGCCTTCGCAGCAGGCACGAAGACGGTTGCCCAGGCACTCACTGAGGTCGATGGGCTCTCAGTGGTCGGGGGTGGCGACTCCGCAGCAGCGGTTCGTGCGCTCGGGTTCGACGACGCACAGTTTGGTCACATTTCTACTGGCGGGGGTGCGAGTCTCGAGTTCCTCGAGGGCAAGTCCCTGCCCGGCTTGGAGGTACTCGGATGGCAGTGACACAGGGCAAGAGCGGCGGTCGTACTCCGCTCATCGCCGGCAACTGGAAGATGAATCTCGACCACCTCCAGGCGATCGCCTTCGTGCAGAAACTTGCATGGAGCCTCAAGGACGCTCGCTTCGACTTCGATGACGTCGAAGTCGCCGTCTTCCCGCCGTTCACAGATCTGCGCTCGGTGCAGACGCTTATTTCGGCCGACAAGCTGTTGCTCAAGTTCGGTGCACAGGATGTCTCGGCTCATGACTCCGGCGCGTATACAGGCGAGGTCTCAGGAGCGTTCCTGTCGGCACTCGACTGCAACTACGTGATCGTGGGCCACTCGGAGCGCCGTACGCTGCACCTCGAGACTGACGAGCAGGTCGGCGCCAAGGCGCTGGCTGCGATCAAGCACGGACTCGTTCCGGTGATCTGCGTCGGCGAAACTGCCGATGACCTTGCCGAACACGGTCCAAGCGCGGTTCCCGTCGCACAGCTCACCGCCGCGCTCGAGAATGTCGCCGAGGGCGCAGACATCGTCGTCGCCTATGAGCCGGTCTGGGCCATCGGCTCGGGACAGGCTGCAACACCAGAACAGGCTGAGCAGGTTGCGGCCGCGTTGCGCGATGTCGTGCGGTCCCGCCTCGGCGACGAGGCGGGAGCAAAGACGAGGGTGCTCTACGGTGGATCCGTCAAGGCCGCGAACATCGCCTCATTCATGCGGCAGCCGAACGTCGACGGAGCTCTCGTCGGTGGCGCAAGCATCCAGGTCGAAGAGTTCGCGAGCATCTGCCGCTACAAGGCTCACGTCGGCACCTGACGTCCTACACCCACACTGATCGGGTCGCGGGTTATACTGGTCAACGGCTTACGCGCTCCCGAAAGCGCTTCACCGTGCCGGCGCGCATCCACCGAAAGGCTTCACGTGCAAATCCTCCAGGTACTGTTCCAGGTGGTGCTGGGAATCACCAGTGTCCTCCTGACGCTCCTCATCCTCCTGCACAGGGGGCGTGGCGGTGGGCTTTCCGACATGTTCGGCGGCGGGGTCACTTCGAACCTTGGAGCGTCGGGTGTCGCTGAGCGAAATCTCAACCGCTTCACCGTCATCCTTGGTCTGGTCTGGCTCACGTCCATCGTGGTCCTCGGCCTCATCACCAAGTTCGACTCGGCAGTCTAAGGAGTAATCGTGGCGTCAGGTGGCAGTGCAATCAGGGGCTCCCGGGTAGGAGCCGGCCCCATGGGGGAGCAGGACCGGGGTTTTCACGCGGAGCGCATCCAGGTGCACTACTGGTGTGGCAGCGGGCACCAGCTGAGCCCCTACTTCCTCGCGACGATCGAGCCTGAGGAGATTCCCGAGCAGCTTGACTGCCCGAACTGCGGCGCGCCCGCTGGTCGTGACAAGGAGAACCCGCCGCAGGTCGCGAAGCTCGAGCCGTACAAGACGCACCTCGCGTACGTCAAGGAGCGCCGCACTGAGGAAGAGGCCGTGGCCCTCCTCGAGGAAGCACTCCAGCAGCTCCGTGCTCGTCGGGGCACCGTCAACTCCTAGCACTGAACGAGGTTCGCGTTGCCTCGGCAACGCGAACCTCCTCAGTACGAGTCGACGATCAACTCACGCGGCACATCCGCTGCTGCGTCCTCATCGACGAAGAACACCGTCTCGAGCACGCCCTTGACTCCCGCGACCGGCACCAGGTCGCGACTCGCTCCCGCAAGCGCCAGCCCGATTGGTGAAGCCTTGTCTGCGCCTGCCAGTGCGAGCCAGATCCGCTCTGAGGAGTTGATGACGGGCAGGGTCAGGCTGAGTCGCTCGGGTGGCGGCTTTGGTGAATTTCGCACCGCGACGACCGAGTCCTGCGCATTGACCTGCTCGAAATGCGGAAACAGCGAAGCGACGTGGCCGTCAGGACCTACGCCGAGGAACGTCACGTCGAAGGCCGGTGCGGCGCCCCCATTACTTGCGTGGCGTGCGAGCTCGCCCCGGTACAGGAGGGCGGCATCGTCGAGCGCGACCCCAGCATCCGCCGCCGGGAAGCGGTGTACGTTGCTGGCGGGAATCGCTACGCGCGTAAGCAGCGCCACGTCGGCCTGGTGGTCATTCCGTTCTGTATCCCCGGATTCGAGCCATCGCTCGTCCCCCCACCACACGTGCACTCGCTCCCATTCGAGGGCGCCTACTTCGGCGTGTTCGGCGATGGCGCCGAGCACCGCGATACCGACACTCCCGCCCGTGAGGCAGACGTGCACGGTCGGGCGACCCTCGAGGACTGCCCGCACGACGGACACGAAACGGCCCGCCACGGCTTGGATGAGCTGGTCCTTCGATTCGTGGACGACTACAGCCTTGTTGGGCACGCTCACTCCTTCCTGGTCGGCGTCGCGAGGGCGCTGAGCCCCTCCTGCAGGACGGAGCCGAAGAGCTTGTCGGGGCTCAACCGACGGAGCTCCTCCGCGAGGCAGTCGCGAAGTCCGCGTCGCGGCAGCGAGATGTCGTGCACGGGCTGACCCGGCTGCGTCAGGGTCGCGACGGGCGGCTCGATACGCTCGAGCGTGATGTCGCCCGAAGCACGAGTGAGCGTCACGCCGTGGATCCCCACGTCGCCCGGTCGAGTGATCTCAACCGTGACAGGAACCTCGAGCTGCCGCTGCAGCCACGCAGCCAACAGCAGCGTGGAGGGGGACTCGGATGAGCCGCGAACGTGCACGGCCGTTACGGGCTCATAGGGCGGCTGGTCCAGCACTGCGGCGAGCTGGCCCCTCCACAGGGTGAGGCGCGTCCACGCGAAGTCGGTGTCGCCGGGCGCATAGCTCGCACTGCGCGACCGGAGGAAGGCCGCGGGATCGGGCTGCGCCGCGGCATCCGTGATCCGTCGCTGCGCGATCCGCCCGATGGCAGATTCCGAGACGACCTCGGGCGTGCGGCCCGGCCACCATGCGACGACGGGTGCGTCAGGCAGGAGGAGGCCCATCACAAGGCTCTCTTCGCTTCGTGCGATGTCGCCGTAGGCCCGCAGCACGATGACCTCGCTCGCGCCCGCGTCGCCGCCCACCCGGATCTGCGCGTCGATGCGTGCGCTCGAATCGGCATCACCCTCCGGGGGAGTGGAGACGACGATGACGCGCATTGGATGCTCGCGGGAGGCATCATTGGCTGCCTCGATCGCCTCTTCCTCTCGCCCGATCTCGGTGGCGATGACGAGCGTGAGCACCCTGCCGAGGGCCACCGCCCCGCCCTCCTCCCGGATGCGGACGAGGGCCTTCGAGATGGCGCTTCCCGTGGTGTCTGGAAGATCGACGATCATGGACGCCTCCACTGTCGGCCGTCGCGAGCGAGCAGTTCATCCGCTGAGGCAGGACCCCAGGTGCCGGGCCGGTACTGCTCAGGCGGTCCCTGTTCGGCCCAGTACTCCTCGATGGGATCGAGGATCTTCCAGGAAAGTTCGACCTCCTCGTGGCGGGGAAAGAGGGGCGGGTCGCCCAGGAGCACATCGAGGATGAGCCGCTCGTAGGCCTCAGGGCTCGCCTCCGTGAAGGCGTGACCGTAGCCGAAGTCCATCGTCACGTCGCGCACCCGCATGCTCGTGCCGGGAACCTTCGAGCCGAAGCGGATCGTGACCCCCTCGTCGGGCTGCACCCGGATGACGAGGGCGTTCTGGCCGAGCGAGGTGGTCTGGTCCTCAGCGAAGAGCGTCTGCGGCGCACGCTTGAAGACCACCGCGATCTCGGTCACGCGCCTGCCGAGGCGCTTGCCGGCGCGCAGGTAGAAGGGAACCCCGGCCCAGCGCCTCGTGCCGATGTCGAGCCGGATTGCTGCGTAGGTCTCCGTCTCCGACTGCGGGTTCATGCCATCCTCCTCGAGGAAGCCGACGACCTTCTCGCCGCCCTGCCAGCCGGCGCTGTACTGCCCGCGCGCGGTGACCGTGCTGAGGTCGGAGGGCAGGGAGACCGCGGAGAGCACCTTCTCCTTCTCGACGCGAAGGTCGGCGGCGTTGAAGGAGATGGGTTCTTCCATCGCCGTGAGCGCGAGCAGCTGCAGGAGGTGATTCTGGATGACGTCGCGTGCCGCGCCGATGCCGTCGTAGTACCCGGCGCGCCCTCCGACGCCGATGTCCTCGGCCATCGTGATCTGCACGTGGTCGACGTAATGGCCGTTCCACAGCGGCTCGAAGAGCTGGTTGGCGAAGCGCAGTGCCAGGAGGTTCTGCACCGTCTCCTTGCCGAGGTAGTGGTCGATGCGGAACACCGAGTCGGGCGGGAACACCGACTCCACGACGCTGTTGAGTTCTCGGGCGGTCGTGAGGTCACTGCCGAACGGCTTCTCGATGACGACCCTCCGCCATCCCTCACCAGACTGCTCGGCAAGGCCGGAGCGACGAAGCTGCTCGGTGACGATGGGAAACGATTTCGGAGGAATCGACAGATAGAAGGCGTGGTTGCCCATCGTGCCCCGTTCGCGGTCGAGCGCGTCGAGGGTTCTCTTCAGTTCGGCGAAGGCTTCGTCGTCGTCAAAGTCTCCCTGCACGAAGCGGATGCCCTGGGCCAACTGCGCCCACACGTCGTCGTCGAACGGGGTGCGCGCGTGCTGCTTGACTGCTTCGTACACCTCGCGTTCGAAGTCCTCGTCCTCCCATTCCCGCCGCGCGAAGCCGACGAGGCCGAAGCCGGGAGGAAGCAGTCCGCGGTTGGCGAGGTCGTAGACGGCTGGCATGAGCTTCTTGCGCGAGAGGTCGCCCGTGACACCGAAGATGATGAGGGCGCTCGGTCCGGCGATTCGACTGAGCCGCCGGTCGCTCGCTAGTCGCAGTGGATTGAACTCGGGGGTGATCTCCACCGGCATCAGCGAATCGCGTCCCGGATGGCGGTGAGGCCGCGCTCGATGTCGCGCACGGTGAGTGTCAGCACGGGGCGCCCGTGATCTTCGAGCACGCTCGCGTCGCCCGCAGCCTGGGCACGGAGCAGCATGCCGAAGGTGAACGGCCGGTCGGGGATCTCGAGGTCATGCTCGCCCTCGGTCACGATCTGCAGGAAGACACCGTTGGCCGGCCCCCCCTTGTGGTACTGGCCGGTCGAGTGCAGGAACCGTGGTCCCCAGCCGAAGGTCGTGGGGCGTCCCGTCCGAGCCGCGATGCGATCGCGAAGCTCAAGGAGTTCGGGGTGCGCTGCACGGTTGGCGTAGGCGTGCACGGCGACGTAGCCGTCGCTCGGCACTGCCTCGAGCAGGCGCGTCACAGCCGCGTCGAGCGTAGTTTCGCCCGCCGTGACGGCGGAGGTTCCGCGCACCTCGACCCCGGCATCAACGAAGGCTGGTTCCGGTGCCTCAGGCTGGGCATCGAGGAGACCCCGCGTGGCGGTCTTTGCCGATTCGACGTCCGGCTGGTCGAACGGGTTGATACCGAGCAGCCGTCCCGCGACTGCCGTCGCATACTCCCAAACGAGGATTTGCGCACCGAGCGTGCCGCTGATTTCGACCTCGCCCTCGATCACATCCCGCGTCTCCTTGGCACTCTCGACGAGGCGAACGACCTGCACGTCATCGGGGCGGCTCGTGAGCTCGGGGGAGTCTGTGCCAAGCACGATCGGCAGGATGCCCTTGCCCTCCTTGCCCGTGGACTCCGCGATGAGCTGCTCAGCCCAGTCGGCGAAACCCACGATGTAGGTACCGTCGGCGACGATCGCCAGCTTGTCGCGAAGGGGACGGGTGCCCGCCATGACGGCGCCGAGGATGAGCGCGGGATTCTCCTCGTGGTCGACCGCGAGGCGACCTGCGACCGAGGAGGCTTCGTCGAGCAGCGCCGCGATGTCGACGCCCGCGAGCCCCGAGGGCACAAGCCCGAAGGCCGTGAGCGCCGAGTAACGGCCGCCCACGTTGGGGTCTGCATTGAATACGCGGTACCCCGCCGCGCGAGCGGACTCGTCGAGGGGGGAGCCGGGATCCGTGACGATGATGATGCGGTCGACGGGGTCGATGCCTGCGTCACGGAAGGCCTGCTCATAGGCACGCTTCTGGCTGTCGGTCTCGACGGTCGAACCGGACTTCGAGGAGACGACGACCGCCGTCGCCTCGAGCCGCTCGCCGAGTGCCGCAGCGACCTGGCTCGGCTCGGTCGCGTCGAGCACGGTCAGGGGAGCACCCGCCGTGCGTGTGATGACCTCGGGGGCCAGGGAGGAGCCGCCCATGCCGCACAGCACGATGTGGTCGACCCCGTTCTCGCGCAGGTGGTCGCGGAGTGCGAGGATGTCGTCGACAAGACCCTCGGAGACCACGACCGCCTCGGTCCAGCCGAGCCGCTTCGACGACTCGTCCTCGGCCTCGCGGCCCCACAGCGTTGCATCCTGCGCCGTGATCCTGGAGGCCACGAGGTCGGCCACGAGCTGCGGCACGACACGCTCGACCGCGGCCGCAGCGGCCCCGCTGACCGCGATGTCGAAACTCATCGCGCGGCCTCGAGGGCAGCTCCGACGGTGTCGAGCAGCTCGTTCCACGACACGATGAACTTGTCGACGCCCTCCGATTCGAGCACGTTGGTGACCTCTTCGTAGGAGATGCCGAGTGCGTCGATCTCGTCGAGCACCTCATTCGCCTCGGGGTAGGAGTTCGTGATGGTGTCGCCGCGGATCACGCCGTGGTCGAAGGTCGCCTCCATGGTCTTCTCCGGCATCGTGTTGACGACGTTGGGTGCGACGAGCTCGACGACGTATGCGGTGTCGGGCAGCGCCGGGTCCTTCACGCCGGTCGAGGCCCAGAGGGGCCGCTGGATGTTCGCGCCAGCCGCCAAGAGTCCCTTGGCCCGTTCGGTCTCGAAGGACTGCTCGAACACCTGGTAGGCGAGCCGTGCATTTGCGATCCCGGCCTTGCCCTTGAGGGCGAGGGCCTTCTCGCTGCCGTTCTCCTCGAGTCGACGGTCGATCTCGGTGTCGACGCGCGACACGAAGAAGGAGGCAACGGAGCGGATGGTCGACAGGTCGACGCCCTCGGCACGCGCCTGCTCGAGCCCCGTCAGGTAGGCGTTGATGACGTCGCGGTAGCGCTCCAGGCTGAAGATGAGGGTGACGTTCACGCTGATGCCGGATGCCGTGAGCGCGGTGATCGCTTCGAGCCCCTCGACGGTCGCGGGAACCTTGATCATCGCGTTGGGCCGGTTCACCTTCTCCCAGAGCTGGCGCCCCTGCTCGATCGTGCCGGCCGCGTCGTTGGCGAGGCCGGGCTCGACCTCGATCGAGACGCGACCGTCCATGCCGTCTGTCGCGTCGTAGACGGGGCGAAGGATGTCGCAGCCAGCAGCCACGTCATCCGTCGTGATCTCGAACACCGCGGTCGTCACGTCGACGCCCGAGGCTGCCAACGCGGCGACCTGTTCGTCGTAGGCGTCGCCCTTTGCGAGTGCCGTCGCGAAGATCGTGGGATTCGTCGTGACGCCAACGACGTGCCGTTCGTCGAGGAGCGTCTGGAGCGCACCGGAGGAGATGCGCTCCCGGGAAAGATCATCCAGCCAGATGCTGACGCCGGCTGCGGAGAGTTCTGCAAGGGGATTGGTGGTCATGACTTCATCTTCCGCTCGACTTCTGTGGGGGTGTTGAGAGCTTGAACTCGCGTGATGCTCAGCCTGCAGCCTTGAGCGACTCGTGTGCGGCCGCGACGGCGTGCTCGGTCGTCATACCGAACTCGCGGTAGAGCGTCTTGTAGTCGGCAGAGGCGCCGAAGTGCTCGATCGAGACGGAGCGACCGGCGTCACCCACGTACTGGCGCCACGTGAGGTCGATGCCGGCCTCGATCGACACCCGTGCGCGAATCGATGCGGGGAGCACCGACTCGCGGTAGGCCTCGTCCTGCTCCTCGAACCATTCGAGGCACGGGGCGGAGACGACCCGCGCGTTGATGCCCTCTTCGCGCAGCTTCTCGCGTGCGTCGACCGCGATCTGCACCTCGGAGCCGGTCGCGATGAAGATCACGTCGGGCGTTCCGCCGGGGGCCTCAGCGAGCACGTACGCGCCGCGCGAGACGTTGCGGGCGGAGGCGAGGCTGTCGCCGTCGGCATCGCCCTCACCGCGCTCGAACACGGGCACGTTCTGGCGCGTCAGCGCGATGCCAGCCGGGCCCTCGCGGCGCTCAAGGATCGTCTTCCAGGCCCACGCGACCTCATTGGCATCCGCGGGACGCACGATGTCGAGTCCGGGGATCGCGCGCAGCGTTGCGAGCTGCTCGATCGGCTGGTGAGTCGGCCCGTCCTCGCCGAGCGCGACGGAGTCGTGCGTCCAGACGAAGATCGACGGCGCCTTCATGAGGGCAGCCAGGCGCACCGCGGGACGCATGTAGTCGCTGAAGATGAGGAAGGTGCCGCCGTAGGGGCGCGTGTTGCCGTGCAGCACGATGCCGTTCAGGATCGCCGCCATGGCGTGTTCACGGATGCCGAAGTGCAGCACGCGCCCGTAGGGGTTGCCGCTCCATTCCTCGGTCGAGCGGTGGGCGGGCACGAAGGAGGCAGCGCCCGCGATGGTCGTCAGGTTCGACTCGGCGAGGTCGGCGGAGCCGCCCCACAGTTCGGGGATGACGGCGCCCAGGGCACCGAGGACCTTGCCCGATGCTGCGCGCGTCGAGACATCCTTGCCGGACTCGAAGGAGGGGAGAGCCTCGTCGACACCGTCCGGCAGTGCTCCCGTGAGCACGCGGTCGAGCAGCTGCTTGCGCTCGGGATTCGCCTGCGCCCAGGCGTCGAACTGCTCCTGCCACTCCGCGTGCTGCGCCTGGCCGCGCTCGACCGCCTGGCGGGTGTGCGCGATGACCTCGTCGGAGACCTCGAAGGTCTTCTCGGGGTCGAAGCCGAGCACCTGCTTGGTGGCGGCGAGCTCCTCGGCGCCGAGTGCCGAGCCATGGATCTTGCCCGTGTCCTTCTTGTTGGGGGCGGGCCATCCGATGATCGTCCTGAGCACGATGAGCGAGGGCTTCGTCGTCTCGGCCTTCGCGGCCTCGATCGCGGCGTGCAGTTCCTCGATGTCCTCGTGGTAGTCGCCGTTCTTCTTCCAATCGACGACCACGACCTGCCAGCCGTAGGACTCGTAGCGTGCCTGCACGTCCTCGGTGAAGGCGATGTCGGTGTCGTCCTCGATCGAGATCTGGTTGCTGTCGTAGATGACGACGAGGTTGCCGAGCTCCTGATGTCCGGCGAGGGAGGATGCTTCGCTCGTGACACCTTCCTGCAGGTCGCCGTCGCTCGCGATGACGTAGACGTGGTGGTCGAAGGGGCTCGTGCCCGGCGCCGCCTCGGGATCGAAGAGGCCACGCTCGAAGCGGGATGCGTAGGCGAAGCCGACGGCCGAGGCAAGGCCCTGGCCGAGCGGGCCGGTCGTGATCTCGACACCGTCTGTGTGGCCGTACTCCGGGTGTCCCGGGGTCTTCGAGCCCCAGGTGCGCAGCGCCTTCAGGTCGTCGAGCTCGAGGCCGTAGCCACCGAGGTAGAGCTGGACGTACTGCGTGAGCGAGGAGTGACCCGCCGAGAGGATGAAGCGGTCGCGCCCGATCCACTCAGTGTCGCTCGGGTCACGCCGCATGACCTTCTGGAAGAGGAGGTATGCCGCCGGCGCGAGGGACATCGCGGTGCCCGGGTGACCGTTGCCGACCTTCTCGACAGCATCAGCCGCAAGGATACGCGCGGTATCCACGGCAAGGTTGTCGATGGGGTCCCACTGGAGAGCTGCCACGTTGTTCTGACCCTTCTGACGCAGGTTTGCGTGCGCGACCGACGCGGTGCGCATCCGTAATGCACCCGCCCTGGCGACTCCGGCCGGCCCGCGTGCGACGTCGCCACGGTGCGATCGATTCAGGTGAGTCGCCTCGAACGTGGGGGGAGGCGCTCCCAAGTATAGGGAAAGGTGCGGCCGCGACATGGGAACCGGGCCTCTCGGAGGGATCGCAGGGCGCCAGCGGTGAACTAGACTGGTTCATTGGACACAGCAGAGCCGTTAGAGGAGCGATGAACGCAACCGTAGACACCCCGATCCGACAGGAACGGGCCCGCGGGATCGCAAAGGCCCGCGCCTATCTCGCCCTCACGAAACCCCGCGTGATCGAGCTGCTGCTCGTCACGACCGCCCCCGTCATGATCCTGGCGCAGGGCGGCATCCCGAACCTCTGGCTCATGCTGTGGACGCTCGTCGGTGGTGCACTCAGCGCTGGAGCGGCCGGGGCATTCAACTGCTACATCGACCGCGACATCGACCGGGTGATGGCGCGCACGAGCAACCGTCCGCTCGTGACCGGCGCACTCAGCGACCGCGAGGCGCTCATCTTCTCGTGGGTGCTGACCTTCCTGTCGATCGGCGTGCTCTACTTCGCGACCAACTGGCTCGCCGCCGCGCTCTCCGCCGCGGCGATCTTCTTCTACGTCGTCGTCTACTCGCTCATCCTCAAGCGCCGCACCTCGCAGAACATCATCTGGGGCGGCATCGCGGGCTGCTTCCCCGTGCTCATCGGGTGGGCCGCCGTGACGGAGTCGATCAGCTGGTCGCCACTGATCCTCTTCCTCGTCGTCTTCCTGTGGACGCCGCCCCACTACTGGCCGCTCTCCATGAAGTACCGCGCCGACTATGCGAGCGCCCAGGTGCCCATGCTCGCCGTGATCCGCGGTCGTGCGCAGGTGGGCCTACAGACGATCCTCTACGCGTGGGCGACCGTCGGATGCTCACTCCTGCTGATTCCCGTGCACCCCATGGGACTCACCTACACGCTCGTGGCGCTCGGTTCGGGTGCCTGGTTCATCATCGAGTCGCACCGTCTCTACAACCGGGCCATCCGCGGTGAAGAGGCCAAGCCCATGAAGCTCTTCCACGCGTCGATCACCTACCTGACGCTCGTCTTCGTCGCCGTGGGCGTCGACCCGCTGCTGCCCTTCTAGACCCGCTGCTGCCCTTCTCGGCGGGCCGTTGCTCTAGGCGGGCCGCTTGAGCCTCAGCACCACGACGACATAGGTCGCGGCCGACAACGCGGCAAGCACCATGTGGATGCCGACGAGCAGGGCGGGGAGTCCCTCGCGGGCCTGGATCACGCCGACGATGACCTGCAGAACGATGATCGCGGCGAGTACGAGGAGCCAGCGGCGCGGCTGAAGGTGCTGGATCCATGCAGCGACCGAGAGCACCAGCACGAGCGCGGCGAGCACGTAGCCGGGCCACGAGTGGACGTGGGCGAGCACGGTCGCGTCGAAGCCTTCACGGATGACATTCGCATCACCCGAGTGCGGGCCCGAGCCAGTCGTCAGCACGCCGAAGAAGATGGTGGCGGCGAGGGCAAGCCCCGTGACGTGGGTGGCGATGGCGAACCATGTCGGCACGGCGCGCTCCCGAGGGCCGGCGACCGTCGTCAGCCGGACGAGGTAGGCGGCCGTGACCGTCACGAGAAGCACGGATGCCACGTAGTGGAAGCCAACAATGAATGGGTTGAGCTGCGTGAGCACCGTGATGCCGCCTACGAAGGCCTGTGCGACGACGCCGATGAGCACGATCCAGGCCAGGACGGAGAGGTCACGTCGATCCGGGGTTATGCGCACAGAACGCACGGCCCCGATGATCGTCACCAGAAGGAGTGCGGCCGTGAAGAACGGGAAGCCCTTGTCTCCCTCGAACCCAAGGAGGGAGGCGACGGTCCAGGCCACGCCACCGGCGCCGAGAGCACCCGCGGCGAAGACGAGCGCCGAGGAGAGAGACCGCCGCCCGCCCAACGCGCGGAGCGTCAGGAGGAGCACGACGATCGCGAGGATGCCGACGAGGCCCGTCAGGGTGCGGTTGCCGAACTCGATGACGCCGTGGAAGCCCTGCTCCGCGGTCGGCACGAGGGACTCCGGAGTGCAGAGCGGCCACTCCGAACATCCGAGGCCCGAACCCGTGAGGCGCACGGCACCACCGGTCGCGATGATGAGCACCTCAGCACAGAAGGAGGCCCACGCGGCGATGCGGATGCCGCGGCCCAGGGGGGCGGGGACGCTGCCGATGAACCCAGGGTGACGGACTTCGCTAGACGACTGGCGGTTCACTGGCAACTTTCTCGTTTCGGCAGCGGCACCCTATAGAATTGACGGGTTCATGAACACAGCCAATGCCGGGGTGTCAGCGCAGACATACGGGGTGCATCCCCGTTCCTCCTGTTCATTCTAGGCAGGCAGCTCGGGCACGATGCTTCGCGCATCCGATCCTGCGATTGACCCCGCGCATTGAAACGCACGCACGAGTGTGCCGTCACGGCACTCGGGTCGGGAATGTTTGCCCACACCGACCTGTTGGGGCCAGTGAGGAATGAAGAGGTATGCCATGTCAGACGTTCTGATCGACCGCCCGGAACTCTCGAGCCTGGGAATTTACGAGTTCGGCTGGGCCGACTCGGATGTTGCCGGCTCGTCAGCCCGCAGGGGACTCTCCCCGGAGGTTGTCGCCGACATCTCCCAGCTCAAGGACGAACCCGAGTGGATGCTGAAGAACCGCCTCAAGGCGCTCTCCCTCTTCTACAAGAAGCCGATGCCCTCGTGGGGTGCTGACCTCTCGGGCATCGACTTCGAGAACATCAAGTACTTCGTGCGCTCGACCGAGAAGCAGGCGGCCACTTGGGAAGACCTTCCCGAGGAGATCAAGAACACCTACGAGAAGCTCGGCATCCCCGAGGCTGAGCGCCAGCGCCTCGTCGCTGGTGTCGCCGCCCAGTACGAGTCCGAGGTCGTCTACCACCAGATCCGTGAGGATTTGGAGGAGCAGGGCGTGCTCTTCCTCGACACCGACACCGCGCTTCGGGAGCACCCGGAAATCTTCCAGGAGTACTTCGGCACGGTCATCCCGGCCGGTGACAACAAGTTCGCCGCGCTCAACACGGCCGTGTGGTCTGGCGGTTCCTTCGTCTACGTGCCGCCCGGCGTGCACGTCGAGATCCCGCTCCAGGCCTACTTCCGCATCAACACGGAGAACATGGGCCAGTTCGAGCGCACGCTCATCATCGCCGACGAGGGCAGCTACGTGCACTACATCGAAGGCTGCACGGCGCCCATCTACAAGTCGGATTCGCTGCATTCGGCCGTCGTCGAAATCATCGTGAAGAAGAACGCTCGCGTTCGCTACACGACGATCCAGAACTGGTCGAACAACGTCTACAACCTCGTCACCAAGCGCGCGATCGCGCACGAGGGAGCGACCATGGAGTGGGTCGACGGCAACATCGGCTCCAAGGTCACCATGAAGTACCCCTCTGTGTACCTCGTGGGGGAGCGCGCCAAGGGTGAGACCCTCTCCGTCGCCTTCGCCGGCCCGGGCCAGCACCAGGACGCCGGTGCCAAGATGGTGCACATGGCGCCGCACACGCAGTCGTCGATCGTTTCCAAGTCGATCGCTCGCGGCGGGGGACGCACTGGCTACCGCGGCGAGATCCGCATCGCGGCTGGGGCGCACCACTCTGCCAACACAGTGCGTTGCGACGCGCTGCTCGTCGACACGATCTCACGCTCCGACACCTATCCCGTGACCGACATCCGTGAGGACGACGTCGTCATGGGGCACGAGGCCACGGTTTCCCGCGTCAGCGAGGAGCAGCTCTTCTACCTGATGTCGCGTGGGCTGCCCGAAGACGAGGCGATGGCGATGATCGTGCGTGGCTTCATTGAGCCGATCGCTCGCGAACTGCCCATGGAGTACGCCATGGAGTTGAACAAGCTCATCGAGATGGGCATGGAAGGATCTGTCGGATAGATGTCAGCGCCCGTAGTCTCTGCGAACGCCAATACCGCAGTTCCCACCGACCATTCCAAGATCGCGTCACGCCAGCACAGCGTGGGCGGCCTCGGTCTCACCCCCGTGCAGACGCGCTCGGAGCGCTTCGCGTCCTATGACGTGAACGACTTCGAGGCGGTCGTGCCCAACCACGCCGAGTGGAAGTACACCCCGCTCGCGAAGGTCGCGCCCCTGACGGGCGACGCACTCGACGGTTCGACCTACGAATACTCCGCCGCGACAGAGGGCGGAGCGAGCGTGGCGTGGACCGGGCGGGACGATGCACGCATCGGCCGCGCGGGAAAGCCGGAGGACCGGGCATCCGCCAACGCCTGGAGCACCTTCGAGCAGGCCCTCGTCGTGACCCTCGAGGGTGACGAGGCGAGCGCGACTGTGAGCCGGTCGGCGATCGGCGCGAATGCTCGCGCGGCACACCTCGTCATCCACGCGACCGCGAACTCCCGCGGCCTGGTCGTGCTCGAGAACGCGGGCGACGCGATGCTCGCGGAGAACGTCGAGATCATCGTCGACGACAATGCCGACCTCAGCGTCGTCGTGCTGCACGAGTGGGCCGATGACGCCGTCTACCTCGCGAGCCATTTCGCGAGCGTCGGACGCGGTGCTCGGCTCAAGCACGTGACGGTGACGCTCAGCGGCGACGTCGTGCGTGTCAACCCGACGGCGCACCTCGGCGCAGAGCGTGGCGAGGTCGAGCTCTACGGCCTCTACTTCGCCGACGCCGGACAGCACATCGAGCACCAGGTCTTCGTGCACCACGACGGCCCGCAAACCAAGTCGACCGTTACCTACAAGGGCGCCCTCCAGGGCGACGGCGCGCACACCGTGTGGATCGGCGACGTGCTGATCGGCCGCGAGGGCAACGGCACGGAGAGCTACGAGCAGAACCGCAACCTGCTGCTCTCCGACGGCGCACGCGCCGATTCCGTGCCGAACCTCGAGATCGAGACGGGCGACATTCTCGGCGCGGGCCACGCCAGCGCGAGCGGCCGCTTCGACGACGAGCAGCTCTTCTACCTCCAGGCACGCGGGATTCCCGAGGACGAGGCACGCCGCCTCGTCGTCCGCGGCTTCCTGGGCGAGGTCATCCAGAAGATCGGCGTGCCGTCGATCGAGGAGCGTCTCGATGCGGCGGTCGAAGCGGAGCTGGCGGTGAGCGCATGAGTGTCCGAATCTGCGCCCTCGACGAACTGACCGTCAATGCGGCGGTGCGTGTCGTGATCGGCGACACGCCCATCGCGGTCGTGCGCGACTCCGCCGGCGACGTCCACGCCATCGGCGACACCTGCACGCACGGCGACATCTCCCTGTCGGAGGGCTTCGTCGAGGATGACACCCTCGAGTGCTGGGCGCACGGCTCCCAGTTCTCCCTCAAGACCGGAAAGCCGCTGACGCTGCCCGCCTACGAACCGGTCCCGGTCTTCGCGGTCTCGGTCGTCGACGGCGACGTCTTCGTCGACCCCACGCCGACCTACCCCTCCTGAGCACCCGGCCCAAAGCATCCGGCCCAGAACATCCGGCCCAGAGCGGCCGAAGAGAAAGAAGAATTCGCACAATGTCAGAACTGATCATCCGCGATCTCCACGTCAGCGTCGAGACCGAACAGGGCGACAAGCAGATCCTGAAGGGCGTCGACCTCACTCTCACGTCGGGTCAGACCCACGCGATCATGGGCCCCAACGGCTCCGGCAAATCGACGCTGGCCTATACCCTCGCAGGACACCCCAAGTACAAGGTCGAGAGCGGCACGATCACCCTCGATGGTGAAGACGTGCTCGAGATGAGCGTCGACGAGCGGGCTCGTGCCGGCCTCTTCCTCGCGATGCAGTACCCCGTCGAGATCCCCGGCGTCACGGTCTCGAACTTCCTCCGCACTGCCAAGACCGCGATCGACGGGGAGGCTCCGGCCATCCGCAGCTGGATCAAAGACGTGCGGGCGTCGATGGACAACCTTCGGATGGACCGCACCTTCGCCGAGCGCAACGTCAACGAGGGCTTCTCGGGTGGCGAGAAGAAGCGCCACGAGATCCTCCAGATGGAACTCCTGAAGCCGCGCTTCGCCGTGCTCGATGAGACGGACTCCGGGCTTGACGTCGACGCGCTGAAGGTCGTCTCCGAGGGCGTCAACCGCGCCAGGGAGACCACTGACCTCGGCATCCTGCTCATCACGCACTACACGCGCATCCTCCGCTACATCAAGCCGGACTTCGTGCACGTCTTCGTCGACGGCCGCGTTGCCGAGCAGGGCGGCCCCGAGCTGGCTGACCGTCTCGAGAACGAGGGCTACGATCGCTATCTCACAGGCTCGAACGTAGGCTAGAGCCATGGCTGTTGCACTCGAGCCCCAACTGTTCAACCAGGTCGAAGAGGCGCTCAAAGAGGTCATGGACCCCGAGCTCGGCGTCAACATCGTCGACCTCGGCCTCATCTACGACCTCACGTGGGACGAGGAGAACGACGCGCTCATCATCAGCATGACGCTGACCTCCGCAGGGTGCCCCCTCACCGACGTGATCGAGGATGAGACCGCCCAGGCACTCGATGGCGTCGTCGAGCAGTTCCGCATCAACTGGGTGTGGATGCCGCCGTGGGGTCCCGAGAAGATCACGGACGACGGCCGCGAGATGATGCGGGCCCTCGGCTTCGCGATGTAGGGACGATCTCAGACGTTCGTCGACAGTGATGGCTTCGGCGTGGGGAGACCCGCGTCGAGGCGCCACGCCAAGGGGACCGCAATGGCGACAGCCAGCACTTTCACGACCCCCGCGAAGACGAGCGGCAGGAATCCGTCGTTGAGTGCGCTGCCCAGGTCGTAGCCGCGGACGTTCATGAGTCGCGCGACGCCGAAGGCGTAGACCAGGAGCGTGATCACCCACGACCACACGAAGTTCGGGATGAACCGGCGATCCCATCCTCGCGCGGCGCACAGCCCTGCCAGGACCGCCGCCACGACGAAGCCGACGAGGTAGCCGCCGGTGTCTCCCGAGAGGTGTTGCCACCCGGCTCCGCCGTTGTTGAACACGGGAACGCCGACGCCGCCGAGCACGAGATAGAGCACGAGCGCGAGCCCGGCCCTCAGGGCACCCAGGCAGTATCCGACGAGGAGTACGCCGATGATCTGGCCCGTCGACGGCACCGGCCACAGCGCGACGACGAACTGGGCGGCGAGCGAAACGATGGCCGCCCCGCACAGCACGAGCACGAAATCCATGAGGAGCGACGGCGCGAACACGCGGTCCGCGAGCGTGTCGGGGCCGAGGTGCAGGCGTCGACGATTGAGCGAGTTGAACGCCCCTCGCAGGCCCACCGTCCTTGGGTCGAGCATCCTCACCCTTTCGTGCTGGAGCCCCCACACATCTAAACGCAAATATACTAGGGGTTTCCCCCTTCCCCTCTGCTCCGCTACCGGAGCCCCTGAATGGATGCTGCCTGTGCTGAGCGTGCAAGACCTCGAGATCCGCGTCGGAGCTCGCACGCTCATGGAGGGCGTCACATTCCGCGTCGACAGGGGAGACAAGATCGGACTCGTCGGCCGTAACGGCGCGGGCAAGACGACCCTGACCAAGACGCTCGCCGGCGAGACGCTGCCCACGAGCGGCCGGATCGACCGATCCGGCGAGGTCGGCTACCTTCCCCAGGATCCCCGCTCCGGCAACCCGGACGACCTCGCCCGCACGCGCATCCTTGACGCCCGCGGGCTTGGGCAGCTGGTGCTCGGGATGCAAGAGGCGAGTGCGCAAATGGGCTCGGGCGACCCCGAAGTGGCCGAAGCGGCGATGAAGAAGTACTCGCGCCTCACCGACCGCTTCGATGCGCTCGGAGGCTATGCGGCGGAAGCGGAAGCCGCATCGATCGCAAGCAACCTCAACCTCCCCGATCGCATCCTCGACCAGCCGCTCAGGACGCTCTCGGGCGGCCAGCGGCGTCGTATCGAGCTCGCGCGCATCCTGTTCTCCGATGCCGAGACCATGATCCTCGACGAGCCGACCAACCACCTGGATGCCGACTCCGTCGTGTGGCTCCGGGAGTTCCTCAAGGGCTACTCCGGCGGCTTCATCGTCATCAGCCACGACATCGAACTCGTGGGGGAGACCGTCAACAAGGTCTTCTACCTCGACGCGAACCGCCAGGTGATCGACGTCTACAACATGGGCTGGAAGCACTACCTGCGCCAGCGCGAGGCCGACGAGGAGCGCCGCAAGAAGGAGCGCGCCAACGTCGAGAAGAAGGCGACCGTGCTGCAGCAGCAGGCGGCGCGCTTCGGTGCGAAGGCGAGCAAGGCGGCCGCTGCCCACCAGATGGTGCGCCGTGCGGAGAAGATGCTCTCCGGCCTGGAAGAGGTGCGTTCGGCCGACCGCGTGGCCAAGCTCCGCTTCCCCGAGCCGGCCCCCTGCGGCCGCACTCCTCTCACCGCCAAGAATCTCAGCAAGAGCTACGGCTCACTCGAGATCTTCACGGCGGTCGACCTCGCGATCGATCGCGGCTCGAAGGTCGTCGTGCTCGGGCTCAATGGTGCGGGCAAGACCACGCTGCTCCGGATGCTCGCCGGCGTCGACAAGCCCGACACGGGCCAGGTGGAACCGGGCCACGGCCTCCGCATCGGCTACTACGCCCAGGAACACGAGACGCTCGACGTCAAGCGCTCAGTGCTCGAGAACATGGTCTCTGCCTCACCGAATCTGACCGAGACCGAGGCGCGAAGGGTCCTTGGATCGTTCCTCTTCACGGGCGACGACTCGCACAAGCCTGCCGGGGTGCTCTCGGGCGGTGAGAAGACCCGTCTTGCGCTCGCGATGATCGTCGTCTCTGGCGCCAATGTGCTCCTGCTCGACGAGCCCACGAACAACCTCGACCCCGCGAGCCGGATCGAGATCCTGGATGCCCTTGCCAACTATGCGGGAGCGGTTGTGCTCGTGAGCCACGATGAGGGCGCGGTGGAGGCCCTGAACCCGGAGCGCGTGCTCATCCTTCCCGACGGCGTCGAGGACCACTGGAGCCCCGACTACGCGGACCTCATCACGCTCGCCTGATCAGGTCTAGCGATGCGCCGCTTCGTCGAGCAGGGCATCCTCGATCTCAGCGTCGCTCGGCGATCGCCGTGACCTTCGAGCCTCGCGGCGCTCGGCATCCCGCTGCACTCGCTCGTCCTCAGAGTTGACGACGCGGTACTCCTGGCGCAGTGCCCAGCCGAGACCGATGAACGCGAGCAGCGCGAAGACGTACCACTGCAGGGCGTAGGAGAGGTGAGGACCCTCATCCGGTTCCGGTTTGGGTGGAGTCACGAGGGTCTCGCTCGGCGCAGGTTCCTGCGACTCCACCGCACCGTAGGCGCCCGTGTAGGTGGGCAGGTCCACGCGCTCCGCGACCTCTGGCAGGTGGATCGTCGCGATCTGGTTCGTGCCGATGGGGGAGCTTCGTCCCGGGAGGATCGGCTCTCCCTCCTTCAAACGAGCGACGACCGTCACCCGGCCGTCGGGCGCCTCGGCGACCGAGTCGGGCGCGTCCTGAAGGTTGCCGGTCGGAACCCATCCGCGGTTGACGACGAAGACGGTTCCGTCGTCAAGCAGCAGGGGAGTGAGCACCTCGAAGCCCGGCGAGCCCCGATAGGGACGATTGCGCACGAGCACCTCCTCATCCTTGAGGTAGGTGCCGCTGAGCGTGACCGGCGTCCACTTCTGGCTCTCGTCGTAGGCGTCGAGCGTGTCAAGCGCTGAGGCGACGGGCACGGGTTCGCGCTCATAGTTCGCCTCGACGAGGGCAATCGCATGCTGTGCTTCAGCACGCCGGTCGAACTGCCAGTTGCCGAAACCACAGCTGGCGATCGCGAAGACGATGACGAGTGCCGTGTAGCCCGCCCAGCGCCACGAGAGCACGAAGCGCCAGCCGCTCATCGAGTCTCCCCGAAGGGAACGGCCTCAACGGGAAAGTCCCGTGTCGCGAGGTAGTCGCGGAGGTAGTCGACGTGCTCCTCGCACGCCAGCCACACCTTCGTGCGGGACTCGTCATGGATGCGCGGGTTGCGCCAGTTGACCGACCAGCCGGCATCGGCACGGCAGCCGGCACGCGAGCACTGCGGGGCCTGCGGGCCCTGGTCCAGCGTGATCACTGCTCTCCTTCACCGCGGTAGCGCTCGACACTGCGCGGGTCCGGCGCCTCGACGCCGCCGCGCACGCCCGTCGAGACATTTGCCACGACGACCGCAATGTAGGGCAGTACGATCGCGCCGATCGCGGGAATCACGATCCACCAACCCGGCACGACGAAGCACGCGAAGAGGCACACGACGCGAATGCTCATCGCGATCGTGTAGCGCAGCATCCGGCTCCTGCGGTCGTCATCCGGCGACGGCGGAAGGGAGGTGATCGATTGTGGCTTTGCCATGAGAGTCTCGCTCTAGCCTACGACTAAGATCGTATGAGTTTGCCGGGTACCGGAACACGGCTCGGCACGGGTGCGTCGGCACATCTCCGACCGCGGAGATCAAGGTGATGAGGGCAAGGATGACCAAGAGAACTGTGCTCGTGACGGGCGGCAACCGGGGCATCGGGTATGCGATCGCCGAGGAGTTCCTGGCACAGGGACACAGGGTCGCCGTGACCGCACGTTCGGGCGAGGGCCCCGAGGGTTGCCTGACGGTGCGCGCGGATGTCACTGATCCCGAGTCGATCGATGCGGCCTTCACCCAGATCGAGGCCGAGCTCGGCCCCGTCGAGGTCGTCGTCGCGAATGCCGGCATCACTCGCGACACCCTCCTGATGCGGATGAGCGACGAGGACTTCACCTCGGTCGTCGACACGAACCTCACGGGTGCATTCCGGGTCGTGAAGCGCGCCTCGAAGGGCATGCTCAAGGCCCGCTACGGCAGGATCGTGCTCGTCTCGAGCGTCGTGGGTCTCTACGGCGGCCCAGGGCAGGCCAACTACGCCGCCTCGAAGGCGGGCCTCGTCGGTCTTGCGCGCTCCGTCACGCGGGAACTCGGCGCAAGGGGCATCACCGCCAACGTCGTGGCGCCCGGCTTCATCGAGACCGACATGACGGCGGAACTCCCGGCCGACACGCAGGCGCAGTACAAGGCGAGCATCCCGGCCGCCCGCTTCGCGTCGCCCCAAGAGGTCGCGCGCGTCATCGCCTGGGTCGCGAGCGACGATGCCGCCTACATCAGCGGAGCAGTGATTCCTGTCGACGGCGGCCTCGGGATGGGGCACTAGCCCGCTCAGTACCCCTCAGTCGGCGCCGAGCCCCAGAGCGCCGAGCACGAGGGAGAGGTCCCGCTCGTCGAGCACGAGGTCTGCCGCCTGGCGCACGGGCGCCTTGGCATCAAAGGCGATCGAGAGCCCAGCGCGTTCCATCATCCGCAGGTCGTTGGCACCGTCCCCGACCGCGACGGTGCAACGCAGGGGCACTCCGGCATCCAGGGCCCACTCCGCGATGGCATCCGCCTTGGCCTCCGCATGGATGACCTCGCCCAACACTCGACCCGTCAACACCCCGTCGCGCGTCTCGAGTCGGTTGGCTCGGCAGTAGTCGAGGTCGAGTTTCGCGGCGAAGGGATCCACGATCTCGTGGAAGCCTCCCGAGACCACGCCGATCTTCGCTCCGGCGGCGTGGAGACCCGCCACAAGCTCGGGCACACCCTTCGTGACCTCGACACGGCCGCGCACGGTCTCGAAGGCCGAGACGGGGAGGCCCTCAAGGGTCGCCACGCGCAGGCGCAGGCTCTCCGCGAAGTCGATCTCGCCGTTCATCGCCCGCGCTGTGACATCCGCCACGAGTTCCAGGCTGCCCGCCTCCTCAGCGAGCAGCTCGATCACCTCGTTCTCGATGAGGGTCGAGTCGACGTCGAGCACAACGAGAAAGGGCATGGGCGCATCCAAACGACGGGCGGCGCACCAGCGCCGGGATCAGGTGACGACGTGGACTCCCTTGCCGACGACCGTGATGCCCGAATCGGTGACGGTATAGCCGCGCGAGCGGTCAGCAGCGGCATCCACCCCCACTGTCGCACCCGGGTCGACAACGACTTCCTTGTCCAGAATAGCCCGCTGCACGACCGCTCCCTGCCCGATGCGCACGTGGTCGAAGACGATCGAGTCGACGACGCGGGCACCGGACTCGATCGTCGCCCACGGTCCCAGCACGCTGCGCTCGACATGTGCGCCCGACAGGAGCGACCCGAGTGAGACGATCGAGTCGATCGTCGTGCCGAGGTTGCCGGAGGCGTCGCGCACGAACTTCGCCGGGGGAGCGTTGAACTGCTGGTTGAAGATAGGCCAGGTGCGGTTGTAGAGATTGAAGACCGGCAACGCCGAGATGAGATCCCGGTGTGCGTCGTAGTAGGAGTCGATCGTTCCCACGTCGCGCCAGTAGTAGCGGTCGCGGTCCGTAGCCCCCGGCACCTCGTTGCGGATCAGGTCGTAGACGGCCGCGTCGCCTCGCGAGACGAAGTCGGGCACGATATCCCCGCCCATGTCGTGGTTCGACGAGGGCGTCTCGCCGTCACGCAGCACGGCATCCATCAGTACGTCGGCGTCGAAGACGTAGTTGCCCATCGACGCGAGCACCTCGTTGGGGGAGTCGGGCAGGCCGACTGGCTCCTGCGGCTTCTCGTGGAACGCGTGGATGCGGGTGGGATCGTCCTTCTCCACCTCGATGACGCCGAATTGGTTGGCGAGGGAGATCGGCTGGCGGATCGCGGCGACCGTGACGCCAGCCCCGGACTCGATGTGAGCGTCGATCATCTGGCTGAAGTCCATGCGGTAGACGTGATCGGCACCGACCACGACGACGATGTCGGGCTTCTCATCACGGAGGAGGTTGAGGCTCTGCAGGATCGCGTCTGCGGAGCCCGCGAACCACCGCTTGCCGAGCCGCTGCTGCGCTGGCACGGATGCCACATAGGAGTTCGTCAGGCCGGAGAGCCGCCAGGTCTGCGAGACGTGGCGGTCGAGGCTGTGCGACTTGTACTGCGTCAACACGACGATCTGCCGGAGGCCCGAGTTGATCAGGTTGGAGAGGGCGAAGTCGATGAGGCGATAGTTGCCGGCGAAGGGCACCGCGGGCTTCGCACGGTCTGCCGTGAGGGGCATGAGGCGCTTGCCCTCGCCGCCGGCGAGGACGATTCCGAAGATCTTCTGGGAGGCCATTGCTCCACAGTATGCGCGAACATGCGTCTGTACTACCGTTCAAGCTGTGAGAGTCGATGTCGTCACCCGCGAGTACCCGCCCGAGGTTTACGGGGGTGCCGGAGTCCATGTGGCCGAGCTGGTCAAGGAGCTCAGGCACACGCTTGACGTGCAGGTGCGCTGTTTCGGCGCCGAACGCGCCGAATCGGGAGTGACGGCATACACGACGCCGGGTGGCCTCCAATCGGCAAACGCGGCGCTCACGACCCTCGGCACTGACCTCGAGATCGCACAGGATGTCGCGGGCGCCGATATCGTGCACTCCCACACCTGGTACGCGAATGGCGCGGGGCACGTCGCGAGCCTCCTCCACGGCATCCCGCACGTCGTCACCGCCCACAGCCTTGAGCCGCTGCGCCCGTGGAAAGCCGAGCAGCTCGGCGGCGGGTATCGGGTCTCGAGTTGGATCGAGCAGCAGGCATTCTCGGGTGCGGCTGCCGTCATCGCAGTGAGCGAGGGCATGCGCCGAGACATCCTACGTTCCTACCCGAACCTCGACCCAGACAGGGTGCACGTCGTCTACAACGGCATCGACCTCGACGCCTGGAAACCGACGGAGGACCCCGAGACCCTGCGCTCGCTCGGCATCGACCCCGCGCGCCCATCCGTGGTCTTCGTCGGGCGGATCACACGACAGAAGGGGCTCACCTACCTGCTCAAGGCGGCTGCGCAGTTGCCGCGCGACGTGCAGCTCGTCCTGTGCGCCGGGGCGCCCGACACACCCGCCCTCATGGCCGAGGTGCGGGACGCCGTGCAGAAGCTGCAGGATGCCCGGGGTGGAGTCATCTGGATCGACCGCGTGCTCCCGCGCCATGAGCTCTCGGCCGTGCTCACGGCGGCAACGACCTTCGTGTGCCCCTCCGTCTACGAACCGCTCGGCATCGTGAATCTCGAAGCCATGGCGTGTGGTGCGGCCGTCGTGGGGACCGCAACGGGCGGAATCCCCGAGGTCGTCGACGACGGTGTCACGGGGCGACTCGTGCCCATCGAGCAGGTCGACGACGGATCCGGCACCCCGCTCGATCCCGAGCGCTTCGTGCAGGACCTCGCGCAGGCACTGCTCGAGGTCGTCTCCGACCCAGAGGCGGCCGCTCGGATGGGCGAGGCGGGACGACGTCGCGCCGAGCAGGAGTTCGGCTGGTCCCGCATCGCGCGCCGCACGGAGGAGATCTATCGCAGCCTCCTTTCCGCGCCCGCTGTGTCACCCTGAAAGACGCAGTCACTGAGGGTAGGGTTTAGTTCATGGCCAGCGTTCTCAAGCTCTCTGATGTGTCCGTTGTGCGAGATGGGAACCGCATTCTCGATTCGATCGACTGGAACGTCGACAGCGAAGAGCGCTGGGTCATCCTGGGCCCGAACGGAGCGGGCAAGACGACGCTCCTCCAGCTCGCCTCGGCGCTCATCCACCCGACATCGGGTGAGGCAGAACTGCTCGACGCGCGGCTCGGAAGCGTCGACGTCTTCGAGCTGCGCCCGCGCATCGGTTTCGCATCCACCGCCATGGCGCGTCGCCTGCCCCGAAACGAGCGTGTCATTGACGTCGTCATGACGGCGGCGTACTCCGTCACGGGGCGCTGGACCGAGTCCTACGAGGAACTCGACACCCGCCGTGCCGAACGTGTGCTTGCCGAATGGAAGCTCAGCCACCTCGCCGAACGCCGCTTCGGTGACCTGAGCGACGGCGAGCAGAAGCGGGTGCAGATCGCACGCTCCGTCATGACCGATCCCGAGATCCTGCTCCTCGACGAACCGGCCGCAAGCCTCGACCTCGGCTCGCGCGAGGAACTGCTGCAGCTGCTGAGCGGCTACGCCTCTTCGCAGGATGCTCCCGCCATCGTCATGGTCACACATCATGTCGAGGAGATCCCCGTCGGATTCAGCCACGCGATGCTCATGGCAGAGGGCGGAATCCGGGCGGCCGGCCCGATCGATGAGGTGCTGACCTCCGAGCTGCTGAGCGACACATTCGGCCTCGGACTCGAGATCCGCAACGACGAGGGCCGCTACACCGCGCGCGCCTCCTAAGTTCTGGTATCGTAGATGGTTGGCCGTTGAGCCACGAGTTTCTGTCTTTTCTCACCTGTCCCATGACATCCCACTCAAGGAAGTACCAATGAAGTCTGGCATCCACCCCGAGTACGCACCCGTCGTCTTCCGTGACCTCGCGTCGGGCGCCACGTTCCTGACCCGGTCCACCGTCGGCAGCGACAAGACCATCGAGTGGGAAGACGGCAACACCTACCCCGTCATCGACGTCGAGATCTCGTCGGAGTCGCACCCCTTCTACACCGGCAAGCAGCGCATCATGGACTCCGCTGGCCGCGTCGAGAAGTTCAAGAACCGCTACAAGGGCTTCGGTTCCTGATCAGTCTTCTCGGGTGATCACACCCGAATCAGCGGGCGGTTGGCTTCGGCCAGCCGCCCGCTTCTTCTTTGCCCGGGAGCGAGTTCTCGAAGAACGAGGCGGACCGTTCGACTGCTAACGCAGGGGCCACGCCGTCGACGTCACGAAGGATGGGTCCTTGGTACGCCGCATGTAGTCCTGGAAGCTCTCGGCCTGCTGCTCATACCACCCGACCTGCGCGTGGTGAAGGCCCGCGGCATCCGTCGGCAGGTCACCCGCGAAGCGCCGCACGATCGCCTGGGCGACACGTCCGGCCGCAATCGCATCGGCGCCCGCGTCGTGGGCGTCGGTGAGCGGTACCCCGTAGTGCTGCGCCGAGACCTCGAGGGTGCGCTTGCCGCGCCGGTAGCGATCCACCGCCTTGTCGATCACGAGCGGATCGATCACGGGGAACGGCTCGGCGAGCGGCTCGAGCCCGTGGCGCACCGCCTCCCGCTGCAGCAATGACAGGTCATAGGGCGCGTTGAAGACCGTGACGGGCACGCCGCGCTCGAAGAGGTGGCGGAGGCTCTCGAGGATCTCCGAGACAACCTCACGCGCGGGGCGACCGAGGGTGCGGGCGCGCTCGGTCGTGATGCCGTGCACGGCGGCGGCCTGCGCCGGGATCTCGACGCCGGGATCTGCGAGCCAGAGGTGCTGCTCGACGCTCGCGCCGAGGCCGTCGATGAGGCCGACATGCGCCGAGACGATGCGGCTCGTCTCGATGTCGATCCCCGTCGTCTCCAGGTCGAAGACCCCCAGCACATCAACCCATGAAGTAGTCACGCCCTCACTCTATTGGCGACCTCCGACACCGCTCGGGCAGCTCAGCGGGGTGTCAGTGGAAACCGACGTGCAGCCAGAAGAAGCTCTGCGTGCCGAGCGTCAGTGTCAGCGACCCAGAGTCATCGAAGGCGGGGAACTCGCTGCCACCGAAGAGGTCGACGAGGGGCGCGCCAGCGAGATCGTCAGCCTTGATCGTGACCGAGATTGGGTTGTGCGCGAAGCTGAAGACGCACAGCACGTCTTCCGCCGGGTCACCGAACTGCGTACCAGCGCCCTCATAGGAACGCACGAAGGCGAGCACCGACTCGTGACTCGTCTCCAGCACGCGGATGCTGCCGAGGCCGAACACGGGATGCGCCTTGCGCACGTGGATGACGTTGCGCACCCAGTGCAGGAGCGACCGTGACTGCGCAAGCTGCGACTCGACATTCGTCTGGGTGTAGTTGTAGACGAGAGACTGGACGACTGGCAGGTAGAGCTTTCCCGGATCGGCCGTCGAGAACCCGGCGTTGCGGTCTGGCGTCCACTGCATGGGCGTGCGGGATGCATCGCGGTCGTCGAGCCAGATGTTGTCGCCCATCCCGATCTCGTCGCCGTAGTAGATGAATGGACTGCCGGGCAGCGAGAAGAGGAGTGCGTGCGCGAGTTCGAGCTCGTCGCGTGAGTTGTCGAGCAGGGGAGCGAGCCGCCGACGAATACCGACGTTGACGCGCATCCGCGGGTCGTAGGCATACCAGCCGTACATCGCCTGGCGATACTCCTCGGAGACCATCTCGAGGGTCAGCTCGTCGTGATTGCGCAGGAACACCCCCCAGCCAGCACCCTCAGGGATGTCAGTCGTCTCACTGAGCACCTGCACAAGCTCCTTGGCATTCTGCGAGCGGAGCGAGTAGAAGATGCGGGGCATGACGGGGAAGTCGAATGCCATGTGGCACTCCGGCTCCTCCTCCGTGCCGAGGAATGCGGCGACCTCGCGGGGCCACTGGTTGGCCTCGGCGATCATGATGCGACCCGGGTAGTCGCGGTCGACCATGGCTCGCAGCTTCTTGAGGAACTCGTGGGTCTTGGGCTCGCCCTCGCCATTGCCCTCATCCGACTCGTAGAGGTAGGGGATCGCATCGAGGCGGAAGCCGTCGACGCCCAGGTCGAGCCAGAAGCGCACGATCTCGAAGACGGCGTCGTGCACGGCCGGGTTGTCGAAGTTGAGGTCGGGCTGGTGCGAGAAGAAGCGGTGGAAGTAGAACTGGCGGCGCTCCGAGTCGAAGGCCCAGTTCGATTCCTCGTAGTCGGTGAAGATGATGCGGATGTTTGGGTACTTCTCGTCGCTGTCGCTCCAGACATAGAAGTCGCCGTAGGGACCATCCGGGTCGGTGCGTGACTGCTGGAACCACTCGTGCTGGTCGGAGGTGTGGTTGAGCGGAAGATCGATGATGACGCGCATGTTGCGCTCGTGCGCCTTCGTCACGAGGTCACGGAACTCATCGAGCGTGCCGAACTCGGGCAGGATCGACTTGTAGTCGGCGACGTCGTAGCCACCGTCGCGCAGGGGCGAGGTGAAGAACGGCGGGATCCAGAGGGCGTCGACCCCAAGCCACTGCAGGTAGTCGAGACGCGAGATCAGGCCCGCCAGGTCACCATTGCCGTCACCGTTGCTGTCGACGAATGACCGCACCATCACCTGGTAGAAGACAGACCTGCGGTGCCACAGGGGGTCAAGGGTGAGACCGGGCAACTGGATGGGTGCGGTGAAGCTCACGAGTCTCCTCTGGGCTGGTGACGGATCATCGTCTCGAGTCTAAGTCGACCGCGACCATCCCGGGTGTGAAACGGCTGACGCCCAGCCGAACCGTAGACTGGGGCCGATGAATGCCCAGTCGCCGCATGCGGCATCGCCCTACGCGCAGCAACTCGCCCGTATCCCGGTCACACAACAGTCGGTGACGCTGTTGGGCAACGAGACCAAGTACTGGACCTACGGCGACGCGGATGCCACGACCACGGTCGTTCTGGTGCACGGCTATCGCGGCGAGCACCACGGGCTCGAGCCGATCGTGGCCCACCTTCCGGGCATGCGCTTCATCGCGCCTGACCTCCCCGGCTTCGGTGAGTCCGGCGCCATGACGGAGGCCGCACACGACATCGACGGATACGCCACCTGGCTCATCGCCTTCATGGAGGCCCTCGGGCTGACTGGGAACGCGGCCGTACTGGGCCACTCCTTCGGCTCGATCGTCGTCTCAGCCGCCGTGGCCCGCGGCCTCACTGCGCCCGCCATCGTGCTCGTGAACCCCATCGCGGTGCCGGGGCTCGAGGGCCCGCGGCCCGTCGCGACAGCGCTCACCGTCGGGTTCTACCGCTCCGCCCGCCTGTTGCCGGAGCGCGCCGCCCGCGCCTTCCTCGGCTCGCCCGTCATCGTGCGGGGCATGAGCATCGCCCTGGCGAAGACGAAGAACAGGGGCCTGCGCCGGTGGATCCACGGCCAGCACGACACCTATTTCAGCCGCTTCGCGTCGAAGCAGACGATCCTGGAGGGCTTCGACGCATCCGTCACCCGATCGGTCGGCGAGTTCGCCCATGCGATCACGCCGCCGACCCTGCTCGTGGCGGCAGAGCGCGACGACATCACGCCGCTCTCCGCGATCCGTGCGCTCAACGGGGCTATCGCAGGTTCTGAGCTCGTCGTGATCCCGGAGGTCGGGCATCTCATCCACTACGAGACGCCGGCAGTCGCGGCATCCGCCATCGAAGCATTCCTGGCCCGCCACCGCGCCTCGTGAAGATCGTCTTCGACTGCCGGTACACGCGGCTGGAGCGTCACGATGGCATCAGCCGCTACACGGCGGAGCTCGTCACCGAACTCGCTCGACTCACGCCGGTCACGATGCTCATCAGCGATGAGCGACAGCTCGCGATGCTGCCGGACCTGCCCTGGATTATGGGGACTGACCCCACGAGCCTTCGCGAGCCGTGGGTCTCGCTCATCGTCAACCGTGCCAAGCCCGACGTCGTCTTCACGCCCATGCAGATGATGGGGTCCTGCGGCCGTCGCTATCGCTTCATCCTCACACTGCACGACCTGATCTACTACCGCAGCCCGACCCCGCCGCGCGAGTTCTCGTGGGCCGTTCGGGCTGGCTGGCGGGTGTACCACTGGACCTACCTGCCCGTGCGCATGCTCCTGCGGAGAGCGGATGCCATTGTGACGGGCTCCTACACGACGAGTCGGGAGATCCGGGCTGCCGGCATCACGGATCGACCCCTCACAGTCGTGCGCAGTGCCGTGAGACAGGAGCCGGTGGCACCGCGGCGCGCCCCGCAGCGTCGCGAACTCGTCTACATGGGGTCCTTCATGCCCTACAAAAACGTCGAGTTGATCGCCAGGGCACTCCACCACCTCCCGGGATACACGGCGCTCCTCCTCAGCAGGGCGAGCGAGGACGAGCGACGACGACTCGAGGCGCTTGCCCCCGTCGGCGCCCTCGTCTTCAAGGACGGTGTCAGCGACGAGGAATACCGCGAGCTGCTCAAGGGCGCGACGGCCCTCGTCTCCGCATCACGCGACGAGGGCTTCGGCATCCCGCTCGTTGAGGCGATGGCGCAGGGCACGCCGATCGTCGTGAGCGACATCCCCGTCTTCCACGAGATCGGCGGTGACGCGGCCGGTTACTTCGATCCGGATGACCCTGCCGAACTCGCGGCGCGGGTGTGCGAACTCGAAACACCGGGGGAGTGGGAGCGGCGATCGGAGCTCGCTAGCCAGCAGGTGCAGGAGTTCACCTGGGAACGCTCGGCTCGCACGCTCTATGAACTCGCACAGGAGCTCATGAAGCATCCGCTCACTCGCGGTCGGATTCGCGGCCCTCGACGGGGTTCTGCTCGGTGATGTCTTCATCGCCCTCGCCGGGCACGACGAGCTCCTCGTTGAAGCCGACGAGCGCGAGCGCGCCCTCCGCGTAGTCGAGTGAGTGCACCGAGCCGTTGGGGATGGCCTCCGTGTGGTGGTCGCCTTCCCCGGGCTCCAGGCGCATGAGGAGGGAGCGGATGAGGCCGCCATGCGTCACCACGAGCACACGGCCACCGGGGTGTTCCTCCGCGATGTCCTCAAGCGCGGGGATGGCACGGGCCACGGCATGCGAGCGCCGCTCACGGCCGGGTACGTCGATGGAGCCAGGAAAGCGTGCTTCGACCTCCTGCCCAGTCAAACCCTCTGCCTCGCCGTAGTTGCGTTCCATGAGTGCGTCGCGCACCTCGGGCGCGGCGAGACCCAGCGACTCCGCCATGATGCGAGCCGTCTCGTAGGCACGCGAGAGGGGGCTCGCGTAGATGGCGTCCCAGCGCTGGCCCGCGAGTGCCGCGGCCGTGCGTCGCGCCTGGGTCCGCCCCGTCTCGTTGAGCGGGATGTCGGTGCGACCCTGCACGCGTCGCGCGCGGTTCCAGTCGGTCTCGCCGTGGCGTACCAACACGAGCCGGGTCACGGCAGCAGCCGTTCCACGAGACCTTCGAGCGTGGGGCTGGCCCCGGCATCGATCTTGAGCGCCGCGCGGCCGTCGCCCTTGGTCATGCCCCGGTTGACGATGATGACGGGCGCGCGCCTGCGCAGGGCCACCTCGAGCAGGCGGATGCCCGAGTTCACGACGAGGGAGGAGCCAGCCACCAGGAAGACGTCGGCGCTGTGCACGAGGGCCCGTGCCTCGGCGAATCGTTCGGTCGGCACGAACTCGCCGAAGAAGACGACGTCTGGCTTGAGCATCCCGCCGCAGACCGTACAGGACGGGATCGTGAAGTCGCCGAGCCTGCCAGGCGCCACGTCCCCATCCGGGCCCAGTTCGACCGCCCCGGGTTCCTCGAGCCAGGGGTTCGCAGCGACGATCGTCTCGGCCACGGCCGAGCGGGCGAAGAACTGCCCGCAGTCGAGGCACTTGACCCGCGCCATCGACCCGTGCAGGTCCACGACCTTGGCGGACCCGGCCTCGACGTGGAGGCCATCGACGTTCTGCGTCACGACGCCATTGGCAACGCCGCCCGTCTCAAGCGCGGCAAGGGCCAGGTGTCCCGCGTTGGGCTGCGCGCGAGAGAAGGCCCGCCATCCGAGGTGGCTGCCGGCCCAGTAGCGCTTGCGGTACTGCTCGCTCTCGAGGAACTGGGAGAACGTCATGGGTGAACGCGCGGGCGCACCCTCGCCGCGGTAGTCGGGGATTCCCGAGTCGGTGCTGAGACCGGCACCCGTCAGCACGGCGAGCGTCCTGCCCCGAATGAGCGCGGCGGCGGCATCGAGCGACTCGGGGGAGGGCGACGTCGCGTGGCGGAGCGTCGCGGGGGTGTCTTCTGGCATCGGTTCCTCGTCGCGGGCGAAGTGGAAACGCCCTCTCACACCTTAAGCGTTCGCGGCATCCGATATGTTTCCTCGGGGCACCGAATCGGGTCCCCGGAGCTGGAAGAGTCACACATGCGCACGATCAGGGTGGAGGACCTCTCCGCGCCCGGACTGGACGACTATGCACGTCTCACCGACGTCGTGCTGCGCAGACTGCAGGAGCCGGCGGGCGGCCTCTACATCGCCGAGTCCTCCAAGGTCATCGGCCGCGCAATCGATGCCGGCCACCGCCCGCGGTCATTCCTCGTACTCGAGAAGTGGCTGCCCGACGTCGCTGAACACGCTGAACGGTTCGACGTGCCGGTCTACGTCGGCGACGACGCCGTGCTCACGGCGCTCACGGGGTTCAGCCTGCACCGGGGCGCGCTCGCGTCGATGCACCGGCCCCCGTTGGCATCCGTCGCCGAGACCATCTCGGATGCTCGGCGGGTCGTGATCCTCGAGGATCTCGCCGACCACACGAATGTCGGCGCCATCTTCCGCGCGGCGGCAGGACTCGGGGCGGATGCCGTGCTCATCACGCCGCGCTGCGCAGACCCCTTCTACCGACGCAGCGTGCGCGTCAGCATGGGGAGCGTGTTGCAGGTTCCCTGGACGAGGCTCCCTGAATGGCCCGAGGCGCGGGAGATCCTCTCTGACGCCGGGTTCCACATCGCAGCCCTCGCGCTGGAGGACGGCGCGGTGACGCTCGACACATTCGCCGCGGCTGCTCCCGAGCGGATCGCCCTCGTGCTGGGCACGGAGGGTGATGGGCTCAGCCGCGCTGCGATCGCCGCGGCCGACACGGTCGTGACGATCCCCATGTCGCGCGGCATCGATTCGCTCAACGTGGCCGCCGCGAGTGCCGTCGCCATGTGGGAGCTGCGCGTGCGCTGAGGGCGCGGCCCCGCAGCTAATAGGATTGCGCGGTGTCAGCATCGCGCGCCCAGGTCTATCGACGTCGCCGTCTCGTCGTGTTCGGAGGTGCGGCGGTCTTCCTGGCCGCAGCGACCTACCTGCCCATGACGCTCTTCGCGCCCCTCGACCCGACGGCCGCGACCCTCGTCGATGCTCCCGCGCCAACGGCGGCTGCCGCGGAACTCGCGTGGCCGAGCAGCACGGCGGTGGGCATCGGCGCCGTCGGGTTCGACGGCGTACTCGCGGCGACGGGCAGCACCGAAGCGCTCCCGATGGCGAGCATCACGAAGGTCATCACCGCGCTCACGGTGCTGGAGCGGCATCCGATCACGGTCGACGACCACGGGCCCGTCATCACGTTCACCTCGAAGGACCTCGCTCACTTCGGCAGCTACCAGGCGCGCGGTGCCACCGTCAAGCCGGTGCAGGCGGGCATGCAGCTCACGCAGTATGAGGCAATGCAGGCCATGCTCCTGCCGTCGGCCGCGAACTACACGCTCTCACTCGTCGAATGGGCATTCGGCGACGAGGCAACCTTCGTCGCAGCCGCGCAGGATTGGATCGCGAGCCACGGCCTCGACAACACGACGCTCGTCGAGCCGACGGGACTCTCGCCGCAGAATCGCAGCACGGTCAGCGATCTCATCCGGCTCGGCAAGATCGCGCTCGAGGACCCGGTCATCGCCGAGATCGTCGCGACGCCGCAGGTGTACTTCGACGGAGCGGGCGTGCTGGAGAACTCCAACAAGATCCTCGGCACCTACGGTGTCGACGGCATCAAGACCGGCACCCTGCCCGAGGCCGGTGCCTGCCTGCTGTTCTCCGCCGACCTCGAGATCGGATCCTCGACGGTCACCCTCGTGGGCGTCGCCCTGGGCGGAGAACTCCACGCGATCCAGTATCCGCAGATCCAATCGCTCATCCAGACGGTCGAGGCCGGGTTCCAGGAGATCGCGCTCACGGAGGAGGGGCAGTCCTTCGGCGGCTACTCAACTGTCTGGGGCGACAATGCACCCGTCGTCGCGGGCGAAGCGAAGAAGGCGCTCGTGTGGGCTGATACGCCGATTTCGGTCGCCGTGCACACGGAGCCCGTGGTCACGGCGGCGGCGGGAACGCAGGTGGGCACTGCCACCTACACCGTCGGCCAGGACGTCCTAGAGGTGCCGCTCGTGCTGGCCGAAGCCATTGATGATCCGGGCCCAGCGTGGCGGCTGGGTAACCCCAGCCTCGTCTTCGGCTAGGACATATTCCGCCAGAGGCATAGACAAGGCTGAGAATATGCACTATTCGGCGCGCTGTCCTTGGTGGAGCTCCGCCAACCGCGTAGGGTCAGTAACTATCCGTTGAACGCACGCGCTTCATCTACAACCCCGGCTGGGAAGTCGCCAGACCAGAGGAGATGGATGTCCGCCTCAGCACACCCTCAACCGACTGTCACCTTCACGCGCACACGCCCGGGTGGCGACCGCAAGAGCCCGACGAGTGAGTACTCGTCCCTGCTCAACACGGTGAGGGATGCGGGACTCCTCCGGAGGGCGCGCGGCTTCTATATCGCGATGTTCGCCGGAATCACCCTCGCGCTCGGTGGCGTCATCACGGGCTTCATCCTGTTGGGCGACAGCTGGTTCCAACTGCTCATGGCAGCGGCACTCGGCGTGATCCTCACGCAGTACGCATTCCTTGCGCATGAGGCCTCGCATCGCCAGATCTTCACCTCAGGCAAGCTCAACGACGCGGTCGGGCGCACGCTCGCCAACCTCTTCGTGGGCATCAGCTACCAGTGGTGGATGACGAAGCACTCCCGCCACCACGCCAACCCCAACATTGTGGGCAAGGACCCCGACATCGAGCCCGACTTCGTCGTATTCCGCGAAGAGGATGCCGCCAAGACGAAGGGCCTCTACGCCTGGCTCCTGAAGCGCCAGGGCTACCTATTCTTCCCCGCCCTCATGCTCGAGGGCCTCAATCTGCACATGCACGGCTTCCGCACGGCCTTCGGCAAGGGCAAGGTGCAGGAACGCTGGATCGAGATCACGATGCTCACGACCCGCATGGGCGCATACCTCGCAGTGATCTTCCTCACCCTGCCCATCGGCATGGCGTTCGCCTTCATCGGCGTGCAGATGGCAGTCTTCGGCGTCTACATGGGTGCGTCCTTCGCGCCCAACCACAAGGGGATGCCGATCTTGCCGCACGACAGCAAGGTCGACTTCCTGCGTCGACAGGTGCTCACCTCGCGCAACATCCGCGGTGGCTGGTTCATGGACACGTTCATGGGCGGGCTCAACTACCAGATCGAGCACCACCTGTTCCCCAACATGCCGCGGCCGCACCTCAGGAAGGCGAACGAGATCGCCAAGGAGTACTGCGCCACGCACAACATCCCGTTCACCGAGGTGGGTCTCCTGACCTCCTACGGCATCGTCGTGCAATACCTCAATCGCGTCGGCCTGGCCGCGGGCGGCGACCCCTTCGACTGCCCCGCTGCGGCCCAGTTCGGTCGATAGACAACGACAGCGAGTCAAGGAACGGTCCGGCCTAGAAGCCGGGCCGTTTCGGCGTTATGGAGTCACCCGACGATCGTCCTCGAATTCGCCGCACGACCCAGGGAACGAAGTGCTCCCGCGCCCACACCATATCGTCGGCCCGCGCCTGCCGCCAGGGCCGCTCGGGCAGGGGTTCCGGCGCGTAGGGCTCGAGTTCGTGCTCCACATTCAGGGCGTCGAGCACGGCGCGGGCGATCGTGTGGTGGCCGACGGGGGAGAAGTGCAGGCGGTCGGGCGCCCACATCCGCGGATCCTGCAGCTCACGCATCGACCACATGTCGACAACGATCGCGTCGTGACGGTGGGCGATGCCACGGAGGTTCTCGTTGTAGATGGCGACCTTGCCGCGCAGTCGACGCATGACTGGGGTCATGCCGATGTCGGGACCGTTGAAGAGCACGAGGGTCGCCCCATCGGAACGAAGTCGAGTGACGGCGCCCTCGAGGCGATGGGCGACCTCATCGGGATCCGTGTTCGGTCGGATGATGTCGTTGCCGCCCGCCGAGATCGAGACGAGGTCCGGCTTCAGGGCGAGGGCGGGCTCCACCTGTTCGTCGATGATCTGCTGCAGCAGTCGGCCGCGGATCGCGAGGTTGGCATAGGAGAACGGCTGGTGGTCGATGCTGAGCACCTCGGCCACACGGTCGGCCCAGCCGCGGTGGCCGCCCGGGCTCTGTGGTTCCGGATCACCGATGCCCTCTGTGAACGAGTCGCCGAGCGCGACGTAGCGCGACCACGGATGCTGGGATGCCATGCCTCAATGCTGCTGCACGACCGGGGGCCGCGGCAAACGGCCCTTTACTATCGATCCTCAGAAAATTGCAGGGTGTCCCTCATCCGGGGGTGGAGCCATCATTGAGTTGTGCTCCGCTGTGGGGCATGTACACCGACATTCTGGAGTGTGAAAGACCATGGGAATCATCGCGTGGATTGTTCTTGGCCTCATCGCCGGCGCGATCGCGAAGGCCATCCTTCCCGGTCGGCAGGGCGGTGGCTGGATCGCAACCCTCGTCATCGGCGTCGTTGGCGCCCTGCTCGGCGGTTGGATCGGCAGCGCAATTTTCGGCATCGGACTCGAGGAGTTCTGGTCGATCCAGACGTGGCTCGTCGCCATCCTGGGTGCCCTCCTCGTGCTCGTGATCTGGGGCTTCATCACGCGCGGCAGCAACCGCCGCGCCTGACGTACAGCGTCTGACAAGGGGCACCGCTCCTCGCTTCGGGAGGGCGGTGCCTCTCGTGCGTTCCGGGGGTCCATGTCAGCGGGGGCGGGTACCATTGTCTCCAGTGAACACCTCCGCGAACTTCGGTCGGCCAGTCGGCACATTCGCGGCCGAGCACCTTTCTCCATCCTTCCCTGAGCGGGCTGCGAGGGGCACAGCAAACAAGCTGCGCGCGTGGCAGCAGGAAGCGCTCGACCTCTATCTCGAGCGCCAGCCGCGCGACTTCCTCGCTGCCGCGACACCAGGCGCAGGCAAGACGACCTTCGCGCTTCGCATCGCGACCGAACTCCTGGCCAGCGGCGTCATCAACCGTGTCACGGTCGTGGCCCCGACCGAGCACCTCAAGACCCAGTGGGCCGAAGCGGCCCACCGCGTGGGCATCCGGCTCGACCCCTCGTTCCGCAATGCCGACGGCACGCACGGGCGACACTTCCACGGCGTCGCCGTGACCTATGCGCAGGTCGCCACGCGAGCCTCGCTCCACCGCCACATGACTGAGCAGGGCAGATCGCTCGTGATCCTCGACGAGGTGCACCACGGGGGCGACGCGCTCAGTTGGGGCGATGCGATCCGTGAGGCCTTCGAACCTGCCGTGCGACGCCTCTCCCTCACGGGTACACCGTTCCGCTCCGACACCGCCCCCATCCCGTTCGTCACCTACCACCCGGACGAGAACGGCATCCGCACCTCCCAGTCGGACTACACCTACGGCTATGGCCGCGCCCTCGCCGACGGCGTCGTGCGCCCCGTCATCTTCCTCTCCTACGCGGGCAGAATGCGCTGGCGCACGCGCACGGGCGACGAGATGGAAGCCCACCTCGGGCAGGGCGACACGAAGGATGTCACGGCGCAGGCCTGGCGCACGGCGCTCGACCCAGAGGGAGACTGGATCCCCTCCGTGCTGAAGGCGGCGAATCGGCGCCTCACTGAAGTGCGAAACGGCGTGCCAGATGCTGGCGGCCTCGTGATCGCGACGGACCACTTCGCGGCGCGCGCCTACGCCGACATCCTCAAGCAGATCACGGGCGAGGAACCGACCGTCGTGCTCTCGGACGAAAAGGCCGCGAGCGATCGGATCGCCGAGTTCTCGGCGGGAACATCACGGTGGATGGTCGCCGTGCGCATGGTGTCGGAGGGGGTCGACGTGCCGCGCCTGGGCGTCGGCGTCTACGCGACATCCGCCTCCACGCCGCTCTTCTTCGCGCAGGCCATCGGCCGTTTCGTGCGCACGCGCAGGCGCGGCGAGACGGCATCCATCTTCCTGCCGAACGTTCCCGCGCTCATGGCGCTCGCGCAGACGATGGAACTCGAACGCGACCACGCGCTCGACAGGGAGGTCAATGAGGACGGTCTCGAGGAGATCGTGCTTGATGACGACGCGCTCGATGCCGCCAACCGCACGGAGTCTGCGTCAGCGGATGCCGACCTCTTCGACTTCAAGGCGTTGGGTTCAGAGGCCCAGTTCGATCGGGTGCTCTACGACGGGGGAGAGTTCGGGTTCCAGGCTGAGGTCGGCAGTCTGGAGGAACTCGACTTCCTCGGTCTCCCCGGACTCCTGGAACCGGAACAGGTGAGGGAGCTGCTGCAGGCTCGCCAGGCGAAGCAATCGCGGCGCTCCGAGGGCCGCCAGCGCATCGCGGAGGCCTTCGAGGGTGCCGTGCATGAGGAACCGGCTCTTCACCGCACGCTGAAGGAGCAGCGCAAGCTCCTCAACAGTCTCGTGGGCATGCGGGCCAAGCGCACAGGCGAACAGCACGCCCACATCCACGCCGAACTCCGTCGAATGGCCGGTGGGCCGGCCGTGCCGCAGGCGAGCGTCGCGCAGTTGCAGGCGAGGATCGACCTGCTGCGTCGGGGAGCGATGCGGTACAACCCCTGAAGCGGGGCCGGCGTCACCGTCACGGCGACGAGCCTCAGGCTGGGAGCTGGTCCTCGCGGTCTTCGCCCTGGCTCGCCAGGCTGACGTTGTCGACCGGGCCGATCAGGGTCTCCACTGCAGCGAACACCGACTCGACGTCACCCTCGCGAGCTGCCTGCCGTGCACGTTCCGATGGAGTATGCAACAGCACCCCCAGCAGGTGGCGCATGTCGGCCTCGGATTCCTCCGACCAGGTACCGCGGCGCTTCGCGCGCTCGATTTCGGCGTCGAGGATCTCGAACGCCCGTCCACGCATGGCGGTGATGGCGGGGCCGGCACGACGTTCGGCCTCCCTCGCGTGGAACTCGGCAGCGGCGTCGAGCACGAGTTCGTGCGCGTCACTTGTGGCCGTCAGCTCCTCGAGGGGTGCGTGGAGGCGGATGGTCTCAAGGTCGAGCAGTTCGATGCCCGAGATGTGGGCGACCGCGGGATCGACGTTGCGTGGCAGGCCGAGGTCGACGACGAGGCGACGTTCGCCCTCGTGCAGGACCTCGGGCGTGACGACCGGCTCGGGCCGGCTCGTGCAGGTGATGACGACACCCGCGGCGGCGAGGGAGGCCGACAGGTCTTCCGTCGCGACGAGTCCCAGTCGAGCGGCGAACTTCGCGGCCCTGCCGGAGGGGGAGAAGACGGTGATCTGCTGGACGCCGCGGTCGCGGAGCGCAGCGACCGTGGTGGCGGCGTATGCACCCGTGCCGATCAGGAGCACGTGGGTCTTCGACCAGTCGGAGATGCGGCTGGAGGCGAGCTGGAGGGCCAGTCGCACGACGGAACGCCCAGCGTGACCGATGGCGGTGCGGGTCTTCACACCCCGAGACGCCGTCGACGCCTTCTGGAAGAGGCGTTCGAGATTGGATGTCGCGGTGCCGAGCGTGCGCGCGGCATCCAGCGATCGGCGCACCTGGCCGGCGATCTCGTCTTCGCCGACGACGACGGACTTGAGGCCCGACGACACCGCGAAGAGGTGGTGCACGACCTCGTCGCCGCCGATCGCCTCGACCGAGGATACGAGCTGCTGGCAGTCGATGCCGCTCGACTCAGCCAGCGCGCCGAGGATCTTCTCGGCCGCTTCCGCACGGTCGTGCACACGGGTCTCATCGACATCGAGGTACGCCTCGAATCGGTTGCATGTGGCGAGCACGACGGCACCCTGCACGAATTCGTTGTCACGCACGAAGCGCGGGCCGATATCGGCGCCGCCAGCAGACAGGCGTTCGAGTACGTCGAAACTCGCACTGCTGTGGTTGGCGGAAAGGCAGACGAGCACCCATCCATGGTACTCGCCCATCGATGACAGACTTGACGTGTGAGCCTTCCTGACCAGCATCCCCTCGTGACCGGCCGCACGGCCGGCTCCGCCCTTGTCCGCAGCTACCGGGGCGAGCGCGTGTCGCCCCTTCCCGTCTGGTTCATGCGCCAGGCGGGCCGCTCGCTTCCCGAGTACCGCGAGCTGCGCGAGGGCACCGCGATGCTCGACTCGTGCCTGACTCCGTCGATGGCGAGCGAGATCACGCTGCAGCCAGTGCGTCGCCACGGCGTCGACGCCGCGATCTTCTTCAGCGACATCGTCATTCCGCTGCGGTTGGCGGGGGTCGGGGTTGAGATCGTCGCGGGTCGCGGCCCGGTGCTCGACACGCCGGTGAGGTCGGCGGCGGATGTCGCGGCGCTCCCAGAACTCGACCCCGACTCCCTTGCGCCCATCACTGAGGCGGTCGGCATGACCGTCGAGCAACTCGGCGATACGCCCCTCATCGGCTTCGCGGGCGCGCCGTTCACGCTCGCCTCGTATCTCGTCGAGGGCGGGCCGTCTCGCGAGCAGTTGCGCACTCGCGCCCTCATGCATTCCGAGCCCGAGGTCTGGGCCCGGCTGCTTGACTGGACCGCCGACGTCACGGGTGCCTTCCTGCGCGCACAGCTCATGGCGGGCGCGAGCGCGGCGCAGCTCTTCGACTCCTGGGCGGGCTCGCTCTCGCTCACCGACTACGAGCTTCGGGTCGCGCCCCATTCCCGTCGTGCCTTCTCGCACATCGATGACCTCGCGGTCCCCAAGGTGCACTTCGGTGTCGGCACCGGGGAACTTCTGGCGGCCATGCGCGATGTCGGTGCGGATGTCGTCGGCGTCGACCACCGCATCCCGCTCGATGAGGCAAACCGTCGCCTCGGCGGGACCGTGCCCCTGCAGGGCAACATTGACCCAGCACTGCTTGCCGCGCCGTGGCCCGTGCTCGAGAGTCACGTGCGCGATGTGATCACGCGCGGCGGCGAGGCTCCCGCCCATGTAGTGAACCTCGGACACGGCGTGCCGCCGGAGACCGACCCGACCGTGCTGACGCGCGTCGTCGAGCTCGTGCATTCGATCGGTGAAGCGGGGGAGTGACCGTCAGACGATGACCGGGTCTGCCGAGAACGAGGTGCCCGGCGAGGGCCACGACGACGTGACGCCTGGGGCGCCGATGGGGGAGCCCGAGTCGCTCGATCATGTCGCCGACTGCATCGTCGTCGGAGCCGGCGTCGCTGGGCTTGTGGCCGCGCGCGAGTTGGTGCTCGCCGGGCTCTCGGTCATCGTGCTCGAGGCAGCTGATCGCGCTGGCGGCAAGGTGCGCTCGCACGTGGTCGATGGTCTCACCCTCGACGCGGGAGCCGAGAGCTTCGCCACGCGACGCGGCACGGTTGCCGACCTGGTGGAACGGCTCGGTCTCGGCGACGACATCGAGGTACCGGATGCCGCGGGTGCCTGGCTGCAGGCGAGCGACACCGATGCCATGCCCCTGCCGAAGGCGGGAATGCTCGGCATCCCCTCGGTGCCCCTCGCAGCCGATGTCATCAGGGTGATCGGCCTCGGCGCGGCCCTGCGCGCCCAACTCGATCTTCTCCTGCCGGGCGTGATCGGTTCCCGGGAGACAACGCTCGGGGGGCTTGTGCGCCGCAGGATGGGCGCGCGGGTCGTTGAGCGCCTGGTGGCACCCGTGACGATGGGCGTGCACTCGCGACATCCCGACTCGCTCGATGTGGATGCCGTGGCACCGGGACTTCGCGCGGGCCTCAAGAACGAGGAGTCGCTCGCGTCTGCCGTCCGGGTCATGCGCGCGGCAGCCCCCGCCGGGTCGGCCGTCTCAGGCATCCGAGGGGGAGTGTCGCGGCTCGTCACTGCACTCGTGTCTGCGCTTGAGCGCTTCGGCGTCGAGGTGAGGTACGGCACTGCCGTCCAGGGGGCGGATGCCGCGGGCGTGACGCTCGCTGATGGGAGCCGTCTCACGGCCCGCGCCGTCGTGGTCGCCGCTCCCGACCGGGGCCTGACCCAGCGTGAGGGCACGTGGCCAGACGCGGAGGAGTCGCGAATCGCGCTCGCGACCCTCGTTGTGCGATCGCAGGAGCTCGACCGCGCTCCCCGCGGCACGGGCGTGCTCGTCGCCGAGGGCTGTTCCACGATCACGGCGAAGGCCCTGACGCATTCGAGCGCGAAGTGGGCGTGGTTGGGCGAGAAGGCGGGGGAGCATCGGCACGTGCTGAGGCTCTCCTACGATGCTCGCCGTGTGGAGAAGCACGACGAGACCGCGTTCCTCGACCAGGCCATCAGTGACGCGACGAAACTGCTCGGCACGCGACTCTCCCGCGGCGACGTGCTCGGATTCGCGCGCACGGACTGGGTCGCGGGCACGCCGGATCGCAGGCCGACGGATGACGGCGTCACAAGGCTCGGCGAGACGGTCGCCGGCACGGGCCTTGCGGCGGTGGTCGGCCACGCGCAACGCGAGACACGGGCGCTTGCGGCCCGTCTCGGTGAGGATGCCGTTTCCTGAGTACCGGCGTGCGGCAGGATTTCGATTCTCAGCGGCGCGAGAGGATGATTGAGGCATGACCTCGACCCCTCCCTCACCGCCTGTCGCCCCCATCGTCACCCCGGTTTCTGGCGAGACCGAGTACACGCTCTGGGCGGTGCTGCGCAAGGACCCGCAGGCGCACGCAGCGGGCACTCCGGCGATCGACCCGGTCGCTCAGGCGGAGCTGAGCGCGACGATCGAGCAGGTCGAGGCGAACGGCACGACGCTCCGGGGCATCTACGACGTCTCGTCGATCCGCGCCGACGCCGACGTGATGTTCTGGCTGCACGGCACCTCACCCGAGGCGATCCAGGCGGCCCTGCGCGACCTGCGGCGCACGAGCATCCTGCGACCGCTCCTCCCGACCTGGAACGCGATGGGCGTGCACCGCGACGCTGAGTTCTCGGCGGATCACATCCCGTCCTTCATGCGCGGCAAGGAGCCCGCCGACTGGCTCACCGTCTACCCCTTCGTGCGCAGCTACGAGTGGTACCTCATGGACCCGGCCGAGCGCCGCTCGATGCTGGGCAAGCACGGGCGCCTGGGTGGGGCGTTCCCCAACGTGCTCGCGAACACCGTGGCGTCCTTCGCGCTCGGCGACTACGAGTGGATCCTCGCGCTCGAGGCCGACGACCTGCTCGAACTGGTCGACCTCATGCGGCACCTGCGGGCGACGGATGCTCGCATGCACGTGCGCGAGGAGGTGCCGTTCTACACGGGCCGTCGCATCGAACTGAGCGAGCTCGTGGATGTGCTCTCGTGAGTGTCGTCCCTGGAGCAAGTGCCGCCGCGGCATCCGGCCCTGAACATGTGACGGAGCCCGTCGCCTACGACGCCATCCTGCTCGCCTCCTTCGGCGGGCCAGAGGGCCAGGACGACGTGATCCCGTTCCTGCGCAACGTCACCCGCGGCCGCGGCATCCCCGACGAACGCCTCGAGGAGGTGGCCCATCACTACCGCGCCTTCGGTGGCGTGAGCCCCATCAACGACCAGAACCGCGAGCTCAAGGCCGCGATCGAGGCCGAACTGGAGCGGCGCGGCATCGACCTTCCCGTCTACTGGGGCAACCGCAACTGGGCACCGTATGTAGCCGAGGCGCTGCAGCAGGCGCACGACGACGGCCACCGCACCCTCATCGCGATCGGCACGAGCGCCTACAGCTCCTACTCGAGCTGCCGCCAGTACCGCGAGGACTTCGCCGGGGCTCTCGCCGAGACCGGGCTCGAGGGCGTCGTCACGATCGACAAGGTGCGGCAGTTCTTCGACCACCCCGGTTTCGTCGAGCCCTTCGTCGAGGGTGTCACCTCGGCCCTCGAAGAGCTCGCAGGGCGTGGCTTCGCGCCCGCAGAGACGCACGTGCTCTTCTCGACGCACTCCATCCCGACGACGGATGCCGAGCGCAGCGGGCCAGCCGAGCGCGGCTTCGGTGAGGGCGGCGCCTACGCGGCCCAGCACCTCGCGGTCGCCGAGGCCGTCATGGCTGGGCGCGAGGTCGACTGGACACTCGTCTACCAGTCGCGCAGCGGCCCGCCCAGCCAGCCCTGGCTCGAACCCGACATCAATGACGAGATCGAGCAGCTCGCCGCGAAGGGCATCAAGGCCGTCGTGATCGTGCCGCTCGGCTTCGTGAGCGACCACATGGAGGTCAAGTGGGACCTCGACACCGAGGCCATGCAGACCTCCGAGGAGCACGGCGTCGCGGCGATCCGCGTGCCCACGCCCGGCGTGCACCGCGCCTTCGTCTCCGGGCTCGTCGACCTCGTGCTTGAGCGGCGCGACGGCGTTCCCGTCGAGGAGCGCCCCGCCGTGACATCCCTCGGCCCCTGGTATGACGTGTGCCGACCCGGATGCTGCGAGAACGTGCGGCTGGGCTTCAAGCCCGCCCTCGCGGGGATCGCGCCGTGAGCGCCCGCGAGCCGATCCGCATCGGCACGAGGGGCAGTGCGCTCGCACTCGCCCAGACGGGTCACATGGCCGACAAGATTCGTGCCGTCTCCGGCCGCGAAGTCGAGATCGTGCGCGTGACGACGGAGGGCGACACCAGCCGAGCATCGCTCTCGAGCCTCGGCGGCACGGGTGTCTTTGCCAGCGCGCTCCGCGAGGCACTCCTCGCGGGTGAGTGCGACCTCGTCGTGCACTCCCTCAAGGACCTCCCGACGGCCCTCGCGCCGGGACTGCGCATCGGGGCCGTGCCCAAGAGGGCGGATGCTCGCGATGCCCTCGTCGCGCGCGATGGCCTGACGCTCGAGACGCTACCCGAGGGCGCATCCGTCGGCACGGGCTCTCCGCGGCGCGTGGCACAGTTGCACGCCCGCCGACCCGACCTCGACGTGCGCGACATCCGGGGCAACATCGACACTCGCATCGGCTTCGTGACCTCCGGGGAGCTCGACGCCGTCGTGCTCGCGGCGGCGGGGCTTGGCCGTGTCGACCGGCTCGATGTCGTGACCGACTTCTTCGCCCTCGACGAGCACCCGTCCGCTCCCGGGCAGGGTGCGCTCGCGATCGAGATGCGTGCCGCGCCCGACTCGGCGCTCGACCGCGTGGTGCAGGCGATCGACCACGGCACGGCACGCCAGACCTCGACCGCGGAACGCTCCGTGCTCGCACGCCTCGAGGCCGGATGCGCGGCGCCCGTCGGCGCGACGGCGATCGTCGACAGCCAGCTCCTGCTGCTGACGGCGACCGTCTACAGCATCGACGGCACGCAGTCCCTGACGGCATCGCACGGCGCAGTGCTGGAGGGTTCCGCCGCTGAGCGCGAGCAGCAGGCGCGCGAACTCGGCGAGCGTGCGGCGGACGAACTACTCGAGCGCGGTGCGGCCGAGCTCGCCCCGCTTTCCTGAGCCATGACTGCGGCGCGCACGCCCCTCGACGGATGCCGGGTGCTGATTCCCCGCGGCGGGGAGTTCGGCGCCCGGCTGGCCGCGGGGGTGCGTGCCCTCGGGGGCTCGCCCCTCGTCGCGCCGCTCATCGACTTCGTCGAGCCTGATGACCGTCGCCCGCTGGAGGACGCGATCGCCCGGCTGGCCGCGGGAGCATACGACTGGCTCGTGGTGACGAGCGCGACGACCGTTGAGGCGCTCGGCGACGTACTCGCGGCCCTGCCGCCAACGACCCGCGTCGCGGCCGTCGGTCCCGCAACCGCCGCCGCGCTCGAGGGGCGCGGCGCCGAGGTGCATCTCACGCCGGCCCACGACCACTCTGCCCTCGGGCTGCTTGCCGCGTGGCCCGACGATTCCGGCCGGGTGCTGCTGCCGCAGTCCGAGATCGCCGCCGAGACCCTCGAGTCGGGGCTGCGTGAGCGGGGCATGGCCCTGGATGTCGTGACGGCCTACCGCACCGTCGCCGTCGAACTCGACCCGGCGGTTCGCGAAGGCGTGCGCTCGGGGGAGGTCGGCGCGGTCCTGCTCACCTCCGGCAGCACCGCACGCCACCTCGCTGCCCAATGCGCACCGCTGCCCGGAGGCATCCGGGTGGTCTGCATCGGTGAGTCGACAGCGCGTGCGGCGACGGCATCCGGGCTTCGGGTCGACGCCATCGCGGAGCGCAGCGAGGGGGAGTCTCTCATCGGCGCCCTCGTAGGATTGAGGGCATGACTTCCGGCCCAGGAATCCGTCCACGCCGCCTTCGCAGCACCCCCGCGATGCGCCGTCTGGTGGCGGAGACGCGCATCCACCCCGCCCAACTCGTGCTCCCCGTCTTCGTGCGCGAGGGCATCGCAGAGCCTGCGCCCATCGCGTCGATGCCGGGGGTCATGCAGCACGACCTCGACGGCCTGCGCAGGGTCATCGGCGAGGCGGCAGAGGCAGGGCTCGGCGGCGTCATGCTCTTCGGCGTGCCCGAGACGAAGGATGCGATCGGATGCGGCGCGAGCGATGAGCACGGCATCCTCAACGTGGCGACACGCGTCGCGGTCGAGGAGGCCGGCGACGCACTCGTCGTGCAGACGGACCTCTGCCTCGACGAGTTCACCGACCACGGCCACTGCGGCGTGCTCGACAGCGCCGGCAGGGTCGACAACGACACGACGCTCGAGCGTTACCGGGAGATGGCACTCGCGCAGGCCGCGAGCGGCTCGCAGCTGCTGGGGCTCAGCGGAATGATGGACGGCCAGGTCGCCGCCGTGCGTGATGCCCTCGATGCCGAGGGCTACTCCGACACCGCGATCCTCGCCTACAGCGCCAAGTATGCCTCCGCCTTCTACGGCCCCTTCCGTGAGGCCGTCGACTCGAGCCTGCAGGGGGATCGCAAGACCTACCAGCAGGACCCCGCCAATCGTCGCGAGGGGCTGCGCGAAGCGCTGCTCGACCTCGCGGAGGGCGCCGACATCGTCATGGTCAAGCCGGCCATGAGTTACCTCGACGTGCTCTCCGATGTCGCCGACGCGAGCGACGTTCCCGTGTGGGCCTACCAGGTCTCGGGGGAGTACTCCATGATCGAGGCAGCCGCCGCGAACGGTTGGATCGACCGCGAACGCGCCATCGAGGAGTCGATCGTGGGCATCCTGCGCGCCGGCGCCGACACCGTGCTCACCTACTGGGCGGTCGAACTCGCCCGCAGCCTGCGCTGACAACCCCCGCCGAGACCCAAGGATCCTCCATGACCTCCAACACCTCCTCCTTCGATCGCGCCCGCGCGCTCATCCCCGGCGGCGTCAACTCCCCGGTGCGGGCCTTCGGCTCCGTCGGCGGCACCCCCCGCTTCCTCGTCTCCGCGAAGGGCGCGATGGTGACGGATGTCGAGGGTCGGGAGTACGTCGACCTCGTCGCATCCTGGGGTCCAGCGCTGCTGGGCCACGCGCATCCGGCGACCGTCGAGGCCGTGCAGGCGGCGGCCGCACGCGGGCTCTCCTTCGGCGCCTCGACGCCCGGCGAGACCGAGCTTGCGGAGCTCGTGATCAAGCGCCTCAGCCCCGCCGTCGAGAAGCTTCGCCTCGTGTCGACGGGCACTGAGGCCACCATGACCGCGATCCGCCTCGCGCGCGGGGTCACTGGCCGCGACCTGCTCATCAAGTTCGCCGGGCACTACCACGGGCATTCCGACGGGCTGCTCGCCGAGGGCGGCTCCGGCATCGCGACGCTCGCGCTGCCGGGTTCGGCAGGCGTGCCCGCGGCGATCGCCGCTCAGACCCTCGTCGTTCCCTACAACGATCTCGAGGCGCTGCGCGAGGTCTTCGCGACGCATGGCCCGAACATCGCGGCCGTCATCACGGAGGCCGCCGCCGCCAACATGGGCGTCGTCGCGCCCGACGAAGGGTTCAATGCCGAGCTCGTGCGCATCGCCCACGAACACGGCGCGCTCGTCATCCTCGACGAGGTACTCACGGGCTTCCGCGTCTCGCAGGCCGGCTGGTGGGGCATCGATGGCCGAGGCACGCATCCCTACACGCCCGACATCTTCACCTTCGGCAAGGTGATCGGTGGCGGCATGCCCATCGCTGCGATTGGCGGGTCTGCGGCGATCATGGATCACCTCGCGCCCGTCGGCCCCGTCTACCAGGCGGGAACGCTGAGCGGCAACCCGCTCGCGGTCGCGGCCGGCATCGCCACCATGCGGGCAGCGGATGCCGCGGTCTACGAGCACCTCGACCGCACCGCCGACGTGCTCGCCGACGCGGTCTCCCGGGCCCTCGCGGCCGAGGGCGTCACGCACGTGGTGCAGCGGGCCGGCAACCTCTTCTCCTTCGCCTTCCGCGACTCGGCTCCGCGAAACTATGCGGAGGTCAAGGAGCAAGACGCCTTCCGCTATGCGCCGTTCTTCCACGCCATGCTCGACGCGGGCGTCTCCCTGCCGCCCTCGGTCTTCGAGGCGTGGTTCGTGACGGCGGCTCACGACGATGCCGCCGTGTCGCGCATCGTCGAGGCACTGCCCGGGGCCGCGAAGGCGGCGGCCGAGGCGGTCGCGCCCTAGGGGATCTCGACGACCGACTGGATGGGCTCGTGGTCGGAGGGTGCGCGCCCCTCGAAGCGGCTCGTGTTGATGGCGGCGAGCTGCACCTGCAGTTCGGGCGTCGCGAACATCCAGTCGATCCTTCGGCCATTCGCCTTGGGCGCCCTGTAGCCGGAGTAGGTGCCCACGTCACGACCGCGCCGCTCGCGGGCGTGCTCCCAGGTGTCGAGGAGGCCCGCGCCCTGCAGCGCCCGGTAGGTCGCTGTTCCCGGCACGTCGTTGAAGTCGCCCATGACGATCGCCGGGCGCGGCGATCGTTGCGCGAGGCTCACCAGAAGGTCGGCGGAACGCCTGCGGGAGCGTCGTGACAGGTGGTCGAGGTGCACGTTGAGCACGCTGAAGCGGGCGCCCGTGGGGGTGCGGAACTCGGCCTGCACGGCGATGCGGGGCACCATGTTGCCCCAGCCGCGCGAACCCGCAACCATCGGCGTGGGGGAGAGGGCGAACTGTGACCAGACCGTGAGCTCGACACGGGTGGTGTCGTAGAAGATGGGACATCCCTCCCCGCCGCCGTCGGCCCGGCGTCCGCGACCCACGCGCCGGAAGTCGGCGCCGAGCATCTCGGCAAGCTCGTCCGCCTGCGGCACCATGGCTTCTTGCACGCCGATGATCGCCGGCGCCTCCGCCCGCAGCAGGCGCTCGACGAGCGCACGCCGGGCGGGCCAGAAGTCGGGGCTGTTCCTGCGCGTTCCCGCGATCGTGCGACGGATGTTCCAGCTCATGATGTGCACGGCGGGCGGCGCGACGGGGCCGATGACGGCTGCGTCGTTCTCCGCGTGTGGCGCCGGCACGGTCATCGCCGTCCGCGTCGGGTGCCGCCGCGGGGGGCACGGGACTTGCCGGATGCCTTGGAAGGCGTGCCGGACTTCGGCGTGGCGCCACGGCGCTTGGCAGGCGCGGAGGACTCGGCCTTCGCGGGCGCTGCGCCGCGCGAGCTCGCAGCGCTGCGACCCCGAACGATCCCGACGAAGTACTCGACGTCGTCGCTCGTCGCGTCGATGGGCCACGCGATGGCGACCTCCGTCTCGGGAGCGTCTGAGAGGGGCACCGCCACGACATCCTTGCGGGCGTGCAGCCGGGCGATGGAGTGGGGCAGGCGCACATAGCCGGCGCCAGCGGCGACGATCTCGACGGCATCCGCGGCTGACTCGTGTCGCTCGGCCTCGCCCTCGAGGTCGGGCTGCGTGACCGCCTCGAAGAGACTGATCGGATGCTCCTTTGCCACGACCACGACGGGCACCTCGCTGTAGAGGCGGATGACGTTCAGGTCGTCGCGCTCGATCGGCAGGCGCACGAAGCAGACGTCGACCTCGCGGGCGTCGAGCGCCGCACGTTGCTGCGCCTCGGCGAGCGGGATGACCTCGATGGGGGCCCCAGGGCGGCGTTCCTTCCAGGCTCGCGTCCACCTGGCCACGGTGACGCCGGGGACGATTCCGACGCGGAACGGCTCGGCGGGCGAAGGCATGCCCTCAGGTTACGCTGGGTTGATGACCGAGCAGACCATGAAACCAGCAACCGCGGCCCAGAAGCTCGGCGTATACCTCCCCGCGACCCCGGCCGAGTTCCAGGCGGCACCTGTGACCCGCAGCCAGCTGAACGAGCTGCTGGAGTCGCCGCCCGAGTGGCTCGTCGAGCTGCGTCGCACGGGCCCGCACCCGCGCTCGGTCGTCGCAGCCAAGCTGGGCGTCTCGAACGCAGGGCTCGCCCGCGGCGGCGTCACCGAGGCGCTCACGACGGCGGAGATCGACGCCCTGCTGCAGGACCGACCCGAGTGGCTGGTGCGCGAGCGGGCCACGCAGGCCGCCGTGCGCGACGAGAAGGCGCGACTCCGCGAGAAGAAGGTCAAGTAAGACGAAGCGAGCCGACCCCGCGGGGTCGGCTCGTGGTGTCACTCCGCCTTGCGCTTGCTTGCGGCCTTGTCTTTCTTGTCGAGGCGCTTCTCCTTCAGCGTCTTGCTCGCTGCAGTCTTGTCGCTGGACTTCCGAACGGATTTGTCTGCCATGGCCTGGCCTCTCCTTGGGAGCGGGATGCTCCTTCCTGACCATACGCGGTGCGCGGGCATCCTGGGCGCACCGCGTCGTGGCCGCGCCTAGAATCCACACCATGCCCACGGTCTCCGTCATCGTTCCGTCATGGAACGACGCCGAACTCCTTCGTGAATGCCTGACGGCGCTGGCGGCACAGACGCTCCAGCCCGATGAGGTCATCGTCGTCGACAACGCGAGCACGGATGCGACAGCGAGTGTCGCTCGCAGCTTCGGCGCCCGCGTGGTCGAGGAGCCGGTGCGGGGCATCCTGCGCGCGACCTGCGCGGGGTTCGATGCCGCGACGGGCGACATCGTCGCCCGCCTCGATGCCGACTCGGTTCCCGCGGCCGACTGGGTCGAGCGGGTCGCGTCTCGCCTTGAGCGGACCCCCGCGCCCGCCGCCGTCGTCTCCGATGGGGAATTCGTCGGAGCGACCCGGGTCATCCGCTGGTTCGGTCGCCGCGTCTACCTCGGCGGGTACTTCCGCGCCATGCGGCTGATCTTGGGGCAGCCTCCACTCTTCGGCTCGAACATGGCCATGCATCGCAGCGCGTGGATCGCGGCGCGCCCACGCGTGGATGTCTCGACTCCCGCCGTGCATGACGACCTGTACCTGAGCATCCGCCTGCCCGCGCAGGTGCGCGTCGTCTATGACGACGCCATGCGGGTCACGATCTCCGCGCGGCCCTTCGCCTCACCCGCGGCCATCGTCAAGCGGATGGCGTGGGGCTGCAACACGCTCCTGGAGGGACTCATCCGGGGAGGCCTGCTTCGCGGCCGTAGGGAACGTCGGCGCGAGCACAGGGGTGTGCCCGCGAGCCTGTGAGCCCGCCGCATGTCCCGACCGCGGTGCGGTGCTTCGCTGGGGAGCGAACCGTTTCGCCAGGAGGAGGCATCATGAGCACGAGCGACAGCCACGAGAACGCCAAGCACGACGACATCAAGAACGACAACGAGTCGACGGAGCTTGAGGGCGCCGCGGTCGACAGCCCCCGAAGCGAGCGCGACGTGCAGGAGCTCCAGCGCTCTCAGATCGGCGAGAGCCCGGCCCTCGACGATCCCGACATCGACGACTCGGATGTCTCGGTGCTGCCGGGCACGGGCGGACAGGACGACCAGGGCGACGTCGCCGTCGACCCCGATGAGCTGAACATGCCGAGGGACACGGGTGCTCACTAGCACGCTTCGCCGTGCGAGCGGCCCCGGTATCGTTGGCCCGATGATCTCGCTACGTGAGGCCGCCCAGCGGCTCGACATCCCCCTCGAGATGGCGAAGCGCCACGGGCTTCCCGCGCGCATGGAGGAGGCCGAGGTCGAACGGATGCGCGCAAATCCGCCGCAGTGGCTCGCCCAGTCACTCGCGAACCGCAAGGTGGGGGCACGCCCCGTCTGGGTCGAGCTCCGTTGCGATGTGTGCGGACGCACGGAGTCGGTGCGACCCAAGAAGTGGTGGCCGGAGTTCACCTACGTCACGTGCGAGGAGCACTCCCGCGACGAATTGCCGAGCCCCGGAGCCCTCTACCGCCAGGAGGTCGACGGCATCGGCAGCCGATTCGTCGGCATTGCGGATGTGACGGCATGAGCGGCATCGACCCCTCGGGACTCGCCCCGGATGCCGCGGCGCACCTGCGCGGGCGCTACCGGCACTTCAAGGGCGGCGTCTATGACCTCGTCGACATCGCCCGCCACAGCGAGACGAGCGAGGAGTGTGTCGTGTACCGCTCTGCGTCGGGCGAGCTGTGGGTGCGCCCCAGGTCAATGTTCTTCGAGATGGTCGAGGTTGACGGTCGCCGAGTGTCTCGCTTCGAGCGCATGGGCGACGCCGAACACTCCTAGCCGAGAGACGCCACGGGCCCCGGATCGCTCCGGGGCCCGCGGCGGGTATCCAGTAGCTCGACTCAGCGCCCGTCGTGCTTGCCGTAGGAGTGGTGCCAGGGGTGCGGGTGCCCCTTGCCCTTTCCGTGGCCCTTGCCGTGACCCCAGCCCTTGCCCTTGCCGGGGTGCTTCTTCACGTCGGCATAGGTCGCCGTCGCGTGGGCGATCGCATCGGAGAACTGGTCGAGTGCTTCCACACTGACGTTCTCGATCGTGTCGCACTCGGAGTGGTAGCAGGGGTCGTAGGCCTCCCCGGCGGTGCCGCCGAACAAGGCGGCCTCCTCCTCCGTCTTGATTCCTTCGGCGCCCGAGAAGAGCCCGCCGGCGGGGATGCCAGCGTCAATGAACGCCTTGTAGTCCGAGCGTCCGCTGAACTCGGTTGGCGCCGATGCGAGGCCCTGCGAGGCGAACCACTCAGTGAAGAGCGCTTCGATCTCCGCCGAGCCGTCAGGTCCTGCGGTGCCGAAGGCGTCTCCGTCTCCGTCGTAGACGAAGCGCACGAAGTTCGGCGACCCGACCATGTCGAAGTTGAGGTTCGCGCTGTGTTGCTGGATCTCGGCCTCGGTCAGCTGCTCCACGTAGTGGGTCGAGCCGATGAGCCCGTCCTCCTCGCCGCCCCAGAAGGCAAATCGCACCCGATTCTGTGGCGTTCCCTTCGTCTTGGCCAGCTGGATGGCGGTCTCAAGGATGGCCGCGCTGCCACTCGCGTTGTCATTGATGCCGGGACCTTCCGCGACACCGTCGAGGTGGCCGCCGACGACGACGGTCTTGTCGGGGTTGCCCTTGCGCGTGTCGGCGATGATGTTGAAGGTGTCCACCGTGCGGGTGGATGCCTCGACCGCGACCCGCACGGTGACCTCCTCCTGCGCCGACGCAAGTGCGAGGGTCTCACCGAGCGCATACGTCGTTCCCACCGTGGGAATCGAGACCTGCGGCGTGGCGAGGGTTGCGAGCAGCAGGCCGCTGCGGTCCTCGCCGTTGCCCTGGTTGAAGATGACCGCGGCGACAGCACCCGCAGCAGCTGCGTTCTCGACCTTGACCCTGAAGTCACATGTGCCGCGTTGCACAAGTGCGATCGAGCCGGCTGTGAAGCCTGCGAAATCTTCCGCCTCGCATCCGCTCGTCGATGCCCTGTCTCCTTCAAGGTTCACGTCGACGGCCTCGATGGGTGCCGTCACGTCACCCGCCCCGGAGTACTCGACGACTTCGAACTCGGTGCCGACGACGTAGGGGAGCGCCGTGGGGGTCACCTGTTCGAACGCGGTGCTGCCCGCGACGAACTGCTCGTAGGTGAAGGGCTGGCGCACCGGGTCGTACCCGGCTTTGCGGAGCTTGTACTCGACATAGTCGGCCGCGGCCTCATAGCCGGGTGTGCCCGACTGGCGGTTGCCGCCATTGGCATCCGCGATCGCCTGGAGGGCTTCGAGGTGGTCGACGACCTTGTTGACTTTGACGGCCTCGGGCAGCGTATTGCCCTTGGAGTGACCGTGGCCTGGCCCCTTGCCCTGGCCATGTCCATAGCCGGGGCCCTGCCCCGCGTAGGCGGGCAGTGTGCCTGCGACGAGACCTCCGCTCGCGAGAAGACCTGCGCTGGCGATAATCGCAACACGGCGCAGCGTTCGACTGGTTCTCATGTGAATCCCTTCAGTGAGGAGACATCCGGCAGTCCGGAATCGTGAAGATGACGCTAACGGCCGCACCCCCACTTTGGGGGTATGTGAGAACCTTCTCATCCGACGGGAGGCGCCCGGCTGCGCTAGGTTTCGCAGGTGACGGATGACACCTCCCCTGGCCTCGTCGGCGGCACCGCGCTCTCGATCAAGCCCCATCGACCGACCGAGGATGCAGTGGCGCTCGTCGTCGGGTCACTGCTGATGTCGTTCGGCGTGCTGCTCCTGCAGGAGGTCGGCGCCGTGTCTGGCGGACTCGCCGGGGTGGCCTTCCTCATCAGCTATTCGAGCGGCTGGCCCTTCGGCGTCGCCTTCTTCCTCGTCAATTTGCCGTTCTACGTGCTCTCGGTGTTGCGCATGGGCATCGCGTTCACCGTCAAGACGGCCGCGGTCGTCGTGCTGATCTCTGTCTTCGCCGAGGTGCATCCGCTCTTCATCGAGATCGGCAGCATGGAGCCGCTCTACGCCTGCCTGCTCGGGGGAGTGCTCATGGGCATGGGCATGCTCGTGCTCTTCCGCCATCGCGCGAGCGCGGGCGGGCTCGGCATCCTCGTGCTGTACCTGCAGGATCGCTTCGGCTGGAGCGCGGGGCTCGTGCAGCTCGCGTTCGATGCGAGCATCGTGCTCCTGGCGCTGCTGGTGGCGGATGTCGCGACGGTTCTCGCCTCGGTGGCGGGCGTCGTTGTGCTCAACGTCATCCTGGCGATGAACCACCGCCCCGGGCGCTACCTGGGCTGAGAGTGCGCCCGGGTCTTGGGACTAGGCGCCGATGAGTGCTTCGATGGGTCCTCGCGCGAAGTAGACGAGGAAGCCGGCGGCGACGATCCACAGCAATGGCGAGATCTCCCGCACCTTGCCCGAGAGCGCACGGACAATGACCCAGCTGATGAAGCCGACACCGATGCCGTTGGCGATCGAGTAGGTCAGGGGCATGACGACGACCGTGAGGAAGACGGGCAGGCCGACCGAGAACTCGGTCCAGTCGATGAAGCGGATCTGCGAGACCATGAGCACGCCGACGACGACAAGGGCAGCACCGGCGACCTCGAGTGGGACGACCTGCGTCAGCGGAGTGAAGAACATCGCGGCGAGGAAGAGCACGCCCGTGACGACGTTGGCGAGACCCGTGCGGGCACCCTCTCCCACGCCTGCTGCTGAGTCGATGAAGATCGTGTTCGACGACGAGGAGGTGGCACCGCCGGCGACGGCACCGATGCCCTCGACAAGGAGCGCGCTGCGGCGGCGGGGGAAGTTGCCGGTCTCGTCCTGGAGCCCGGCCTCCTTCGTGAGCCCCGTCAGGGTGCCGACCGCGTCGAAGAAGTTGGTGAAGACGAGCGTGAAGATGAGCATGATGGCGGCGAGCCAGCCGATGCGCTCGAAGGAGCCGAAGCTGAAGGCACCGATGAGGCCGAGATCGGGGACGGAGACAATCGACTCCGGGAGGGTCGGCACGTTGAGGTTCCACCCGGCAGGGTTCGGGCCGTCCTCGGTGAACGAGGGGCCGATCTTGAAGATGGCCTCCACGATGATGGCGATGACCGTGGTTGCGACGATTCCGATGAGGAGGGCGCCCTTGACCTTACGGGCCATGAGCACGCCCATGATCAGGAGTCCCAGCACGAAGATGACGGTCGGGATGCTCGTGACCGAGCCGCCCTCCCCGAGCTGCACGGGCGGGGATGCCGCGCCGCTCGAGCGCACGAAGCCGGCGTCGACGAGACCGATGAAGGCGATGAAGAGGCCGATGCCGACCGTGATCGCCGTCTTGAGCGGCGCAGGCACGGCGTTGAAGATGAGCTCGCGCAACTTGGTCACCGAGAGCAGCACGATGATCAGGCCGTTGATGACGACGAGGCCCATCGCCTCGGCCCAGGTGACCTGGCCGACGACGCTCACGGCGAGGAAGGAGTTGATGCCGAGGCCCGCCGCGAGGCCGAAGGGGAGATTCGCGACGAGGCCGAAGAGGATCGTCATGACGCCCGCGGTGAGCCCCGTGACGGCGGCGAGCTGCTGGCCGTCGAGCATGTTGCCCGCGACATCCTCCGTGCCCCCAAGGATGAGGGGGTTGAGGATAACGATGTAGGCCATCGTCATGAAGGTGACAAGCCCACCACGGATTTCGCGGCCGACATTCGACCCTCGCTCCGTGATCTTGAAGAACTTGTCGATGCGGCTGCCTGAGGGTGCTGTCGTCGAAGTCACGGGATCACTGTAGCGATTCCCGCGACCCTCAGTGCACGCTCGGCTGCCCCGTAAGCGGGGGAGGGGCGGTATCGCGGCGGTGCGCGAAGCGCCGCACCGCCTTCTCTGCCTCGACGATCACGAGCACGGTCGACCCCGCTGCGATGCAGACGAGCCATTCGAGCGGACCGAGGGCGGTGACGCCAAGGATGCCGGCACTGACGGGCCACGTCATCGCGCCCCAGTGCACCGCGAGCGCACCGAGGGAGGTGAAGAACAGCGGCTTGTTGTTAAGGAGCTTGAGTTGGAAGACGGACTTGTATTCGGCCCGCGAGCTGAAGACCTGAAAGAAGTTGAACATGACGAACATCGTGAGGGCGAGGCTTCGGGCGCGATCGAGGTCGTAGTCGAGCCGGAGGGCCACGATGAAGGCCAGCAGCACCCACAACGCCATCCAGAGGCCGGTGATGCCGGCCCGGAACCAGAGCGTGCGCGAGAGGAGACCCTCGCGAGGGTCGCGAGGGGGACGGTTGAGTTCATCACCCTCACCGGGCTCGTAGGCGAGCGCGATGTCCTGCACTCCGTTGGTGACGACGTTGACCCAGAGCAACTGCACGGGAAGGAACAGCAGTGGTGTGCCCGCGAAGACGCTGAGAGCGACCGCCACAAGCGCTGCAGCCCCCGTCGAAAGGAGGAAGTAGGTGGCCTTGCGGATGGCCGAGAAGGTCACTCGGCCCTCCTTGACTGCGCTCACGATGGTGACGAAGTTGTCGTCGGTGAGCACCACATCCGAAGCCTCCCTCGCGACATCAGTGCCGGAGCGGCCCATCGCGACGCCGATCGAGGCGGCCTTCAGCGCCGGTGCGTCGTTGACGCCGTCCCCTGTGACGGCGACAACATTGCCGTCGCGCATCAGGCATTCGACGATGCGGAGCTTGTCTTGCGGCGAGACGCGTGCGGCGACGCTGGTCTGCCGCAGTCGCGCCGTGAGGAGATCGTCGTCGAGCGTGCCCATCTCTACGCCGGTCAGGGCAGCCTTGCGCGTATCCATGCCGAGTCTTTGGGCGATCGCCATCGCGGTCACCGGGTGGTCTCCCGTGATCATCATGACCTTGAGGCCCGCGCGTCGGCACGCCTCGATCGAATCGGCGACTCCCTCGCGGGGCGGGTCGGTGAGCCCTTCGAGCCCCACAAAGGTCAGGCCAGAGGGAGCATCCAGCGTCGCCACCTGCTCGTCGGCACCCAGCACGCGGGAGCCCGTCGCGATCACGCGCAGGCCCTCGCGTCCGAGCTGTTCATTGGCCGCATGCACGAGCTCGCGGTCGATGGGCGCGCTGCCGCCAGGGGTCGCCATGGCGATGGATGCGTCGAGCACCGTCTCTGGCGATCCCTTGACATAGAGGATGCGTCGCCCCTCGGCGTCGAGGTGCACTGTCTGCGAACATCGCAGTTCGGGTTCATAGGGCTGATGAGCAACTGGCGGGTTCGATCGTTCCTGCTCGGTCACGGCGGCGCACAGCACGGCGATGCGCGCCATGGCGGCATCAACCGCGTCTCCCGTGTATTCGCCGTCTGTATCCGAGGATGGTGTCGCCTCATTCGTGAGCGCCCCCACCCGGAGCACTTCGGTCGCGAGTGCCCCGGGATTGCCGGTATGTGCGCCAGGAGCGGTCAGGTCGACCTCGCCGGCGACGGTCCACACACGTTCGACTGTGAGGCGGTTCTGGGTGAGCGTGCCCGTCTTGTCGGAGCCGATCACATTGGTCGACCCGAGCGTCTCGACGGAGGGCAGGGTGCGGATGATGGCGTTTCGGCGAGCCATGCGCGAAACCCCGAAGCTCATCGCCACCGTCAGCACTATGGGGAGGGATTCGGGGATGGTTGCGACGGCGAGCCCCACCGCGGTCCGGAACATTGTGGAGAGGTCGTTGCCGAGCACAAGGCCGGCGATGAACACAAAGACCACGCCCGCCAGCACAATGAGTCCGATGCGCCGCTCCAGCGTGTGGGTGAGCTCCTGTAGGGGAGTGACGGTGGAGGGCCGCTGAACAAGTTCGTTGATTCGGCCGAGGGTCGTGCGAGTGCCGGTCTCGATGGCGATGCCACGGCCGCGCCCGCTGGAGACGAAGGTGCCCGCATAGGCGAGGTTGGCGGCGTCCTGACGCGGTGTGTCCGCGGGCGCCACACCACTGTTCTTGGCGACCGTGTATGACTCTCCTGTCAGCATCGACTCATCGATCTGCAGAGCGTTGGCGACGACGATTCGCAGGTCTGCGGGCACCCGTTCCCCGCTCTCGAGCAGCACCACGTCGCCGGGCACGACCTCCTTCGTGTCGATCACGGTCTCGTGCCCATCTCGCAGCACGCGGCAGTTGGATGTCGTCATCGACTGGAGGGCACGCACATCCTTTTCTGCCTTGCGTTCCTGCGTGAAGCCGAGGGCCGCGTTGATGGCGAGCACCAGCAGGATGGCGATCGCGTCGACCCAGTGCCGCTGCAGGAGAGTGATGAGGGCCGCGACGGCAAGGATGCCGATGATGGGACTGGCGAACTGTCGCGCCAACACGCGCCACCAGGGGGTCGCCGCCGTGAAGGCGAGTTCGTTGAAGCCGTGCTCGTCGAGGCGTGCCCGGGCTTCGGCATTCGTCAGGCCCGCGGGCGCCGACCGTGTCGCGTCGAAGACAGCAGCCTCAGCCTGCGTGTGCCATTCGATGTCGCTGCCCGTCGCTTCGTCCTCCGTGCGCGCAGTTCCCATACTTTTCAACGCTACTGCCGCCCATGGTGCCGCGGTGAGGGCGTGACTTCCAGAATGTTTCGCCGCATGTCGGGCGGTTACGAAATGGGTCGGCGCCCCACGACAGTGGGGCTGCCTCGCTCCTAGGCTCCCGGGTGTCCGATAGCGGACGCATCCGAAGCAGAGACGAGGCCATCATGACTGACACACGCTCGACGGCGGCACGCCGCCCCCTCCACTTCAATGCCTTCGTCATGAACACCAACTCGCACATCCAGCACGGGCAGTGGCGCAGGCCGGATGCCGGGCAGACGGAGTTCAACGACGTCAACACGTGGATCAACCTGGCGCGCACCCTCGAGGCCGCCAAGTTCGACGCAATGTTCTTCGCCGACGTCTCAGGACACTACGGCGACGCGGATGCTGACATCGACACCTACGTGCGGCACGGCCTCCAGATTCCCAGCAATGACCCCACCGTGCTGCTCGGAGCCCTCGCGGTCGTCACCGAGCACATCGGACTCGCCCTCACCTCGAACGTGGTGCAGAATCATCCGTTCAACTTCGCGCGCCAGATCTCGACCCTCGACCACATCTCGAATGGCCGCATCGCCTGGAACATCGTCACCGGCACACAAGACAACGGCGCACGAAACTACGGTCTGCCGCAGCTGACCGATCATGCGGAGCGGTACCGCTGGGCCGACGAGTATGTCGATGTCGTGTACAAGCTCTGGGAGGGCTCCTGGGATGAAGGGGCGCTGCTCAAAGACAAGGACTCCGGCATCTACGCCGACCCGTCGAAGGTGCACAAGATCTACCACGAGGGTGCGCGCTACCGGGTGGAGGGTCCGCACCTGCCGTCCCCGTCGCGCCAGCGCACCCCGCTGCTGTTCCAGGCCGGGTCGTCGAAGGCGGGGGCCGATTTCGCTGCCCGGAACGCGGAAGCGGTGTTCATCATCGCGCCGAGTCCGGAGGTCGCGAGGCAGCAGATCGCGGCCACTCGCGAGCTGGCGACCAAGTACGGCCGCAGGCCCGAGGACATCAAGTTCTTCCCCGGGCTCAGCTTCATCATCGGCGACACCGAGGAGGAGGCCGAGGCCAAGAGGGCCGAGTACGACGAGTACGTGAGCATCGAGGGGTTCCTCGCCCACTCGGCGTTCGTCGACAAGACCGGTCGCGTCTACGACGAGAACACGCTGCTGAGCGAGATGGACACCAACACGGCCAAAGGTTTCATCGATTGGGCCCGCATCGCATTCCCCGACCGGGAGCCCACCCTCGGCGACCTGGTGCGCCAGCGAGCGAACGTGAATCGCATTGTGGGCACCCCCGAGCAGATCGCCGACCACCTGCAGGAGTGGCAGGATGCGGGCGCCGACGGCATCAATGTCATCAACTGGGTGCTGCCCGGGTCGTTCGTCGAGTTCGCCGAGAAGGTGCTCCCCGTGCTCCGCGAGCGGGGCCTCGCCCAGACCGACTACGCGCCGGGCACGCTGCGCGAGAAACTCTTCGGCACGCCCCACCTCAATGAGCGGCACCCTGCGGCGGCATTCCGCGGGGCCTTCGCTAACGGCCCGAGGAATTGGGCTGAAGCCGACGAGGTTCGGGCGGCAGCACTGGCGACGGCGGAGTAGCCCCTCCGGGCTACGTTCCCTGGCGCTTCCTCCATCGACTGACACTCGGGCTCGTCGCGGCGCGGTCGTCGCGCGCCTCGGCTACTCCGGAGAGTTGCCCGTGAACCCCCCGAACAGCACTGACCCGTCCCTCGCGCCAGACCTACCGTGTGGAGCACCGCACGATCGACTACCGCGAAAGGGCACGAACCATGAGGGCTGTCGTCTTCAACGGACCGTATGACGTGAGCGTCGAGACGGTCGATGATCCGAGGATCGAGGCGCCGAGCGACGCGATCATCCGCATCACGACGGCGAACATCTGCGGCTCCGACCTGCACCCCTACGAGGGCAGGGCCGAGATGGATGCGGGCATGGTCATCGGGCACGAGAACATGGGAATCGTCGAGGAGGTCGGCCCCGGCGTAGACCGCGTCAAGGTCGGCGATCGTGTGTCGGTGCCCTTCAACCTCGCCTGCGGAACATGTCGAAACTGCAACGACGGCTACACCTCCGCGTGCCTTCGCGCAAACCCGTCGGGGATGCCCGGCGCCGGTTACGGCTACCCCATGATGGGTCCGTACTGGGGCGGACAGGCGGAGCTCCTCCGCGTGCCGTGGGCGGACTTCAACCTGCTCACGCTTCCCTCCGGCGACGAGTGGGAGCGGGACTTCACGATGCTCTCCGACATCTTTCCGACGGGCTATCACGCGACGGAGCTGGCGCAGGTCACACCCGGCAAGTCCGTCGTGGTCTTCGGCGCCGGACCCGTCGGCCTGATGGCGGCCCACAGTGCCGCCATCCGTGGCGCCTCCCAGATCTTCGTCGTCGACAAGGAACCCGACCGACTGGCTCTTGCCGAGCAGTTCGGTGCGACCGCGATCGACTTCTCGAAGACCGATGTCGAAGAAGTGGTCATGGATGCCACGGACGGCATGGGAGCCGACTGCGGTGTCGAGGCGGTCGGCTACCAGGCGCACGACGCGACGGGGGAGGAGCACCCCGAGATGGTGCTCGACAACCTCGTGAAGGTCGTGCGGGCGACCGGCAGCCTCGGCGTGGTCGGCGTGTACGTACCAGAGGACCCGGGGGCGGCGACGGAGAACGCCAAGGAGGGTCGCATCGCCTTCAACTACGGAGAGGCGTTCACGAAGGGCCTCTCGATCGCCGGCGGCCAGTGCCCCGTGAAGAAGTACAACCGCTATCTTCGCGACCTCATCATCCAGGGCAGGGCCACCCCCTCCCAGATCGTCTCCCTCGAACTCTCGCTTGAGGAAGCCCCTGGCGCCTATAAGAACTTCGACAGTCGCGAGGACGGCTGGACGAAGGTGCTCCTGCATCCCTGACGGGTTCGGACCTTGGCAGGCCAGCACCTGTGGCGCTGGCCTGCTCAGGCCTACCCTGTGCGCATGAGCCGCCCCCTGCATCCGCTCGCCTCGCTTCGCCGCTTCCGGGTCATGCCGCGCTGGGTGCGGCGAATGGATGCCCGGGTCTCGCGTGCCATCAACGGGCACCGACACCTTCCCGAACTCGACCGTGGCCTCGCGCGACTGTCACGCAGCGCTCACCGCAGCCGGCTCTGGTTCGTGATCGCCCTGGTCCTCTACGTCTCGGGCGGCGCTCGGCGCCGAGCGGCAGTGCGGGGCGGGGCATCCATCGTCGTGGGCAGCGCGCTTGCAAACCTGGTCGGCAAGCGCATCTTCGGTGGCGACCGCCCTCTGCTGAAGGATGTGCCGTTGCCGCGTCGACTCAAGAAGACACCGACATCGGGGTCCTTCCCTTCCGGACACTCGGCGTCGGCGGCGGCATTCGCGACCGGGGTCGCGCTGGAATCGCGCCGCTCGGGGGCCGCCGTCGCACCCCTCGCGGCGGCGGTCGCCTATTCGAGACTCCATGTGGGCGCCCACTGGTTCTCCGATGTGATCGGCGGTGCATCCCTGGGGGCGGCGGTCGCTGTCATCGGGCAGATGCTCGTGCCAGCTCACCCCCGTGAGGAGCCGCAGCCGTCCGCGCCCTCCGTGCCCCTGCCGGCACTCCCTGACGGCACGGGAGCCTTCATCCTTGTGAATCCTTCGTCGGGCATCGACCCGCTCCGGCCCGACCCGCTCGAGGTGATCGGCGAGGCGCTGCCGGGAGCTGTCATCCATGCCCTCGAAGAAGGCGATGACCTCGCCGCACTGGTGCGAAAGGCCCTCTCGTCACCGGCGCCGCCGCGCGTGCTCGGGGTGTGTGGCGGCGACGGTTCCGTCTCGGCCGCGGCCGAGGTTGCGCGCCACGCGGGGCTTCCCTTGGCCGTGTTTCCGGGCGGCACCTTCAACCACTTCGCGCGCACGGCGGGTGTCCCCGACGTCCAGTCGGGCATCGATGCATTGCGCGTGGGATCGGGACGGCGAGTGGATGTCGCGGAGCTGGTGCTCGACGACGACCCTCCCTTCACCGTGCTCAACGTGGCATCCGTCGGTATCTACCCGGCCTTCGTCGCGGAGCGGGAGACGATGCAGTCACGCCTCGACAAACCGGTTGCGGCGGTCATTGCGGCGTTCAGGGTGCTGGCTCGCGCCGAGACGATCGACGTGACCATCGACGGCCGGCGGGCCCGCGTCTGGTCGGTCGCGGTCGCGGCGGGAGAGAACTCCTCGGCGTCGATGGTGCCCCTGCAACGGCGCAGCCTCGACGATGCGACCCTCGACGTGCGCGTGCTGCACGCCATCGGACGCATGCCACGGGTTCGCGGCCTCGTCGCGCTTGCGTTTGGCCAGCGCGCATCCGCTCTTCTCGACACGGTGCCGCTGCGTGCCAAGCTCGCGACGATCGAATCCTTCACGGCCGAGCGCGTGGCCATCGCCGTCCACCGGCGCGGGGACGGGGATGTCGAATTCGGGCACGACGGCGAGGTGTCGACGAGTGCGGGGCCTCACGCGGATGACGATGCGAGGGCGGTTGTCTCGATCGTTCCAAGAGGGCTCAGCGTCTACAGTTCGGGGCTGCCCGCAACGAGCTGACGAGCTGTGGGAGCGTTCTGCTCACTTGTACCGTAGCGTGGGGATTGTGTCGTCTCAATCAGCGCAGATTTCCACGGTGGCCCGGCGCAACAACGTGAATATCAGCGGCAATCCGAACGGGCGAACCATCCTTTTCTCCCACGGCTTCGGCTGCAATCAAGATGTGTGGCGTCATGTGGCGCCAGCATTCCTTGAGGACTACCGGGTCGTGCTCTTCGATCTGACCGGGGCGGGCGCATCCGATCTCTCGGCATACGACCGAGCGAAGTATGACTCGCTTGACGGCTATGCCGATGACGTGATCGAGATCCTCGAAGATCTGGACGCGAAGGACGCCATCTTCGTCGGCCACTCGGTCAGCTCGATGATCGGCGTGCTGGCGGCCAACCGCGATCCGTCCCGTGTCGGCACCCTCGTGCTGGTGGGGCCGTCGGCCCGCTACATCAACGACGGCGGCTATGTCGGTGGCTTCGAGGAGGCCGACATCATGGCGCTGCTCGACGACCTGGATGCGAACTATCTGGGATGGTCGTCGGCGATGGCCCCCGCGATCATGGGCAACCCTGACCGACCCGAGCTTGGGGAGGAACTGACCGGCAACTTCTGCAGCACGGACCCGGAGATCGCGCGGCACTTCGCGCGGGTCACGTTCCTGTCAGACAACCGGCGCGACCTCGCCGAGGTGAGCGTACCCACCCTCGTGCTGCAGTGCAGCGACGACCTCATTGCCCCTGCCTCGGCGGGACGCTACGTGCACGAACACATCCGTGACAGCACCTTCGTGAACCTGAGCGCCACCGGCCACATCCCCAACCTGTCAAACCCTGCCGAGCTGAGTGAAGCGATCCTGGGGTTCCTGCGATGAGCGACGCCCCGGCCGCCTCGAGGAGCAACGACATCGAAGCATCACTCGAAGACCTCTATGAGCATGCGCCGTGTGGGTTCTTCTCCACGACCATCGATGGCGTGATTGTGCGGGTCAATGAGACCTTCGTCTCGATGAGTGGGCGCAGCCGCGAGCAGCTTCTCGGCGCGCAGGTGCTGTCGATCTTGACACCCGGAGGACAGCTCTTCTACGAGTCGCGCTACATCCCCGTGCTGCATCTCCAGGGCGAGGCCCAGGAGGTCGCCCTCACACTCCAGACCGCGTCGGGCGAGGAGCGTCCTGTGCTCGTCAACGGTGTCGTGATCGATGGTGTGCAGGGGCGTCCCACGGCGATCCGCGCCGCCGTTTTCCCTTACAGCGGCCGCAAGGAGTACGAGCGGGAGCTCCTCGAGGCTCGACGGGCGGCCGAGGCATCCGAGTCGCGACTGCAGGTGCTGTACGGCGCATCCGAGCGCTTCAGTTCCGCTGACACTGAGGAGCAGCTCGCGAGCGAGCTCGCCGAGTGCGCCCGTGACGCGTTCACGGCACCGGATGCCAGTGTCTACTTGGCGGATGAGTCGGGCACGCTGGCGCTTGCCGCTGGCAATTCACCGCTCGCGGCCACGCTGCTTGAGGCAGGCGGGCCGATCGAGACGTCCATGGCGGGCGAGTGCGTCGTCTCGGTGAGCGAAACGGATGCCGACGCGAACCACCCGGCGAGCCTCCGTGAGTCGATGCGCAGCGCGAGAGTCGAAACGGTCGTCGTCGTTCCCATCGCGGAACCCCAGAAGCGGTTCGGCGCACTCGTGCTGTCGTTCCGCCGGGCCCGGCGCTTCGAGTCACAGGATGAAGACCTGGGGCTCACCCTGGCCCGGCAGGCGGCCGAGGTGCTTGCGCGACTCCGCGCCGAGGCAGTGCTGGAGCGGCTCGCGCTGTATGACGACGTGACGGGACTTCCCACCCGACGTGTCGTCGTGGCTCGCACGAACGAGGCGATAGACGAGGCGCAATCGAACTCGAAGCCGATGGCCATCGTGGCGGTCGTCGTTGATGGGTTCAAGGAGATCAGCAACACCTTCGGACGCGTCGCAGCGGAAGATGCGCTGTCGGAGGTTGGCGGACGGATCAGCATCGCTGTGCCTGATGCCGACCTGGTGGGGCGCACGAACACGAACGAGTTCGTGGTGGTCTGCAAGGGTACGGACGCGGCAAGCATAGAGTCGCTGGTCGACACGCTCGGAGCAGCGCTCGAGCAGCCTCTCGGTGCGGGAGATGGCAGCACGGCGATTGCGAGCACGATCGGTGCCGCGCTCTACCGCGGCGTCGGGGCGCGCCCGTCGGCGCAGTCGTTGTTCGACAGCGCGGGGGAGGCTGTGTACCGGGCTCAGGCCCTGGGCACCAACCGGGCGGCGGTGACGTCCGTCGACTAGGGCGTCGCCACCCGTCTACCCCAGAACTCGGGGTGAGCGAACCGCCTACAGCAAGCGGAACGGGCGCGGATCGGACCTGACTCTCCAATACTCTTGCCCTACGTGTCGTAAATGGAGGCTGGGGGCGCCGAAGTGTTGGACATCCTGACCCTGCGCATCGCCCTTGGTGTCGTGGCACTCGTCCTGCTGACACACATCTACTTCGTCACCTACAGGACCACTCGGTCTCCCTACAGCTTGCGGTGGAGCCTTGCCCTGCTTTTCATCCTCAGCGGCTCTTCCGCGTACCTGTTCAACGGCACGGACCATCAGCTGTGGGCGAATCCCCTGGGCAATTTCCTCCTCGTCGCTGGCGCGGTTGCCGTCTGGGCCGGTGCGCGTTCACTCGGCGAACGCGCTGTAGGGCCGTGGCACGCAATCCCAGGTCCCTTGTTGGCACTCACTGCTGCCGCGCTCGACTCGCCTGGGAGGCACGTATGGCCAGGGGGTGCAGTGTTCCTCGCCCTCGTGGCCCTCTACAGCGGACTCGCGGCCGTCGAGTTCCTCCGCCTTGAGCGACAGAGCTGGCAAGGCGTGCGTCCCCTCGCCGGCGCTGCCGGACTCTTCTCCCTGTTCTATCTGGCACGCTGTATCGCATTCATGATCGATGGACCGGATGGCACAGTGTTCCAGTTCGTCTTCGGAAGCGAGGTCACGACGGTCGTCGTCACCGCGTTCTTCATTTTCGGTGCGTTCTCTATCACCACGCTCAGCCATGAGCAGGTAGCGAGCCGACTGCGCACGAAGGCGTCCCGTGATGGCCTCACGGGCGTCTTGAATCGTGCCGGCTTCCTCGAACAGGCAGAGACCCGGCGATCTCGGGGAAGCGGCGCGGCGCTCATCCTCGCGGACCTGGACGGATACAAGGCCATCAACGACACCTATGGTCACCAGGTGGGCGACCGGGCGCTCCAAGCCTTCGCCGCGGCCTGCGTCGCCAGCGTTCGAGACTCGGACCTCGTGGGTCGGTACGGGGGTGATGAGTTCGTCATCCTGCTTCCAGGCGCGTCATTCGACCAGGCCGAACGCGTGGCGAGCGAGATCAGCCGCCGTCTCCGCGACGCGAAACCGGCCGAACTGCAGCTCTGGCCCACGGTGAGCTGCGGTGTAGCCGTGCTGAACCAGCAAAGCTTCGACTTCGAGCACGCCATTGCGGCTGCCGATGCTGCGCTCTACGCGGCAAAGTCGCTGGGGCGCGACCGTGTGGAGCGGGCCGGCCCGACACCTGCAACCTAGTTCTCCGCGTCGCCCGCGGTTCGAGGATTTCCCGGCCGTGCCGCTAGGAGCGACCCCCTACCACCCCGGGGCGGTGCCGTCCCCATCCCCGCCAAGAAATCGGGTTTTGTCGGGATGTGCCCCGATGTCTCCGCTCCGGCCAGGTTCCACACTCGTTGCAACGCCACTTACGGCACACACCGACGAGCAAGGGAAACATCATCATGGCCGCAGACGACAACCTCAACGTTCTCGGGGTTCAGACCAATACGAGCAACGCCGACTACTCCGACGTCGATTCGCACAACGACAACTCGGACAACGATTTCCTGTCGAACAACACCGACAACTCGGACAACGATCTGCTGTCGAACAACACCGACAATTCAGACAACGTTCATACACTAGGGCCGATCCTGATCTGTCGCCGGTCTGCATATACTGCGAATATGGCAATCACTCGGGGCACCCCCGCCCGGCCGTCCGCCCCCGATCTTCGCAGAGTTGCACTGTGAGCGGCGGTCTCGTCGCCCTCCTTGACGACATTGCGGCGCTGGCCCGCATTGCGGCCGCTTCTCTCGACGATGTCGCCGCCGGAGCGGCCAAGGCTGGGGCGAAAGCGGCAGGCGTAGTGATCGATGATGCCGCCGTCACGCCGCAGTACGTGTCTGGGTCGCATCCGTCCCGTGAACTGCCGATGATCAAGAAGATCTTCTGGGGCTCGCTCCGCAACAAGCTGCTGATCATCCTGCCGGCGCTGCTCCTTGTCAGCGCCTTCCTCCCTTGGGCAATCCCGTTCATCCTCATGCTGGGCGGCACCTACCTCTGTTACGAGGGGGCCGAGAAGGTGTGGCACAAGCTTCGAGGCCACTCTGCGGCGAAGGAGGCGCCAGCGGTCGAGCGGGGTCCCGAGGCGGAAGCGAAGGTGACGAAGGGCGCTATCACGACCGACTTCATCCTGTCGTGCGAGATCATGGTGATCTCGATGAACGAGGTTGCCGACGAGTCCATATGGGTTCGGGCGGCGATCCTGGTTGTCGTCGCGATCGCGATCACGGTCCTCGTCTACGGCGCCGTCGCGCTCATCGTCAAGATGGACGACATCGGCCTGCACCTCACCACGAAGGAGTCGGAGGGCACCCAGCGCTTCGGGCGGATGCTCGTCAAGGGCATGCCCGCCGTGCTGGGCGCAATCACCCTCGTCGGGACGGTAGCAATGCTCTGGGTTGGCGGTCACATCATGCTCCAGGGCGTCTACGACCTCGGTTGGCACCTGCCCTATGACGTGGTGCATCTTCTCGAGACACCCTTCGTCGGCATCCCAGTGGTCGGCGGCTTCCTGGTCTGGCTCGTGGACACCCTGTGCTCAGCGATCCTCGGGCTCGTGTGGGGACTTGCCGTGTTTGCGGTCGTGCACCCGCTCCTGAAGGCGCTGCCGTTCGGAAAGAAGAAGGGCGGCCACGAGGAGGGCGACGTTCGCGCCGCCATCGCTGGCTACCGGCCGACGAAACAGGGCGACTGACGCACGGTCTAGCGACGCCGCCAGCGCTCATGGTCTAGTGGCTTCGTGCCTTCCAAAGACTGGACCGAAGTGTGGCCTGCCGTGCATGCCGAGCGCCTGGCGCTGATCGACGACCTGACCGGCGGCCGGCCAGAGCACTGGTCCACGCCCTCGCTGTGCCCGGGTTGGGATGTCCATGACGTTCTGGCCCACCTGGTGAGCACCGCAAAGACGAGCCGGTGGGGCTTCGTTCTCGGCATGCTGGCGGCCCGGGGAGACTTCGACCGCGACAACGCGAGAGGAATTTCTCGCGAGCGTGCCGCGACGCCAGCCGAGACGCTGGATGAGTTTCGACGGGTGGCGCGTGAGACGAAGACGCCCCCAGCAGCACCGGCGACCCGACTCGTCGAGGCAATAGTGCATGGTGAGGACATCCGGCGCCCCCTCGGGCTGCACCGCCAGTACCCGGTCGAGCACGTCGTCACGGCGCTGGAACACCAGCTCAAGACGCCGGTAGCCTTCGGCGGCGGCAGGGAACGAGCTGCCGGTTGGCGACTCGCGGCATCCGATTCGCACGTCATTGCGGGCACGGGCCCCGAGGTCAGGGCGTCGACACTGACCCTGCTGCTCGCCGTCTCAGGACGCCCTATCAGCAGAGACGAGATCGGGGGCGACGGGGCAGAGGCATTCATGAGGCAGCTGGCCCCACACGGCTAATGGCAGGTGGCGTTTGTCGGATGCACGCGTCCGGTTCTCCGCTGCCTAGAGCCGCGCGTACTTCGCACGGGCGAAGCAGTACACGCCATATGCCATGAGGCCGAGGGCGACGACCGTCAGGATCGCCGGGCCCAGCGGGAGTTCGACGAGGGCCTTGAGCGCTCCGTCGAGCCCGGTGGCTTCGCTCGGGTCGGAGGTGGTCGCTGCGACGCCGAAGAGGATGCCGACGACGGAGATCGCGACGCCCTTGGCGATGTAACCGATGCGACCGAGCATTGTGAGCGTATTTCCGGTCTTGCCGTCGGGGGCGGAGATGTCCTGCAGGAACTTCGTCTTCGCACCCTTCACGATGAAATACACGCCAACGGCGAGCACTCCGAGCCCGAGAAGCACGACGATGAAGACACCACCGGGCGCCGAGAGCAGCGTTGCCGTGATGCTCCGCGTGTCGCTCGAGCTGTCGCCTCCACCGCCCATCGCAACACTGGCCGCGGAGAACCCGATGGCGAGGTACGCGATTGCCTTGCCACCTTCCTTGGCTCGGTCGGCCCAGCCATCCTTGTTGGTGCCGCGAATGAGAAACGCCTCGAGCACTTGGAACAGCCCCAGCGCGAACAGCCCCACCCCGACGACCCAGAGCAGGATGCCGCCACCGGGGGTCGAGGCGAGCCCGCTCAACGCACCACCCTGGTCGGCGTCCCCGCCTGAGCCAAAGGCGACACTTATCGCGATTCCCCCGATGAGCAGGTGGAGCAGCCCGTTGACCGCGAACCCGCTGCGCGCAGCGAACCGGAACGCACGGTTGTGCTGCAGCCGTGACGCAGTGGAACGAGCGGATGCTGCGGACGGAGAAGAGGAAGCCATCGCTTCACCATAGGCCGGTCCATGAGTGCGGTGCGCCTGTTCTTTTGTTCCCGCGTGCCTGCGCCTAGGGTTCAGGAATGAACGCGCGTGGCGATCAGAGCCCGATCGAGCAGTATTTCGCAGGCTGTGACCCGCGCTCGCGCCAGATCTTCGAAGCGGTGCGGTCGGCGATCGCGTCGACTGGCCCCGCCGACGTGCGAGTGTCGAAGAGCCAGGTAGCGTTCCGGCGCCGTCGCGGCTTCGCCGCGGTATGGATGCCCGCCCAATACCTGCGCGGAGAGATTGCCCCGCTTGTCCTCACGATCAGTTTGGATCGTCGAGACGAGTCACCCCGCTGGAAAGAGGTGGTCGAACCCCGACCGGGGAGGTTCACTCATCACCTTGAACTGCGCACCGTGGAACATATCGATGACGAAGTTCTCAACTGGCTCCGCGAAGCATAGGCCGAAGCCGCATAAGACTCGCCAGCTGAAGCGTCTGCTCTGCGACTAACAGAAGCGCCAGAACGGCGCTATAACCACGAAATCCCCGAGCCTCAGCTCGGGGATTTCGTTTCGTGGGAGGTTCGGACAATTCATCCGGCCCTGTGCCTGCAGGGGAGTGCAAAGCGAGAGTCGAGCAGCATTCCATGCAATAACGGTTCAAATTCCATGAGCAGCGCCGATGCCAAAGATGTAGTTCATTCGCGAGCTTCCATTCCGATTTGCCGCTGGGCGGGAATGGGGCTCAAAACGGACATCATGCGTGAGCGCCGAGGTCCGCCCTCGCTTGTAAAAGACTGTCCCGGCCGCTGGCGGAAACGGTCAACGACGCTAAGGGTTTGTGAGCTTTGACCCGCGAAGTCGGCGTGGTCGCACCGTGACTTTGGCAACCGTGGAGCGGCCAGGAGTGGGGGAGACTGGACTACTGGAAGATCCCTTCCTTTTAGACCAATGGACCAGCGCAACCATGCTTCGTCTGAGCCAGTCTTCAGGGTCCGCTTGTTCCATGCTCAAACGCAACTTCCTGAGGCGATCAAGATCGATGACCTGCTGCTCTGCAAGCCTTCTGTGGGCTGTTGCCGCAGCCGAGCCATTGACGGTCGTATTGAGCAGCCAGTGGCCCTGAAGTGAGCGCGGAAGAAGTAGCGTCAGAAGGCACCCGGCGACCAAACCGATGCCCCAAAGTCCAGCCCACATTCCTTGGCTCAAGAACAATGCGCTGGCAGCGGACCCCGCGACGATCAAGTAGAACCCGAGTGCAGGAGCCCACGCCATCACGCGTGTTTTTGTCGCATCGACGTAGGTGGCGACAAGAACCATCCAGCCGAAAGAGAGAACGAACAGATTGGCGATGAAGCCCAATACGGACGTGATCAGGAAGTGCGCTGGCGAACTCTCGCCCCTCAGCAACACTGCGACACCCGCTGCTACCAGTGCGATCGTTCCCGAACTAGTCAGTATGGCGAACCACCACGGCCGTCTAGAACGCTTTCCTAAAGTTCTTATCCGCTCATCTCGGAGGGTCACTGCTGCAGTCAGCGCGCGGAGCTGCTCATCATGACTGAAGGCGACGTACCGGCCTATGAAAAGTGCGAGAAAGCCAATCAGGACCACTGCCGGAATCAGAGGTATGAGCAGCGCCCAGTCCTCTGACGTGGCTGCGTAGATCGCCACGTATGCGGCGATCAAAAGGCCAGCAGTACCTAGTATTAAACCGGTACCCCCGAGAACGCGTCGGAGTCGATCAGCTTCAGCAGGGTCGGAGTGGTGGCTGTTGCCAGTCACTGCGGCAGCGAGGAAGCCCAGCAACGCAGCGATGATGACCGGAAATATCCAGCCCAGTTGGTTCGCGAGGGTTTCTCCACCCTGAACCAGCGTTTCCAATGCACTCTGCTGGTCAAGATTCAACTTGACCAAGATAGGCAGACCGATCCCTACCAAGATGAGCGCAGCGGCGGGCGCGATGGCAGCTTCTGCGGTCTGCCTGTAGCTGAGCGGCTCAATGAGGAACCTTTCCGCGGAAGCAGATTGTTTGTTGGCCATACGCTAATGAAAGCAGTTCCAGGGCAAGGCTGCCGCTACGCAATGCGCGGAGCAACTGAAGCAACGCGAGGCAGTACCGTCTTCGCCTGAAGGGACAAAGAATCACAGACTGTTCCCGCGCGTGATCCGATGCTTCCGAAGCACATCGGCATCGCGGACGGGTCGGCTGGCCTCGGGGGAATGACGTGTGCACACCAGCGCCTCAGAGGAGCGACGTCATTGCACTCGGTTGGTTTTCCTTGCTAGAGATTCCGGCCCACAACGTGTCTGCCGCCGCGCACTCCGCATCAGCTAGCATCCAGTTATGTTGCCTTCGCGGATAGTAGAACTGCGCCTGAACGCGTTCAAGTCATTCCACAAAGCTGTCCTGCCACTCGGCGGCGTGACTATTTTGACTGGAAGGAACAGCTCCGGAAAATCCAACGCGCTCGATGGCCTGGAAGTACTTGCTCGACTGGCGGAAGGCGAAGACCTGGCGGATGCACTGGATGGGCGTCGGAGAGAAGGCGGCGCGGTCAGGGGTGGATCGGACGGGTGCGCACCGCACGGGACGAACGAGTTTTCCCTTGGTTGCACAGTTGCGCACGGTGACAACGTCTTCAGGTATGACGTCGTCGTTGAAGTGAGGCCGGACCTCAGAATCGTGTCCGAGACCTTATATGGGCCTGGCGTCGCCGTTAGCAGCGGAAACGTAACGAACGGACCCCTTCTGGAGAGCCGCCCGCCAGGAGCCCCGGGCACCGGAATCGAAGCGGAGGTGCATAACGGAAAACGCGGTGTGAACCCTGTTCATAGGTTCCGCGACAGTCGTCTGCTCATCAGTCAGGTTCCGCTCGCTCTCGCCGGCGCAGACGCCGCTGAACTGTCAGTGCTGGAGGGCACAGACTCAGTCCTACTGGCACTGCGTGGCGTATTCCACTTCGACCCCGTCCCGCACCTGATGCGGGATTTTGTACCCGGCCGCGACGTCGAGCTACGGCGCACCGGAGAGAACCTCTCGTCAGCCCTCCGGAATCTTCAGCGAACTGATGAAGAAGCTTTCGCTCATCTCACAACTCTTGTCCGACAGATAGCGGACGATCGCGTAGAGGGGATCAGCTTCGTGTCGTCGGACTTGGGCGATGTGATGCTGGCGCTGAATGAATCTCGCGGACTTCCGACAGACGCCCTGGAGAGAACGCCCGCACGGCAGATGAGCGACGGTTTACTCCGCTTCCTAGGAATCGCAACGGCGCTGTTGTCGTCGCAGCATGGATTGGACATCGACAAGGCCCTAGTTTCTTCATCCAGCGCAGCTAGGGACCCTGAGGGTGCGGTCCTCATAGTGCTTGAGGAGCTGGAGAATGGGTTGCATCCATCTCAAGCGAAGCGAGTTCTCGATCTCGTTCGCTCAAGTAGCGACAGGAGTGGCACGAGCGTTCTGCTCACCACGCACAGCCCTGCACTGCTCGACGCGGCCGAGGGGGTACTCAATGAGAACGTCATGGTTTGTCATCGCGACAGCGACACCGGTCGCAGCAGGCTTTCACCTCTAACCGAGCTCCCCGGCTACGCAACGGCGCTAGCAGAGGGCACGCTCGGGTCTGCAATCACGTCTGGCAAACTCGTGGACGCTACGGAGCAGGGTACGGACTTCGCCGAGTTCGAGCGCCTGTTGGGGCTCCGCTAGTGGCCTCCGTCGTCTTCATCGACACGTCGATCCTTTGCAACCTCGTTCCAGTTCCGGGCAGGAATCAGGACGAAGATGAAGTTCGAGAACAGATGAAGCATCGTCTGGCCGAGGGGGAGATGTTTATCTTGCCCATAACCGCAGTGATCGAGACTGGTAACTTCATCGGGCAGCTGTCAAGCGGTGCGGAACGACGAACTACCGCCAGCAAGTTTGACGCTCTCCTGCGACTAATCTGTGCCGGGCAGGCGCCTTGGGTTCTCCATGATGTCGCGTGGAATCGTGAGTTCCTGGAACAACTTCTCGACGGGGCCAGTACCGGCACTGACTATGTACAACACGCACAAAACAAGGTCGGCGCTGGGGACCTTTGCATCCTCACCGAGCGTGAACAGTACAGAGCGCGGGCACAAATCTCAGCAGAACTCTGGACGCTCGATGGGGCACTAAGTGCGCACAACTGAAACTTGAAGTAATCGGGCGATCGGTGCTTCGGTCTCCAGAACGCCGGTGCGATGCCAACAACGCTTTGAGTGTCCGCGCGGCAGCGCAACCGCGCCACGCCACTCGCCTCTGCTGCGGCAGCCGCGTTCGAGGACGGCAATCGAGTCAACAGCCGCGCTCGCATTTCTTGACGAGCGCGGTCGAGGCCCCGGGAGGTGGCCATATCCCACTTAGCCGCGAACTCCACGAAGTCGCGAACTGCGAGCGGTCGGTCGCAGACAACGGTTCGATGGCCCGCAAGGTTTCCTTTCTCCGGCACACCAAGCGTCCTCGTGCAAGTACGAACATCCGCCTGTAGATACGTTTGAGACATGGAAGCTGCAGAACTATGGATCTCGTTCTTGGCGACTGCCTCCGCCATCGCGGCCGCGGCCTTCGCGTTTGTTCAGGCGAAGACAGCAACGGACGCACGACGGGATGCGGTGGCAGCTGAAAGCTCCGCTGTCGCTGCCAGGGACGCAGCGGTGCAAGCGCAGAAGGCCTCCGCTACAAACAGCGGCCGCATTGCCGAGGTGATGGAGGCGCAGGCAGCAGCCCACCTGGCCGCGGCCAAGGTGCGGCCGGATCCCTGGCAGCTTCGATCTGGTGGCTCCCGTCGAACCGGGACGGCGGTCGTGTTGGTGCACGGCGGAGAGGGTGCCGTTGCGGACGTGTCCATTGAGGTCGAGCGACAACCGTATCTGGTGCACTTTGAACCCAATCCGGTACCTGCGAGATTTGAGCCGGGGGATTCAGTGCATGTTTACTACGCCCGGTCGGCAGCTGACCCGGCAACTTCCACTCTCGTCGTCCACTGGCGTTGGGACGACGCAGACGAGATGCAGATTTCAAGGTCTCCACTCACGTAGGCGACGAAGCGGCAGATTCGAGGGAGGTGTTCGACCCAAAAGGTCAAGCGACGCCGAGTCGGCCGCTCTGAGCGAGCAAAGTAACGATCAAGTTCGACATTCGCGCTGCGAAGTAGTCCTGCGAGCCTGAAGGAATGGGGTGCTTTCCGACTTCGTGGTGACGAATCTGAAAGCTGTTGCCCACCTTGGTCAGGAAAGTCATTTCTTCTGCGAGCACGTCGCGGAACGCCGCGTCGGCAATGTGGCCGAGCAACCTGGTGACGCTGCGCTTCTTGTCGGTTGGATCGTCAATGGTCTTCAATCGCTCAAAGCCGTCCCAGAGCTTCTCTATGGCTGTCGCTCTGTCCGCGACGCTACGGGAGACGTAAAGTTCGCGCGCAGTTTCGATTAGGGAGTCGAGCGTGGAATCGCCAGATGCCGGCCGCAGTTGGCGAAGAGCGGCCTGCACTTCAGGTGTTCCAACACGCTGAATCTGCATCTGCTCAGACATCTCAAAAACTGTGCCCCCGCGCTTCAGACGGACGTTGACATCCTCGCGAAACTCTGCTCGTCCCGCCGTCTCATCAAAGTTGAGCTCGTAATGCTTGAAGAACGAGTGATATGGACCATCTGTGGGTTTGGCGACTCGCTGAGCAACATACTCGACCACGTCAAACAAGGTTTCGTCTGTGACTACACCATCCCACAGCGGCCATTCCACACCAGGCACGAGCGCCGAGAGGTCCGGCCCTATGTCGTGATGATTGGTACCCGTGATGCCTGCGCCGTCAGGGCAGAATGAGGGGAACTCTTTCGCCAGCCAGTTCGAGTCGATGCGTCGCTGTACAAGCGACTTCAGCCCCTCAGCGGTTGCACTCGGGAGCGTCTCATGCTCACGTGCAACGCTGCCATTCACACGGTCGGAGTAGAACGACGTGCCCACGATACGGCCCCATTTCTTTAGGCTTTTAGAGCATACGAAGCATACGAAGCATACGAAGCATACGAAGCATACGAAGCATAGGGGCACGGGGCGCAAACCAGGCTCCGCTTCATGACGGCAGGTCGCAGGTCGCAGGTCGATGGCCGAGGTGTAAGCAGTGAATTAACCGAATGCCCGTTCGAGCGCCAATTGGATGAAGTAAGTCCCCTCACCGTTGAACCAGGCCTCTCGGTGCTGCTGGCATATGTGCTGTTATCAGCGTGGACTCAGTCACGCGCCTTCCGGAGCTCACACCAGCAGCTGACCGTCGCCGGCCACATCGCTGATCCGCTGGGCCAGGCCGGGGATGTATTCGTCCGGGTTCGACCCGATCGTGTTGAGGTGGTCGCTCATCATCGATACAAGGTCCTGCACCGTGTCCTCGAATAGGTTCCTGACACGATCGGCGTCCTCGATCATGCGAATCTCAGTCTCTAGACCCACCCACACATCCGCCCACTGCCCGAAGAACTGATGCGCGAGGCGATTGCGCTCCGCAACTGCAAACGTGAGCTTCTCCTCAAGAGGCGGGTTGCGTTCAATCGACCGAAGAGCAGCGAACACCGTCCCCATCGTCGAAGTTGACAGTGCGTCGAAGGCTGGCTCCAGTTCCTCGTGAGAGGCGAAGTGCTTCGTTGCCACCCGATGCACTTGTACCAGGATCCGGAGCCAGTGTTCGAGCGCCTGCGCACCATGCATCGCCCTGCCATACGCAGCGAAGACATGCTCCTCGGCAGCACTACTGGAATCGATGAAAGGCATGGGAGGACGATATCGACGTTTCGCCGCTTGCGGCGAGACCTGGGATGACGACGAGCCCGCAGGAATGACGGGTTGTTGAGTGCGGGGGAGCCGAGACCGACCACCAACCCGGAAGGATTCCTACCGTGTTCGTCTCGTTGCCCACCTGCGCTGCCACGTCAGCAATCCACAAGGATCACTTGTTGGTTGTCGGCCCCGCATGCGGGTTCCCACCGCAGACCGGAGTCTTCGCGAGCAACTGCCCGGAATATCCGGATAGTTGGCCTCTGTTCCGCGAGCCTGTCACACGGCGTCCTTGTGGACCACCAATGGCACCCGGTTGCACCGCCTAGTCGTCGAGCCCGAACGCTGCCGAGACTTGCTCGATGGTGAACTGCTGACGGAGCTTTGCCACGGTGTTCTGGTTGGCAAACATTCCGGTCTTCCAGAACCCTTGCTCCTTCGGCACGGTGTATGTCCATTCGACAGGGACCGCCCATTCCGCCAAGTTGTCATCCTCATCGCCATCGTGGCGATAGTTGCCGACAAGGTTCAGATCCTTGAGAAGGGCTGCGGCGCCGTCGATCGTGACGGCAGTCTCATCGAAGCGTTGGGCTCCTCCGGTGACCGTTCCAACCCCAACGTATCCGATCTTCGGTATGCACGCGAAGATTCGGGCACCGGGTTGGAGGTTCTTCAGCGTCCGTGAGAACCACTCTCCACCGCCGGCAGAAACGAATCCGTGCTTCATCGCATCGACCCACTGGCGGCCGCCGGGATTGTCACCAAAGGACACATACCAATCAGAGCCGTTCCATGGCTCGCGCGTCTTTGTCTTGCGGGATGAGATCGCGTTCGTTGTCGCTGTCTGGCCGTCATTCTCGACCAGCCAAGTACGAGCGAGATAAGAAGCTCCGTTGTCGATGAAATGACGGAAGAAGACGACGTTGATGGGCACCCCGAAGTCTTCGTTCAGGAATCGAACGATTCGCTCGGTGGCGGGATCGACGCTCGCGGCGACGATCGTGAAGACCTGAGCAGCGTTGACTTCTTCCGGCAAGGTTTCGTTGAACCGTTCAGCGAAGGCCTCTTCAAGAGCAGTACCCGGACTGTAGAGATCGTAGATCGCGTGGATTTCGGCGCGGCCCAGTGTTGCGACCCACGATCCGTAGTCGAGCGTCTGAGCCGTCACTTCCCGCGGCGTCTTGTCACGCTTGAGTTCTATAACGTGTACTGCTGCGGTCTCGTCAAGAGCGAGCAGATCAATGTAGCCGCCGTGGGCCGTGGGCACCTGCCTGCCGACAATAAGAAGAGTCGTGCCGAGCATCGCAGAGTCGGATTCGATGTAGCTCTCCAGCTGCGACTCCAAACCAATCGCAGTGGGCACGATCCTGACCAGCTTGTCGCCCTCTGCCCGCCACAGCCCCATCTCTACCGCCATTGCGTAGTCTCCGTTCCAGTCCAAGGGGTCAACAGGCGAGGAGCTTGCAGCCCCCGATGCGCCTGTCCGCAGTCAGTCTGGCAGCGATTCGCTCGGAGCGCGCCGGGCCTCGCACTAGGTTGGCATGTTCTCCGATGGTCTTGGACTGTTTCGTGTCGCGCATGCTCCGGAGCCTATCGAGCAGATGAGGCCCGAACGGCGACGCTCATCCGCAAACTGTCGTCTACAGCGAGAACTTCGAGACGTCGTCGGCGGATATGGTCGCTCGACCCGAATCGCGCTCCGAAGGACCTCAGGCTATGTGCTCATCTACGAATCGCGGCTCCGCGGCAGCATCGTCGACAGGCGAACTCGTCGTGACTTCAACCGGAGAGGGCATGAGCGATTCCGCGATCCGTGGAGCGCGCCTGATCGGGTTCATCGGCGACGTCCACGGGGACATGCAGCATCTCTTGGCCGCCATGAACATCATGTGGAACCACGGCGTACAGGTGCTTGTCGTACTCGGCGACTTCGGCATGGTTTGGCCCGGGCGGAACTGGTCAGCCGAGCTGGACAAGATCAACCGCAGACTGTCAGTGCGAGGCCAGACCCTGTACTTCATAGACGGCAACCACGAAGACTTCGATGCCCTTTACAAGTTCCCTCTCGGCGACGACGGCCTGAGGACCCTCCGCCAGAAGGTCATTCACATCCCGAGAGGAACCCGAATGACGCTGTCCTCCGGGCGCACCCTGGCCGCCCTCGGAGGCGCGAATTCCATCGACGCTGACAGCCGCATCGCTGGCCGTTCGTGGTGGCCCCAGGAATCGATCACGGACGACGATCTCGCCAGCCTGGGGGCGGATCCTGCGGACGTGATGATCGGTCATGATGCACCGCTGGACTTGCCTGCGCTTGACCGTCACCTCGCCGCGACCGAGCATCTCTGGTCCGAGAGTGGTCTTGTCTACGCCGACGCCGGACGACGTGTGTTTCACCGCGGGTTCACTCAGGTGCGCCCCCACCTATACCTCGGCGGTCACTACCATCTCCACGTCGACCAAACGGTCGACTTCCTCGCAGGCGAGGACCGGTCCCGGTGCCGCACGGTGATTCTCGACATGAACCGCGGGGGAGATGCGGTCTCGTTCGCCATCATGGACGTCGAGGGCCTCAGCCTCGAATACCTCACAAGACGAGAGCGCCCCGTCACGTCCCTAACGGGGCGCGAATCTGGCCGGTGGCACGTGACCACGGCAGAGGGCACCCACATGCTCGATCTAGACGCTCGCACCATTGAGCAAACACCCGAGGCCAACGACGGCAACCCAGCGCCTCAACTCCTTGAACTTCTTCTCTGCCGGGTAGGACTACCACTGTCATGGACGGACACCCGCCGACACGATCCCACGGCAGACCACCGGCAGGACGCTAGTGACGTGGAACGCATCGCCCGGGTACCTAGGAACTCGCGTTCCGCTCCGCCTCATCCCGTGACTTCTCGTACAGCCCCATCGCGACGAGCACCTTCACCAGCGGCCCGAGATTCTCCATCTGCAGCAGCGCCTTGATGCCGTCATTGTGACCGGTAGCGGATGCGTAGATGACGTCTTCGAGCTCGCTCTCGATGGTGGGGGAGGTTTCGAAGTCCACAGGGGTGTTGGCCATCGCCTCGGCCTGAATCTTCTCGTTCTCCACCACGTGCCGCATGATCGTCTCCGTGACGGCGATGCCGTCGGTCTCGCTCACGCCAGTGCCGGAGAAGAGGTCGTTGATCTTGTCGATCACGTCCTGCAGCAGCCCGTACTTCACCTCGCGCGGCTGACCCGAGCCGGCTTCGGTGATGCCGGTCAGCTCACCGGACTTGCCCGGGGTGAGGCCGAGGTTGCGGGCGTCGAGCTTGCGCAGCCGGTAGTGGGTGAGCACCACCTCGTCCGTGTTGATCACCCGCGAGTCAGCATCCTGCCGTTCGATGACGCGGCGGTAGACGCGCAGGAAGATTGCCCACTTCTCGATGTCGGTGTCGCCGTAGTCGAGGATCTGCGACAGGAAGTCATACGCCCTCACGAACGAGTTGACGGTGCCGCGGAACTCCTCCAGCCGCCCGACCTCCAGGTCGTCGGATGCTTCGACGGCGTCGTTCCAGCGCGTCCAGAACACGTCGCGGGAGGCCTTGATGTGGGAGTAGAGGGCGTTGTGGCTGGTCTTATTCAGCCACGCGTCCACGACCCCGTCGACGTCGTGGTTGTCGATGATGTTCATGCTGCGCAGCTTCGACAGCATGGTGTGGATGATGTTCGGGTCGGACGGCTTCGTCAGGTCCGCATCCTCGTAGTAGGTCTGGAAGGCAGTGAGGATCTCGTCGGGGTCGTTGACGAAGTCGAGGATGTAGGTGTTCTCCTTGCCGGGGATGACCCGGTTCAGGCGGGAGAGGGTCTGCACGGCGGTGATGCCGGAGAGCTTCTTGTCCACATACATGCCCACCAGCAGCGGCTGGTCGAAGCCCGTCTGAAATTTGCTGGCGACGATCAGCACCTGGAACTCATCCCCGCCGAACGCCGCCTCCAGCGAGCGTCCCTTCAGTCCCGGGTTCATGCTCGTCTCGGTGTGCTCCTCCGCACCGGATTCCGGGTCAGTGACGGTGCCAGAGAACGCGACGAGAGCGCCCAGCTGCCCGTCGAGCTTGTTGTCTTTCAGGTACTTGTCGATAGCGACCTTGTACCGCACAGCCTCCTTACGAGACCCGGTGACCACCATGGCTTTGGCGCGGCCGCCGAGCTCGGTGCGCACGTTCGCGCGGAAGTGCTCCACGATCACCGCAACCTTCTGCGCGATGTTCGTCGGGTGCAGCCGCACCCACCGCATCAGCTCAGTGTTCGCCTTCGTGGTGTCAACTTCCACGTCGGTGCCCCCGGCGGTGTGGGCGATGCTGAAGGCGAGGTCGTAGGTGATGTAGTTCTTCAGCACGTCCAGGATGAAGCCCTCCTCGATGGCCTGCTTCATCGAGTACAGGTCGAACTCCTTCTTCACCCCCTGCTCGTTCTCGCGCCCGAACAGCTCGACCGTCTTACCCTTCGGAGTGGCGGTGAAGGCGAAGAACGACACCGTGCCGACACCGACCTTGCGGGCCATCATGTCGGCCAGCACATCCTCGGCATCCACCGTCTCGTCGCCGTCTGAGGTGCCGGCGGTGAGAACTTGCTTGAGGGATGCCGCAGCCTCACCTGTCTGGGATGAGTGGGCCTCGTCGGCGATGACGGCATACTTGCGCCCCGCCAGCCCAGCGTTGTTCTCGATCTCGATGAGCGCGTGCGGGAAGGTCTGCAGAGTCACACCGATGATCTGCCGCCCTGCCAGCAGGGCGGCGGCGAGCTGCTTCGACTTCGACGCATCCCCACCCCGCGTGATCGGCTCGAACACACCGGAGGTGGTCTCCAGCTGCTCGACCGCGCGCTGCAGTTGCCCATCGAGGACTTGCCGGTCGGAGACGACAATGACGCCGTCGAACATCTTGGTGCCGTCGGGTTTGTGGAGCTGCGCCATCCGGTGCGCGGTCCACGCAATTGAGTCGGTCTTGCCTGATCCGGCAGAGTGCTGGATCAGGTAATTGTGTCCGGGCCCCTCGTCGAGGACGGCCTTCTCCAGCTTGGTAACGGCCCGCCACTGGTGGTACCGGGGGAACCGAAGCGACCGCGTGTAGGTCTTCTTCCCGTCGATCGGGTCGGTCTTCTCCTCGAACCGGTAGTGCAGGAACCGGCCGATGATGTCCAGCCAGGTCTCCCGCTCCAGGATCTCCTGCCAGAAGTACGCCGTCGGGCTCGTGCCGGGGATCGGGGCGTTGCCGGCACCGTTGCCCTTGCCCCGGTTGAACGGCAAGAACCGCGTGTTCGCTCCGTCGAGCTTCGTGGTCATGTGCACTTCTTCGTTGGTGACCACGAAGTGCACGAGCGCCCCACGCCCAAACGAGAGCAGAGGTTCACCGTCGGGGCGACGGTCGGTCGCGTACTGCTTGAGCCCGGCCTGCAGGTTCTGGGTGAGGTCGGTCTTCAGCTCGATCGTGGCGACAGGGATGCCGTTGACAAACAGAGCCAGGTCGAGCCGGTTGCCGTTCTTGGTCGAGTACTCGACCTGCCGCATCACCCGCACCCGGTTCATCCGGAACCGCTCCACCGTCACCGCATTCAACGTCGTCGCCGGCCGCGCCTGGAACAGCGAGAACTTCGCATTCAGCACGCCGATTGGAGTTTTGAGCGCGGCGAGGGTGCCGCCGCCGTTCATGGTGTCGGTGGCGAGCACCTGCACGATCCGGTCGAGGATCTGCTTGCGCCCCTGCGCTTGGGAGACTTCGGATGCTTCGGGCTTGACGATCTTCGCCAGCTGCTCCGGCTGCGTATCCTGCAACCAGCCGATGATGTCGTCCTCGAACAGGCCTCGCTCGCGGTCGTAGCCGAGGTCATCGGGGGAGTACTCCCACCCGTGCGCCGCCAAATGCTCACAAAGCTCGGTCTCGAACGCGTCCTCATGATGAATCGCCACTGGTTTCCCCTCAGCTCGCCGATTCGAATGTGTCAGTTTTGGAACGGTTGTGACGATTCTGGAACGCTGCGGACTCGCGCACGTCAATCTTCCCGGTCACCGCCGCCGAGATCAGCGCGGCCCGCCGCTCCCGCGACAACGCGATGGCCTCCCGCGCGTCGCCGGCGGCACTATCCACCTCGGCTATGGCCTTCTCAATATGACGCACGATGCGAGCTTGTTCATCTGCGGGAGGGAACGCCAAGAGTATCCGTTCCAGCTTCTCAGCCGTCAGGTGCGCGATAGTGGACTTGTTCGACAGCATGTCGATGACGCCGTTCCAGCGAAGAGAATCCAAAGCGAAGCCAAGGAACCTCGTAGACCCCGCGCGCGAGCTGGACCGAACTCGGTTAACCGTCTTTTGGAAGCCCCAACCGGGCATGCCCGCAGCGAGGTGCACGTTCACGCCAACCGCACCACCCTCGACCACCAGGAGGTCCTCCTGCCGAATGTCTAGAGACCGAACCTCGGCTCGCGTAAAGGGCATTTCGTTTACAGATTTCAGGTCAAGGCCGCTCTCCTGAATATTCGCCGCTCGCACATAGGGGAGAACAGTCGCGTCCACGCTGGCCACCTTTCCCGCGTCCAGCATCTTGCCGAGCACTACGGAGAAGTAGCGCGAGACCCGCGTGACACTCCAATGGCGGGGAACCTGGCCGAGCCATTCGACTCCGCTGTCTTTCATCGGGGCGGTCGGGTCGAGGCCCTTGGTGACGGCGTGGCTGATCGTCGCGGCACGCCGCTCGGTGAGCAGCCTGATGAGTTCTTCCTGGTCGGCAATGAACGCGTCGATCTCCGCCGTCTCCCGGTCCAGGTAGTTGGCGATCTCGATTTGTGCTTCTGCAGGCGGGAACGGGACTACTTCGTTGAAGTAACTTGTCTCGTCCAAGTTCTGGATGCCAGTCGACTGGCGCACCGAACGCGAGGTTACCCTCAAGGCATAGTTCGCGCCATGCACGTACGTCCAGTAACGCGGGTCCATGCCTTCTTTGAGAACCACACGCGCCACAAAGTTCGAGCAGACGGCCGGTTCGGCCCTGTCGTATAGAACGACAAACCCAACCGGTGACTTCTCGCCGCCGCCGGACTTCTCCAACAAGAGGTCCCCGGCCTGAAGGACTCGCCCTCGTCTCTCCGAAGCGCTCACAGCGCGAACGGTGACGTCTCTGTCTTGTATCCGTTGAATCGCACGGTCGAAATCGGCCACCCGAACACATCGGATGTCGTTCTCACCATCAGGGTCGCCTCCCCAAATTCCGTTGCGCGAGTCGACGATGGAATTCTTGATTCGGCCGAGCGCCCACCCTCCTGGAAGCTGGTCGGGCGAGAGAAGCAGGCTCACGCCTTCACCGCTTCGAGTCGTGCACGGATGCGTCCGAGGACGGCGTCGAGGTCGGCGTCGATCTCTTCGAGGGAACGCGGGGGTACGTATTTGTAGAAGTGGCGGGTGAAGGGAATCTCGCACCCTTCCTTTGTCTTGGACTCATCGATCCAGGCATCCGGCGCGAAGGGCTTTACCTCGCGCTCGAAATATTCGTGAATGTCTTCGTTCCATGGCACGTTCTCGGTGTCGCGCAGGCTCGGGTCCGGGTCCGGCTTGCCCTTCCCACCAGTGACGATCGGGGCGTTCTCGTCGCGCTCCGACAGTGCTGCGATGAAGGCCTTGAGCTGGGGAGTGTTGAGCGTTATACCCGCCTCCGTGAGCACCTGAGTGACCGCCTGGCGAAAGGCTGCAGCATCCGTTGTTGGGTCTATCGGAGTGGTCTCGACACGCTCGACCAGCGGGGTCCACTCGGCGGCGACCTTCGCGAGCGCCTTCGACTCGCACGCCACCGCCAGCCGCTCCGGCGTGAGTGCCCAGTTCAGGCGCAGCGGGCGCTCCACCGTGATCGTGCGGTAGAAGAAGTCCTCGACGGCAAAGGTCTTCGACTGCTCCGCCTCACCGAAGTGCTCGTAGAGCTTCACGATGTCGGCGATGTTTTCGTCGCTCAGTTCGTTGCGCTTCGATCCGAGGCCTTTGCGCATCTTGCGGGAAAATTTGGACCCGTCGATGAGCTGCACTTTGCCCTTACGTTCCGGGCTCTTCTTCGTCGAGAGCACCCAGATGTAGGTGGCGATGCCGGTGTTGTAGAACATGTCCGTCGGCAGGGCGATGATCGCCTCCAGCAGGTCCCGCTCCAGCACCCACTTGCGGATGTTCGACTCGCCCGACCCCGCGCCACCCGTGAACAGTGGGCTGCCGTTTAACACGATCGCAGCGCGGCCGCCACCCTCTGCGGTGGGGCGCATCTTTGAGATCAGGTGCAGAAGGAACAGCATCGAGCCATCGGAGACGCGGGGGAGACCCGGGCCGAAACGACCCGCGTAACCGCGGAGGGTGTGTTCCTCGGTGACGGCCTTCTGTTGCTTCTTCCAGTCGACGCCGAACGGCGGGTTCGAGAGGCAGTAGGAGAACGTCTGGCCGGCGTGCCCGTCGTTGAGGAGGGTGTCGCCGAAGACGATCGCGTCCACTGACTGGCCCTTCACCGTCATGTCCGCCTTACAGATGGCGTAGGACTGCGGGTTGATCTCCTGCCCAGCCAACGTCAACGTCGCCGAGGGGTTGGCACTGCGGATGTGATCCTCCGCCACCGACAGCATCCCGCCGGTGCCCGCCGTCGGGTCGTAGACGGAGCGCACCACATTCGCCTTCGCGAGGGTGTCCGACTCGGGGGCGAGGAGGATGTCGACCATCAGCTCGATGACATCCCTGGGGGTGAAATGCTCTCCGGCGGTCTCGTTTGAGGCTTCCGCGAACTTGCGGATCAGCTCCTCGAAGATGTGACCCATCTCCTCGTTCGGCACCTTCGTCGGCGACAGGTCCACCTCGGCGAAGCGCTGGGTGACGAGGAAGAGGAGGTTGTGCTCGTCGAGTTCGGCGATGCGGTCGGAGATCTTGTACTTGTCGAAGATGTCCTTCACATTCTCCGAGAACCCGTTGACGTAGTCGAGCAGGTTCGCTGCGAGGTTCTCCGAGTCACCGAGCGCTGTTTTCAGGTCGAATCTCGACTCGTTCCAGAACGAGTACTGGTGACCGGCCTTGTTTCGCAGCAGTGATGCCCGCACCGGGAGGCCGTCGGCCTTTGCTTGCTCGACCGCTTCAAACACGGCCTTCTGCGTCGGCGCGAGCACGGCGTCGAGACGGCGAAGCACGGTGAACGGCAGGATGATGTCGCCGTACTGGTGGGCTTTGAAGCTGCCTCGCAGCAGATCGGCGATCGACCAGATGAAGGTGGCGTGGTTGTTACTCAAGACGTGACTCTCCCCATTGCCGCGGATCCGAACACCGCGACACCACGAGTCTGCCGGTAACCGGTGACAGAGCGCACACACCGCACCGGAAACTCAGGCACGAAACGACCCCGAAAACACAAAATCCCCGAGCCTAAACTCGGGGATTTCGTTTCGTGTCCGAAGGGGGACTTGAACCCCCACGCCCTATACGGGCACTAGCACCTCAAGCTAGCGCGTCTACCAATTCCGCCATCCGGACCGGATGTCTGTTGCTTGCGCAACGAGGTACGACTTTAGCACGATCCGAGACCCCGTTTTGCACATCGGCCGCGCCACCGTCGGCGGGCGATAGCGTGGAGCTATGACGACTGAGGTGCAACTCGACGAGACGGCCATCATCGCGCGCGACCTGATCCGTTTCGACACCACCAACTACGGCGAAGGTCGCTCCAATGGGGAGACGGATGCCGCGGAGTACGTCGGCCAGAAACTCATCGAACTCGACCTCGAGCCGCTCATGTTCGAAGGAGCACCCGGTCGTACGAGCGTCATCGCCCATGTGAAGGGTCGCGACGCGAGCAAGGGCAAGCTCGTCGTCCACGGGCACCTCGACGTTGTGCCGGCGGTAGCCGACAACTGGAGTGTCGACCCCTTCGAGGGCGTCATCAAAGACGGGATGCTATGGGGCCGCGGGGCCGTCGATATGAAGAACATGGACGCCATGATCCTCACGGCGCTCGGCGACATTCTGAAATCGGGGGAGCGACCCGCCCGTGACCTCATCATCGCCTTCTTCGCCGACGAGGAGGCGGGTGGCGTGTTCGGTTCGGGCTACCTGGTGCGCGAGCATCCGGAACTCTTCGAGGGTGCGACCGAGGCGATCAGCGAGGTCGGCGGCTACTCCATCACGGTCGGCGACAAGCGTGCCTACCTGCTGCAGACGGGGGAGAAGGCGCTCATCTGGGCCAAGCTCGTCGCCCGCGGCACGGCCGGACACGGCTCGCGCATCCATCGCGACAACGCCATCACCCGCCTCGCCGAAGCCGTCGCCAAGGTCGGCAAGCTCGAGTGGCCCGTTCGCCTCACCGACACGACCGAGCAGCTGCTGGGCGAGATCGCCCGCATCCTCGGCGTCGACCCGCAGCGCGTCGGCCCCGACGAGCTCGCCCTCGCGACCGGCACCGCCTCCAACTGGATCCAGGCCTCCCTGCGCAACACCGCCAACCCGACCATGCTGTCGGCCGGGTACAAGCACAACGTCATCCCCGACACGGCCGAGGCGGCCCTCGACATCCGAGCCTTCCCTGGAGAAGAAGACGCGGTGCTGGCCGCGATTCAGGATGCTGTTGGCCCCGACATCGAGGTCGTCACGTCCTTCCGCGACGTCGGCACCGAAACGACCTTCGACGGCTCCCTGGTCGACGCCGTCAAGGCCACGCTGGAACGCCACGACCCCGGCGCGCCCGTGCTGCCCTACCTGCTGGCCGCCGGCACCGACAACAAGGCACTCAGCAAGCTCGGCATCCGTGGCTTCGGCTTCGCGCCCCTCAAGCTGCCGGCCGACCTGGATTTCCCGGGGATGTTCCACGGGGTCGACGAGCGAGTGCCACTCGACTCGCTGGTGTTCGGGCGGCGCGTACTCAGGGATCTGTTGCTGGAATACTAGATCGGTCGCTGCGCCCGCAGCCGCCGGATCACAGGGAGTTCCATGAGTTTCATCGAGGCGATCATCCTCGGCCTGGTCCAGGGCCTCACGGAGTTCCTCCCCATCTCCTCCAGCGCACACCTGCGCATCGTCGGCGAGATCCTGCCCTCGGCGACCGACCCCGGCGCGACCTTCACCGCCATCACGCAGATCGGCACCGAAGCCGCCGTCATCATCTACTTCTGGAAAGACATCACCCGCATCATCGGGCGCTGGTTCCGGCACTGGCGCGCGAGCGAGAACATCCCCAAGAACGACCCGGATGTGCGCCTCGGCTGGCTCGTCATCATCGGCACCATCCCCATCGTGCTCCTCGGCTTCTTCGCGCAGGAGTACATCCGCTCCGTCTTCCGCTCGCTCTGGCTCGTCGCGATCGTGCTGATCGTCTTCGGCCTCCTCCTGTGGGCGGCCGACTGGTGGGGCCGCCGCACGCGCGAGATGCGCGAGATGACCTACCGCGACGGCATCCTCGTCGGCCTCGCACAGATGCTCGCGCTCATCCCCGGCGTCTCACGCTCGGGCGCCACCACGAGCGCCGGCCTCGCCCTCGGCTACACGCGACCCGCCGCGGCCCGCTTCGCCTTCCTCCTCGCGATCCCCGCGGTCTTCGGCAGCGGCTTCTACGAGCTCTACCACGGCGTCACCTGCGACCCCGCGGTCGAGACCTGCGTCGAGGTCTACGGGCCGCTCGAGACCCTCATCGCCACCGTCGTCGCCTTCGGTGTCGGCTGGGCCGTCATCGCGTTCCTCATGGCCTACATCTCCAAGCGCTCCTTCCTGCCCTTCGTGATCTACCGCCTCGCACTCGGCGGCGTGCTGCTCGTGCTGCTGTCAATGGGCGTCATCGAAGCGATCTAGGCTGGAGGGGTGAAGTCCTGGAGCCACCCCGCAGTACCGTCCCTCGCCGGCACAGGGCCGATCCCCGAACTCTTCGACACGGCGACGGGCACCCTCAAGCGGGCATGCTCGACCGCCCACGCCTCGCTGTACGTGTGCGGCATCACGCCCTACGACGCGACGCACCTGGGGCACGCGGCCACCTATCTCGCCTACGACACCCTGGTTCGCGTCTGGCTCGACGCCGGCAAAGACGTGCGCTACGTGCAGAACATCACCGACGTCGACGACCCGCTGCTCGAGCGCGCCGCCGCGACGGGCGTCGACTGGCGTGAGCTCGCCGCCTCCCAGGTCGACCTCTTCCGCTCCGACATGCAGCACCTTCGCGTCATCCCGCCGCAGCACTACGTCGGTGTGACCGAAGTCATCGATGACGTCGCGGATGCCGTCGCGCGCCTTCTCCAGGCAGGCGTCGCCTACCGGGTGCCGAGCGAGGATGCCGACGACGACCTCTACTTCGACAGCGCTGCGGCGGCGAGCGTCGCCTGGTCGCTCGGCAGCGAGAGCGGACTCGACCGCGAGACCATGATGCGGCTCTCAGCGGAGCGCGGGGGAGACCCCGAACGCGCCGGCAAGCGCGACCCCCTCGACCCGCTCCTGTGGCGTGCCGAACGCGCAGGCGAGCCCGCGTGGGACTCGGTGCTCGGCCGGGGCCGACCCGGCTGGCACATCGAATGCGCTGTCATCGCGCTCGACCGCCACGACGAGACCATCACGGTCAACGGCGGCGGTTCCGACCTGATCTTCCCGCACCACGAGTTCAGCGCCGGCCACGTCGCCGCCCTCACCGGTGAGCCGCTCGCTGAGATCTACTCCCACACGGGCATGGTCGCCTACCAGGGCGAGAAGATGAGCAAGTCGCTCGGCAACCTCGTGCTCGTCTCGCGGCTCGTCGCGGCGGGAGTCGACCCGCGCGCCATCCGCCTCGCCCTCCTCTCGGAGCACTATCGCAGCGACTGGGAGTGGACCGACGCGCACGTGCGCCGGGCCAACGTGCGCCTCAGCAGCTGGAGCGACTGGGCAGCCGACTGCGACGCCGTCGACGCCGACCCGAAGGTCGCCACGTTGCGCGAGACCCTCAGCCACGACCTCGACACGCCACGCGCCCTCGAGCAGATCGATGCGCATGTCGCGGCGGGACAGCCTGCCACGCGCGCGCTCGTCGACGCGATCGACGCCCTGCTGGGCATCCGCCTGGTCTAGCGGCGGAGCGACCTCAGGGCCCGTTGCCTCCGCGGCCATCGGCCCGGCCGCCATCACCTCGGTGGCGCAGGTACTTCTCGAACTCCTCCGCGATCGCCTCGCCGCTTGCCTCGGGGGAGTCGACCGTGTCACGCGCCTGCTCGAGCTGGGCGATGTACGACGCCATCTCGTCGTCTTCGCCCGCGAGTGTGTCGATGTTGTCCTCCCACGCGGCGGCCTCGGCCTCGAGGTCCTCGCGCGGCACGATGATGTCGGCGAGCTCCTGCAGCTTGTCGAGCAGCGCGAGCGTCGCCTTGGGGGAGGGCACGCTGTGCACATAGTGGGGCACGGATGCCCACACCGACAGGGTGCGCACCTCGGCCCGCTCGCAGGCATCCGCCAGGATCGCAAGGATGCCGACCGGCCCCTCGTAGGCGCTGCGTTCCAGGTCGAGCGCCTGGCGAAGCTCGGCGTTCTCACTCGTGACGAACACCGAGATGGGCCGCGTGTGCGGCACGTCGGCGAGCATGGCGCCGAGGAAGATCACGGTGTCGATCTCGCGGTCCTCAATCGTCTCGAGGATCTCGGCGGCGAAGGTCTTCCAGTTGCGGGAGGGCTCCGTGCCGAGCATGAGGTAGACATCGCCCAGCGGATCGCGTGGGCCGAAGATCGTCACACCCGGCCACTCGATGCGGCGCGCGCCGTCCTCATCCGTGCGCACGGTGGGGCGATTGAACTGGTAGTCGAAGTAGTCCTCGGGGTCCACCGCCGCGACGGGATCGACCTCGAGCAGGTCCCTCAGGGCGGCGACGGCGTTGCTTGCCGCATCACCCGCGTCGTTCCACCCCGAGAAGGCGACGATGAGCACGCGCGTGCCGAGGATGTCGTCTCGCATGCGTCTCCATTCCGTCGTGGTCAATGTTCAAGGATACGGCGGATGCCCACACTCACGCGCAGTGGCCGAAGTCGAGCGCGCGCCGCATAGACTCGATCGGTGACTTCACCTCTTCCCTCCGGCGTGTTCTGGGACATGGACGGCACGATCGTCGACACGGAGCCCTACTGGATGGCCGCCGAGGAGCAACTCGTCACCGAGTTCGGCATCCCGTGGACGCACGAGGACTCGCTCGAGATCGTGGGCGCAGCCCTCCTCGACGCAGCCCGGGTCTTCCAGCGACACGGCGTCGACCTCCCCGCGGAGGAGATCGTCTCCCGGCTCAACGCCCGTGTCGTCGAGCAGATCCGCGTGGCTGTGCCCTGGCGACCCGGCGCACGCGAGCTTCTGCTCGAGCTGCGGGAGCGCAACGTGCCGACCGCCCTCGTCACGATGTCCTACGGCGAGATGGCACACCTCGTGGCGGAGTCGATCGGGTTCCAGGCGTTCGACGCTGTCATCACGGGCGACCTCGTGAGCCAGGGCAAGCCGCATCCCGAGCCCTACCTGCACGCCGCGCGCACGCTGGGGCTCGACCCCGCCGAGTGCATCGCCATCGAGGATTCGCCCACGGGTGTGGCATCCGCGGTCGCCTCCGGCATGGCGACGATCGCGGTACCCGCCCACGTGCACCTCTCGGAGAGCGACGACTACACCCTCTGGACCACGCTTGACGGGCGCAGTGCCGACGACCTGGCCGCGGTACTCGCGGCGACACGAACGAAAGAGACACCCCGATGAGCTTCAGCGGCCCCTTCCGACTCGGCGACAAGGTGCAGCTGACGGGCCCCAAGGCTCGCCTGCACACGGTCATCCTCGAGAGCGGCAAGGTGTTCCACTCCCATCGCGGCACGATCGACCACGATGCCCTCGTCGGGCTGCCTGACGGCTCCGTCGTCACGAACTCCTCCGGTGACGAATACCTCGCGCTTCGCCCGCTGCTGAACGACTTCGTCATGTCGATGCCGCGCGGTGCGGCCATCATCTACCCGAAGGATGCCGCGCAGATCCTCGCGGTCGGCGACATCTTCCCCGGCGCGACCGTCGTCGAGGCCGGCGTCGGCTCGGGCGCCCTGAGTCTCTGGCTCCTCCGGGGGATCGGCGAGAGCGGCACCCTCAAGTCCTACGAGCGCCGCGAGGAGTTCGCCGAGATCGCGCAGGGCAACGTCACGAGTTTCCTCGGGCGGCGTCCCGAGAACTGGAGCGTCACGGTCGGCGACCTCGTTGAGGCGCTGCCGCAGACCACCGAGTCGGCATCCGTCGACCGCATCATCCTCGACATGCTCGCCCCCTGGGAGTGCCTCGACGCCTGCGCCGACGCACTCAAATCCGGCGGCGTGCTCGTCTGCTACATCGCGACCGTCACCCAGCTCTCGCGCGTCGCCGAGGCGATTCGGGCGACGGGTCGCTTCACCGACCCCCAGTCTTCGGAGACGATGGTGCGCGGATGGCACGTGGAGGGCCTCGCAGTGCGTCCCGACCACCGCATGGTCGCCCACACGGGTTTCCTGCTCACCGCCCGCAAGCTCGCCGACGGCACGGTGCTCCCGCAGCTCAAGCGCCGCGTCTCGAAGACCGAGTTCAGTGACGAGGACGTCGAGTTGTGGACGCCAGGCGCGCTCGGTGACCGCCGGGGCAGCGACAAGAAGCTGCGCAAGACGGCACGGGAGGCACAGTCCGCCGCCGAGCACGCGCTCGCCGCCGCGGCGGCTGCGGAGAGCGACGCCTCGGATGCCGACCCGCATGCCCCGTCCAACTAGAATTGCCAGAATCCCGTCGCAATGAAAAGAGGATCCGTGCGCACACTGCCCGCGCTGCTCACCGTCATCATCGCCATTCCGGCGCTGGCCGCCTGCTCCGCCCAGCCGGCCGACTGCGAGTTCCCCTCGGGTGACGCCTCCTCCGTCGTGACGGTCGAGGGCGCGCTCGGCACGGCGCCGAGCGTCGACATGCCCACCCCGGTCATCGCGAAGGCGACCGAGGTCAGCACGGTCATCGAGGGCGACGGCAAGCGACTCGACTCCGGGCAGCCCGCACTCGTCGACGTGTCAATCGTCAACGGTGCGACGGGTGAAGTGTTGCAGGACACCGGCTACGACGGGGGAGTGCTGCTCGCCGCGGCATCCGAGTCCCTGCCTCCCGTGACCGAGGCGCTCGAGTGCGCCCGTGAGGGTTCACGCCTCGTGGTCGTCGGCACTGCCGAAGACACGCACCAGGGCCAGCCCATCCCGCAGCTCGGCGTCGCGGCCGAGGATTCGCTCGTCTTCATCGTCGACGTGCTCGACACCTTCCTGCCCAAGGCCGACGGCGCGACGCGTGCCGGCAACAACGGCGACCCCGCCGTGGTCCTTGCGCCCAACGGGCGACCCGGCATCACGGTGCCCAACGCCGAGGCGCCCGAAGGTGCGGTCATCTCGGTGCTCAAGGAGGGCGACGGCCCCGCCCTTGAGGAGGGCGACAAGGCGGTCGTGCACTACACGGGCGTCACCTGGGCCGACGAAGAGGTCTTCGACAGCTCGTGGGAGAAGAAGCAGCCCGCGATCTTCGAACTTCGCGAGGGCGCGCTGATCGAGGGCTTCCTCGACGGGCTTGTCGGGCAGAACGTTGGCTCGCAGGTGCTGCTTGTGATCCCGCCGGAGCTCGGCTATGGCGAGCAGGCCAGCCCCTCGATCCCCGCAAATTCGACACTCATCTTCGTCGTCGACGTGCTCGGGATCGCCGAATAGTCACCATGGCGTCAGGTCGTGTTCCCGTCGAGGAGAGGCTGTTCAGCCTTGTGCTCGCGCTGCTCGCGACCGAGGCAGGGCTGACCAAGCAGGAGATCCTCTCCACCGTGCAGGGGTATCGCCAGCGATACATCCCCGGCGGCGACAACGCGAACCTCGAGCGCCAGTTCGAGCGCGACAAAGACGACATCCGCGAACTCGGCGTGCCGCTCGAGACGGTCGAACCGCTCGGCGAGGCGGGCAACAATCAGAACCTTCGCTACCGCATCCCCAAGGGCAGCTATGAACTGCCGGCGGATGTGCGCTTCACGCCGGAGGAGGAGACCCTCCTGCACCTCGCGTCGATGGTCTGGCGCGAGGGCAGCCTCTCGGCGGAGTCCGATCGTGCCGTGCTCAAGTTGCGCTCGCTTGGCCTCACGCCCGCGGAACCCGTGCTCGGGTACACGCCGCGGCTGCGCGCCCGCGATGACGCTTTCGAGCCGCTCTCGGGTGCCCTCCAGAAGAGTGCCGCGGTGACCTTCTCGTACCTGCGACCGGGCATGACCGCCCCCACGTCGCGCACGGTCGAGCCGCTCGCGCTCTTCCAGCACGAAGGCCGCTGGCACCTGTACTCGCGCATCCCAGGCACGGATGACGTGCGCACTTACCTGCTCCGCCGCATCGTCGGCCCCGTCACGGTGACCTCGCGCCGCTTCACACCACCCGCCGGCGACCAGGCGGCGATCGGCCTTGCCGAACTCGCGAAGGTCTGGAACGCCAACACCGCGGTCGTGCGCGCCGTGCCCGGTTCGGATGCCGCGACCCGGCTGCTTCGCCGTCGCGGCAGCGTCGCATCCGCCGATGAGATCACGCTGCACTTCGCCGACGCGTCGATCCTCGCCGACGAACTCGCCGAGTTCGGCCCCGAGGTGGTCGTCGTGCAGCCCGAGTCCTTGGCCACGGCCGTGCGGGAGCGACTCGAGCGGGTCGTCGCAGCTCACGCCAAGAGCGGGGGAGAAGCCTGATGGCAGAGAAGCCCCGCGCCAAGGCGCCGCAGGCCGGCGACAAGCTCGCCTTCCTGTTGGTGCTCGTGCCGTACCTCATGGAGCGCGGTCGCGTCAGTGTCACGGATGTCGCGACCCACTTCAGCGTGCCCGAGGAGCAGGTGCGCGATGCAGTGCGACTGATCGCGATCTCCGGAATCCCGGGCGACACCGGCACCTACCAGCACGGGGACCTCTTCGATCTCGCGTGGGATGACTTCGAGGAGAACGACGAGATCCTCCTCACGAACCTCGTCGCGATCGACGATTCACCGAGATTCTCGGCGCGCGAGGCAGCCGCGCTCATCGCAGGCCTCCAGTACCTCTCGGGGCTTCCCGAGAATGCCGACCGCACCGCGATCTCGACGCTCATGGCCAAGCTCTCGCGCGGGGCATCCGCGACTCCGAGCCCCGTCGCGGTGGAGGGCACCGAGTCGAACGCCGTGCTGGCGGTCATCCGTGACGCCGTCGACAACGGCACGCAGCTCGGCTTCGACTACATCGATTGGAAGGGCGAGGCGGGCCACCGCATCGTCGACCCGCTCCGGGTCGAGTCGCTCGACAACGACTGGTACCTGCGCGCCTGGTGCCACATGCGCGAGTCGGTGCGCACCTTCCGCATCGACCGCATGATCGACCCCGCTTCGACGGGCGAACCGGTCGCGTTTCGCACGCGGGACATCACGCTCGGGGAGTCGCTCTTCGAGGGTTCGCGCGACGACATCGAGGTGACGCTCGAGGTCGCGAAAGCCGCCCTGCCGCTCCTCGCCGACTTCTCCCCGGCCGCAGCCGAGCCGACGGACGACCCCGAGTGGGTGCGCACGACCATCCGCGTTCCCCACTTCCATCGCCTCAAGCGGCTCGCAGCGGCGATGTCTGCGACGGTACGGGTCGTCGCCCCTTCGGATGCGCGCGCCGCCGTCGCGGAATGGGCCTCCGCGGCCGTCTCGCGCTACACGGGCAACCCAGACCCGGTGACGTAGACTCGAAGCACTGCAGTTACCCCTCTCGAAAGAAGAGCCCCATGCCAAACCTCGGTGGTTGGACCGGACTGATCCTCGTCCTGATCGTGCTCGTGATCTTCGCCGCGCCGAAGCTGCCCCAGATGGCCAAGAGCGTCGCCCAGTCGATGAACATCTTCAAGAGCGAGATCAAGTCCAGCAAGAACGAGTCCTCCGCGGCCGACGCCGAGGCGTCGACCGACGAGAAGCAACCGAAGAACTGAGCCGCGTGGCTTCGCGCGCGCCGCGGAACCGTGAGGGGCGCATGTCCCTCGGCCAACACCTTCTCGAATTCCGACGCCGTCTCTTCATCTCCGCGGGGGCCGTGCTGGTCGGCGCGGTGGGCGGTTTCTTCACCGCAGACTGGGTCTGGGGCCAGCTTCGTGAACCGCTCAAGCGCGTCGCCGCGGAGCAGGGGCGCACAGCGGATGTCTCGTACACCTACGTCACGGAAGCCTTCGACACGCGGCTCCAGATCGCGTTCATCGTCGCGCTGATCATCGCGAGTCCCGTCTGGCTCTACCAGATCTGGGCCTTCTTCATGCCGGCCCTGCACCGACATGAGAAGCGCCTCGCGCTGGGCTTCATCCTCACGGCCGTGCCGTTGTTCCTCGCCGGTTGCTACGTCGGCTGGGTGGTGCTGCCCAACATGGTGACGCTGCTCGTCGGTTTCGCCTCGGAGGATGCCCCATCCCTCCTGCAGGCCAAGACCTACCTCGACTTCACGGCCAAGCTCCTGATCGCCGTCGGGATCGCGTTCGTGCTTCCCGTCTTCCTCGTGCTGCTCAACGTCGCGGGTGTCATCACGGCAAAGCAGATCCTGGGCGGATGGCGCGTCGCCATCGTGCTGATCGCCACCTTCGCCGCCCTCGCGACGCCCGCAGCGGATGTCGTGTCGATGTTCATCCTGATGGGCGCCATGATCGTGCTGTACTTCGCGGCTGCGGCGATCGCATGGTTGCACGACCGTCGCGCTGCCCGGCGTCTCGACGCCATGACAGGCCAGGAGGCCATGACGTGATCGACGAGAACATGTCTCCCGCTGAACGCTATGCCGCGTCCCGGCTCCGGCAGGGTTCCCCCATCCTGGAGGAGTTTCGGGCGGGACTGTCGTTCGATCTCGATCCCTTCCAGATGGAGGCCTGCGCCGCCCTCGAGTCTGACGACAGCGTGCTCGTCGCGGCGCCGACGGGCGCGGGCAAGACGATCGTCGCTGAATTCGCCGTCTACCTCGCGATGAAGCGCGCCAACGACAAGGTCTTCTACACGGCGCCCATGAAGGCGCTGAGCAACCAGAAGTTCCAGGAGTTCGTCGCCGAATACGGTGCCTCAGAGGTGGGACTCCTCACGGGTGACACCAACATCAATTCGAGTGCCCGCATCGTCGTCATGACGACCGAGGTGCTCCGCAACATGCTCTACGCGGATTCCGACCTCCTGCGCAACCTGTCCTTCGTCGTCATGGATGAGGTCCACTACCTCGCCGACCGCTTCCGCGGCGCCGTCTGGGAGGAGGTCATCATCCACCTCCCGCAGGCGGTGCGACTGGTCTCCCTGAGCGCGACGGTCTCCAACGCCGAGGAGTTCGGCGACTGGCTGCAGACCGTGCGCGGCGACACCGCCGTCATCGTCTCGGAGGAGCGCCCCGTGCCCCTCGACCAGCACGTGCTCGTGCGCGGCAAGCTGCTCGATCTCTTCGACTCCTCGGGCCAGGCGGCCACCAACCGCGTGAACCCCGAGCTCCTCCAGCTCACCTCGGTCGGGGGCCGCGGCAGCAGCCGCCCGCCCGAGCGGGGTCGTGCGCGCGGCCGCGACCGCAACCGCTATCACGCCCGCCACTTCGAGGAGGGCAGGCTCGACCGCGCACAGGTGGTCGACCTCCTGGGGTCGAAGCACCTCCTCCCCGCGATCTTCTTCATCTTCAGCCGCAACGGATGCGACCAGGCCGTCACGCAGGTGCTGCGGGCGGGCGTGCGACTCACGGATGCCACGGAGCGCGACGAGATCCGCGAGATTGTAGAGGAGCGCTGCCGCGCGATCCCGGATGCCGACCTCGCCGTGCTCGGCTACTGGCAGTGGCTCGACGGACTCCAGCGGGGCGTCGCCGCCCACCACGCCGGAATGCTGCCCGCCTTCAAGGAGGTCGTGGAGGAGCTCTTCCAGAAGAAACTCGTGAAGGCCGTCTTCGCGACCGAGACGCTCGCACTCGGCATCAATATGCCCGCCCGCACCGTCGTGCTGGAGAAGCTCGAGAAGTTCAATGGCGAGGCTCGCGTGCCCATCACGCCGGGCGAGTACACGCAGCTGACCGGCCGTGCCGGTCGACGCGGCATCGACGTCGAAGGCCACTCGGTCATCCAGTGGCAGGGCGGCCTCGACCCGCAATCGGTCGCATCCCTCGCCTCGCGCCGCACGTACCCGCTGAACTCGAGCTTCTCGCCGACCTACAACATGGCCGTCAACCTCATCGAGCAGTTCGGGCGCGAACGCACCCGCGACATCCTTGAGTCGTCATTCGCGCAGTTCCAGGCCGACCGCTCCGTCGTCTCGATGGCACGCAAGGTTCGCACGCAGGAGGAATCGCTCGAGGGCTATGCCAAGGCGATGGAGTGCCACCTCGGCGACTTCGGCGAGTACTGGAACATCCGTCGCGAGCTCACGGATCTCGAGCGGCGCGTCATTCGAAGCGACCACGGCATCCGTGGCGAGAAGGAACGCCGGCAGAAGCAGCTGAACGCGCTCCGTCGACGCATGAAGCAGCATCCGTGCCACAGCTGCAGCGACCGCGAGGCGCACGCGCGCTGGGCCGAGCGTTGGTCGAAGCTCAAGAAGCAGACGGATGACCTGCGCCGGCAGGTCACAACCCGCACGGGAGCCGTCGCGAAGGTCTTCGACCGCGTGACCGAGGTGCTGCTCGAACTCGGGTACCTCACGCGGAACGACCACGGTGCCGTCGTCGTGGGGGAGGGCGGTCGCATCCTGCGTCGCATCTACGGTGAACGTGACCTGCTCGTCGCCGAGTGCATCCGCCGCGGGCTCTGGGATTCGCTCGACGCCCCCGGGATGGCTGCGATGGCGGCTGCGCTCGTGTACGAACCCCGGCGTGACGAGCAGGGTGCCGACTGGAACCTTCCGAAGGGCCCGTTCCGCGCGGCGCTCGACAACACGACGACGCTGTGGGCGCAGCTCGATGATCTCGAGACCGCCCACCGCTTGCCCGGCTCCAACCCCGTCGCGACGGGGCTTTCCGCGCCCATGTACCGCTGGGCGCAGGGCGCATCGCTCGACAGCGTGCTGCGCGATGCCGAGCTCGCGGCGGGCGACTTCGTGCGCATGACGAAGCAGACGATCGACCTGCTTGACCAGCTCTCCCTCGTCGCAGATGCACCCGTCGGTCCAACCGCCCGCAAGGCACTCGATGCCATCCGGCGCGGCATCGTCGCCTACTCGAGTGTGGGCTGACGCGTGGTGGCAGTGACAGAGCGGCCCGTTCCGGCGGGCCCCGAACCATCCGTGGGCCGTGCCAACGCGCGACTCCGCCTGCGGCCACTGTGGCACCTCCTGGGGGCCATCGCGGGCGGCCTCATGCTCGCGGGCGCCTTCCCGCCGCTCGGCTGGTGGCCCCTCGCGATCCCGGCAACCGCACTGCTCTTCTGGTCGGTTCGCGGTGCCCGTGTCTGGTCTGCCTTCGTCGTGGGGCTCGCTGGGGGCTTTTCCTTCTACGGAACGCACATCATCTGGCTCACGACCTACCTCGGCCCGGTGCCGTGGCTCGCCCTCGCGGGAGTCGAGACGCTGTTCTTCGCCGTCGCCGCCGTCGTCATCTCGCTTGCGTGGCGCTGGGGTGCCCGCTTCTCCAATACGCCAGCGTGGCAACTCCTCGGCCTCCCCGTCGTCCTGGCAGGACTGTGGACCGCGCGGGAGGGCATCGTCAGCGTGTGGCCCTATGGCGGTTTCTCGTGGGGTCGACTCTCGTTCTCGCAATCAGAGGGCCCGTTCCGTGACCTCGTCGCGTGGGTTGGCGCCGCGGGATTGAGCTTCGTGCTCGCCCTGATCGCGGCGATGCTCCTCCAAGCGGTGATCATCATGCTCGGGCGGGGAAGGCTCCTGCTTCGCGTCATCCGCATCGCGCCGACCATATCGCTCACGCTCATCGCGCTCATGGTGCCCGCCTGGCCGGTCGAGACCACGGGCGAGGTGCGGGTCGCGGCGGTGCAGGGAAACGCGGATGCCGGCCTCTGGTCGCAGCGCGAGCGCGGCGCGATCCTCGACGATCACCTGCAGGCGACCGTGCCGATCCTCGGTGAAGAGGTCGACCTCGTCGTGTGGCCCGAGAACGCCGCCGACCTCAACCCGCTGCGCTACCCCCAGGCGGCGGGCGTCCTCGACTTCGTGAGCGAGGAGATGGATGCGCCCCTCCTCGCGGGCACGATCACCGACGGCCCGGAAGACGAGACCTTCAACAGCATGCTGCTCTGGCAGGCGGGGGAGGGCTTCGTCGACCAGTACGACAAGATCCACCCCGTGCCCTTCGCGGAATACCTGCCTGACCGGGACTTCTGGTACCCGCTCGCCCCCGATCTCTTCGACCTGATCCCGCGCGACTACTCCTTCGGGGAGCGCCCCAACGTGCTCGACATCGCGCTTTCCGACGGCGAGTCCCTCGCGGCGGGAGTCGCCATCTGTTTCGACATCGTTGACGACGAGCTGCTCCACGAGATGATCGACGGGGGAGCGGAGATCATCCTCGCCCCCACGAACAACGCCGACTTCGGCCAGAGCGCGGAGAGCGAGCAGCAGCTCGCAATCGCGAGGCTCCGGGCCATCGAGTACGGCCGGTCGGTCGTCAACATCTCCACCGTCGGCATGAGCGCAATCATCGCGCCCGACGGCAGCACGATCTCGGACCTGCCCACCTTCGAGCCCGGTGCGATGGTCGAACAGGTGCCGCTGAGCACGACCGTGACCCCGGCCGCGAGCATCGGGCGCGTGATCGAGTGGACCGTCTCAGGTATCGGCCTACTGGGCGTCGCGATGCTGGGATTCGTCGCGCTGCGACGGGCGCGCGGCGGCACCTCGGGGAGCGGCGGCGACCACGATGGTCGCGATGCCTGAGACCGTCGTACTCGTGCCGACCTACAACGAGGCGGCGAGCATCCGTGCCATCATCCAGCGCATCCACGCGGCGGTTCCGGATGCCCACGTGCTCGTGCTCGATGACGCCTCGCCCGACGGCACGGGCGCGATCGTCGACTCAATCGCTGCCGAGGACGCGCGGGTGGCAGTGCTGCACCGTCCCGAGAAGCAGGGGCTCGGCGCGGCCTATCGTGCAGGCTTCGAGTATGCGCTCGATCACGGCTATGAGCGGGTTGTCGAGATCGATGCCGACGGCTCGCATGACCCGGCCGAACTTCCCGCCATGCTGCGCGCAGCTGAGACGGCAGACCTCGTGATCGGCTCGCGCTGGGTCGCCGGGGGAGGCGTGCACGACTGGCCACGCCACCGACTCGCGGTCTCGAGGCTCGGCAATCGTTACGCGCGCGCCGCGCTCGGCTCCGCCATCTTCGACCTGACCGCCGGCTTCAGGGTCTACCGAGCGAACGCGCTACGGATGCTCGACCTCGAACGCGTCTCGTCGCAGGGCTACTGCTTCCAGGTCGAGATGGCGTGGCGGCTCGAGCACGCCGGATGCACGGTCACCGAGCATCCGATCCTGTTCCGGGAGCGCACGGTCGGACGCTCCAAGATGCACATCGGAATCGTCGCCGAGGCGCTCATCCGGGTCACCGGCTGGGGGCTCCAGCACCGTCTCGGCCGGGGAGCACGCCGACGGTGAGGGCGCACATGCAGAAGGCCCGCGGAACCCCGCGGGCCTTCGACGTGTGTGACGGCGTCTAAGCGCCGATCTTCTGCTGACCCTTGCGGGCGCGCAGATAGTTGAGGCGCTCCTGCAGCAGCTCTTCGAGCTCTGCACGGGTGCGCCGCTCCAGAAGCATGTCCCAGTGGGTGCGAGCGACCTTCTCATCGCCCCGCTCCTGTTCGACGAGTTCGCCGTCCTCGGCCACCAATCGGCCCTCGACGCCCGTCTTCGGCGATTCCCACACTGCGGGAACCTCGGCGTCTGCCGCGAACGTGACCTCAAAGGTCGAGCCGTCCGCCGAACGATATGTACTCTTCTTGCGCGCGGAGAACGTAACGCCCTCTTCACTCTGAAGACTCTGGGATCCGAGCCTCATGCCGCGCAAACTGCGATCCGCCATTGTGTGGTCCCTCCTCGCGTTGCTCAAGTTATAAACCGTCGCGTTGCTCAAGTTATAAACCGTCAAGCTGGGAGATTCATTCCCTGAGCGGCGAGGTCGGCAGGCTTCACAGGCTACTTACGGGTGGCTCTTCCCTTATCTCCGGGCTTCAGTCGCTCAACTGCCAGGTCTGCACGGTCGGTCACGATCCCGTCGACGCCCATCTCGACGAGGCGCTCCATGTCGTCCGGCTCGTTGACGGTCCACACGTGCACCTCGACGCCGACGGCGTGCACCATCTCCACGAAGCGGCGCGTGACGACCCGCACGGTTCCATAGCGCTCCGGCACCTGCACGGCATGCACTCCCGAGAGCGCGCGGGCGAGCATCCGGCCGCTCCTCATGCGCACCGCCAGGAGTGCGGCTGCCACCGACTTCGATGACGCGGATGTCGCGACCCCCTCCAGTTGCGATGTCGCCGCCAGACGGCGCCCCTCGTCGAAAGATGCCACCAGCACGCGGCGCTCGGCCCTGGCGTCCCGCACCGCCGCGACGACGGGATCGACGGCGGCGGCAGCCTTGATGTCGACGTTGAAGCATGCCGTCGGGAAGGCATCGAGGGCCTCGGCGAGGCTGCAGAATGCCTGCCCCTCGCCCAGGTCGACGCGCCGCAGCTCGGCCATCGTCAGTTGCTCGACGCGCACGTCACGCTGAACAAGGCGCTTGAGGTCTGCGTCGTGGCTGATGACCGCGACGCCGTCAGCGGAGGCGTGCACGTCGGTCTCGATGTGCGTTGCGCCCGCGCTGAGGGCCTTCAGGAATGCAAGGAGCGTGTTCTCCGGCGCGTCGATCGCGAGGCCCCGGTGGGCGATGACCCGTGGAAGGGGCGACTCGAAGAACGACGGAGCGCCGTCAGGCACCCGACCCACTCGCGGCCCGACCACCCGTGAAGCCGGCCGCGATGCCCTTGAGCGACTCGGTCAGCTCAGACGGGATGATCCACAGCTTGCTGGCCTCACCCTCCGCGATCTTCGGCAGCGTCTGCAGGTACTGGTAGGCGAGGAGGGGCCCGTCAGGGTTCCCCTCATGGATCGCCTTGAAGACCGTCGTGATCGCCTCCGATTCACCCTGGGCGCGCAGCACCGCCGCCTTGGCCTCACCCTCAGCCGTCAGGATCGCCGCCTGGCGCGCACCCTCGGCCTCGAGGATCGCCGCCTGCTTGGTTCCCTCAGCCGTCAGGATCTGCGCGCGGCGGTCGCGCTCGGCGCGCATCTGCTTCTCCATCGAGTCCTGGATCGAGAGGGGCGGGTCGATCGCCTTGAGCTCGACACGTCCGACGCGGATGCCCCACTTGCCGGTGGCCTCGTCGAGCACGATCCGAAGCTGGCCGTTGATGTTGTCGCGGCTCGTCAGCGCCTCCTCGAGGTTGAGGCCACCGACCACGTTGCGGAGCGTCGTGGTCGTCAGCTGCTCGACTGCGCCGAGGTAGTTCGCGATCTCGTAGGTCGCGGCACGGGCATCCGTCACTTGGAAGTAGACGACCGTGTCGATCGAGACGACGAGGTTGTCCTCCGTGATGACCGGCTGGGGCGGGAACGACACGACCTGCTCGCGCATGTCGATCAAGGGCCGCATGCGGTCGATGAACGGCACGAGGATGTTCAGGCCCGGCTGCAGCGTCTTGTGGTAGCGCCCGAGACGCTCCACGATGCCCGCCGTCGCCTGCGGCACGATCCGGATCGACCGGAACAACACGACGACGACAAAGACGCCCAGTACGACGAGGAGGGCGGCGACGAAGAGCTGCCCGACGGAGTCAGTGAAGGTGTTCATCCTTGGTTCCTCTCAACGGGAACGACGACGGCCGTCGACCCCTCGATAGCGGTGACGACAACCCGCTCGCCTTCCGCGACGACACGGTGTTCGGTCAGGGGGGAGAGGCGGCTGGTCCACACCTCACCGTTGGCGAGCTTGACCTGCCCGGGGGAATCGCCGATCGCGATCACGACACGACCGTCCATGCCCATGAGTGCATCGATGTTGCTCGGGGTCGTGTCCTCACCACGCCGGAGTCGACGAAGCAGCACGGGGCGAATCAACAGGATCAGGAGCACCGACAGGATGGCGGCGACTGCAATCTGCACCCACCAGGGGGCGCCCAGGAGGTTTGCGCCGAGGCCACCGAGGCTGCCTGCGGCAATCATCAGGAAGGTGAACTCGAGCGTGATGAGCTCGATGATGACCGCGATCAGGATGAACACGAGCCAGACAATCCAGATGTACTGGGTCAGGTCGACGAACAGTACGTCCATGGGCTTCGGCTCCTCGCGGGGTCGGGTCGGTGTACCGAAACTACCACCCGGCATGGCCGCCCGCGGGATGCCACAGCGGGGGTCTCGCCGAGAGCTGCCAGCGTGACAGTTGCTATTGTCGTGGGGGCGATCGCGCCACCCCCGCCGACCGAGGAGCCACTCGTGACCAACCCCCTTGCAGCCGGATCCCTCACGGGCAAGCGTGCCCTCGTCACGGGCTCGTCCCGTGGCATCGGAGCTGACACCGTGACGATGCTCGCCGAAGCCGGCGCGCGCGTCGTGGTCAACTTCCGCAACAAAGAGAAGCGGGCCCTCCAGCTGGTCGACAAGATCCAGGCGGCCGGGGGAGAGGCCATCGCGATCGGCGCTGACCTCACCGACCCTGCCTCCGTCGCGGGCATGTTCGACCGCATCCGCGAGGAGTTCGGTGGCCTCGACATCTTGGTCATGAACGCCTCCGGCGGCATGGAGTCCGGCATGGCGGAGGACTACGCCATGCGCCTCAACCGCGACGCGCAGGTGCAGCTGCTCGAGGCGGCCCTCGAGGTGCTCGATGAGGGCGCACGCGTCGTCTTCGTCACGAGCCACCAGGCCCACTTCATCAAGACCGTGCCCACCATGCCGGAGTACGAGCAGGTGGCACTGAGCAAGCGTGCGGGTGAGGATGCCCTTCGCGCGATGATCCCGCAGCTGGAGGAGCGGAACATCGGCTTCGTCGTCGTCTCGGGCGACATGATCGAGGGCACCATCACGGCGACCCTGCTCGAGCGTGCCAACCCGGGCGCGATCAGTGCTCGCAAGGAAGCGGCCGGCAAGCTCTACAACGTCAACGAGTTCGCGGCTGAGGTCGCGTCGGCGGCGATCGACCCCGTGCCCGACGACAACACGCGCTATGTCGGCGACCTGAGCGACTTCACGGGCTGACTTCGCTCTGGTGCGATGTCTGTCGTTCGTGACAGCATCGCATTCGTGGAAAACCAAGACACAGAGGTCTCAGCCGCCGAGCACGTCGCCGACACCCATGATGTGATTCGAGTTCGCGGCGCACGCGAGAACAATCTCAAAGACGTCAGCGTCGAGATCCCCAAGCGCCGTCTCACGGTGTTCACGGGCGTCTCCGGCTCCGGCAAGAGCTCTCTCGTCTTCGACACGATCGCGGCAGAGTCGCGTCGGATGATCGACGAGACCTACAGCGCATTCGTGCAGGGCTTCATGCCCTCCGTGCCGAGGCCGGATGTCGACGTCCTCGAAGGCTTGACGACCGCCATCATCGTCGACCAGGAGCGGCTTGGAGCCAACCCTCGTTCGACGGTCGGCACCGTGACCGACGCGAACGCGATGCTGCGCATCCTGTTCAGTCGGCTGGGGGAGCCGTACATCGGCGGGCCGACGGCGTTCTCCTTCAACATCCCCACCCAGAAGGCCAGCGGCGTCATGACCGGCCCCAAGGGCGAGAAGAAGATCGTGAAGGATGCGATCTACCTCGGCGGCATGTGCCCGCGCTGCGAGGGGCGAGGCGCGGTATCCGACATCGACTTGGCGCAGGTCGTCGACGAATCGAAGTCCCTCAACGAGGGTGCCATCATGGTGCCGGGGTACACGGCCGACGGGTGGATGGTCAAGGGCTTCTCGGAGTCCGGCCTCTATCCCGCAGACAAGCCGATCGCGGACTTCACCGAGAAGCAGCGCCACACCTTCCTCTATGGCGAGGTGACCAAGGTCAAGATCTCCGGCATCAACATGACCTACGAGGGACTCATCCCCAAGATCACGAAGTCGATGCTGTCGAAAGACCTCGATGCGCTCCAGCCGCACATCCGCGCGTTCGTCGAGCGGGTTGCGACCTTCACGACGTGCCCCGAGTGTGAGGGATCGCGCCTCACGGAGGGTGCGCGGTCATCCAAGATCGACGGGATCAGCATCGCGGATGCCTGCCGCATGCAGGTGACGGACCTCAACACGTGGGTCCAAAGTCTCGACAAGCCGGGTGCCGGGCCGCTCCTCGACGCGCTGCGAGCGAACCTCGAGGCGTTCGTCACCCTGGGTCTCGGATACCTCAGCCTCGACCGGCCCTCCGGCACGCTGAGCGGGGGAGAGGCGCAGCGCATCAAGATGCTCCGGCACCTGGGCTCATCGCTGACCGACATCACCTATGTCTTCGATGAGCCGACAATCGGCCTGCACCCACACGACATCGAGCGAATGAACTCGCTCCTGCTGCGACTGCGCGACAAGGGCAACACGGTGCTCGTCGTCGAGCACAAGCCCGAGACGATCACGATCGCCGACCACGTCGTCGACCTGGGGCCGCGCGCCGGGGGAGAGGGTGGCGCGATCTGCTTCGAGGGCACCGTCGACGAGCTCAAGCAAAGTGACACCCTGACCGGTCGCCACCTCGGATACCGGGCCCAGCTCAAGCCTGAGGTGCGCGCATCCTCGGGAGCGATCCAGGTCAGGGGCGCGACGCGCAACAACCTGCAGGATGTCGATGTCGACATCCCCACGGGCGTGCTCACGGTCGTCACCGGTGTCGCCGGGTCGGGCAAGAGCTCGCTCATCCACGGCTACGTCGCGCCACGCGACGGCGTCGCGGCGATGGATCAGGGCGCGATCAAGGGCTCGCGCCGCAGCAATCCCGCGACCTACACGGGCATGCTCGAGCCGATCCGCAAGGCCTTCGCGAAGGCAAACGGGGTCAAGCCTGCGCTCTTCAGCGCGAACTCCGAGGGAGCGTGCCCCACCTGCAAGGGCGCCGGCGTCATCATCACCGAGCTCGGCTTCATGGACACTGTCGAGACTCCCTGTGAGGACTGTGGCGGGCGTCGGTTCCAGGCCGCCGTGCTCGAATACAAGCTCGGTGGACTCGACATCACTGAGGTCTACGACCTGTCCGTCGCAGCAGCACGTGAGTTCTTCTCATCGGGCGAGGCGAAGATTCCAGCCGCTGCGACAATCCTGAGCCGCCTGGATGACGTCGGGCTCGGCTATCTGAAGCTCGGCCAGCCACTGTCGACGCTGTCAGGCGGCGAACGCCAGCGCATCAAGCTCGCGATCCAGATGGGCGAGAAAGCCGACGTCTACATCCTGGACGAGCCGACCTCCGGCCTGCACCTAGCCGACGTCGAAAACCTGCTGCGCCTTCTGGACCGTCTGGTCGACTCAGGAAAGTCCGTCATCGTCATCGAGCATCACCAGGCGGTCATGGCGCACGCGGATTGGATCATCGACATCGGACCGGGTGCCGGCCACGACGGCGGCGCGGTCATCTTCCAGGGAACGCCAGAGCAGCTCATCGCAGACGGCTCAACGCTGACGGCGGAGCACCTGGCCAAGTACGTCGGCGAGGTTGAGCGCCGATAATGCACATTATGTCAAGAAGAGAGAATCTCGCCCGCAGAACCTAGCGTCGTGTCTGTCCCGTCTCGTTGAGCCGGTCCTCCCCGACCAAAGGCTCGCCGTCATCCATTGAGACGGGACATTCGAACACAGTGTGTTCACCAGTGTGATCCACGATGTGCTCCGCAAGCTGGCGCCCACACACCGAGCAGCGCCACGCTCCGAAGCGTCGGTCCGTGAGATCGCGCTCCTCGACCGGCCGGTCATCCCCCGGGCCGGGCTCGTGCCGCCCCAACCAGTCGGCAAGCGTCGTCCGTCCGTGTTGCTGGCCTGCACCAGCCCTGTTCTGGTCCATGGCGCCACGGTACGCCCGGGCACGGTGTTTCGCTAGACATCCAAGTCCGAGCGGTTCCCTTGGCGCCGAAGCTCAGGCCCGCGTAGCCCCGACCCACTGGTCGAGCTTCGCGATGGCCGCGCCGGAATCGACTGCCTCGGCGGCACTCACCATCCGGCTGCGGAAGCGCTCAAGGATCGGCACCTGTGACTGCGAGGCATCCTGCGCGAGGTCCCAGGCGACGAGCCCCGCCGCTGCATTGAGCAGCACGATGTCGCGGACGGGCCCCTCCTCCCCCGCGAGCATCGCACGCGCGATGGCCGCATTCTGCGCCCCATCACCGCCGATGAGATCCGCGATGTTCGCGGTGGGAATGCCAAGGTCACGCGGATCGAGGTCATGCTCGTGCACGTCACCGCGGGAGACCTCCCAGATGTGGCTGTGACCGGTCGTCGTCAGCTCATCGAGACCGTCGTCGCCGCGGAACACGAGTGCGGTCGCTCCCCTCGTGCGGAACACGCCCACGAAGAGCGGCACGACATCCAGGTTCGCGACGCCGACAGCGGATGCCTCAGGCCGGGCGGGATTGCACAGCGGCCCCAAGAAATTGAAGACGGTCGGCACACCGAGTTCCTTGCGCACGAGCGACGCGTGCCCGAACCCGGGATGGAACTTCGACGCGAACGCGAACGCGATCCCCGTCTCCTCCAGCACCCCGGCAACGCGCTCGGGCGACAAGTCGAGATCGATCCCCAACTCGGTGAGCACATCCGACGCCCCCGACTTGGAGCTCACCGCCCGGTTTCCGTGCTTCAGAACGCGAGCTCCGGATGCCGCACACACGACGCTCGCCATCGTCGACACGTTGACGGTTCCGTAGCGGTCTCCCCCGGTGCCGACGATGTCGAGCACCATCGGATCGACGGAAAGTTCGAGCGCGTTCTCGAGCACGGCGTCGCGGAAGCCGACGATCTCGGCGACGGACTCCCCCTTGGCCCGAAGCGCCACGAGAAATGCGGCGAGTTGAGCTGGACTCGCTTCGCCGTCCATGACCTGACGCATGGCCCACGACGCCTGACTGATGCTGAGATCCTCGCCTTCCAGCAGCGTTGTGAGCAGATCTGGCCAAGTCGTTGTCGAGAACATGGTCAAATCCTAACGACGGGTATGCGGCACACTCGGGCCGATGACAACCCTCCTCCAGAATTTCGGCCATAATGGGAGGCGTGACCAGCACCTCAATCTCCCCCAGCCCTGGAGCGCCTGTCGTCAACAGGCCCAACGTCGTCGCGGTCGGCACGATCGTGTGGCTCGGCAGCGAGGTGATGTTCTTCGCTGGGCTCTTCGCCATCTACTTCACGCTTCGCGGCACGTCGCCCGAACTGTGGGCGTCAGAGACCGCCATCCTGAACGTTCCCTTCGCGCTGACGATCACGATCATCCTCGTGGCATCCTCGTTCACGGCGCAGTTCGGCGTCTTCGCAGCCGAGCGACTGCAGCCGAGACGCACCGGCAGCCTCCTGCAGATCGGCAAATGGGGCATGATCGAGTGGTTCTGGGCCACCTTCATCATGGGTGCGATGTTCGTGACGGGCCAGGTCTTCGAGTACGCCATGCTCGTCAGCGAGTTCATCGGCATCGGATCCCACGCCTACGGCTCCGCCTTCTACATCACGACCGGCTTCCACGGCCTTCACGTCTTGGGTGGCCTCATCGCATTCCTCCTCATCATCGGCCGCGCCTACAGCGTCACTCGGTTCGGCCACAAGGAGGCGACGAGCGCCATCGTCGTCTCGTACTACTGGCACTTCGTCGACGTGGTGTGGATCGGGCTCTTCCTGGTCATCTACGTCCTCCAATAGTCGCGACGGCGCCACGTCACGGCCGCCTCGTCATCGCAACCGCAACTCGAAGAACGGGAAGACCACAGCACCATGGGAATTGACTCGACCACAACGGATCGTCGTGGCAAGCGAGCAGGACGTCGCCACCCTCTCGCGAGCGTCGCACTGATCCTCGCGGGCCTCGTCACGACCGGTGGCGCCTACGCGCTCTTCACGTCGACTGCGACCGCCGAGACGGCCAACACCGCGATCGTGCACCAGCAGCTGGTCGACGAGGGCAAGGCCCTCTTCGACGCCAACTGCGCGAGCTGCCACGGCTTCAACGCTGAGGGAACCGCTGAAGGTGTGAGCCTCCACGGTGTCGGCGCAGCCGCCGTCGACTTCCAGGTCGGCACGGGCCGCATGCCCATGGCAGCCCAGGGACCGCAGGCGGAGCAGAAGCCCGTGCAGTTCACCGACGAGCAGATTGAAGCGCTTGCGGCGTACGTCGCATCGCTCGCGCCTGGGCCGGAGGTGCCCGACGAGTCGCTCTTCGAGGGCGAGGCCGACCTCGCCAACGGTGGCGAACTGTTCCGCATCAACTGCGCCATGTGCCACAACGTCGCTGGCTCGGGTGGAGCCCTGACCGAGGGCAAGTGGGCTCCAAGCCTCATGGGCGTCGAGGCGAAGCACATCTACGAGGCGATGGTCACGGGTCCGCAGAACATGCCCGTGTTCAACGACCTGAACCTCTCCCCCGAAGACAAGTCAGACATCGTCGCCTACCTCAAGTTCATGGAGGAGAGCCCGAGCGTCGGCGGAATCGGCCTCGGGAACCTCGGCCCTGTTTCTGAGGGCCTCTTCATCTGGATCTTCGGTCTCGGAGCCGTAGTCGGCGTGACCGTGTGGATCGCCGCACGCGCCCACTAAGCACCGAACCCACCGTCACAGTCACACCGCACCACACAGCGTGCCAATCGAAGGGAAGAGAATGGCAAAGCAGGACAACGGCGAGTCATCCGCCGCTGCCGGCTCGGCTGTCGAGAATCACGGAGCCGTTCCGGTTTCGTCAGGCACGGCCGTCGTCGCCTCAGACGCGTTCAGCAACCCGGGGCTTCCTCCGCACGAGCCGCGCGTCACTGACCTCGACCCCGCGAAGGAGCGCCGCGCGTCACGCACGGTCGGCATGCTCTTCATCCTCTCGATCATCGGCAGCATCTTCGCGATCGTCGCGTACATCGTGTTCCCGATCGTCCCGGGCGACATGCTGTCCGTCCGACTCAACACGCTCTTCCTGGGCCTCGGCATCACGCTCGCACTGATCCCCCTCGGCATCGGTGCGATCTACTGGGCCAAGCACCTCATGAGCAGCCACGAGCACGTGGAGATGCGCCACCCCACGCGCGGCACTGAGCAGACCCGCGCCGCTGCGGCACGAATCTTCACGCTCGGCAACGAAGAGTCCGGCTTCACGCGTCGCAAGCTGATCCGCAACAGCCTCATCGGGGCCCTCGCAGTGTTCCCGCTGCCCGCGATCGTCATGTTCCGCGACCTCGCTCCCGCCAAAGACCCGGTCGCGCTGTTCAAGCAGACGATGTGGGACAAGGGCACTCGTCTCGCCCTCGACCCCTCCGGCGCCCCCATCAAGGCCTCGGATGTCACGATCGGCTCCGTCTTCCACGTCATCCCTGAGGGGCTTGAAGAGGCAGACCACCCGCTCGACGAGAAGGCCAAGGCCGCAGTCCTGCTGATGCGCCTCGACCCGTCAGCACTCAACGAGGCGGATGACCGCAAGGGCTGGTCGTACGACGGCATCGTCGCGTATTCCAAGATCTGCACGCACGTCGGATGCCCCGTGGCCCTCTACGAGCAGCACACACACCACCTTCTGTGCCCCTGCCACCAGTCGGAGTTCGACGTGGCCAACCACTGTGAGGTCATCTTCGGACCGGCGAAGAGGCCGCTCCCCCAGCTTCCGATCGCCGTGGACGCAGAGGGCTACCTGGTGGCCCAGAGCGACTTCCATGAGCCCGTTGGTCCTAGCTTCTGGGAGCGTTCCGCATGACAACCACCACCACACCCGCAGCCGCCTCGACGACGGTGACCGAGAAGCCCGTCGGCAAGGGCATGCGCTTCACGAACGCGGCAGCCAACTACATCGATGAGCGCACCAGTATCTCTGGTCTCGTCAAGGAGCTGGGTCGCAAGATCTTCCCCGACCACTGGTCGTTCATGCTCGGCGAAGTGGCGATGTACAGCTTCGTCGTCATCCTCCTCTCGGGTACCTTCCTGACGTTCTTCTTCGACCCGTCGATGTCGCACGTCACCTACAACGGCTCGTATGCGCCGCTCAAGGGCATCGAGATGTCGGCGGCGATGGCCTCGACGCTCGACATCTCCTTCGACATCCGCGGTGGCCTGCTCATGCGCCAGGTCCACCACTGGGCCGCGCTCCTCTTCGTCGCATCGATCGGCCTACACATGCTGCGCGTGTTCTTCACGGGTGCATTCCGCAAGCCGCGCGAGATCAACTGGGTGATCGGCTTCGCGCTGTTCATCCTCGCGATGGCCGAGGGCTTCACGGGCTACTCGCTCCCCGACGACCTGCTCTCGGGCAACGGACTCCGCATCATCGACGGAATGCTCAAGGGCTTCCCGATCGTCGGCACGTGGATCTCGTACCTCCTCTTCGGAGGCGAGTTCCCCGGCGTCGAGATCGTGCCGAGGCTCTTCGTGCTGCACATCATGCTGCTGCCCGCCATCCTGATCGCGGCGCTCGGCGTGCACCTCTTGCTCATGATCATCAACAAGCACACGCAGTTCGCTGGCCCTGGCCGCACCAACGACAACGTCGTCGGTGTCCCGGTCATGCCGGTGTTCGCTGCCAAGGCCGGCGGCTTCTTCTTCGTCGTCTTCGGCATCCTGGTGCTGATCGCCTCGCTCTTCCAGATCAACCCGATCTGGAACTACGGACCGTACGACCCCTCCCCCGTCTCGGCTGGTACGCAGCCTGACTGGTACATCGGTTTCGCGGATGGCGCGCTCCGTCTCGTGCCGCCGGGCTGGGAGTTCGTACTGTGGGGTTGGACGTTCTCGCTGAACATCCTCGTGCCCGTCGCGGTGCTCGGTCTCTTCATCGTGATCGTCGCGATCTACCCCTTCATCGAAGCGTGGGTCACGGGTGACAAGCGCGAGCACCACATCGCTGAGCGTCCGCGCAACGCGCCCACCCGCACGGCCATCGGTGCCGCCGGAGTCACGTTCTACGCCGTGATGTGGGCTGCCGCGAGCTCCGACCTCATGGCGACGCACTTCCGCCTCACGATCGAGGGCGTGATCCATGCGCTGCAGGCGCTCCTCATCCTGGGGCCGATCATCGCCTACTTCGTCACCAAGCGCGTCTGCCTCGCGCTGCAGAAGAAGGACCGCGAGATCGCGCTGCACGGTTACGAGTCGGGCCGCATCGTCCGCCTCCCTGGTGGCGAGTACGTCGAGGTTCACCAGCCCCTCTCCGAGTACGAGCGGTGGCGTCTGGTCAGCTACGAGGACTACAAGCCCCTCATGCTGCGCCCCAACGACAAGGGTAGGATCACGGCCGGCATGCGCCTCCGCGCGAGCATGTCGCGCTGGTTCTTCGAGGACCGCGTCTCGCCCGCGACCAAGGGTGAACTCGAGCAGGGTGGGCACCACTAGTCCTCCACAAGGCGCTTGATCGGAAGGGCCCCGCAGCTTCGGCTGCGGGGCCCTTCCGCATTGCATTGACTTTCGTAGTCGTGCCGGCAGAGAGCGGCCGGCAGTGTGGCTACAGCGGGCGCCTATGACGCCTTCTGAACATCGGATCTGCAGGGCGCACGTCGGGCCAGGCCATGAGCCGCCGACCGCTGCGCTCCCCCGTGGACACTGGAACAGATCGCAAAGGGAGGCGGGAACGTCAGCGGCCCTGTCCCCTCGGCCTCGCCGGCGGATCGCGCCGCCATCGCACGCGCAGTGGGGGTCGAGACGAGGCGTTACGTGCGTCGCGACGACGCACAGCTGCCTTTGAGCGACCAGCGCACGTGCGCGGGACAGCAGCCCTGCATGGGTCGGGGTCGCTCACCCAGCAGCTCGCCTGCGTGCGACCCGGCCCTCACGAGGCCCCTGCGCGTGGCGTAGCGACACTCAGGATGCGAGGCGCAGCGAGCACCGCGCGATCAGTCCCTGTGTGAGAAGAAGACCTTCTTCAGGAAGTCTGCGGTGGACCGGTAGTCGAGCCGATCGTAGAACGCGGGCGTACGACTGCTGGCGACCGTCAGCTGGTTCAGACCGCGCTGGATGCAGATGTCCTCCACGGCTGCCACAAGTCGGCTACCGATCCCCTGGCCGCGGAGCGCCTCGTCCACGATGAGTTCCTGGATTTGTGCCGAGTCCACCCGCGTATAGAGCAACCTTGAAACGATCATGAGCGCATATCCCGCCACGCGCCCGTCGACCTCAGCGACAAGAAGCACGCTGTGGTCCGGGTCCTTCAAGGCGTCGGCGTATGCTGCGTCGAACGATGCCCGATCGACTTCATAGGTATCGGAGAGCTGCTCAACCAACGCAAAAACGCCGTCGACATCCGCCGACGACGCTTTGCGTATCTCCATGTCAGTGCTTGAAGTTGCCGCGGTAGTACTCATACGTCCAACCGACAACTGCGATGACCGTAAGCGCCGCACCGATGAAGGTGATCCAGATACCCACGGCGAAGCCGAGCAGCAGCAGCGAGGCCGAACCGGCAAGAACGATGGGCCACCAGCTCCAGGGGCTGAAGTGTCCGAGTTCAGGGTCACCGTCGTCGATGTTTGCGTCGAGGCGATCCTCGGGCAGCTCACCGCCCTGCGACTTGTACGACTTGCCGACATAGAAGGCGAGGAAGCCCGCGAGCACGGCGCAGAGCCAGAGCGCCACCGTGCCGGCCCACTCAGGGTGCCCAGCGGTGATGCCACCCGGCCCCACACGCTGCGCGTACTGCTCGAGCTGCTGGTTCGAGACCATCCACGACCAACCGGTGTAGAGCGCCGCGACAAGCGCGAAGAAGACCGCGAGGACCCAGAAGATTACTGCGTTGACCTTCATGTTCTGTCTACTTCACCTTCTCGTCAGCGCTGTCATACACGGGAGCATCCGGAGCGTCCTTGGCAGGGCCGATGCCCACTGGGATGCCGGCCTCCGGGTGGTGGAGGTCGAACGCCGGAGACTCGGAACGAATCCGAGGGATCGAGGTGAAGTTGTGGCGCGGCGGCGGGCACGAGGTGGCCCACTCGAGCGAACGTCCGTAGCCCCACGGGTCGTCCACCGTCACCTTCGGTGCCTTGCGCGCCGTGATGTACACGTTGAACAGGAAGGGGATCATCGAGATGCCGAGGACCATGGCACCCACCGTGGACAACTGGTTCATCCAGGTGTAGCCGTCTTCAGGCTGATAGACCGCGTATCGACGCGGCATGCCGACGACGCCCAGCCAGTGCTGGATGAGGAAGGTCATGTGGAAGCCGATGAAGAGGAGCCAGAAGTGGATCTTGCCGAGCTTCTCGTTGAGCATCTTGCCGGTCCACTTGGGCCACCAGAAGTAGAAGCCACTGAACATCGCGAACACGACCGTGCCGAAGACCACGTAGTGGAAGTGGGCGACCACGAAGTACGTGTCGGAGACGTGGAAGTCGAGCGGCGGCGACGCCAGGATGACGCCCGTCAGGCCACCGAAGGTGAACGTGACGATGAAGCCGATGGCCCAGAGCATGGGCGTCTCGAAGGTGACGGAACCCCGCCACATCGTGCCGATCCAGTTGAAGATCTTCACACCGGTGGGCACCGCGATCAACATCGTCATGAGGGCGAAGAATGGGAGCAGCACGGATCCTGTCACATACATGTGGTGCGCCCACACCGTGACAGAAAGGGCCGCGATCGCGATCGTCGCGTATACAAGGGTCTTGTAGCCGAAGATCGGCTTGCGGCTGAACACCGGGAAGACCTCGGACACGATGCCGAAGAACGGCAGCGCGATGATGTAGACCTCGGGGTGGCCGAAGAACCAGAAGAGGTGCTGCCACAGGATCGCTCCCCCGGCGTCGACGTTGTAGACGTGGCCGCCGAAGATGCGGTCGATCGCGAGGCCGAACATGGCCGCCGCGAGCACGGGGAAGGCCATCAGCACGAGGATCGAGGTGACGAGCGTGTTCCACGTGAAGATGGGCATGCGCCACATCGTCATGCCGGGGGCACGCATCGTGATGATGGTCGTGATGAAGTTGACGGCACCGAGGATGGTTCCGAAACCGGAGATTGCGAGGCCGACAACCCAGAGGTGACCGCCGACGCCCGGGGTGAATGTCGTGGTCGACAGCGGCGTGTAGGCGAACCATCCGAAGGACGCGGCGCCCTGCGGCGTGAGGAAACCGGCGACCGCCATGAGGCTACCGAAGCTGTAGGCCCAGTAGGCGAAGGCGTTGAGACGCGGGAACGCGACATCCGGTGCACCGATCTGGAGGGGCATCAGCACGTTCGCGAAGCCTGCGAAGAGCGGCGTCGCAAACATGAGCAGCATGATCGTGCCGTGCATCGTGAACAGCTGGTTGTACTGCTCCTTGGTCTGGAGCAGGTCCAGACCGGGGGCGAACAGCTGCGCGCGGATGATGAGTGCCATCACGCCGCCGATGCAGAAGTAGACGAACGAGCTGATGAGGTACATGTACCCGATCGTCTTGTGGTCCGTCGAGGTGATCCAGTTGACGAGAACGTTGCCCTTGCGACGGGCACTCGGCGACATCGTGTGACCGATGGTCGCGGTGCCGGCCGTGGGGGCGGCCTCCGGACGACTCTCAGTAGTGGTGCTCATGATCTCGCCTTACTTTGAGCGCACGGGCTCGGTGCCCGGCAGGTTGCTGTTCGTGTTGTACTCGGGGCCGCGGGTGCCGGTGTTGCCAGCGTCGACGAGGCTCTGGATGTATGCGTCGTACTCCGCCTCGGAGACGACCTTCACCTTGAAGAGCATGAGTGCGTGGTACTCGCCACAGAGCTCGGCGCACTTGCCGATGTATTCGCCCTCTTCCTGCGGGGTGAAGTACATGTAGTTGCTCTTGCCGGGGACCGTGTCCTTCTTGTAGAGGAAGTCGACGACCCAGAAAGAGTGGATGACGTCGCGGCTCTCAAGCGCGATCTCAACCGTCTTGTCGACGGGGAGGTAGAGCACGGGAAGCTGGTCGTAGTCGATGTAGGGCGACTCTTCGGTCTCCTGCGCCTGGATGCCCTGGTAGTGCACGCCCTCGCCGCCGGGGCCCTCGTTGAGGTAGTTGAAGTCCCAGGCCCAGCGCTTGGCATAGACCTCGATCTGCACGTCGGGGTCTTCGATCGGCTCTTCGATCGCTGCTTGGTCGCGCGCGGTGAAGGCGAAGAAGCCCATGACGAGGATGAGCGGCACGACCGTGTAGAGGATCTCGATCGGCATGTTGTATCGAAGCTGCACGGGCAGGCCGGTCTGGCCCTTGCGGCGGCGGTAGACCGTCGCGACCCAGAGCACGAGACCCCACGTGATGACGCCGACGACAAGCAGCACCATCCACGAGGTGGTCCACAGTCCCGCGATGCGGTCGGTGTGGTTGGTGATGCCGGGATCACCCGGCAGGTAGCCACGGAGCTGGGCCTGCGTACATCCGGCTAGGACGACGACAAGTGATGCTGCCAGGGGGACGGCAGCCCATCGAAGACGGCGGTTAGAGCGCACCTGTGACCTCTCGGATGACACGGGACTGGATGGAACTCAGTCTATTGACAGCAACCAGCCTATCGCTCCTGAGACGCGCTGCCGAACCCGAATGGCCGTCCGCGAGACGAAAGAAGGGGAAGTCGCGTCGCGACTTCCCCTTCTTTGGCAACCGCCACAAAAACTCAGCTGAAGGAATCCCCGCACGCGCAGCTGCTGCCAGCGTTGGGGTTGTCGATCGTGAAGCCCTGCTTCTGGATCGTGTCCTCAAAATCGATCGTTGCGCCCTCGAGATAGGGCACGCTCATCTTGTCGACCACGACCTCGACGCCGTCGAAGTCGACCGTGGCGTCGCCATCGAGGAGGCGCTCGTCGAAGTAGAGCTGGTAGATGAGCCCAGAGCATCCGCCCGGCTGTACGGCGACGCGAAGACGAAGGTCGTCGCGCCCCTCCTGCTCATAGAGCGAACGAACCTTCGCGGCCGCCGCGTCGGTCAGGAGCACACCGTGCTCCGGGGCGTCAGCGGCCTGCTGGTCATTGAGCGTTCCCACGCTCATCGCGGTGTCAGTCATGCCGTCTCCTCACATTCATGGCCCCATGAGGGGCATTTCCAGTGTAAGCGTGCGTGATGGGAAATCATTCCCAGCGGGCGACGTCACGACGCATCGAAGCCCTCACGTTCGTTGAGCTGCGTGAGGAGCACGGCTTCCGTCAGGATCGCCTTGCGGAACACGCCGAGGTGGAGCGACTCATTGGGGCTGTGCGCGCGCGTGTGCGGGTCCTCGACGCCCGTCACGAGGATCTGCGCCTGCGGGAACTCGCCCACGAGGTCTGCGATGAAGGGGATCGAGCCACCGATGCCGGCAAGGACGGCATCCTTGCCCCAGGCGGACGCCATCGCATCCCGCGCCTCCTGCACGGCCCAGCCCTCCGTGTCGACGAGGAAGGGGTCGCCGAGCTCGGGATTGGCAAACGAGACGTGGGCACCGAAGGGGGTGTGCGCCTCGATGTGTCGGCGGATGAGGGCGTATGCCTCCTCCGCGTCTTGCCCCGGGGCCACCCTGACGCTGACCTTCGCCCTCGCGGTGGGCAGGAGCGTGTTCGATGCGCGCCCGACGGAAGGCGCGTCGATGCCCGTGACCGTGATGGCCGGCTGCGCCCAGACCCGCGAGTAGATGCTGCCGCGACCCACCGGCGTCACTCCGTCGAGGAGCCCAGCCTCGTCTCGGAGTCGCTGTTCGTCATCCGCGGGGGTCTCGAAGGAGGCCGACCGCAGGCCGTCGATCGCGACCGAGCCGTCTTCGTCATGGAAGGAGGCAAGGATGCGCACGAGCGCCATCATCGCGTCGGGCACGGCGCCGCCGAACAAGCCAGAGTGGGATGCGTGGGCGAGCGTTCGCACCTCGAGCGCGAACGCGACATTGCCGCGAAGCGAGACGGTGAGCGACGGGGTCTCCGTGTCCCAGTTGTCGGAGTCGGCGACGACGATGACGTCCGAGGCAAGCTCCTCACGGTGCTGGCGCAGGAATGAGGCGAAGGACGGCGAGCCCGCCTCCTCCTCCCCCTCGATGAAGACGCTGATGCCAAGATCGAAGTCGTCGCCCAGCGTCTCCTGCAGTGCACGGATCGCGGCGACGTGGGCCATGACGCCAGCCTTGTCATCCGCGGAACCCCGGCCGTAGAGACGTTCACCGCGAAGGGTCGGCTCGAAGGGAGGTGAGTCCCACTCCCCCTCATCCCCTGGAGGCTGCACGTCATGGTGAGCGTAAAGAAGGACGGTCGGACGCCCGTTGCGTGCCGCACGGGTGGCGAGCACCGCGGGCATCCCGTCGGCACCACCCTCGCCGACCGGAGCGCGGGAGACGACGACCGAGTCGAAGACGCCGAGCCCCTCCAGTAGTGCCGCCACCGCGCTCGCGCTCTCCTCGACGTGCTGCGGGTCGAAGGCCGACCACGACACGGAGGGGATGCGCACAAGGCGCGACAGGTCAGCGACCGCCGCCGGGAAGCCCGACTGCACTGCAGTGCCGAGCGCCTCCCTCAACTGCTGCCGCGTCGGGACGTTCTGATTGGAGTCCGAGGTCATGCAGGTAATCTTAAGCAGTCCCCAACGCAAGGAACTCCCATGGCCAAGCCCGCACCAGAATCACAGCCCGCCGTCGAAGCAGACGAGCAGGGCACGACCACGGGCAAGGGGCGCCCCACCCCCACGCGCAAGGAGCGAGAGGCAGCGAACCTGCGGCCCCTCGTCTCGAACGACCGCAAGGCGGCGAACCGCGAGGCGCGGGCGAAGTACAACGAAGCGCGGGAACGTGCGCGCATCGGCATGGCCAACGGCGAGGAGCGATACCTTCCGCAGCGCGACAAGGGCCCGCAGCGCCGCTACGTGCGTGACTACGTGGACGCGCGCTTCAGCGTCGGCGAGCTCATGATCCCCGTCATGCTCCTCGTGATCGTGCTCACGATCATCCCCGACCCCATGATCGCAATCGTCAGCATGGCCGTGCTGTGGGGATTCTTCATCCTCGCCGTCCTCGACTGCGTCATCGCGGGACTCGTCGTCACCAAACGCCTGAAGGCGAAGTTCGGCGAGGACAAGGTCGAGAAGGTGCGCTGGTACACCGCCATGCGCTGCCTGCAGATGCGCCCCATGCGTCTGCCGAAGCCGCAGGTCAAGCGGGGGCAGTACCCCGCCTGAGCGTGCCGTCGTTCGCCATGCGAGCGAGCACGCGGTTGATGTGGGCGGCCCACAGCGGGCCCTCATAGATGAACGCCGTATAGCCCTGCACGAGGGTTGCTCCGGCGCGCAGGCGTGCCGCGACATCCCTCGCCGACTCGACGCCCCCGACCGAGATGATGCAGGCATCAGCGGGCAACACTGCACGCAGCCGCGCGAGCACCTCGAGCGAGCGCGCCTTGAGTGGTGCACCCGACAGGCCGCCTGCCCCGATGCTCTCGATCTCCGAAGCACTCGCCTTGAGGCCTGTGCGGGCGATCGTCGTGTTGGTCGCGATGACGCCCGGCAGGCCGAGCCTCGTCACGAGGGACGCGATGCGATCGATCTCGTCGTCGGAGAGATCCGGGGCGATCTTCACCAGGACGGGAGTGCCGGATGCCTCGTCCCGCACGGCCGCCAGGAGCGGCTCGAGCCGATCGAGCTCCTGCAGGCCGCGGAGCCCTGGAGTGTTGGGGGAACTGACGTTCACCACGAGGTAGTCGCTCACGGGGGCAAGCAGGCGCGTGCTCGTCAGGTAGTCATCGATCGCATCGTCGACGTCGACCACGCGGCTCTTGCCGATGTTCACGCCGATCACGGGGCGGCCGCGACGGCGGCGTTCGCGGGCGAGGCGAGGAGCGGCATCCGCGGCCCCATGGTTGTTGAAGCCCATGCGGTTGACGAGTGCTCGGTCGCCAACGAGGCGGAACATGCGGGGCTTCTCATTTCCCGGTTGCGGCTGCGCCGTGAGGGTGCCCACCTCGACGTGGCCGAAACCGAGTTGACCCAGTCCACGGATGGCGAGAGCCTCCTTGTCGAAGCCGGCGGCGAGCCCGAAGGGTGAGGCGAACTGGAGGCCGAGAGCCTCGACTGAGAGCACGGGATCCGGGCGCGAGTAGGCACGGGCGAGCGCACCGAGCCCCACGTAGGGAAGCAGGCGGATGACGCGGAAGGCGAGACCGTGTGCGGTCTCGGGATCGAGGCGTCTCAGGAATACGGTGAAGAGGAAGCGATACATGCCACGGCAACACTAGCGGCAGGAACCACCGCCGTCTCGCTCGGCCCTACTCGGACTCGTGTTCGGAGCGGAGCTGGCCGATCGCGGACTCGAAGTCGTCGAGCGACTCGAACGCCTGGTAGACGCTGGCGAAACGCAGGTACGCAACCTCGTCGAGCTCCCGGAGCGGAGGAAGGATCGCGAGCCCGATGTCGTTGGCCTCGATCTGGGACGCGCCCGTCGCTCGGATCGCCTCTTCGACGCGCTGCGCCAGGAGCGCGAGATCGGTGTCGGTCACGGGGCGGCCCTGGCATGCCTTGCGAACACCCGCGACGACCTTCTCGCGGCTGAAGGGCTCGAGCACCCCGTTGCGCTTGACCACGCTCAGGCTCGCCGTCTCAGTCGTGCTGAAGCGGCGCCCGCACTCGGGGCACTGCCGACGGCGACGGATCGAGAGGCCGTCGTCGCTCGTGCGGGAATCGATGACTCGGGAATCGGGGTGGCGACAGAAAGGGCAGAACATGGTGCCCCAAGGATAGGCCCCGGCGACTCGGATGCGTCGCAACGAGCCGCTGGAATGGGGAAAGCGTCAGCCCTGCGGAGGCTCGCCCCCGGCGAAGCGGGCCGTGACGGCCGCGGCGTGGGCGGGCAGGTCCTCGGCCGTCGCAAGGGCCACGATTCGCCGCTCGACATCGCGCAGACCCGCTTCGTCGTAGCGCACGACCTGCTGCGGGCGCAGGAAGGTGTAGGCGCCGAGGCCCGCGGCGAAACGAGCCTGGCCGCCCGTGGGCAGCACGTGGTTCGAACCCGCGAGATAGTCACCGAGGCTGACGGGCGAATAGCGGCCGACAAAGATCGCTCCCGCACTTTCGATCGACTCGAGCAGGGTGTCAACGTCGGCCACCTGCAGCTCGAGGTGCTCGGGACCGTAGGCATTGCTGAAGTCGGCGGCGACCGCAAGGTCATCCACGAGGACGATGGAGGACTGACGGCCACGGAGCGCCTCAGCGACACGCTCCCGGTGAGCCGTCTGGGGCACGAGACGCGCCAGTTCCTCTTCGACCTTCGACGCGAGGGCCGGCGAGTCCGTGACAAGCACGGCTGCCGCAAGCTCATCGTGCTCGGCCTGGCTGATGAGGTCAACCGCGACGATCGACGCATCCGCCGAGTCATCCGCGATGATCAGGATCTCTGTGGGGCCTGCCTCGGAATCGATGCCGGCCTGCCCGCGGACGAGCCGCTTGGCCGCCGCGACAAACACGTTGCCGGGCCCGGTGATGAGCTGGACGGGCTCGAGGCCCGCATCCGCAACACCGTAGGCGAACGCACCGATCGCGCCAGCCCCGCCCATGGCATAGACCTCGTCGACCCCGAGGAGCCCGGCTGCGCCAAGGATCGTGGGGTGCACGGAACCGCCGAACTGCTGCTGCGGCGGGGACGCGAGGGCCACGGAGGAGACACCCGCAACCTGCGCGGGCACCACGTTCATGACGACGCTCGACGGGTAGACCGCCTTGCCCCCGGGAACGTAGAGACCGACGCGGCGCACGGGCGCCCAGCGCTGGACGACGGATGCGCCTTCACCGAGCGTCGTCGTGACGGGAGCGGGCACCTGCGCCTCGCTTGCTGCCCGCACGCGCTCGATCGCCGACTCGAGAGCGTCGTGCACATCCGCTGACAGTGAGTCGACGGCCGCCGCGATCTCGGATGCCGGAACCCGCACCTGCTGTGGCCGCACCCTGTCGAGCCGCTCAGCCTGGTCGAGGAGGGCCGCACTCCCCCGGCCGCGTACGTCTTCGATCAGTTCCTGCGCGATCGATGAGGCGGCCGAGACATCGGTGACGGCGCGGGGAATGAGAGCGAGGAGCGTCGCGGTATCTGGTCGCTGATTCCGCAGGTCGATGGTCTGGATCATGGCCACACCATTCTAGTCGCCGTCGGTGACTCTCCCCCGTTGCCGCAGGTTCAGCTGAGACAGGCCGGCCCCAGCAGCGACTTCAGCTCGCCATAGAGATCTGCTGTAACCGAGACGGGATAGGGAACCTCGAACATCCGCGCCGTGCTGCCCTTGATGAGCTTGAGGCGCACCTCCGTCTCACCCGCGTGCCGGATGAGCACGTCGCCCAGCGCCGAGACCACCTCCGTCGTCGCCCGCATCTCGGGGACCGAGATCATGAGAGGGCCGGAACCGAGACTCGCCCCCGTGTCGGGCACAAACATGCTGTTCGCGTGGAGGTTCACTCCGTCGTCGCGCTGGCTCACCCTGGCGCGGATGACGACGATCGAGTCAGGGGTGAGCCCCGGCGAGAACTCCTGGTAGGTCTTGCCGAGGAACATGACGGTGATCTCGCCGCCGAAGTCCTCGACCGTCACGAGACCATATTGGTTTCCCGAATTGCGGGCGGTGCGATGCTGCACGCTCGTCATGAGCCCGGCGATCGTCACGGTCTCGCCGTCGTGCACGGTCTCACCCGCGAGGATCTCCGCAATCGTCACGCTTGCGTGCTTTGCGAGTTGTAGTTCCAAGCCCGCCAGCGGGTGGTCGGAGACGTAGAGCCCCAACATCTCGCGCTCGAAGGCGAGCTTGTCGCCCTTCGACCACTCGGGTCGATCCGGCACCGTGTTGGCCGCCTGCGGCTCATCCCAGAGGTTGTCGAAGTCGAAGCCCACCTGGCCGTTGGCCTCTGCACGCTTCTCGCGCACAGCGGCCTCCGTGGCATCCTCATGGATCTCGAAGAGTGCCCTGCGCGTGTGGCCGAGCGAATCGAAGGCGCCCGCCTTGATGAGCGACTCGATCGTGCGCTTGTTGGCAACGCCGATGGGAACCTTCTTGAGGAAGTCGTCGAAGGAGGTGAAGCGGCCCTTCTCCTCACGCGCGCCCCGGATGAGTTCCACGACGGAGAAGCCCACGTTGCGAACAGCGCCAAGGCCGAAGCGGATGTCGTCACCGACGGCGGCGAAGAAGCCGATCGATTCGTTCACGTCGGGCGGAAGCACCTTGATGCCCATGCGGCGGCACTCGTTGAGGTAGATCGCCAGCTTGTCCTTGGAGTCGCCGACACTCGTGAGGAGCGCCGCCATGTACTCGGCTGGATAGTGCGCCTTGAGGTAGGCGGTCCAGTAGGAGATCACACCGTAGGCAGCCGAGTGCGCCTTGTTGAAGGCGTAGTCGGAGAAGGGCAGCAGGATGTCCCAGAGCGCCTTGATCGCGGGCTCGGAGAAGCCGCGCTCCTTCATGCCGTTGCTGAAGCCCTCGTACTGCTTGTCGAGCTCGGACTTCTTCTTCTTGCCCATCGCTCGCCGCAGGATGTCGGCCTGGCCGAGCGAGAAGCCGGCGACCTTCTGGGCGATCGCCATCACCTGCTCCTGGTAGATGATGAGCCCGTAGGTGCCATCGAGGATCTCGCGCAGCGGCTCCTCGAGCTCCGGATGGATCGGAGTGATGTCTTGCAGCCCGTTCTTGCGAAGCGCGTAGTTCGTGTGCGAGTCGGCGCCCATGGGGCCGGGGCGGTAGAGCGCGATGACGGCCGAGACGTCTTCGAAATTGTCGGGCTTCATGAGCCGCAGCAGCCCACGCATGGGGCCGCCGTCGAGCTGGAAGACACCGAGCGTGTCACCCCTCGCGAGCAGCTCGTAGGAGGCCGGGTCGTCGAGCGTGAGTGTCTCGAGGTCGAGCGTCTCGCCGCGGTTGGTCTCGATGTTCTCAAGCGCGTCGGAGATGATCGTGAGGTTCCGCAGCCCGAGGAAGTCCATCTTGATGAGGCCGAGGGACTCGCAGGCGGGATAGTCGAACTGCGTGACGATCTGGCCGTCCTGCTCCCGCTTCATGAGCGGGATGATGTCGATCAGCGGATCGCTCGACATGATGACGCCGGCGGCGTGCACGCCCCACTGGCGCTTGAGGTTCTCTAGGCCGAGCGCCGTGTCGAAGACGGTCTTGGCCTCGGGGTCGGTCTCGACGACCGCACGGATGTCTGCGGCCTCCTTGTAGCGAGGGTGCGCCTTGTCGAAGATGCCGGTGAGGGGGATGTCCTTGCCCATGATGGGCGGCGGCATCGCCTTCGTCAGCTTCTCCCCCATGCCGAAGGGGAAGCCCAGCACGCGCGAGGAGTCCTTGAGCGCCTGCTTGGCCTTGATGGTGCCGTAGGTGACGATCTGCGCGACGCGCTCGTCGCCATACTTCTCAGTCACATACTTGATGACCTCGCCGCGGCGACGGTCGTCGAAGTCGACGTCGAAGTCGGGCATCGACACACGGTCGGGGTTCAGGAAGCGCTCGAAGATGAGGCCGTGCTTGAGGGGGTCGAGGTCTGTGATGCGCATTGCGTAGGCGACCATCGAGCCCGCACCGGAGCCACGCCCGGGACCGACACGGATGCCGTTCTCCTTTGACCAGTTGATGAAGTCTGCAACGACGAGGAAGTAGCCGGGGAAGCCCATCTGGATGATGACCTGCTTCTCGTACTCCGCCTGGCGCCGGACATCGTCGGGAATCCCACCCGGATAGCGGTAATGGAGCCCCTTCTCGACCTCCTTGGCGAACCACGTGTCTTCCGTCTCACCCTCGGGCACAGGGAAGCGCGGCATGTAGTTCGCCGACTCGTCGAACGCGACGTCGCAGCGCTCCGCGATCAGGAGCGTGTTGTCGCAGGCCTCGGGGTGGTCACGGAAGAGCGTACGCATCTGACTCGCCGACTTGAGGTAAAACTCGTCGGCGTCGAACTTGAAGCGCTTCGGGTCGTCGAGCGTCGTGCCCGACTGCACGCACAGGAGCGCCGCGTGGCTCGTCGCGTCGTGCGCGTGGGTGTAGTGGAGGTCATTCGTCGCGAGGAGCGGCAGACCCAGGTCTTTGGCGAGGCGAAGGAGGTCACTCATGATGCGCCGCTCGATGCCGAGGCCGTGGTCCATGATCTCGGCGAAGTAGTTCTCGCGGCCAAAGATGTCCCGGAAATCTGCAGCGGCCTTCACCGCCTCGTCGTACTGCCCAAGTCGAAGCCGTGTCTGCACCTCGCCACTCGGGCATCCCGTCGTGGCGATGAGCCCCTTGCCGTACTGCGAGAGCAGTTCGCGGTCCATCCGGGGCTTGAAGTAGTACCCCTCGAGCGAGGCCTTCGACGAGAGGCGGAAGAGGTTGTGCAGCCCCTCATTCGTCTCGCTGAGGAGTGTCATGTGCGTGTAGGCGCCCGCACCAGAGACGTCGTCGCCACCGCCGTCGCCCCACTTGATTCGGGTCTTGTCGCTGCGGTGGGTGCCGGGCGTGAGGTAGGCCTCGGTGCCGATGATGGGCTTGATTCCCGCCGCGGTCGCAGTCTTCCAGAAGTCGTAGGCGCCGAAGACGTTGCCATGGTCGGTCACCGCGACAGCGGGCATCCCCTGTTCGACCGCCGCCTCGACGAGGGGCTTCACACGGGCCGCTCCATCCAGCATCGAATACTCGCTGTGCACGTGCAGGTGCACGAAGGAATCGCTGCTCGCGGGCACTGCTTCTCCGTCTGGTTCAGGCGTCTGCTCGGGTGGTCTCCCAGTCTACGGCCGAGCACTGACGCCGCGGCCCAGCCGCTCCGATCACGCGGAACGCAGCACGTCGAGAGCGTGTTGCAGGTCGGCCGGATACGTGGATTCGAACTCCACCGGCTCGCCGGTCGCCGGGTGACGGAAGCCAAGGCGCATGGCGTGGAGCCACTGGCGGGAGAGCTCGAGTCGCGCCGACAGCGTGGGGTCAGCGCCATACATGGCATCACCGACACAAGGATGCCGCTGCGCCGCCATGTGCACTCGGATCTGGTGTGTGCGCCCGGTCTCAAGGTGCACCTCGAGCAGCGACGCCGACGGGAAGGCCTCAAGCGTCTCATAGTGCGTGACGGAATCCTTGCCACCTGCTACGACCGCGAACTTCCACGCGGAGGAGGGGTGCCGCCCGATGGGCGCATCGATCGTTCCCCTCAAAGGGTCAGGATGCCCCTGCACGACCGCGTGATAGACCTTGTCGACCTCGCGGTCGTGGAACGCGCGCTTGAGCTCCGAATACGCCCGCTCCGATTTGGCGACGACCATGAGGCCGCTCGTGCCGGCATCCAGCCGGTGGACGATGCCCGCGCGCTCGGCCGCCCCCGAGGTGGAGATGCGGTAGCCAGCACCCGCGAGGGCACCGAGCACGGTCGGTCCCGTCCACCCAACGGAGGGATGTGCGGCAACACCGACGGGCTTGTCGATCACGACGACGTCGTCGTCATCATGCACGATGCCGAAATCCGGCACGAGGGTCGGTTCGATCGTCGGGGCGGAGCGGGGCGTCCATTCGACCTCGAGCCAGGCATCCGCACGAAGCCGATCGGATTTTGCGACGGGCACGCCGTCGACCCGCACTCCTCCGGCCTCGACCACCTCGACCGCAAAGGTGCGCGAGAAGCCCATGAGCTTCGACAGGGCAGCGTCGACACGCTCCCCCGCGAGCCCGTCAGGTACCGGAAGGCTACGACTCTCCATGATCAGTCGCGCTCGCCTTCCGCGGCGGCGTCAATGTCATTGCCCGGCTTCGATTCGGCAATCTCGCGCGTGCCATCGAGCCGGATGCCACGCAGCGTCAGGATCACGAAGAGCCCCATGCTCGACACGATGAAGATGTCGGCGATGTTGAAGATGGCGGGGAAGCCCCAGACCTCGATGAAGTCGATCACGTGGCCCATGCCGAAGGATGGCTCCCTGAAGAGCCGGTCAGTGAGGTTGCCGAGCACTCCCCCGAGAAGCATCCCGAACACGAGGGCCCAGCTGAGGGCCCGGATGCGCCGGGCGAAGACCACGATCACGACCGTGACGACCGCGGCGGCGATCGAGAAGATCCAGGTCGACCCGCTCGCCAGCGAGAAGGCAGCGCCGGGATTGCGAACGAAGGTGAAATGCAACAGGTCGCCGAGCACGGGCACGCTCGCACGCTCGGTCAGGGTCGAAACGACCCATGCCTTGCTGAGCTGGTCTGCACCGTAGACGAGAAGAGCGGTGCAGACCAGCGCGGCGATGGCCTTGAGGCTCAGGCGGGACTGACGAGAGGGAGCGGCCGACTCAGTTGCCGACAAAGCCCTGGTAGCTGGCGGGCGGCTGGTTGGCCGGCACGCCATAGTCGCCGCCGAAGTCGCCCGATGCCTGCGAAGCGTTTGCTCCCGTGTTCACGGCGTCGACGGACTCGAGCTCACGCAGCTGGCCCTCGATGTAGCCCTTGAGGTTGCTGCGGTAGTCACGCTCGAAGGAACGGAGCTCCTCGATCTGCGACTCGAGCGCCGTGCGCTGCTGCTCGAGCTCGGTGACCTTGCGGCCGTGCTCAGCTTCGGCCTCGGAGATGAGGCGCGCTGCGGTCGACTGGCCCTCGGCGATGAGCGCATCCCGCTTCTCGATGCCCTCTCGGACGTGCTCCTCGTGCAGGCGGCGAGCCAGCTGGAGGAGGTTGTTGGTGCTGCCGGTCTCATCGAACGCGGGGGCAGCCTCGGCCGCGGGGGCCGCAGGTGCAGCCGCGACGGGTGCGACGGGCTCGGGAGCAGGCGCAGCGACCGGCTCCGTGTAGCTCGGCGCAGCCGCAGCAGCCTGCTGCTCGCCACCACCGCTGCGCTGAAGCTCAGAGATGCGCGACTCGCTTGCGACGAGGCGCTGGCGCAGCTCCTCGTTCTCCTGATTGAGGCGACGAAGCTCGACGACGACCTCGTCGAGGAAGTCATCCACCTCGTCCTGGTCGTAGCCCTCGCGGAACTTGGTCGGCTGGAACCGCTTGTTGACTACGTCTTCAGGCGTAAGGGCCATTCTCGTCACCTCTGAAAATTCTCTTGTCGATCGACAGTGCCGTCGAGCGTGAACGCTATCAGTGCCTGCTGTCCACCCACTGGGCTGACCGAAGGGCGCAGCGGACGCTCACTAGATTACAGGTAAGCCGCCAATTGGCGACCCCATGAGACGACATAGAGCAACACCAACACCACGAGCATCACGATGCTCCAGGCGAAATCAAGCGAGATGCCGCCGAAGCGCACGGGAGGCACGAGCCGCCGAGTGAAGAGCACCGGTGGATCCGTCAGCGTGTAGACGCCCTCGGCGACCACGAGTAGCGCGCCGGATGGCCGCCACCGAGGGGAGAACACGGTCACGAGCTCGAGCACGAACCGCGCCCACATCACGAGGAAATAGACGAAGAGCGCCACATAGGCGATTGTGAGCAGAACGACGAGGATCATGGACCACCTGGGGATGCAAAGGAAGGGCCCGCCCCGCTCCATCACCGCGCAAGGGCGGCCCGGGAGTCAGGATGCGACGGGGCGCGAAGCCCGACGGGCGGAACGTCGCGCGGCAATTCTATTGCCGTAGCGAGCGCCTACTGCTGGCCGTACAGCGCCTCTGCGTCGTCACTGTGCCCCTGGTCACCACTGACGGCGACGTGGGCGGGCGACAGCAGGAAGACCTTCGAGGTCACGCGCTCGATCTTGCCGTAGAGGCCCTGCGAGAGGCCGCTGGCGAAGTCGACGAGACGACGGGCATCCGGCTCGCTCATCTGAGACAGGTTGATGATGACCGGGATGCCCTCGCGGAAGCTCTCTGCGATGACCTGGGCGTCCTTGTACTGGCGGGGGTGGACAGTGAGGATCTCGTTCATTTCAGTGGGTCCCACCACTCGAGCGGGCGCTGCGCGACGAAGAGGCGTCACGGGCGCACGCTGGGCTGAATTCTGGGCAGGAACAGGAGCGGGCGCCGGGGCGGCGTGCTGCTGGACCGGGGCAGGCGCAGCGTTGGCCGGCTGCTCTTCGTAGTCGAATTCCTCATCGGCAAGGCCGAGGTACACCATCGTCTTGCGAAGTGGATTAGCCATTGGTTCTGAGCCTCCTGGTCGTTGCGTGTCTCGTCTTGACATTAACCCGGCGTCGGCCGGTTTCCCGTGATTGCCGTGCCGATCCTGAGGTGTGTCGCGCCCTCGCGAATGGCGGCGGCATGGTCGTGCGACATGCCCGCAGAGATCGCATCGGCGTGGGGCGCGAGCCGCCGCACCCGCTCCGAGGCCTCACGCACCCGCGCGAATGCCGAGGCGGGATCCTCATCGAGGGGAGCCACTGCCATGACACCGCGCAGGCGCAAGGCCTTGCTCTCGAGGACCCTCTCGACCAGGGCCTCGAGCTCGGGTTCCGCGACGCCACCGCGGCCGGGGTCGTCGGTCAGGTTGAGCTGCACGAAACACTCCACGACACGGCCATCGTCGCGCGAGAGCGCATCGACCAGCGACTCGCGATCGACGGAGTGAATGACATCCGCGTACTGGCGCACTGCTTTTGCCTTCTTGCCCTGCAGCTGCCCGACGAAATGCCAGCGAAGGCCCGCGTCGCCGAGTTCGGCGAACTTCTCCTGCGCCTCCTGGTGCCGGTTCTCCCCCACGTCGCGCACACCGAGCTGCGAGAGCTGCCGCATGAGCGAGACGGGGTGGAACTTCGTGACGACGATGAGCGTGATGTCATCGGCGCTGCGACCGGCGGATGCCGCGGCATCCGCGATTCCAGACCGCACCGCCTCGAGACGCTCGGCGAGCCGAGGGTCTGGAGTCGATGACAGTGGGTCGGAAGCCGTCACTTCAGGAAGTCGGGAATGTCGAGACTGTCGTTGTTGTCGTCGAACACCGGGTCGCTGGGCGCCTTGGGGAGTTCCGGCTCAGCGGACCAGTTCGAAGACGAGGAGCCCTCCCGCTCGGATGAAGACGAGGACGAAGACGAATCGGCAGCAGGGGCCGAATCATCGGAGGACGGGTCGACGAAGTTCGAGCGGTGGCCCTGCCGCTTGATGACGGGCTCTCCCCCGTCGAAGCCGGCCGCGATGACCGTGACGCGAACCTCGTCACCGAGCGTGTCGTCGATGACGGCACCGAAGATGATGTTGGCCTCGGGGTGCACGGCCTCCTGCACGAGCTTCGCGGCGTCGTTGATCTCGAAGATGCCGAGGTTGGAACCACCCTGCACAGAGAGCAGCACACCGTGGGCACCATCGATGCTCGCCTCGAGCAGCGGGGACGCGACTGCGAGCTCGGCGGCCTTGATGGCCCGATCGGCACCCCGAGAGGAGCCGATGCCCATGAGCGCCGACCCGGCACCCTGCATGACCGACTTGACGTCGGCGAAGTCGAGGTTGATGAGGCCGGGGGTCGTGATGAGGTCGGTGATGCCCTGGACACCCGCGAGGAGCACCTGGTCTGCCGTCGCGAATGCCTCGAGGAAGCTGATGCCGCGGTCGCTGATCTCGAGCAGGCGGTCGTTGGGCACGACGATGAGCGTGTCGACCTCGCTCTTGAGCGCGGCGATGCCGAGCTCGGCCTGGGCCGCGCGGCGCTTGCCCTCGAAGCCGAAGGGGCGGGTCACGACACCGATGGTCAGCGCACCGATCGACTTGGCGATGCGTGCGACGACGGGCGCGCCACCCGTGCCAGTGCCGCCACCCTCACCCGCCGTGACGAAGACCATGTCGGCGCCCGCGAGGGCCTCCTCGATCTCGTCGGCGTGGTCCTCCGCTGCGCGGCGACCCACCTCAGGGTCGGCACCCGCGCCGAGGCCGCGAGTCAGTTCGCGGCCGACGTCGAGCTTGACGTCGGCGTCGCTCATGAGGAGAGCCTGCGCGTCGGTGTTGATGGCGATGAATTCGACTCCGCGGAGCCCAAGCTCGATCATGCGGTTCACCGCATTCACGCCGCCGCCGCCGATGCCGACGACCTTGATCACGGCGAGGTAGTTCTGGTTTGTTGACACGTCCGGCCTCCGCTGGGAACTTTCAACCTCTACTAGAAGCTTAAAGTTATGCTCAGTATGTATTTCCTGACTGTGACGCTATGCGCGTCGCGTGCCGCTTTCCCTCACTCGCGGGGCGTGTCGCGAAAAGAAGGGTGAAACTTGCAGGAACCGGGTCGTCAGAGCGGGCGCACGACGGCGCTGAGGGGTGCCGTCACATCGAACTCGACCGAGGCGCCGGGGTCGTGCGCCGCCATGAGTCGCTCCAGGACGCGCGCCTTCAGCTCCGAACGGTCGGCACTCCCCCAAACAATGCGCTGGCCCACGCCCGAAAGCTTGAGGGTCACATCGTCCATCGTCGTCGCCGATACCTGGTCGACCTGCGGCAGCAGTGGGTCGGGCAAGGCGAGGAGCACCTCGATGATGGCGTCGAAGACGTCATCACCGATCTCCCCCTCCTCCACCTCCACGAGCGGCACACCGGCCGGTCGAGCCTCGGTGCGCTCGATCTCCACGCCTGCAGGGTCGACCAGCACGTAGCCATCCGATGTCATGACGGATGCCACGGGCTGACGTTCGACGACATGGATCACGAGGGTGTGTGGCGGGACCGCCTCGGTCACGTAACTGCGGATGAGCGGAAACTCGGACAGGTCGTCCGTGAGCTTGTCGAAGTCGAGGAGCGCGAGGGGCGTGCCGAGTTGGGAATCGACCGCTTCAGTCAGCTGCTCGGCATCAAGGCGGGCCGTGCCGGTCACCCTGATCTCCTGCAGCGCGAGCAGCGGCGAATACACGGCGACGGCGATGAGCGTGGCGAACACCGTGACGACACCGCTTGCCGTGATCCATGCCATGCGCCGGTTTCGAGCGCGGCGCGTGAAACGCCGCACTTCCGAACGCTCGAATCGCCGCCGTTCGGCCGCGGCCTTCCGTGCGTCGCGGCGAGCCGCACGCGCGCTGGCCTTCGCCTCCTTCGCGGCGATTTCTGCCTCACTCGGCTCACGGCGCTGTCGCTTCTGCTTGGTAGGACGCGGCTCGCGCGGGGCTCGCTCTTGGCGCTTCGGGAGACTCGGCAGCTTTCCGACCCGCGCCCTCACTGCGTGCCGGGGTTCCGTGTCCTCCTCCACGGGAGGAGCGGACGGGCGCGGATCGAAACCGTCAGGCCGTTTCATCCACCGGCTGGTTCCGTTCGAGGGCAGCAAGGAGCTGCGGGATGATCAGGTGGATGTCTCCCCCGCCCATGGGGATGAGGATGTCGCCGGGCCGTGCAATGCTCGCGGCGTACTCAGCCGCCTCGGTCCAGTCCTCGATGTACTGCGCGGCCGAGGCATCCGAGAATCGCTCCGTGATAAGCCTACCCGTGACACCGGGGATCGGTTCCTGCCGCGCAGGGTAGATCGGCACGACGATCGTGACGTCGGCGAGCCGTTCGAGCGTGTCGGCGAACTCCTGCGCCATGTCTTGCGTGCGCGTGAAGAGGTGGGGCTGGAAGACAGGGATGAGTCGACCTGTGCCGACGACACCGCGGGCACCCGACAGTGCCGCCTCCACCTCGGTCGGGTGGTGGGCGAAGTCGTCGAAGACTCGCACTCCCCCGACCTCGCCTCGGAACTCGAATCGGCGCTCGGCACCCGCGAAGTGAGACAGCGCCTCGACCGACGCTGCAGCGTCGAAACCGAGGCCGACCAGAACGGCGAATGCGCCGGCCGCATTGAGCGCGTTGTGGAGTCCGGCGACCGCCAGCGTGACGCGGTGCTCCTCCCCTGCCCAGGACAGCGTGAATGCCACCTGCGGGCCCGTGTCGACGGCATGGATGCGCACGTCCGCGTTCTCCGACATACCGAAGGTGAGCACCCGGCGGGCTGAGAGACGCGAGGTGATCGCGCGCGCACCGGGGTCATCGGCCGAGATGACGACGAGTTCGCTCGCGGTCTCGGCGAACCGTACGAACGCCTGCTCGAAGGCCTCCCGCGAACCGAAGTGGTCGAGGTGGTCGGGATCAACGTTCGTGATGAGCGCGACGGCGGTGTCGTAGAGGAGGAAGGAACCGTCGGATTCATCCGCCTCGACCACAAAGACGTCGCCATCACCGTGCGCCGCACTCGTGCCGAGCTCCCGGATCACACCGCCGTTGACGAAGCTCGGAGCCGCCTCGAGCCTGAGCAGGGCGGAGACGAGCATCGCGGTGGAGGTGGTCTTGCCGTGCGCGCCCGCGACGGCGACGAGGCGGGAATCGCGCGTCAGCCAAGCCAGCGCCTGAGCGCGGTGGAGGGCCGGAATGCCGCGCTCGCGCGCCGCCTGGTACTCGGGGTTCGACTCCGAGATCGCGCCCGTGACCACGAGGGCATCGACCGCGCCGATGTTCTCGGCATCATGGCCGATCGCGACGGGAATGCCCCGCTCGCGAAGGGCATCGACTGTCGCGCCCTCGCGGGAATCCGAACCCGTGACGGCGATGCCCTGCTCGTGGAACATGGCCGCGATGCCGCTCATTCCGGCACCGCCGATGCCGACGAAGTGCACGGAGTCGAGGCGAGCGGGAACGGGGGTGGAGAAATCCGACTTGATCATCGTGCCTACCGTATCCCGACTGCCTCATGCACGAGATCGAGCATGCGGCGCGTGCCGTCGCGCACACCGATCTCCTCAGCGTTGCTCGCCATGGTGGCGATGGCCGCCTCGTCGCGCAGCAGCGGCAGGAGTGCCGAGCGCACCCACTCGGGCGTGAAGTCGGCGTTGTCGACCAAGCGCGCAGCGCCAGCCTCGACGGCCTGCCGCGCGTTGAGCCGCTGCTCGCCATTGCCGATCGCGAGCGGAACATACACGGCCGGGATGCCGAGTGCCGTGAGCTCACTGACGGTCGCCGAGCCGGCACGGGAGACGGCAAGGTCGGCCACCGCGAGGGCCAGGTCCATGCGGTCGCAATAGTCGAGCGGATGGTAGTGCTCGGCCTGCACCGCCGCACCTGTGTCGCGCGTGCCGGTGATGTGGAGCACCTGCCAACCAGCATCCACGACCTCGGTGACGGTTGCCCGCACCGCCTCGTTGAGGCGCACGGCGCCGAGCGATCCCCCCGTCACGAGGAGGGTTCGGCGTGCGGCGTCGAGGCCGAAGGCCCGCAGCGCCTCACCGCGCACGGCCGCGCGGTCGAGGGTCTCGATCTCGGCACGCAGCGGCATCCCGACGAACCGGGCATGACGGAGGGGCGTGCCCTCGAAGGCGACGCCCACGAAACGCGTGAACCGACTGCCGAGGCGGTTCGCCATGCCAGGGCGTGCGTTCGCCTCGTGCAGCGCGAGCGGCACCCGTGCTCGCCGAGCGGCAAGGTAGGCGGGGGCGGCGACGTAGCCGCCGACGCCCACGACGACGTCGACGCCGCGGTCGCGGATCAGGGATTCGATGGAACGGATGACGCCCGAGAGCCGCGAAGGGAACGCAAGGGCAGCCCTGCTCGGCCGGCGCGGGAAGGGCAACTTCGCGACCGTGACGAGCTCGTAGCCGCGCTCCGGCACCAGGCGAGCCTCGAGGCCCTCAGCCGTGCCCAGCACGATGATGCGCGCATCCGGTTCGTCGCGGCGGATGCGGTCGGCGATGGCAAGGAGCGGGTTGACGTGCCCGGCCGTGCCCCCGCCGCAGAGGAGGTACGTGGTCACCTCGCCACCCTCTGCCGCTCCTCAGCCGGTTTGCGGGCAAACGAGAGGGCGATGCCGATCGCCGCCATGCCCGAGATGAGCGCCGTGCCGCCGGCGGAAATCAGCGGCAGCGGAACGCCGAGCACGGGCAGCACGCCGAGCACGACGGCGATGTTGACGAAGGCCTGACCGATGAGCCAGACCATGATGGTGCTCACCGCGATGCGGGCGAAGGGGTCACGACTGGCGCGGATGATGCGCACGAAGGCGATGAGCATCACGACGAAGAGTGCGAGCACCGTGACCGCACCCAGCAGGCCGAGTTCCTCGCCGATGATCGCGAAGATGAAGTCGTTGTCGGCTTCCGGCAGCCAGTTCCATTTCGACTTGGAGTTGCCGAGGCCGACGCCAAAGATGCCGCCGGATGCCAGGGCCCACCACCCATGCAGCGTCTGCCAGCAGGTGCCCAGCCCGTCATCCGTCGTGACGCATCCGCCCTGCCACGCCGAGATGCGCACCATGCGAGAGGAACCGCCGGAGAACAGCACGATGGCAGCCATGCTCCCCATCGCGAGGAACGCCGTGCCGAGATGCACGAGGCGGGCCCCCGCAAAGTAGAGGGTGCCGAACACCATGATGGTCAGGATGCTCGCGGTGCCAAGGTCACCACCGGCCATGACGAGCACGATGGCCACGATCGCGACGGGCGCGAGCGGGACCAGGAGCTCCTTCCAGTTGCGGAGCACGGCCTGCTTGCGCGCGAGCACGAGGGCCATCCACACGACCATGGCGAGCTTGATCGTCTCGGACGGTTGGAAGCTGAACGAACCAACCTGGATCCAGTTCTGGTTTCCGTTGACGGCATAGCCGAGGGGCGTCGCGACGGTGAGGAGCTGGAGGCCCAGCGCAACGATGATCGCGATGGGAGCCCACTTCTTCCAGAAGATGGCCGGTGCCCGTGACGCCAGCAGCATGATTGGCAGCCCGATAGCGGCAAAGAGTGCCTGCCGCTCGATGCCCCCGAAGAACTTCTGCGACTCCGTGTAGGAGGTGACCGACGACGCGGAGAGTACCATGACGAGGCCGAAAGCGACCAGGAACAGCGTCGTGCCGAGGAGCAGGTAGAAGTTCGCCGTCTCGGCGCCGAAGAGCTTGCGGACGGCCACCACCGCGCCGGCACCGCGAGGGGCCGACTTGGTCGAGTCGATGGTGGGCGTGTCAGTCACCCGTCTAGTCTCGGTCACCTTCTCGTGTCTGGCCTCACGCTCGGCGCGTGTCGCCACACGCGGTCACTCGGACGCCGTGCCGAGGCCCCTGAGTGCGGCATTCAGAGCGGAGATGGGCGCGCCGAAAGAGCGCGCGAGTGCCGCGGCTGCCAGCACCTCGTTGAGGCCACTCGCTGTGGCCAGCCCGGCGTCGTCGAGCATGTCCACTGTGCCGAACTCGAGCGCCGAACCGTGGCGCTCCTCGAGGAAGGCCCTGTCGCAGAGGATTCCCTCCACGACGCCGAAATCGCTCGGGCCAGGGATCCCCGCGCCGAACCCGATGGCGCGGCATCCCTCCTCGACCTCTGCCTCTTCCACCATGTGCATCGTGGCCTCGTCCGCCCGGTTGTAGACGCAGGCGACCCGTGCGCCCTCGTAGACCCGGCCAAGCAGATTGACGGCCGCGCCCGAGCCGGAGCTGAGGCAGGCGGCCGACCAGGCGGCCACCGAGGGTGAATAGCGCAGGTCGTCTGCCGAGACGGCGACGATGAGGCACTCCCACTGCTCCGGCACGCGCAGCGCGTCGAGCACCGGCACGCCCGCCGTCGTGTCGCCGCAGGCCATGACCCGTGCGCCTCCTGCGAGCAGCATCGCCTCGGCCAGGTGCGCCGCCCGTCCGGCTTCAGAGCCACCCGCTGTGAGCAGCCACGGAGCGGGCTCGCCGTTCTTGTCGCGGAGCCTCCACGCGAGTTCGATGTCGCTCGCAACCGTGATGGCGTTCTCGCCCGCCCACTGGACGAGCGGATGCCCGGTGCTCCCGGCACTCACGACGAGCACATCCGGCAGCGAATCGGCCACGAGCTCCTGGGCCTCCGGCAGCCCCACGACGAGCCGGGCTCCGATCACGTCGACGAGTTGGGCGAGGTCGGAAGAGTGCTCCCCATCTGAGACGACCGCGACGTCGGCGCCGAGTTCGGTGACCGTATCCGCAACGGCGAAGCCGCGGGCATCCAGTCCGATCATCGCCACTCGCAGGCCGGCCCAGTCATGGTGCCAACTGCGCAGGGCATCCCACCGCTGGCTCATGGCAGGAGCGCAAGCCACTCGATGTAGAAGAGGAACACCCCGCTCGCGACGAAGAGCCCCGCGATGAGCCAGAAGCGCACGACGATCGTGACCTCGGGCCATCCGACCATCTCGAAGTGGTGGTGCAGCGGGCTCGCGCGCCAGATGCGCTTGCCCTTGGTCGCCTTGAAGTAGAGGCGCTGGATGATCACCTGGCCGGTCACGATGACGAAGATGCCGCCCAGGAGCACGAGCAGCAGCTCGGTGCGCGAGAGGATCGCGAGGGCCGCGAGGGCGCCGCCGAGACCGAAGGAGCCGGTGTCGCCCATCATGATCTGTGCGGGCGAGGTGTTCCACCAGAGGAAGCCGATGAGGGCACCGACGATCGAAGCCGCGATCACCGCGAGGTCAAGCGGACTCGAGACGACGTAGCACTGCTCGGCGACGGCAGGGTCGAGCCGCGGTGCGAAGCACGACTGGTTCTGCTGCCAGAAGCCGATGATGATGTACGAGCCGATTGCGAAGATCGATGACCCTGCTGCGAGGCCGTCGAGGCCGTCGGTCAGGTTGACGGCGTTCGACACGCTCGTCGTGATGAGCACCATCCAGGCGATCGCAAGCGCCGTGCCGAGGCCCACGCCGAAGATCGCCGTCAGGTCGAGAAAGGGCAGGTCGCGCGTGAGCGAGATGGCAGTGGATGCGGGGCTCACCCCGTTCTCGTCGCGGTAGCTCAGGGCCAGGCCTGCGAAGACGACGGCGACGATCACGCTGCCGATGATCTTTGCCGGGCCGCTGAGACCGAGGCTGTTCTGCCGCGTGACCTTCATGAAGTCATCGAGGAAGCCGATGAGGCCGAGGCCGACCATCATGAGGATGACCAGCAGCGCCGGCACGGAGGGTGTCTCGCGGCCGACGATATTGCCGAGGAAGTAGCCGACGACGGCCGCCAGGATGAAGACCACACCGCCCATCGAGGGGGTGCCGCGTTTCACGACATGGGTCGTCGGGGTGTCGGCGCGCACGAACTGTCCGAGGTTCATGCGGCGGAAAGTCCGTGCGAAGAGCGGCGTGAGCAGAAGGGAGAACGCGAGGGAGACGCCGCCCGCAACCAAAAGGGGAATCATCGGGCGCCTCCAGGCCGCATGCTGAGGTTGGAGACGATCATCGTCGCCGCTTCCCGGCTCTTCACGAGCACGACATCCCCCGGACGCACGACTTCACGCACTCGATCGTACGCTGCCGTCGCATCCGCCACGAGTACCGACTCTCCATTCCATGAGCCTTCCAAACCCGCCGCGTTGTGGATGTGGCGGGCGTTGTCGCCGACCACGATGAGGGAAGAAACGTTCAATCGCACGACGATGCGCCCGATCCTGTCGTGCGCCTCGCGGTGCAACTCGGCAGCAAGCGCCGCAGAGTCCTCGGTTGCGTGGAGGTCGAGTTCGCCAATGACCGCGACCGTGCGGTGTCCCTCCGTGCCGAACATGGCGAGGGCCTTCAGCGCGGCCGTCACCGACTCGGGTGCCATGGACGCCGAGTCGTCGATCAGCAGGATGTCGCGGCCGGCATCCACTGGGCTCATGATGCCCGCGCCCACCGAACTGAGAGCTTCGAGCGCGGCGACCGCGCTCGTGAGGGGCACGCCGTTGGCGTGTGCCGCCGCGAGGACGCCGAGTGAGTTCTCGGCAAGGTGCTCACCCAGCAGCGAGAGGCGCACATCGGCGCGGTCGGACCCGATGGTCACGGTGTAGTGGGTGCCACCGGTGCTCGCGTGGAGCCCAGCGCCGCGCACCTCGGCCGTCGAGTCGAAGCCGAAGGTCACGAGGCGCGCGCCCGTGAGCCGAGCCGCCTCGACGAGGCGGGCGTCCGAGGCGGGGACCGCCACGATCGACTCGAGATCGAGCGAGGAAAGCACTTCGCCCCACGATTTCTCCGGCGCATCAGGCGTCGCTTCCGAGCTGCCGCGCGAGAGCAGCACGACCGTGCGCCTGAGATCCTGCGACGTCGCATCCAGCACGGCAGCGAGCATGGCAGAGGTCGACGAGCGGCCGACGGTACCGACGACCGTCGCGACGCTCGCGGTCGCCTGCACTATGCCCACCCCGCCTCGCGCAGGGCGGCACGCGCCTCCGCACGAGCGGAGTACGGCGTGCGCACCCCGCGGATGTCACGGTAGTCCTGGTGCCCTGGCCCCGCCCACAGGATCGAGTCACCCTCACGGGCGAGCGACACGGCGTGGCGGATCGCCTGCTCAGGCGGGCTCACCTCGTGCAGTTCGGCCTGGTGCTCGGCGAGGCCGGCACCCTCGATGAGGGTGCTACGGATCGACGCCGGGTCCTCGAAGCGCGGGTGGTGATCGGTGATGACGAGGATGTCAGAGTACTCGGATGCGATGCGACCCATCTCGTGACGCTTGGTCGCGTCGCGGTCACCATCGGCACCGAAGACCATGATCGTGCGGCCGATCGTGAAGCGACGGACCGCCGAAAGGGTGTTGAGGAAGGCGTCGGGACTGTGACCGAAGTCGACGAACACCGCGGGACCGCGCTCGCCCGAGACCCGCTCGGTGCGGCCGGGCAGGTAGGCCTCGATGCCCTCCTGGACCGCGTGTCCGATGGCCTCGAGCTCGAACCCGGCCTCAACAAGCATGACGATCGAGAGTGCCGCGTTCGCCGCCATGTGCCGGCCGATGAGGGGCACGCTCGTCTCGATGGAGCGCCCCTCCGGGCCGGTGAGGCGGAACGAGGTGTACTCCGCCCGCTCCTCAAGGATCTCGACGCCCCACTCGGCATCCGTTCCCTCGGTCGACGCGATCGTCGTCACGGGGATGCGCGACTCATCAACGACACGCTGGCCCCAGGGGGAATCGAGCGAGACGACGCCGCGACGCGCGCGTTCCGGGTCGAAGAAGGCGAGCTTCGCCTCGAAGTACTCGTCCATGTCGGCGTAGTCGTCGAGGTGGTCGTGGCTGAGGTTCGTGAACGAAACGATATCGAAGGAGATGCCGTCCACCCTGTGCTGGCTGAGCGCCTGTGCACTCACCTCGAGCACTGCGGCGCGCACCTCGCTCTCGCGCATCCGTGCGAGCAGGGCGTGGATCTCGCTCGCCTCGGGCGTCGTGAGACGACTCACGACTGTGAGGTCACCGATGTGGCGCTCGGCCGTGGTGCTGAGGCCCGTCACGAGACCCAACTGGCGAAGGATGCCCTCAAGGATGTAGGCCGTCGAGGTCTTGCCGTTCGTGCCCGTGATGCCGAGCATGAGCGGCGGATGCTCGTTGGTCTGGTACAGCCAGGAGGAGACCTCACCCAGCGCGGCCCTCGGCGAGTCGACCAGCACGATGGGAAGTCCGCAGCCTGCGGCGATCTCAGCGCCACGGGCATCCGTCATCAGGGCCACAGCGCCCGAGTCGCGGGCCGCCTCGGCGAACTGGGCACCGTGCGCGGCCGCTCCCGGCATGCCAACGAACAGGTCCCCCGGCTGCACCTCGTTGGAGCGAAGCGTGATTCCCGTCAGTTCGACGCCGTCGAGCGAGCCGATTGACTCCAGTTGGAATTCGGAGACGAGACCCGTCAGTGATCTCGCCGACGGATGTTCCGGGCGAAGGACCGGGGGTATCCGATCAGCCAATGGGTCCTCTTTCTCACCAGGTGGTCGGGAGGCTCGGGGCCGGCTGCGTGGACGGCTCGACACGATAGGTCTTGAGCACCTGGGTCATGATCTTCTGGAAGGTGGGGGCCGCCGCCGCGGAAGTCCTAATTGTATCCGGCTTGACGAAGCTGACGATCACGACGTATTCCGGGTCCTCCGCGGGCGCCATGCCTGCGACGGAGACGACGCGTTCCGAGCTGTAGACGCCGTTGATGGCAAGCTGCGCCGTTCCAGACTTGGCGGCGACACGGTAGCCGGGGATCGTCAGCATGTTGGCGAGGTCTCCGCCGGTGGCGACAGTCTCCATCATGCCGACGACCTGCTCCGCGCTCGACTGCGAGACGACGCTGACGGGCTCCGGCTTCGGCTTCTCGATGACGGTGCCGTCGGGCAGCGTGCACTTGTCCACGAGGGTGAGCGGCAGGCGCACCCCGTCGTTGCCGAGCGCCTGGTAGGCGCCAGCAAGCTGCGCGAGGGTCGAGGCGACGCCCTGCCCGTAGGAGACGTCGTACTTCTGTTGCGAATCCCAGTAGTCCGAGAGAATGCCGGCACTCTCGCCCTGGAAGCCGACCGCGGTCTGCTCTCCAAGGCCGAACTTCTTGAAGTAGTCGTAGCGCACGGAGTTCGAGAGCTTGGTCGAGAGCATCGAGATACCGACGTTCGACGAGTTCTGGATGACGCCCGCCAGCGTCAGTCTCGCATCGGGGTGTGGCACGGCATCCCGCACCTGACCGCCCTCGGGCGTCTGCCACAGCGACGGCACCGTGAGCTGCGTCGCCGGAGTCGCCGCACCCTCCTCGAGGAGCATTGCTGCGCTGAGCGGCTTGAAGGTGGAACCCTGCTCGTAGGCGGCGTTGAATCCGGCGGAACCAAGGTGCTCGACGGGTGTCGCATCGACATTGTTCGGGTCGACGGCCGGCCAATCGGCGAGTGCCATGACGTGGGCATCCTTGACCCGGACAACGATTGCGGATGCGGAGTCGGCCCCGATCGCGAGTGCCTGCTCCGCGAGCCGCTGCGAGGTGAACCACTGCAGGTCGCTGTCGATCGTGAGGGAGAGCGACCCACCGTCGATCGCCTCCTTCGTCACGACAGTGCTCCCGGGGAGTCGCACGCCGTCAACGCCACGCTCATAGGTCGACGTGCCCGGCTCGCTCCTCAGGCAGTCGTTCTCGGTGTATTCCAAACCGTTCTGCGGGCCGTCGGTGCCCTCGAAGCCGACGAGGTTGCCTGCCACCGCGCCGTTCGGGTAGGTGCGGTCTGGCTGGGATTCGAAGTACAACCACGGGATATTGAGTTCTCGCACGGCACGGTACTGCTCGGTGTCGAGATCCTTTGCAAGGATTTCGTAGTTCGACTCGGGGTTGCTCGTGATCTGCATGTACAGGTCGGCTGCGTTGCCACCCGTGACGGCGGCGAGCTCCTCGAGCGCGTCGAGGGTGGTGACCGTTTCGACGGTGTCATCATCGAGCTCGCGCACGAAGGTGTCCTTGACGATCTTCGGCGCGACCGTCACGTTGTAGCGCAGCACCGTATCGGCAAGGATCGTGCCATTCGTGTCGAGGATCTGTCCGCGGATGCCGTGTGTCGTCATCGCGACAGCCCGCTTGTTGACGGATGCCTCATTGAGTTCGTCTGCCCGCACGATCTGGAAGTCGACGAGGCGAACCACGAAGACGGCGACGATCGCGAGCGTCACGAGGATCGCGGTCGCGAGCCTGCGACTACTCATCCGCCTGTCGTTCACTAGCCACCTAGCCCATCAATGGTCGGATCCTGCATTTCGAGAACACCCGTGGTCGTCCCTACTGCGTCACGGGGGCAGGGATGCCTTCCGGGAACGACGGTACAGACTGGTCTGCCCCACCCGGTTGCGCCACGCCCGCCGCGTCGCCTTCTGCCTCGGTAGCCGCTGCGGCAGCGGCAGCGGCGGACTCGGCGGCGAGAAGACCACCCATGTCTGGGATCTCGCCGATCAACTCGTTGGAGATGAGGAGTGTGCCGTTCTCGCCGATGACGCCTCCCGCACCCTCGCTCGCTGCCGTCGGCACGCCGAGCACGGCACCCGTCGCGAGGCTCAGGTAGACGGCGCTCTCATTGCTCACCATTCCGAGAGACTCGGCACGCGCGGCGAGGTTCTGGGGCGAGTTCAGCACGTCGAGCTTCTCACTCAGGATCTGCTCGTCGCGGCTCAACTCCTTGCGATCGGCCTGGAGCGCTGCGATCTCGTAGGCACCGTCAGCGAGGGCGATGCTCAGGAGCAGTTGCGAGACGAGCACGGCGAAGAGGCCGCCGACGACGACCATCGCGTAGGCGAGCCGCGGACGCGAACGGCGCTGCTGGCGTGTCGGCGCGATCTCGATATAGGGGGCCGGCTCCTCGTGTGGGCGTGGCGCCACACGGGCCTGTGCGTGAACGGCGCTCATGCCGCCCTCCTGATGCGTTCGGCGGCGCGGAGCCGCACGGGGATGGCACGTGGGTTGAGTTCGCGCTCCTGTTCGGGCGCGAGTTCTGCACCCCTGACGAGGAGCCGAAGCTCGGGCGCGTGTTCCGGCAACTCCACGGGGAGCCCGGCCGGCGCGCTCGACGTCGAGTGGCTTGCGAGATACCGCTTGACGAGGCGGTCCTCAAGGGACTGGTAGGCGAGCACGACGATGCGACCGCCGACCGCGAGGCTGTCGACGGCGGCTGGGATGGCGCGCTCGAGCACGGCGAGTTCCTGGTTGACCTCGATACGCAGCGCTTGGAAGACACGCTTGGCGGGGTGACCCTTGCGCTGGATCGCAACTGGCGTCGCCTCCGTGATGATGCGCACCAGCTGAGCGGATGTCGTGAGCGGCGTGTGTGCGCGCTCCGCGACGATGCGCTGGGCATAGCGGGGAGCAAGTCGTTCCTCGCCGTAGTCGCGGAAGATCCGGCGAAGCTCGCCCTCTGGGTACTCGGCCAGCACCCGCTCGGCGGTCAGGTCGGAGGTCGAGTCCATGCGCATGTCGAGGGGCGCATCCTTCGAGTAGGAGAAACCCCGCTCCACACGGTCGAGTTGGAGCGAGGAGACGCCGAGGTCGAAGAGGATGCCATGCACCTCCGCGATGCCAAGCCCGTCGAGCGCCTCCTCGAACTCGTCGTAGACGGTGTGGACGAGGTGCACTCGTTCGCCGAAGCGCTCGAGCCGCTTGCCCGCGATGGCGAGCGCCTCGGGGTCGCGGTCGAGCCCGACGAGGGTCAGCCCCGGGAACCGCTCGAGGAGTGCCTCGGAGTGGCCTCCCATGCCGAGGGTCGCGTCGACGACGACCGCGCCGGGTTCGCTGATGGCGGGCGAGAGGAGCTCGATTGTGCGCTCGAGCATGACGGGGGTGTGGATCTCGTTGGCTTCAGTCATGTCATTTCCCGATGCCCCCTCGGTCTGATCCCCATCCGACTCGACCTGCCGCCGGGGAAGTGCGGCAGGGCGTTCGGCTGGGAGTCAGGCCCAGGGCGCTAGAAGAGTCCCGGGATCACCTCCTCCGTGGTGTCGGCAAAAGCACTTTCCTGCTCGGCGTAGTAGGCCTCCCACGCGGCGGTGTCCCAGATCTCGGCGCGGTTGCCCACACCGATGACGGTGAGTTCCCGGTCGAGGCCCGCGTAGGCGCGGAGAGCGGCGGGAATGGTGACGCGGTTCTGGCTGTCCGGCACCTCTGCCGTGGCGCCAGAGAGGAAGAGACGCATGTAGTCGCGGGCTTGCTTGCCCGTGACGGGCGCCTGCCGCATCTTGTCGGCGAGTTCCTCGAACTCACGCGTGCTGAAGACGTAGAGGCAACGCTCCTGGCCGCGAGCGAGCACGACGCCGTTCTCCAACTCCTGGCGGAACTTGGCCGGAAGGATCACTCGACCCTTGTCGTCGAGCTTGGGCGCGTAGGTGCCAAGGAACATCTCGGCACCCCCTTCCACTCCGGCCCAGCTTCGGTATGCCCCACTTTACTCCACTCTCCCCCACTTAACAAGGAAATGGCGAAGGAAAGGCCAATGTTGCCGACAAAGGTGCCCCAAAACACGGGGAAGTAGCGGGTGGAGGAGGGTGGAGGAAAAATCCGCAGTCGCCGGTGTGCGCGCGCACAAAAAAGGGCCGACCCGAAGGTCGACCCTGTTGTGGAGCGGAACTACTGCGTCAGCGTTCGCCCTGTCGGCGCTCCCAGCGCTCGTTCATACGATCCATGAACCCTGCGTGGGACTTGCCGCGAGACGGCCCTGCGACGGGGCTCACTGGAGAGTCCGTACGGCGAGGCGAGGAGATCGCGAGAAGTGCGCCGCCGAAGACGACGATGAAGCCGAGCACGCCGACGACCGGCTGCTTGATGACAACACCGACGACGATCGCCGCGACGCCAGCCAGTGCGATGAGCACGCCGCCCACGAGCAGGCGATAGTTGGGGGCACCCCGACGCTGACTCACTGTCGACACGAAGTCGGCGTCATTCTGATAGAGGCTGCGCTCCATCTCGTCGAGGAGACGCTGCTCACGTTCGGACAGCGGCATGGTGACTCCTCCCGGCGGATCCGTTGAACTGCCACCCCAATTGTATGCCGCTCTCGCTGGCTAGGCTATACGCGTGACTGAGAGTACGCGGATAGTTGAGCAGGTTCAGGCGAACATCGACCGCACTCTCGAGGCCCAGGCGACACAACTGGCCGAGGTCTCCCCCGACCTGAGTCCGTTCGTCGACTGGTCGCGGGAGCTGCTCTCGGGCGGCAAGCGCTTTCGCGCGCTGTTCTGTTACTGGGGGTGGCGTGCAGCGGGAGGCTCCCCGGACGGGCCGCTCGAAGCGATCGTGAATGCCGCGACGGCTCTCGAGTTCTTCCACGCAGCAGCACTCGTGCACGACGACATCATCGACAACTCCGACACGCGGCGAGGGATGCCAGCGGCCCACCGCCGCTTCGAACGCCTCCACCGCGACACGGGTTGGTCGGGCGACGCAGACGCTTTCGGGCGGTCGAGCGCGATCCTCCTCGGCGACCTGCTCCTCGGCTGGAGCGATGAGATCCTCGATGCCGGCCTGCACTCGCTCGGCGATGCATCCGCTGCCCTCGCCGCGCGCCGCGAGTTCAACCGCATGCGTACCGAGGTCACGGCGGGCCAGTATCTCGATGTGCTCGAGGAGCACTCGTGGCGCTCGTGGCCGGATGACTCATTGCTCGAGCGCGCCCAACGGGTGATCGTCTACAAGTCGGCGAAATACAGCGTCGAGGCACCACTCCTGATCGGGGCGGCGCTGAGCGGCGCGAGCATCGAGCAGTCGACGGCGCTTCGCGACTTCGGTCTTCCCCTCGGCATCGCCTACCAGTTGAGGGACGACCTCCTCGGCGTCTATGGCGATCCGGCCGAGACCGGCAAGCCCTCGGGCGACGACCTGCGCGAAGGCAAGCGCACTGTGCTCGTCGCGCAGGCGCGGCGACGGATGCCCGGGCCCTCGACCCGGCTGCTCGATGAGCTCCTCGGCGACCCGGAGCTGAGCGACGAGCAGGTCAGGACCCTCCAGTCAACCCTGCTGCAGAGCGGTGCCGTCGACGACGTGGAGCGGGCGATCCAGCGCAACGCTGACCGCGCCCGCGCGTCACTCGATACGGCATCGATCGACCCCGAGGCCCGGGGACGGCTCATCGAGCTCGTCGAGAAGGTCACGCAGCGCGTCGTCTGACGCGCGACCCCGGCGGCGCCGGCGACGAGTGGGCAGCCGGCCGGATTCAGGCGAGAGCCTGGGCGACCCGTCGAACCTCAGCCTTGCGTCCAGCCCGCAGCGCCTCGATGGGCGAGGTGCCGAGGCTCTCCTCCGGCGAGAGCAGCCAGTCGAGCGCTTCGACGTCACTGAAGCCGGCGTCCGTCAAGACGATGAGGGTGCCCCGCAGCTCTGACAGGGGCTCCCCGTCACGGATGAACAGCTCCGGAACCTGCCACACCCCGTCGATCCTGCGGGCGGCGAGGCTTCGGTCCTCGATGAGGCGGCGCACCTTGCTCACGCCGATCCCGAGTGTCTCCACAAGATCGGGGATGGTCAACCAGCGGATGTCTGTGGCTTCAGTCACAACAAAATCCTGTCAGATATCGCTCCGAGGTTCCGCAACGCCCCGGTCACGAGTCGCGCCAGAGAATGTTACGGATGGGTAAACTCAAGTCACATCTGCACCATCGGTCACATTGGTTGACAGGACTATCCTTCTGTGTCAGTTTGACTGTTACTGCGCAGCACTGAAGTACGAGACCCCGGGGACAGCCATGACCACTCTCACTGATCGAGCCACCTCGCGCGGACTGTTCCGCGACCGCTCTCGCGCCGCTCGCGCGTCACTGTCAACCGTCCCGATCGTCATCGCGTCCTCGCTCGCCATGAGCATGAACCTCACGGGCCCCATCGTGGTCGACACGGAGCGGGCGACGGATCGCGACGATTCCGACTCGCGCTCCCACCTCAGGGAGAACGTGCGCGCCGCATTCGCTGGCGTGAGCGCCAAGAGCGAAGCGACCGCGAGCACCCCTGAGGGTGACTTCGCCTTCGCTGCCGCCCCGGCGACCTACACGGTCAAGGACGGTGATTCCGTCAGCGGCATCGCCGGTCGCTTCGGGCTCTCCACCGCGACGGTGCTCGCGATGAACGGCCTCGGGTGGAAGTCGATCATCCACCCCGGCCAGGTGCTCATGCTGTCGAAGACCGCGGCGCCCGTGGCCGCCACGCCCACTGCGCGCAGCGCGTCGGTCTACACGATCGCCGCAGGCGACACCGTCAGCGGCATCGCCGCCAAGTTCGGAGTCAGCGCGAAGGCCGTGCTTTCCGCGAATGGCCTCAGCGCCCAGTCGATCATCTACCCGGGCCAGAAGCTGACGATCCCGGGCAGCAGCAGCGTCGCATCCGCTACTCCCACCGCGGCGCCCACGCCTGCAGCGACGAACCACACGGTCGTCTCCGGTGAGACCGCCACGTCAATCGCACAACGCCACGGCGTCAGCCTCGGGGCGCTGCTCTCGGCCAACGGCCTGACCGCGTCGAGCACGATCTATGCGGGCCAGAGCCTCGTGATCCCAAGCGTGCAGCCAGCCGGGACTGTCCCGGCAGCGGCGGACGTCGTCGTGCCCATGACCCCGGAGATGGCGGGCCACGCGCGCACGATCGTCGGGGTGGGGCGCTCCCTGGGCGTCGACGATTACGGTCTCGTCATCGCGCTCGCCGCAGCCGCCCAGGAGTCCACCCTGCGCAACCTCGACTGGGGCGACCTCGACTCCGTGGGCCTCTTCCAGCAGCGGCCGAGCGCCGGATGGGGAACCGTCGCTCAGCTCACGACTCCCGACTACGCCGCAAGGCTGTTCTTCGGCGGGCCGAACAACCCCAATGCCGGCGTGACGCGCGGTCTCCTCGACATCCCCGGCTGGCGCGGAATGACCGTGACCCAGGCGGCGCAGGCCGTGCAGATCTCTGCATTCCCCGACGCCTACGCCAAGTGGGAGACCTCGGCGCGGGCATGGCTCGCACAGCTCAGCTGATACCGAGCCGTGATGACCGCGGGTGTTTCGCACCCGGGCGCCCGTGCACGCCAACTCTAGACTTGAGCGGTGAGCACTGTGAGTTCTGACCCGATGATTGGACGTCTGCTCGACGGCCGATACCAGGTGCGCTCACGCATCGCCCGCGGCGGCATGGCGACCGTCTACCTTGCGACCGACCTGAGGCTCGAACGGCGCGTGGCCATCAAGGTCATCCACCCACACCTTGCGGATGACTCGCAGTACCGCCTGCGATTCATCCAGGAAGCCCGGTCTGCCGCGAGGCTCGCCCACCCGAACGTCGTCAACGTCTACGACCAGGGTCAGGATGACGAGACCGCCTACCTCGTGATGGAGTACCTGCCCGGCATCACGCTGCGCGACCTCCTCAACGACCACCGCGTGCTCACGACCGAGCAGGCGTTCGACATCATGGAGGCCGTGCTGAGCGGCCTCGCCGCGGCGCACCGGAGCGGCATCGTGCACCGCGACCTCAAGCCCGAGAACGTGCTCCTCGCCGACGATGGACGCATCAAGATCAGCGACTTCGGGCTCGCGCGCGCCGCATCCGCCGCCACTGCGACCGGCAACGCGCTGCTCGGGACCGTCGCCTACCTCTCCCCCGAGCTCGTCACACGCGGCGTCGCCGACACGCGGAGCGACATCTACGCGATCGGCATCATGCTCTACGAGATGCTCGCGGGCGAGCAGCCCTTCCAAGGTGAACAGCCGTTCCATGTCGCGCAGCAGCATGCGAATGACACGGTGCCGACGCCGAGCACGCTCAACCCGCGAGTGCCGACGGAGCTCGACGAGCTCGTGCTGTGGGCGACCGCGCGCGACCCCGAAGAGCGGCCCCGCGACGCCGGCATCATGCTGAGCCAGTTGCTCGAGACGCAGAGGACGCTCTCGGGACTGGGCAGCGACGACACGACACCCATGCAGCACACGATGGTGCTCCCCATGGCGGTTGGCGGCACCGACGCGACACAGGTCATCGCACCAGTGCAGCCACGCCGCCCGGATGCCGACCTCGGCCCGAACGTCGCCACGCTCAGCGAGAAGAGCGCCAAGCGCAAGTCGCGCGGCGGCTGGCTCGTCGCCCTCGTGCTGCTGCTGGCGGGACTCGCGGCGGGTGCCGGCTGGTACTTCGGCGCGGGGCCCGGCGCGAGCGTCTCGGTTCCCGACGTCGCAGGACTCGAGCCGGCCGCCGCGGTTGAGGCGCTCGAGGCACAGAACCTCGTGGTCGCGGCAGAGAATGCGACGGCCCACAGCCCCACTGTTCCCACAGACAGGATCATTGGCACCGACCCGCCTGTTGGCAGCGCCGTCGAGCACGGTTCGACGGTCACCCTCATCGTCTCGCTGGGTCCGGAGATGCTCCCGATCCCCACGCTTGTCGGCCTGTCGGAGGCGGATGCCCTCGCGGCGATCGCGGATGCGCGGTTCACGGCAGGTGCATCGCGCTATGTCTTCCACGCCGACTCCGCGGAGGGCACCGTGCTCCAGGCGCTCGGCGCGGGAGACGTCGACCTCGCCACCCTTGAGAGCTATGGCGAGCAGCAGGAGATCACGCTGATCGTCTCGCGAGGTCCGATTCCGGATGTCTCCGGCCAGACGGTCGACGATGCGAAGGCCGTCCTCGCCGATGCAGGGCTCACGGGCGTCGAGGCCGTCGAGGAGTACAACGACACGATCGCGGCCGGCCTCCTCATCCGCGCGCAGGCACCGCAGGGCCAGGCAACAGTCCCGGAGGGCGGTGCCGTCGACCTCATCATCTCCAAGGGCATCGAGCAGGTCGCGGTGCCCGACGTCGAGGGTCAGACCTGGCGAACGGCACGGCAGTTGCTCACGGACGCCGGATTCGCAATCAGGTTCAGAAACCCGATTAGCGAGTTCCTCTCCGCTGTGCCGGACAACGCAACAGTGACCTTTGCTGATCCCGCTCCGGGATCGGCCGTCGACAAGGGTTCCACGGTCACCATCGGCCTCGCAGCCGGAGGGTGACGCGTCGCGGACGAACTCAGCTGGCGCTGAGCTCCTCCGCCACGAGGAACGCGAGTTCGAGGGACTGCATGTGGTTGAGTCGCGGGTCGCACAGCGACTCGTAACGCGTCGCGAGGGTCGCCTCGTCGATGAATTCGGAACCGCCCAGGCACTCCGTCACATCATCGCCCGTGAGCTCAATGTGGATACCACCGGGGTGCGTGCCGGCAGCGCGGTGCGCCTCGAAGAAGCCCTTGACCTCATCCATGACGTCATCGAAACGGCGCGTCTTGTAGCCGGTCGGCGTCGTGATGCCGTTGCCGTGCATGGGGTCGGTGACCCAGAGCGGATTGGCATCCATGCCCTTGATCGCTTCGAGGAGGGGCGGGAGGGCGTCGCGAATCTTGCCGGCGCCCATGCGGGTGATGAAGGTGAGCCGCCCGGGCTCGCGCTCGGGGTCGAGCTTGTCGATGATCCTCTTCATCTCTTCGGCGGTCACGCTCGGGCCGAGCTTGATGCCGATCGGGTTGCGAAGACGCGAGAAGAAGTCGATGTGGGCACCATCGAGGTCGCGGGTGCGCTCACCGATCCAGAGGAAGTGCGCCGAGGTGTTGTAGGGCGTGCCCGTGCGCGAATCGATGCGCGTCATGGGGCGCTCGTAGTCCATGAGGAGGCCCTCGTGACTCGAGTAGAACTCGACGCGCTTGAGTTCCTCGAAGTCGGCGCCCGCGGCCTCCATGAATCGGATGGCCTTGTCGATCTCCCGGGCAAGCGCCTCGTACCGCTTGTTGGCGGGGTTCGAGGCAAAACCGCGGTTCCAGCTGTGCACCTCGCGCAAGTCGGCGAAGCCACCCTGCGTGAAGGCACGGATGAGGTTGAGCGTCGACGCGGAGGTGTGGTACCCCTGCACGAGCCGACGGGGATCCGCCTCGCGCGACTCGGGCGTGAAGTCGTAGCCGTTGACGATGTCGCCGCGGTAGGCGGGAAGGGTGACGTCGCCACGGGTCTCGGTGTCGCTCGACCGCGGCTTGGCGAACTGGCCTGCCATGCGCCCCATCTTGACGATCGGCATCGAGGCGCCGTAGGTGAGCACGACCGCCATCTGGAGGATCGTCTTCACGCGGTCGCGGATCTGGTCAGCCGTGGCACCCGAGAAGGTCTCGGCGCAGTCACCGCCCTGCAGCAGGAATGCCTTGCCGGCAGCCGCTTCCGCCAGCCGCGTGCGCAGCTGGTCAACCTCGCCCGCAAACACGAGTGGCGGCAGCGAGGCGATCTCGTCAGAGGCTGCGCCGACCGCGTCGACGTCGGGCCACTGTGGCTGCTGCTTGATGGGAAGCGTGCGCCAATAGTCGAGACCTGCGAGCACTGAGGGATCTGCTTGCACGACGGGTTCTTCAGACGACTTGGCCACGGGGTTCCTATTCGAGTGAACAATGAGATGCCGGGCGTCCCTGCCCGGTTGCGGCAAGTTTACTGGACGTCGTGGGCGACGGCGTCCACGTCAGCGGCTGAGGGAGCCGCGCTTCTCCTTAACCGACGACGCGTACACGTCGGAATACTCCTGTTCGCCAAGGCGCATGAGTTCGTAGACAATCTCGTCGGTGATCGACCTCAGGATGAAGCGATCGCCCTCCATGCCCTCGAACCGTGAGAAATCGAGCGGCTTGCCGATGATGACGCCGATACGACGCACCTTGGGAATCCGAGTGCCGATGGGCATGACCTTCTCGGTGTCGACCATGACGACGGGCACGACGGGCACCCCGCCCTCGAGGATCATCCGGGCGACACCAGTGCGACCGCGATAGAGCTTGCCGTCAGGGCTTCGGGTGCCTTCAGGGTAGATGCCAAGCACCTCGCCCCTCGCCAGTACGCCAAGGCCCGTATTGAGGGATGCCTCGCTCGCCTTGCCGCCCGAGCGGTCGATGGGCAGCATCCCCGTTGCCGTCAGGAAGTTCTTGATCGCCCAGCCCTTCAGGCCCTTGGCGGTGTAGTAGTCACTCTTCGCGAGAAAGCTGATGCGCCGATCCATGACGAGCGGCAGGAAGACCGAGTCGATGAAGGAGAGGTGATTGCTCGCGAGGATCACGCCGCCCGTCTCCGGGATGTTCTCGTGCCCCACCACCCACGGCCTGAACACGGTGCGCAGGATCGGGCCTGCGACCAGGTTCTTCATGAACCAATAGAACATCGAGACCTCTCTACTGCAGTGGCTCGAACACTCTAGCGCGAGCGGAAGTGCAGCCGGGCAAGGTCGGCCGCCCCCACGACGCCAGCGTCATTGACGAGCTGTGCCGTGACGAACTTCGGCTCGGGGTGATAGCCACGAGCAGGCAGATGGGCGAGGTACGCCTCACGGATGGGCGCCAGCAGCAACTCCCCCGCGGCAGCGACGCCGCCACCGAAGACGAAGAGTCGCGGATCGAGCACGGCCCCGAGCGATGCGCAGGCCTGGCCGAGCCAGCCGCCCAGCTCTCGAAGCGCCTGGACGGCGCCAGGATCGTCAGCAGCGATCAGCTCGGCGACATCCTCACCGCGGAGTGTGCCGTTCTGCTCGCGGAGCTCGGCGAGGCGCAATCCGATTCCGCCCACGTCGGCAATCTCGTTGGCCATGCGCAGGAGCGCGCGACCCGAGCCGTATTGCTCGATGCATCCGCGTGCCCCGCAGCCGCACGGGAGGCCGCCGGGGACCACCCGCAGGTGGCCGAGCTCAGCACCCGCCCCGAAACCACCGCGCATCAGGTGGCCGCCGGCGACGACCGCTCCCCCAACACCCGTGCCAATCGTGAGCATCGTCATGTCGTCGACACCGCGACCCGCGCCGAAGCGGAACTCGGCCCACCCCGCGGCATTCGCGTCGTTGTCGATCGTGACGTCGAGGTCGAGCTCTGCCATGAGGCGGTCACGGAACGGCTCGTTTCGCCAGCTGATGTTGGGCGCGTAATAGACGGTCGACTGCTGTTCGTCGATGAAGCCCGCCGCCGCGACGCCCGCAGCCATGACATCGTGCCCCTCAGCGAGGCGCGTGATCATGCCGACCACCACCTCGACGATCTCGGCGGGACTGCCGGCTGGCGTCGGCGAGCGGTCGGAGCGCAGGATCGTGCCGTCTTCGGCGACGAGTGCTCCCGCGATCTTGGTGCCGCCGATGTCAATTCCGACTGCATGCATCGAGAATCCTCACTTCAAGGGCCGAGGGTGGACGACGCTCGCAGCCAACGGTGCGATGCGCGATAACGGTGTTCGCTGATGCGTTCCGTCCAGTGTAGGGATTCGACAACGGCATCGAGACTGGGAGCCCGCTGCGAGTAGGGTATATCGAATACCCGCACCCTCTGAGGTACCGAAGGAGTTGCCGTGAAAGAGTACAGCGTGCCCGCATTGGTTGAGGCAGACCCGAATGCGAACACCACCGACCTGTTGGTTGAGCGGGTGAAGCAGACACCAGATAAAGCGCTCTTCGCCATCCCCCAGCCTGACGGCTCGTGGAAGGACGTCTCGTGCCGCGAGTTCGAGCGCCAGGTGATCGCCCTGGCGAAGGGCTTCGTCGCAGCAGGCATCGAGCCGGGCGACCGCATCGCCCTGATGGCGAAGACCCGCTATGAGTGGAGCCTCATCGACTTCGCAGCCTGGTACGCGGGTGCCATGCTCGTGCCCATCTACGAGACCTCCGCGCCCGCGCAGATCCAGTGGTACCTCTCCGATTCCAACGCCGTCGCGTTCTTCGGCGAGACACCCGACCACTTCGCACGCTTCGACGAGGTGCGCGCTGACCTGCCGCTGGTTCGCAGCGTGTGGCAGATCGACCTCGGCGACATCGACAAGCTCTCCGCCTCAGGCTCCGCCGTCACCGACGAGGAGATCGAGCGCCGCCGCTCGATCGCCAAGGCAGACGACATTGCCACGATCATCTACACCTCCGGCACGACCGGCAAGCCGAAGGGCGTCCGGCTCAACCACGCGAACTTCTACGAGCTCGCGCGCAACAGCCGTCTGAACATGCCCGAGGTCATGCACGATGCCTCGAGCACCGTGCTGTTCATCACCCTCGCCCACGTCTTCGCACGCTTCATCTCGGTGCTGAGCATCCACGGCGGCGTGAAGGTGGGCCACGAGCCAGACACCAAGAAGCTGCTGCAGGCGCTGGGAAGCTTCAAGCCGACCTTCCTCCTCGCGGTTCCCCGCGTCTTCGAGAAGGTCTACAACGCCTCCGAGCAGAAGGCTGAGGCCGGCGGCAAGGGCAAGATCTTCCACGCCGCTGCTGCAACGGCGATCGAGTACTCGAAGGCGCTCGACACCGGTCGCATCCCGCTCGGGCTCAAGCTCAAGTTCAAGGTGCTCGACAGGCTCGTGCTCTCGAAGCTGCGCGCGGCGATGGGTGGCCGAGTCGAGTACGCCGTCTCCGGCTCCGCTCCCCTCGGGCTCCGCCTCGGGCACTTCTACCGCGCCCTCGGCCTCACGATTCTCGAGGGCTACGGGCTGACCGAGACGACGGCCCCCGTGACGGTCAACCTCGTCAAGAAGTTCAAGATCGGCACGGTCGGGCCGGCCGTCCCCGGCAACGCCATCCGTATCAGCGATGACGGAGAGGTGCAGGCCAAGGGCGTCAGCGTGTTCCCCGGCTACTGGAACAACGACGCGGCCACGGCAGAGTCGTTCGACGGCGAATGGTTCAAGACTGGCGACATCGGCGAGATCGATGCCGATGGTTACCTCGTCATCACGGGCCGCAAGAAGGAGATCATCGTGACGGCCGGCGGCAAGAACGTCGCTCCCGCCGCGCTCGAAGACCCCATCCGGGCCAACCCGATCGTGGGCCAGGTCGTCGTGGTCGGCGACCAGAAGCCCTTCGTCTCGGCGCTCATCACGCTGGACGAGGAGATGCTCCCGGTGTGGCTCAACAACGCCGGCGAGGACGCCACCATGAATGCAGCACAGGCGGCGAAGAACCCGAAGGTCATCGCCGAGGTGCAGGGCGCGATCGACGCGGCCAACGCGACCGTCTCGCGCGCCGAGTCCATCCGCAAGTTCACGATCCTCGAGCGCGAGCTCACCGAGGCGAGTGGCCACCTCACGCCGAAGCTGTCGGTCAAGCGCGACCGCGTGATCGCCGACTTCGCCGATGTCATCGAGAGCATGTACAGCGGCACCCCCGCGACGGAGGGCATCTCGGTCAGCGGCTGATACACCGAGCAACACAAGGGGCCCGCATGCCTGGCATGCGGGCCCCTTGTCGTTCAGGAAACGCGTGGAGAGAGCGGACGCGCTCGCTTAGAACCAGTCCGACTCGCGGATGGCACGCATGGCCTCACGCTTGGTGTCCTTGTCGAGCCCGTCGATGTAGAGCTCGCCGTTCAGATGATCAGTCTCATGCTGCAGCGCCTGCGCCATCGTGCCCGTGCCGCTGAGCTCGACGGGCTTGCCGTCGAGGTCGACACCGCGCACCCTCGCGAAGGGGTAGCGACGGCGCTTGAAGTAGAGTCCGGGCACCGAGAGGCATCCCTCGTCGACGAGCTCGGGTTCCCCCGACACCTCGACCAGCTCGGGGTTGATGACGTAGCCGATGCGGCCGTCGACGTTGTAGCTGAACACGCGCAGGTTCACGCCGATCTGCGGCGCCGCGACGCCCGCGCGGCCCGGAACCTTGACGGAGTCGATGAGGTCCTCCACGAGGCCGCTCACATCGACGCCGGGGCCGACGGGGTCAGACACCGTCTTGAGCACGGGGTCTCCGAAGATCCTGATCTGGCGTACGGTCATGTGGTCCTCCAGTGGGCGTCAGCTGCCGCGACGCACAGGAAGACCGTCCATGACGAGCGCGGCGAGGCGCCGGGCGGCGTCGCGGGTCAGGGGCTTGAGCGTTGCGTAGTCGATGACGGAGCCGGCAGCGAGCTGTGGGTCGTAGGGAATTCGGACGATCTCGCGGACACGAGACTGGAAGTGGGACTCGATCTCGTCGAGCTTGATGAGGTTGGTGCCCTGCGTCGCCGTGTTGATGACGACAACCGCGTTGCGCACGAGCTCGGAATAGCCGTTGGACTCGAGCCAGGTGAGCGTCTCGGATGCGAGGCGGGCCTCGTCGACGCTGCCGCCCGAGACGATGACGATCGAGTCCGCGCGCTGAAGCGTCGCGCGCATGACGGAGTGGACGATGCCCGTGCCGCAATCCGTCAAGGCGATCGAGTAGAACCGCGCTGCGAGGTCAGCGACCACGTTGTAGTCGTTCTCGTCGAAGGCCTCCGAGAGCAGCGGATCGGTGTCGGAGGCGAGGATATCGAGTCGCGTGTCGTCTCGCGAGACCATCATCGAGAAGTCGTTGAAGCTCGTGATCGACGCCGCCTGCGTGACGACATCGCGCACGGTCGACCTGGTCTGCTTGTTGATGCGTTCGGCGAGCGTTCCCCTGTCGGGGTTGGCATCGATCGCGATGATGCGATCCTCACGAACATCCGAGAGGGCCATGCCCAGCAGCGCCGTGACGGTGGTCTTGCCGACGCCGCCCTTGCGCGTGAGCACTGGGACGAAGCGCGTGCCGCCCTCGAACTGCTTGTCGATGCGCGCCTCGAGTTCCTTGCGCTGGCGTGCCTTCGGCGAATCGCCCAGGTTCACGAGGTGCAGCGTCGCGGTGTAGACGAAGGACTGCCACGCTCCCTCGGGTGCGGGCCGACGGCGCTTCTTGACGTCGATGAGGCGATCGGCAGTCAGCATGCTGGCCGACTCCGGCGACATCGAGACCTCGCCACGGAGTCGGTCGCGCCTGCTCTGGCTATCCGAGGATCGGTCCTCGCGTGCCGGCAGCGGCGGCACGTCGACGGCGTCGTCCACCCCGTCATCGTCGTCGGCCGGCTCGAGGAGCTCGGGGGCGACGCTAATCGAGAGGTTGCTGGCATCCACGCCCGCCAGCAGACCAGGACTCACCGGCTCGTCGGAGATCCTGACCGCCAGCTCATCTTCGGGAACCGTGCGCACTGGGGCTGGAAGGTCGACGTTCACCGTGAGGCTGGGCGGCACCTCGGCAGCGAGGTCATCTCCCCCGTCTTCCAACAGCACGGAGTCTGCGACATCCGACGCACCCTCCTGCTCGCCAGCGAAGTCGCGCCCACGGGTCGCGTCGTCAGCATCGCCTGATGCACCGCGCTTGACCGCCACAGAAGCATTCCTTTCGCCTGAGACCAACGATCGAGCCTACCAAAGGCTCAGTCGGCGACGATCTCGAGCAGCAAGTCACCGCCCTCAACGGGAGAGGTGGCCTTCACCGCAAGCCGCTGCACGGTGCCCGAGATGCCCGCCGTGATCGACGCTTCCATCTTCATGGCCTCGATCGTGGCGACGGACTCGCCCGCCTGCACCGTGGCGCCCTCCTCGACCTGGAGGGTGACCACGCCCGCGAAGGGGGCCGCAACGTGGCCCGGCTTGGAGGCATCCGCCTTCTCGGTCGCACGCGTTTCGACCTTGATGCTGCGGTCGCGCACGAAGACCGGGCGCAGCTGGCCGTTCATGGTCGCCATGACGGTGCGCATGCCCTTGTCGTCGGCGTCGCCGATGGCCTCGAGCCCGACATAGAGGCTCACGCCGCGTTCCATCTCGACGATGTGCTCCTCGCCCTGGCGCAGACCGTAGAGGTAGTCGACCGTGTCGACGACGGAGAGGTCGCCGTACTGCTCGCGCACCTCCGCGAACTGCGCGGCTGGAGCCGGGAACAGCAGCCGGTTGAGTGCCTGGCGACGTTCCCCCGAAGTGCCGTCGAGCGCGGCCGAGTCCTCCTCGGAGATGTCGGTGAGGCCGACGCGCACGGTGCGACCCTCGAGCACCCGGCTGCGGAAGGGTTCCGGCCATCCACCCGGCAGGTCGCCCAGTTCGCCCGCCATGAAGCCGATGACGGAGTCGGGGATGTCGTACTTCTGCGGGTTCGCCTCGAAGTCGGCGGGGTCGGCGTCAGCCGCGACCAGGGCGAGCGCGAGGTCGCCGACGACCTTCGACGACGGCGTGACCTTGGGCGGGCGCCCGAGCATGGCATTCGCCGCGGCGTAGGCATCCTCGATGCGCTCGAACTGGTCGCCCAGGCCGAGTGCGATCGCCTGCTGGCGCAGGTTGCTGAGCTGGCCGCCCGGGATCTCGTGGTGGTACACGCGGCCGGTCGGCCCGGCGAGGCCCGACTCGAAGGGCGCGTAGACCTCGCGCACGGCCTCCCAATACGGCTCGAGGTCCGAGACGCCCGAGAGCGAGAGGCCCGTGTCGCGGCCCGTGTGCGACAGCGCCGCGACGAGCGCCGACATCGAGGGCTGGCTCGTCGTGCCGGCCATGGGGGCGGATGCCACATCCACCGCGTCCGCGCCGGCCCTCGCGGCTGCGAGCAGCGTCGCGAGCTGGCCGCCCGCCGTGTCGTGCGTGTGCACGTGCACGGGAAGGTCGAAGCGATCGCGAAGCGCCGACACGAGGGTCTCGGCGGCACCAGCGCGAAGCAGTCCGGCCATGTCCTTGATCGCGAGGATGTGCGCGCCCGACTCGACGATCTGCTCAGCGAGGCGGAGGTAGTAGTCGAGCGTGTAGAGGTCTTCTGCCGGGTCGAGCAGGTCGCCCGTGTAGCAGAGGGCGACCTCGGCGAGCGTCGTGCCCGTCTCGAGCACGGCGTCGATCGCGGGGCGCATTTGGGAGACGTCGTTGAGGGCGTCGAAGATGCGGAAGATGTCGACGCCGGTCGCGGCGGCCTCGCGCACGAAGGCGTCGGTCACCTCGGTCGGATACGGCGTGTAGCCGACCGTGTTGCGCCCTCGCAGCAGCATCTGGATCGCGACGTTCGGCAGTGCCTCGCGCAGGGCCGCCAGTCGCTCCCACGGGTCCTCACCGAGGAAGCGGAGCGCGACGTCGTAGGTTGCGCCACCCCAGGCCTCGACCGAGAGCAGCTCGGGAGTAAGGCGTGCCACGTGCGGCGCGACTGCCACGAGGTCGCGTGTGCGCACGCGGGTCGCGAGCAGCGACTGATGTGCGTCGCGGAAGGTCGTCTCGGTGACGGCAAGCGCCTTCTGCTCCCGCAGCGCGGTCGCGAAGCCCTTGGGCCCGAGCTCGAGCAAACGCTGGCGCGAACCCGCGGGCGGCTGCTGCGTGAGGTCGATGCTCGGCAGCTTGACGATGGGGGCGGATGCGACGGGGGCCGCTCCGTTCGGCTGGTTGACCGTGACATCCGCGAGCCAGTTGAGGATCTTGGTGCCGCGGTCGCGCGAGGGGTGCGCGTGCAGGAGGTGCGGGCGCGTGTCGATGAACGCTGTGCTGATGTCGCCGGAGATGAACTCGGGGTCTTCCAGCACCGCCTGGATGAACGGGATGTTGGTGGAGACACCACGAATGCGGAACTCCGCAAGGCCCCGGCGCGCACGGCCGACCGCCGCCGCGAAGTCGCGGCCACGACACGTCATCTTGACGAGCATGGAGTCGAAGTGGGGGCTGATCTCGGAGCCCGTCGCGACTGTGCCGCCGTCGAGGCGGATGCCGCCGCCACCCGGCGAACGGTAGGTCGTGATCTTGCCAGTGTCGGGGCGGAAGCCCTGCGTCGGGTCCTCGGTCGTGATGCGGCACTGGAGTGCCGAACCGTGGAGGCGCAGCTCACCCTGCGTGAGCTTCAGCTGCTCGAGGGTCTCCCCCGCCGCGACGCGCATCTGCGCCTGCACGAGGTCGACATCCGTGACCTCCTCCGTGACCGTGTGCTCGACCTGGATGCGCGGGTTCATCTCGATGAACACGTGCTGGCCCGCGCGCTCCCCCTCGGTGTCGAGCAGGAACTCGACTGTGCCCGCGTTGACGTAGCCGATCGACTTCGCGAAGGCGACCGCGTCGCGGTAGAGCGCCTGCCTCGTGGCCTCGTCGAGGTTTGGCGCCGGAGCGATCTCGACGACCTTCTGGTTGCGGCGCTGGATCGAGCAGTCACGCTCGAAGAGGTGCACCGTCTCACCCGTCGTGTCGGCCAGGATCTGCACCTCGATGTGGCGCGGGCGAAGCACGGCCTGCTCGACGAACATCGTGGGGTCACCGAACGCGCTGTCTGCCTCGCGCATCGCCTCTTCGAGCGCGGGCCGAAGCTCTTCGCGCGTGTTGACACGGCGCATTCCGCGGCCGCCGCCACCCGCGACCGCCTTGGCGAAGACGGGGAAGCCGATCTCGTCAGCCGCAGCGACGAGCACGTCGATGTCGGTCGTCGCGGGCGACGAGGCGAGCACTGGCACGCCCGCCGCGATCGCGTACTCCTTGGCGGTGACCTTGTTTCCCGCCATCTCGAGCACGCTGTCGCCCGGGCCGATGAAGGTGATGCCTGCGGCCGCCGCCTCGCGCGCCAACTCAGGGTTCTCGGAGAGGAAGCCGTAGCCCGGGTAGATGGCGTCGGCGCCGCTCAGCTTCGCGACGCGGATGATCTCGGAGACATCAAGGTACGCGCGAACCGGATGCCCCTTCTCGCCGATCAGGTAGGCCTCGTCAGCCTTCTGACGGTGCAGCGACCCCCTGTCTTCGTAGGGGAAGACCGCGACGGTGCGCGCCCCCAACTCGTAGGCCGCTCTGAAGGCCCTGATGGCAATTTCGCCACGGTTGGCCACGAGAATCTTGGAGAACATCCTGCCCCTTTCGCCGCACCCGCGCGGCACTGCACCCGATCACGACCGAGCGCAAAACACGAAGCGTGCCGGTGCGTCGGTAGTGGATGCGTCCAGACTACTGAAGGTAGAGTCTGCTGTTGTGCATGTACTCAGCGTGAGCTCCCTCAAGGGGGGCGTCGGGAAGACCACTGTCACGCTTGGCCTCGCATCTGCGGCGTTCGCCAAGGGGCTGCGCACCCTCGTCGTCGACCTCGACCCTCAGTCGGATGTCTCGACCGGCATGGACATCAACGTCGTGGGCCGGCTCAACATCGCCGACGTGCTCGCCTCCCCCAAGGAGAAGATCGTCAGGCAGGCGATCGCGCCGAGCGGCTGGACGAAGGGTCGCCCCGGCAAGATCGACGTGCTGATCGGAAGCCCGTCGGCCATCAACTTCGACGGACCACACCCGAGCATCCGGGATATCTGGAAGCTTGAGGAAGCGCTCGCGAATGTCGAGGACGACTACGACCTCGTGCTGATCGACTGCGCCCCCTCGCTCAATGCCCTCACCAGAACGGCGTGGGCCGCGAGCGATCGCGTGACGGTCGTGACAGAGCCAGGGCTCTTCTCGGTCGCCGCTGCCGACCGCGCGCTCCGTGCGATCGAAGAGATTCGACGTGGACTGAGCCCCCGGCTGCAGCCCCTCGGCATCATTGTCAACCGTGCCCGCGTGCAGTCGCTCGAGCACCAGTTCCGCATCAAGGAGCTACGGGACATGTTCGGCCCCCTCGTGCTGAGCCCCCAGCTGCCAGAGCGGACCTCGCTGCAGCAGGCCCAGGGAGCCGCAAAGCCGCTCCACATGTGGCCCGGCGAGAGCGCACAGGAGATGGCGCGCAACTTCGATCAGTTGCTCGAGCGCGTCATGCGCACTGCCGGCTTGGTCTGACTCGCCGGGTTTCGGTACGGCCCTGACGGGCGTACTCAACCCGCGGAGCAGAGCGGCGTCAGGAGGCCTTGGTAGCGCGGCGAGCGGCGAGCTCGTCCATCGCCTCGGGCTTGTCGGTCTCGAGCTCCACAAGGCTCGTCTCGACCTCGCGCAGTACCTTGCCGACCGCAATGCCGAAGACGCCCTGGCCGCGGTTCACGAGGTCGATGACCTCGTCATTCGACGTGCAGAGGTAGACGCTTGCGCCGTCACTCATGAGGGTCGTCTGGGCGAGATCGTTGACGCCCGCCTCACGAAGCTGGTTGACAGCCGTGCGGATCTGCTGCAGCGAGATGCCCGTGTCGAGGAGTCGCTTGACGAGCTTGAGCACGAGGATGTCGCGGAAACCATAGAGGCGCTGCGACCCCGAACCGGCGGCACCGCGAACGGTCGGCTGCACGAGCTCGGTGCGGGCCCAGTAGTCGAGCTGGCGGTAGCTGATGCCGGCGGCGCGAGCCGCGACGGCACCGCGATAGCCGGAGGCGTCGTCGAGGTCGGGCAGGCCATCGGTGAAGAGGAGTCCGAGGTCGTAGCGAGACTCTTCGTTCCGATTGCTGAGTTCGCTCATCTCGCTGTGCCTTCCACGATGGGTCTTGAATGCCTCATGCCGCCGTCACGGCGGCAGATCAACTTTCAACGTGAGGTTGAAGTTGATCTTGCACCAACGCTACGAGCACTCGGGGTGATTGTTCGGCATTGAGCCGTGTCACCCGCGGCGTGTCGTCGCGGAGGCGGATGCGCTGACCCCAGCTTACGGGTCGAGACGCGAAAGCGCACCGCGAATGAGGCTGCTGCGCACAACCTCCAGCTGTCCCGCGATCTCGCGAGCAAGCTCGCTCGCCTTGGCCCGGCTGGAGGCGTCCTTGCGCCGAGACACGGGCATGAGCGCGCTCTCGATGAGACCCAACTCGCGTTCTGCGGCGGCGCGGAACCCCCTGAGGTGGCGCGGCTCGATGCCCGATCGCTTGAGCTCCACAAGGGCCGTGAGCACCCGGAGTGCGTCTTCTCCATAGACGTCTGCCGCGACAATGAGCGACGACGAGACAGCATCGGAGAGCAACTGGGGTGTCGCGCCGGCCTCCCGCACGATCTCCTCGCGGCTGAAGCGACGCTCAGTCGACAGCATTGAGGGCGCCGGCGTGCCCGGTACGCCGGGGAGTTCGGGCTGGCGCCCCGCATCGAGGTCGTCAAGGTAGCCCTTGATGACCTTGAGCGGCAGGTAGTGGTCGCGCTGCATCGTGAGCACGAGGCGAAGGCGCTCGACATCGTCGTGCGAGAACTTGCGGTAGCCCGATTCGGTGCGGGCCGGTGAAACGAGGCGCCGCTCCTCGAGGAAGCGCAGCTTCGAGGGCGTGAGGTCGGGAAACTCTGAGGTCAGGCGGGCCAGGACCTGCCCGATGCTGAGGAGCGGAGCGGAGGAACCGGTGAGCGCCCCCTGCGCCTCGGGAAGGACCTTGACCTGGGCCGCGGCCCGGGCCACTAGCTCCCCGCCCGCGACGCGAGGTCGACGCGCGAGGCGTAGAAGGTGAGCCGGAACTTGCCGATCTGGACCTCCGAGCCATCCGTCAGCGCGGCCGAATCGACACGCACGCCGTCGAAATAGGTGCCGTTAAGCGAGCCGAGGTCGCGGATCTCGAACGAGCTTCCCGTGCGCACGAACTGCGAGTGCTTGCGCGACACCGTGACGTCGTCGAGGAAGATGTCGGCATCCGGGTGCCGACCCACGGTCGTGAGGTCGGAGTCGAGCAGGAAGCGAGCGCCGATGTTTGGGCCGCGCCTGACGATGAGGAGCGCGGAGCGCGACGGCAGTGCGCCCACTGCCTCGAGTTCCTCCGGCGTGACATCTCCGCTCAGGGCAGCCAACTGGGACTCGAACTCGGGACCGAAGTGCGCGGTCGTGTCGACCGTGCTGGCCTCACGCTGCTGCGGCGTGACGGCAACCGTGTCACTCGAGACGGGCTCGGGCCGCACCTCCGGCGAGGGAGCGGGACGACCGGCCTTCGGGTCATGCGGCGACGGCGTCGAATCGACCATGTGAACCTCCCTAGCTCGTTAGCGTCCCAGCGTATCGGATTCCGGCAACTCGTCGGGAGTCGAATTTGCCGTGAGCCGAGCGGCCTGCCGGGCATAGACGATGGCGGCCCACCAGTAGATGAACGCGCCCCACAGTCCGAAGGCCCAGCCGAGCGGATCTGCGATGGGCGCGGCCACGGGGATTGCCTGCCCCAGCATGAGGAGGGGGAAGGCGTAGAGCAGGCAGAACGTCGCGAGCTTGCCCATGTGATGCACGGGCAGTGGCCCGTACCCGTGGTTGGCGAGCACGACACCGACCGCGAGCAGGAACACGTCGCGGGCCACGACGACGGCGACGAGCCACCACGGCAGCACGTCCCTGAGCGCGAGCCCGAGGAGCGCGGCGAAGATGAAGAGCCGGTCGGCCGCCGGGTCGAGGACCTGTCCCAGCTTCGTCATCTGGTTGAAGCGACGCGCGATGACGCCGTCGAGGTAGTCGGTGATGCTCGAGATCGCCAGGACGACGAGTGCCGCGACGTCGTCGCCGCGGGCGACGAACACAAGGAAGACCGGCACCATGAGCAGCCGCAGCATGCTCAGCACATTGGGGACCGTGAACACGCGACCCGAGACGGAACCGCTCGACACATCCTCCACAGCTCCGAGTCTACCGAGTGCGGCAGGCACGATCAGGGCAGGTGCCGGTGGGGCGACGGATGCCACGGCACGCCAGCAAACAGCCGGGGACGCTCAGGCCCCCGGAGTACGCTCGAGGGCATGTCGTGCATCCGTTTCAACACTCCAGCCCAGAGGGAGGCGATGCGAGAACTCGCCCCCGCCATGCTCACCGCTGAAGAGGCGGCCCGACTGCACCCGGCTCCCCCCGTGACGGCGAGCAAGCTTCGCCGCCTGCGGCTGCTTGCCAAGGACCCGAACCCGCGCATCCGCGAGAGTGCCGCGAGCAACTACAACACCCCGGAGGACGTGCTCGCCGAGCTCGCGCGCGACCCCGATGAGAAGGTGCGCGAGAGTGTCGCCCGCAATGAGCGCGCATCGTGCGAGGTGCTGCGCAGCATGGCCGAGGACCCCTCCGAACAGGTGCGCGGATGGCTCGCCGTCAACTACCACGTGCCCGCCGACGTCATGCACCGACTCTCAGCCGATCCCAGCGACACGGTGCGCAAGCTCGTGCGTTGGAAGGGCTCCCTCGTCGACGCCTGAGCGCAGCCGCCAGCAGACGAGTGCCATCGAGACGCAAGTGGTTCGGGATCGCGAGGATCATCGCCGCGATCACGGCCATCGTCGCGCTCATCGGTGATGTGAACTTCACGATCGGCACGAGCCCCTTCGCGATCGGCAACTTCTTCAGCTACTTCACGGTGCAGAGCATGATGCTCGCCGTCATCGTGTTCTCGACCGCGGCGGTCATCGCGCTCAGGCAGCCCAGGGATCCCGTGTGGCTCGACCAGGTGCGCGCGCTCGTGACGACCTACGTCACGGTCTCGGGGATCGTCTTCGCCGTGCTGCTGGTCGAGGGCACGACGCGGGGGGTTCCCGTGTGGGCGCCGTGGTCGAGCCAGATCCTGCACTTCGTGCTGCCCGCCTATGCCCTGCTCGACTGGTGGCTCGCGCCCGGCAGGGAGGTGCCGTGGAAGACCCTCGGGATCGTCATGCTGTTTCCCGCAGTGTGGGTCATCTACACGATGATCCGCGGGTCACAGGTCTATTGGTATCCCTACTTCTTCCTCGACCCTGCCCTCGTCGAGATCCCGTTCGAACTCGCGCTCTACCTGCTCGCGATCGTCGCGGTGTTCTCGCTCATCGTCGCGCTGCTGATCGCGCTCAGCCGTCGACACCATCCGAGGGGCCCGGTGACACGAGCGACGGGTCGAGGAACGGTTCGAGGCTCGCGAGCGCCGCGTCGAGGAACTCTTGGTCGGAGTACTCGGCGAGTCGGGCCGCAGCCTCACCGCCCGTGAGGCCCACGAGGATCGGCTCCCCCGTCGAGGGCATGAGATTGATCCAGAGTGGGAAGTCGGAGTCGCCGTCGACGACGCTCCAGCGCGTGGCATCCGTCGACCAGAAGGGCTCATCGAAGCGGATGACGACCCGCTCGTGCAGGCCCATGCCGAGCGCGCTGATGGCGCCGCGGTGCTCGAAGGGAAGCGGCGGCTCGAACTCGATCGCGCCAGCCTTGAGCACGCCGAGGGGCACGGTGACGACGACGCGCTCGGCCGAGTAGGACTCCCCGCGCGCAAGCCGGAGGCTCACGCCCCGCTCGGTCGTCGTGATGTGCGAGACGGTGCTCGAGGGCAGGATGTCGATGCCCTCGAGTTCGCCCGCGACCAGGTCGTCGAAGGCCCCCACGACGAGGGAGTCACCCTCGCGCAGTGCGAGCACCGGCTCGGAGAACCACGACGACAGCTCGTCGGCGTCGGCACCGGATGCGAGCACGACGTCGGACAGGACGTAGTTCTCGAGCAGGTCGGCCTCGGAGACGCCCTCCGGCGAGGCCGCCTGGCTCACGTCGCCCTCCCCCGACTCCACGATCGCATCGGCGATCGATAGGTCCGAGAGCTGGCCGGCCGCCCATTCCCGCGCCGACTCCAGCGCGTCGGCAGGAGCCTCGGAGGGCTCGACGACCGCGCCCGCCCGCGTGCGCCGCTCGACCGACGCCGCGATCGGCACGGTCTCGATCCCGGCATCCGTCAGCGACATCGAGACGGAGTTCGACCGCGGGTCATGCACGAGCGCCGCGCCCAACTCGACGGGGAACGGCCACTCCTCGCCCGACACGGAACGGATGCGCCCGCCCGCACGTTCGCGCCCCTCGATGACGACGACATCAAAGCCCGCATCCGTCAAGATTCTCGCGGCGGTTGCCCCCGCGAGGCCCGCGCCCACGACCGCGACCCGCTCGCCGGGTTCGGCCCGCAGGAGCACGTCGCTCGCCGCGCGGCGGCCCGAGGCGCGCGCACCCTGCACCGTGCCGGCCCCCACGGCAGCCGTGTGCTCGCCCGCGAAGAAGATGCGGCCATCGACGGGCTCGCAGAGCACCGTGCGGTGCTCGGGGGTCGCGCCGACCGGGAGGTAGCTCACGGCACCCAGGGTGAAGGCGTCGCCGCCCCAGTTGCTGCGCTCGAAGGCGCTCGGCTGCGGGATGTTCGACCGCGTCGGCGGCACGCTCGGCGTCGGCTGCGGCTCGGCCTCGGTGCAGGCCGCGACGGCAAGCATGGTCAGCCCGGAGACCGAGCCGACGATGAAGGATCGCCGCGTGATTGACATCGTGGGTCACTGTATCGCCGGAGTGCGGGAAGCTCCAGCGAGGCACGCGGCTACGCTGGCATCGTGGAGGCAACGAGTGCGCGCGTCGACAGCTGGCTGTGGGCCATCCGCGTCTACAAGACACGATCGGCCGCGACATCCGCCTGCCGTGCCGGCCATGTGAGGGTCGGCGGCGAACGGGTCAAGGCGGCCCAGGCCGTGCGCATCGGCGATGAGGTGCGCGTGCGCATCGCCGGCTTCGACCGCACCTTCATCGTGCGCAGGCTCATCGCGAAGCGCGTCGGGGCGCCCGAGGCGGCCACTGCCTACGACGAGACGACGCCGCCTCCCCCGCCGAGGGAGGAACGACCGCTGGCCCCGGTGCGCGACCGCGGAGCCGGGCGCCCCACCAAGCGGGAGCGCCGCGAACTCGAGCGGCTGCGCGGCCGGGGCCAGGATCAGCGCGAGGACGAGGTCTAGCTGGGAGCGACCGGGGTGCGCTCCGGGAAGACGTGCGGGTGGTTGCCCGCGATCGTCTCCAGCACGCGGATGACCTGGCGGCTGTAGCCGAACTCGTTGTCGTACCAGACGTAGAGCACGAGGTTCTTGCCAGTGCTGAGCGTCGCGAGGCCGTCGACGATGCCGGCGCGGCTCGTGCCGACGAAGTCGGAGGAGACGATCTCAGCCGACTCGACGTAGTCGATCTGCTGGCGGAGCACCGAGTTGAGGGCGAGGTCGCGGATGTAGTCGTTGACCTCCTCGCGCGGCGCCTCCCGGTCGAGGGTGAGGTTGAGGATCGCAAGCGACACGTTGGGGGTGGGAACGCGGATCGCGTTGCCCGTCAACTTGCCCGCGAGCTCGGGGAGGGCCTTCGCGACGGCCTTCGCCGCACCGGTCTCGGTGATGACCATGTTGAGTGCGGCCGAACGGCCACGACGGTCGCCCTTGTGGAAGTTGTCGATCAGGTTCTGGTCGTTCGTGAAGGAGTGCACCGTCTCGACGTGGCCGTGCACGATGCCGTAGGCGTCGTTGACGGCCTTGAGCACGGGGGTGATGGCGTTCGTCGTGCAGGATGCCGCCGAGAGGATGAGGTCGTCATCCGCGATCGTGTCGTGGTTGATGCCGTGCACGATGTTCTTGATCTCGCCCTTGCCGGGCGCCGTGAGGAGCACGCGCGAGGCGCCGGGGCTCTTGAGGTGCTCCGAGAGGCCCTCAGCGTCGCGCCAGCGGCCCGTGTTGTCGACGATGACGGCGTTCTTGATGCCGTAGGCCGTGTAGTCGACCTCGGAGGGGCTGTTGGAGTAGATGAACTGGATCAGGGTGCCGTTGGCGAGGAGCGTGTTGTTCTCCTCGTCGACCTCGATCGTGCCCTCGAAGGGGCCGTGCACCGAGTCGCGGCGCAGGAGGCTCGCGCGCTTGATGAGGTCGTTCTCCGAGCCCTTGCGCACGACGACCGCACGGAGCCGCAGGCCGGTCGAGCCGCCGCCCTGGTGGGCGATCAGGATGCGCGCCAGCAGGCGGCCGATACGACCGAAGCCGTAGAGCACGACGTCGACGGGCTCGGCATCCTCGTCGGTGCTGTGGCCGACGACGGCCGCGAGTTCACGACGGAGGAACTCGGTGAGGTCGCCACCCTCCTGCTGGTGGCGCAGGAGCAGGCTCGCGACATCGATCGACGCGGGGCCGAGGTCGAGGGTCGTGAGTGCCTCGATGATGGGAAGGGTCTCGGTGACGGAGAACTCGGTGCCCTGGCGCGTGAGGTTGTGTGCCTTGAGCACGCCGATCGCCGACTTGTTGATGAGGCGGCGACCGTGGATCGAGGTCACGACGCCGTTCTCCCGATAGAGCCGTCCGACGAGGGGGATGATTGCCTCGGCGACCGTCTCGCGGTCGCTCCAACTGTGCAGGTACTGGTCGGACGAGTGGCCCATGGGGATCCTTTCAGGCGTGCGAACGTGGGGCGGCCCCACGGCCGTTGAACCCCGCGCAAGTCTACCCGGATCCGGGCGGTATTGATCTTTGCTCAGTTGACCTCGGCGGTGCCTGTAAGGCGTGTATCGACGACGGCGAAGGCGTGGCCGGGAAGCTCAAGCGCGCCGTCATCGCGCGCGGTCGCGTCATCCGTCTCCCGCGCGGCGAAGGCCAAGACCACCTCGCCGGTAACGGGCAGCTCGCGAGGCTCGGACGCCAGGTTGATCGCCACGGCGAGGCCGCCGCGATGCATCACGAGCCAGCGGCCCGCGGGGTCGAACTCGACACGAGTGTGCGTCATGCGGGGGTCGCAGAACTCCGGATGCGCGCGGCGCAGCCCGGCAAGGTCACGGTAGAGCGCCAACAGGCGGGCATGCTCGGGCTGCTGCAGCTCATCCCAGCGGAGCTTCGAACGCTCGAAGGTCTGCGGGTCCTGTGGGTCGGGCACGAGCGACTCGTCCCAGCCCATGCGGGCGAACTCGGCGATGCGCCCCTTGGCCGTCGCCTCGCCCAGCTCCGGCTCGGGGTGTGACGTGAAGAACTGCCACGGGGTCGAGGCGCCCCACTCCTCCCCCATGAAGAGCATTGGCGTGAAGGGGCCGAGCAGGGTCAGCGCGGCCGCGATGCCGAGCTGGCCGGCGTCGAGGTGCGCCGTGAGCCGATCACCCGTCGCGCGGTTGCCGATCTGGTCGTGGTTCTGGTTCGCGACGACGAGACGCCAGCCGGGCATCCGCTCGACATCGACGGGACGCCCGTGCGTGCGCCCCCGGAAGGATGACCAGGTGCCGTCATGGAAGAAGCCGCGTTCGAGCACCTTCGCGAGGGCGTCGAGTGGCTCGAAGTCGGCGTAGTAGCCGCTCGTCTCCCCCGTCAGCGCGACGTGGACGGCATGGTGGAAGTCATCGCTCCACTGACCGTCGAGGCCGAAGCCGCCCGCCTCGCGCGGCGTGATGAGCTTCGGATCATTGAGGTCGGATTCGGCGATGAGCGAGAGCGGGCGGCCCTCCGCAGCACTCAACGCCGCGACCTCGACCGCCATCTCCTCAAGCACATGGACGGCACGGGAGTCGACGAGCGCGTGGACGGCATCGAGCCGCAGCCCGTCGACGCGGTAGTCGCGCAGCCACATAAGCGCGTTGTCGATGATGAAGCGGCGCACCTCGTCAGAGCCGTCGCTGTCGAGGTTGACCGACGAGCCCCAGGTGTTGCCGCGCCCCTCGCTCAGGTAGGGGCCGAACTCTGGCAGGTAGTTGCCGCTCGGGCCGAGGTGGTTGTAGACGACATCCTGAATGACCCCGAGGCCCCCGCGATGGCACGCGTCAACGAAGCGCTGGTAGGCGGCCGGACCGCCATAGCCCTCGTGCACCGCGAACCAGCCGACCCCGTCGTAACCCCAGTTGTGCGTGCCGTTGAAGGCGTTGACGGGCAGCAGCTCCACGAAGTCGACGCCGATCGACACGAGGTGGTCGAGCTTGCCGATCGCCGCGTCGAGGGTTCCCTCGGGCGTGAAGGTGCCGAGGTGGAGCTCGTAGATGACGGCGCCGGCGAGTCGGCGGCCCGTCCACGCGGCATCCGTCCACTCGTGCTCGGCGGGGTCGAATCGGCGCGAGAGGCCGTGCACGCCCTCGGGCTGGTGCCGCGAGCGCGGATCGGGGAACGGCCCCCTCCCGTCGATGCGGAAGCCATAGTCCCGCGCGTCGACGGGAGATGACGGATGCCACCACCCGCCATCTCCGCGCCGCATCGTGACCCTGCCGCCCGGGTGCACGAGCTCGACCGTCTCGGCCTTTGGTGCCCAGACCGCGTAGGTCATGACTGTTCCTCCCCCGTGGCCGGTCGCAGGAGGGCGACCGGGTAGTCAGCGAGCAGTTCGGCGAGCTGCACGGTACCGCCGTGCTGCGTGCCCGTGAGCTCGTCCACGAGCCCTGCAGGAAGCTCGATCGTCGTGTCTCGCCAGCCGCCCGCTGCCTCAAGGCCGAGGGGCAGGCGGGTGACAACCGTGATGGCGCCGCCCCGATCGAACGCGACGACATGATCGGCCGCGGACCCCTCGGCCCTGAGGGCCGTGTAACCGTCGAAGAACTCGGGGTGGTCGCGCCGAAGCCTGATGGCGCGCGAGGTGACGAGGAGCTTCGCGGCGCCGGTCTCGTCGATGGGCGGGCGCCAGCCCTCGTCGAGCCGCTTGAGGAGGACGCGGCGCTCGTCGAAATCGACGGGACGCCGGTTGTCGGGGTCAACGAGCGAGGTCTCCCACAGCTCACTGCCCTGGTACACGTCGGGAACACCCGGCATTGTCAGCTGGAGCAGCTTGGCCGAGAGCGCATTGATGCGACCGGGCCCGGTGAGTCGCTCGACGATGCCGTCGAGCACGCCCGCGATCTCGGCATCGTCGAACGCGGCGTCGACAAGCGCGTGCATGGCGGCTTCGAACTCCTCGTTCGGTGCCGTCCACGTGGTCGAGCTGTTCGCCTCTCGGCTCGCCTTCTCGGCGTAGGCGTGCAGCCGTTCGCGCGACGCCGGCCACGCGCCCACGATGGCCTGCCAGAGCAGGTTCTCGAAGGGCGGGTCGCCGAGAGGCCGAAGCTCGCGTAGGCGCGAGAGCGTGGCATCCCACTCCCCCGGGATCTCCGCGATGACGTCGATGCGTGCGCGCACGTCTTCCCCGCGCTTGGTGTCGTGCGTCGACAGGGTCGTCATGGACTGCGGGTGCGACGCCAGCCGCCACAGCTGGCGCGCGTGGAACTCGCCAACCGAGACCCTGAAGTGGCCGGGGTCGCCGCCGACCTCGGCGAGTGACGTGAGCCGGCTGTAGCGGTAGAAGGCCGTGTCTTCGACGCCCTTCGCCATGACCATGCCCGAGGTCTGCTGGAAGCGCACGGCGGCCGGATGCTCGGGATCGCCGAGCACGGGAGCGAGTGAGTCGATCGCATCCGCGAGGTCCGGGCGACGGCGACGGGCCTCCGCGAGCGCCGCCTGGAGATGCTCGCGTCCCGTCGGAAGATAGGAGCGGTAGACGGGGAAACAGGTGAGGACCTCGGCGATCGCATCCGGATCCGACCCCGGGATGAGGCGCGCGAGGCGAAGCACCTCCGAGCGCAGGATGCCGTCAGCAATGCCGCGTTTCCCAGTGTGGACGAGTTCCTCCCACTCCACGTGGTTGCCTCGCAGCCGGGCCTCGAGCGCGTCGAGGGGCGCCTGCCCGCGCGGGTCGACCAGGACGCGGTCGATCTCGCCGAGCGCGTCGTAGCCCGTCGTGCCGTCGACGGGCCACTCGGGCGGCAGCGGCTCGTCGCCCTCAAGGATCTTCTCTACGAGCAGCCAGGCATCGCCCGTCTCGCTCCGCAGCCGCTCGAAGTAGCCGAGTGGGTCAGCGAGCCCGTCGGGGTGGTCGACACGGAGGCCGTCGACGAGGCCGTCGCGCACCCAGCGCAGGATCTCGCGGTGTGACTCCTCGAAGACCCACGGCACCTCGACGCGGATGCCGGCGAGCGTGTTGACGCCGAAGAAGCGGCGGTAGTTGAGCTCGCTGTCGGCGCGGGTCCAGTGCACGAGTTCGTAGTGCTGGCGCGCGTGCACCTCGGCCGGGTCGTCACCCTCCGTGCCGGGCGCGATCGGGTATGCCTGCTCGTGATAGCGCAGGAGCCCGCCCTCGATCGTGAGCGCATCGACGCCGTCGTCACCCAGCACAGGAAGACGGATGCGACCACCCGCCGCGTCCCAGTCGACGTCGAAGGCCTCGGCGTAGCGGGAGTCGCGCCCGTGCGTGAGCAGGTCCCACCACCAGGGGTTCGCGCGGGCGGTCGCCACGCCCACATGGTTGGGGACGATGTCGACGATCAGCCGCATGCCCCTGGCCGCGGCATCCGTCGCCAGGTCGGCGAGCGCATCGGGCCCACCGCGGCTCGGGTCGACCGTGCTGTGGTCGATGACGTCGTAGCCGTGGTCGGAGCCCTCCTCAGCGACAAGCAGCGGCGAGAGGTAGAGCCAGTCGACGCCGAGCGCGTCGAGGTAGTCGAGGATGCCCCGCGTCGCCTCAAGGTCGAAGCCCGGCCGCACCTGGATGCGGTAGCTGGAGGCGGGCCGCGGCATCATCGTTCCACCAGCGGCAGTGGGCCGGTCGCGTTCGCCGCGAGGGATGCCGCAACCGAGTGGTCTTCAACGACCTCCGGTTCTGACCAGGCACGCATGACGACGAGCGAACGCGCTGCGATCGTCTGCCGCGCACCCGCGGGCCGCGCCACGGTGTCAACCTCCTCGCCTGCCGTGTCGACGACGATCTCCCACTGCGGCGAGTACTCATCGGGCGGCAGCACGACCTCGACGTCCTCCGGCGCCGCGTTGAAGTAGACGAGGAAGTTGACGTCGGTCACCGGTCGGCCACGCGCATCCCGTTCCCGAATGCCGAGGCCATTGAGGAAGACGCCGACGCTGCGGTTGAGCTGCTCATCCCAGTCCTCGGGCTGCATGGGCTCGCCCTCTGGCCCGAACCAGACGATGTCGGGCACCGGCTCCCCCTCACCGCGGCGCACCGGCCTGCCATGGAAGAAGCGGCTGCGCCGGAAGACCGGATGATCGCGTCGCAGTCGCGAGATCGCGGCCGTGAACGCGACGAGCGGCTGGTCGGCGTCATCCCAGTGCATCCAGGTGAGCTCGGAGTCCTGCGCGTAGCCGTTGTTGTTGCCCTGCTGCGTGCGACCCATCTCGTCGCCGTGGGAGATCATGGGCACGCCCTGCGAGAGGAGCAGTGTCGCGAGGAAGTTGCGCTGTTGGCGCGCCCGCAGGCCGAGCACCTCCGGGTCATCCGTTGGCCCCTCGACCCCGCAGTTCCAGGAGCGGTTGTGCGATTCGCCGTCGTTGTTGTCTTCGCCGTTGGCCTCGTTGTGCTTCTCGTTGTAGGAGACGAGGTCGGCGAGGGTGAAGCCGTCGTGCGCGGTGACGAAGTTGATGGATGCGACGGGGCGGCGACCCGAGTGCTCATAGAGGTCGGCCGAGCCCGTGATGCGGGAGGCGAACTCGCCCAGCGTCGACACCTCCCCGCGCCAGAAGTCGCGCACCGTGTCGCGGTACTTGCCGTTCCACTCGGTCCACTGCGGCGGAAAGTTGCCGACCTGGTAGCCACCCGGGCCGATGTCCCAGGGCTCGGCGATGAGCTTGACCTGCGAGACCACGGGGTCTTGCTGCACGAGCTCGAAGAACGACGAGAGTCGATCGACGTCGTAGAACTCGCGGGCGAGGGTCGCCGCGAGGTCGAAGCGGAACCCGTCGACATGCATCTCGGTGACCCAGTAGCGCAGCGAGTCCATGATGAGCTGCAGCGACGCCGGCTGGCGCACGTTGAGGCTGTTGCCGGTGCCCGTGTAGTCGGTGTAGTAACGCTTGTCGTCTTCTTCGAGCCGGTAGTAGGTCTCGTTGTCGATGCCCTTGAAGCTCAGCGTGGGGCCCAGGTGGTTGCCCTCCGCTGTGTGGTTGTAGACCACGTCGAGGATGACCTCGATGCCTGCCGCGTGCAGGTCGCGCACCATCGCCTTGAACTCCTGCACCTGCTGGCCGGAGTCGGAGGATGCATACTCGCTGTGCGGCGCGAAGAAGCCGATCGTGTTGTAGCCCCAGTAGTTGGAGAGGCCCTTCTCCTGCAGCGTGCTGTCGTTGATGAACTGGTGCACAGGCATGAGTTCGAGGGCCGTCACGCCGAGGCGCTGCAGGTGCTCGATGACGGCCGGGTGGGCGACGCCGGCGTAGGTGCCGCGCATCTGCTCCGGGATCTCCGGATGCAGCTGGGTGAGGCCCTTCACGTGCGCCTCATAGATGACGGTCTCGCTGTAGGGCGTGCGGGGGTGGCGGTCGCCCGTCCAGTCGAAGTAGGGGTTCGTGACGATGCTCAGCATCGCGTGCGGGGCCGAATCGTCATCGTTGCGGCTGTCGGGCTCACCGAAGTTGTAGGAGAAGAGGGCCTGGTCCCAGTCGATCGCGCCGCACGTCGCCTTGGCGTAGGGGTCGAGCAGCAGCTTGTTGGGGTTGCAGCGTTGGCCCTGTGCGGGGTCCCACGGCCCGTGCACACGGTATCCGTAGCGCTGCCCCGGCTGCACCTCGGGCAGGTAGCAGTGCCAGATGTAGGCATCCACCTCGCGCATCTTCACGCGGGTCTCGCCCCGCTGCTCGTCGAAGAGGCAGAGTTCGACGACATCGGCGACCTCGCTGAAGAGCGCGAAGTTGGTGCCACTGCCGTCGTACGTCGCGCCAAGGGGGTATGCCGTTCCGGGCCAGGTTTCCATGCGCTCACGGTATGCGGAACCCGGCGCCAGCCACAGGTGCGCCCCGTTAAATCTCACTGCTCAAGTCTTGGAGCAGCGCGAATCCGGGACGGTCAACGGATGCGGCGGTCGCCGAGAGCATCACCGCGGCCGTGCCCGCCTCACGGTCGAGCCCCATCCACGTGCGGAAGCCGCCCGTGCCGCCGTTGTGCCACGTCACCTGGCGACCGTTCGCCTCAAGGGTGATCCAGGCGGCGCCGATGCGCATGCCGCGGCTCATCTCCGTGACGGGATCGAGGGCGGCGACTGCGGGTGCCGTGCCGTCGAGCAGGGCGGATGCGAAGCGAGCCATGTCTCCAACGGTCGAGCGGATGCCACCGGCCGGGGCCAGGTCCTCACCCGTCCACGGCTCCATGGCCCGGCCGCGAGCGCTGCGACCCTGAATGTCGACGGCGTCGAGTTCCTTGGCGGAGGCGGGCACGGTCCAGGACGTGAGGCCGAGCGGACTCGCGATGCGGTCGCGCACGAGCGCGGGGTAGCTCACGCCCGCGGCCGCGGCGAGCGCGTGCCCCAGCAGCTCGAAACCGAGGTTCGAGTAGCTCACGCGAGGCGAGGCTTTGACCTTCGCCTCCCGCGCGGCCGCCAAGAGCGCCTCAAGCGACTCGCCGTAGGGATTCTTGCCGTGACGCGTGAGATCCCAGGACTTGCGCCACACGTGCGCCATCGCGAGTCGGGGCAGGCCGGAGGTGTGGGTGCTGAGCGCGGCGAGCGTCGCGCGGGCGGCAGGAGAATCGCCGAGGTCCAGCAGTTCTCCCACCCTCGTCGCCGGGGAGACCTCGCCGCGCTCGACGGAGTCCACGTAGAGCAGGCCCGTCACCCCCTTCGAGATTGAGCCGATCTCGTAGCGCGAGTCCAGCCCCGTGCCGAGCGCCGCGACCCTGGTCTCGCCGCGCGCGACCGTTGCCGCCGCCGCGACGGGGTGCACACGCCCGAGGCGCGCACGCAGCAGCTTTGCGAGGGAGCTGTCGCCCCTGGCATCCGTCTCGCTCATCAGTAGATGAAGATCGGGAGGAAGGAGCGGTCGTGCGCGTGCACGAGCGCGAGGAACAGCACGAGGTCGAAGAGCAGGTGCACCGAGACCACGTAGGTGAAGGACTTCGTGAGGCGGAAGGTGTAGCCCTGCAGGAGCGCGAAGGGGAAGGTCAAGAGCGGACCCCACGCCTCGTAGCCGATCTCCCAGAGGAACGAGGAGAACATCACCGCGGTCAACACGTTTGCGATCCACACGGGGAAGTGCCGAAGCAGCAGGGTGAAACAGGTGCAGATGAAGAACAGCTCGTCCCAGATGCCGACGGCGTTGACCCCGACGAAGAGGCGCCAGAAGATCGTCGTGTCGCTCGAGGCATCCGGCCAGTTCTGGTAGACGTCGGTGCTGATGAGGTAGACCGGCAGGATCAGGTAGCCGAGGATTACGACGCCGGGCAGGTAGAGCTTCGCCGCGAGCGACCACTTCTGGCCCGTGAACATGGGGAAGCGGATGATTCGCTCGCGATAGATGTAGCGGTCGATGACCCACGGCACGATCACGGCGAGCGCCAGCGCCGCCCCCATCGCCGCCATGTGCCCGAGGCTCAGGTCGGCGTTGAGCGGAACCGTGCTGATGATGAGCAGGCCCGCCGCGATGAGGGCAAGATGCTTGAGCAACTGCCGGTCGATCCCCATCGCGAGCAGGAGACCGACGGCAAGGGTCGCATAGCCGAAGGGCGTCTGGATGCCGAACAGCAGCAGCGCGGAGACCGACACGAGGGCGGTCGGCAGCAGCTTGCGTGCGTAGGCGGTGGGCGGGGCGGCGGTCGCGTCGCTCGGGGTCACTCCCCAAGCATGCCCTATCGGTGTTGCACCGCGTCAGCCCTTGATGCCCGTCGTGGCGATGCCCGAGACGAAGTGCTTCTGACCGATGAAGAAGACGATGATGATCGGCAGGGTCGTGATGACGCTCGCGGTCACGAGGATCTCCCAGTGCCACTCCCCGCCGAAGCCGTACTGGTCGACGAGCGCCTTGAGCCCTCGCGGCACCGTGAAGGTCGCGGAGTCGCGCAGGTAGATGAGGCCGCGCATGAGGTCTCCGGGCGGCCTCCGCCTCGAAAAGGAGGGTGATCGCGAGCACGGGCTTGCAGAGCGGGAGGGCGACGCGCGTGAAGATCGACCAGTTGTTGGCCCCGTCGACCTTCGCATCGCCCGTGCCGGTCGCGCACGCCGTGAGTGCCAGTCCGGCCACGACGAGTGCTGCTGCTGATGTACGAATGCTGCGCATGGGGCTCTCCAGCGCTCACAGGACGCCCACGTCGCTGTGGGTGCCTCGCCATCGGTTCGTGCACACACCGTACTGCCCCCGTTCGGGGGACACTCGCGGCAAGTTGCGCACGTTTCTGGCGTCTCGCGGCCGGCGCCCTGGCGACACGCCGTCGAGCAAAGAACACGTTTGCGTTGTTCGAACATATGTTCGAAACTAAGGGCATGACGATGCTCGCCGACCCTCGGACCTCCGCTCCTGCGGAACGTTCGAGTGTGCAGGAGGAGTTGCAGGCGCGCATCCGTCAGATGCAGTCGAATCGTCTGCCGGAACGCACGCTTCCCATGCTCGACGGCCTGCGGGCTGTCCTCCCGAGCGGCCTGCGCGCTGGTGCCACCTACTCCGTCATGGGGTCGACGAGCCTCGCCCTTGCCCTGCTCGCCGGCCCCTCACAGCAGGGTGCCTGGTGCGGCGTACTGGGCCTCCCCCACCTCGGCACGGAGGCTGCCGCGGGGCTCGGCATCGATCTCGACCGCCTCGTGCTCGTGCCGCAGCCGGGCGGGCAGTGGCTCACGGTTGCGGCCGCCATGGCCGATGTGCTCGGCGTCATCATCGCGGCACCCACCCGCGTGGCCCCCAGCGAGGCCTCACGGCTCGCCGCCCGGCTGCGCCAGCGGGAGAGCACCCTCATCATGCTCGGGCCCTGGCCACAGGCCGACGCCGTACTGCACGCCACCGAGAGCGGCTGGACGGGGCTCGGCCGCGGGCACGGCCACCTCACGGCGCAGCGCCTCCGGGTCGAGACCACCCCGCGCGGCGGGCGGGCCCGGGCCCGCGTCATCACGCTCGACCCCACCGCACGCAACGCGGATGCGGATGCGACTGGCACGCAGGGCCCATCCGTCCCCCGGCTGCAGCTCGCTCCCCACCTGGCGGGATGACGATGGAGACGATCGTGCGCGCCATGGTCATGTGGTTTCCCGACTGGCCCGTCGCGGCAGCGCGCAGCAGCGAGGGCCTTCCCCCGACCGCCCCTGTCGCGATCATCGACAAGGGAATCGTCATCGCCTGCTCCGCGGAGGCACGCGCAGAGGGCGTCAAGCGGGGGCTCCGCGTGCGGGAGGCGCAACTGCGCTGCCCCACCCTCACGGTGCACCCCCACGACCCCGACACCGATGCCCGCACCTTCGAACCCGTCATCGCCGCGATCGAGGAGACCATCCCGGGGGTGCAGCTCATCCGCCCTGGGCTGTGCGCCGTGCGGGCACGCGGGGCGGCCCGCTACTACGGCGGGGAGCAGCAGGCCGCCGACGCCGTGCTCGACCGCATGCTCCACGACGGCAGGCCACCCGCCGTCATCGGCATCGCCGACGGCAGGTACACGGCGGAACAGGCCGCACTTCACGCCCTCCCGGGCGCCACCGGCCGCGCCGTGCACATCGTTCCGCCCGGCGGGTCACCCGCCTTCCTCGCATCCCTCCCCATCGAAGCGATCGACGCGCCCGAACTCGCTCCCCTGCTGCGCCGCCTCGGCGCGCGCACCCTCGCCGACTTCGCCGCGCTCGACCCCGGCGATGTGCGAGCGCGTTTCGGCGAAGCGGGTGCGGCGGCCCATGAACGGGCTGCGGGGGCCGACCGGCGAGCGGTGACCCCGCGCATCCCGCCCCGCGACTTCGATTCCGCAGTCGACTTCGAGCCGCCCCTCGACCGTGTCGACCAGATCGCCTTTGCCCTGCGCACGGTCGCCGAACGCTTCGCGAGCGGCATCACGGATGCGGGACTCGTGTGCACGGGCATCCGCGTCACCGTCACGAGTGACCGGGGCGGCAGCTCTGAGCGGGAATGGAGCCACCCGCGCTACTTCACCCCCGCCGATCTGGTCGACCGGGTGCGCTGGCAGCTGCAGGGCTCGGGCGGAGTGGATGCGGGGCTCGACTCCCCCATCGCGCGCGTCGTGCTCTCCCCCAGCCAGGTCGACGCGATCGCCAACCACGAGGAGGGGCTGTGGGGCCGCAGCCCCGACGAGCGCATCCACCACGGGCTCTCCCGCATCCAGAGCATGCTCGGCCACGAGGCCGTGCTCACGGCCGTGCCCGGCGGGGGCCGCCTGCTCGCGGAGCGGCGGGTGCTCGTGCCCTGGGGCGACGCACCGCCGGCGCGCGAACGACTCGCCGCCGACCGACCCTGGCCCGGCAGCCTGCCCGACCCCGCGCCCGCGACCGTCTACGACCCGCCCCGCGATGCGCGCGTGCTCGATGACGCCGACGCTCCCGTCGATGTCGACCGGCGCGGCCGCCTGAGTGCCGAGCCCGCCTGGCTCGACCTGCCCGACGAGCAACACCACCGGCAGCGCCGCATCGCCGCGTGGGCCGGCCCGTGGCCGCTGCGGCAGCGCTGGTGGGACCCGAGCAGGGCTCGGCGCATCGACCGGTTCCAGTTGCTTGACGACAGAGGCGAGGGCTGGCTGCTCCTGCTGGAGCAACAGCACTGGCGGGTCGAGGCCCGCTACGACTGACCGTCATGACCGCACGCGAGGAGGTGAGACATGGGGTGGAACAACCCGCCCGTGACCTGGGCCGAGCTTGAGCGCGCCCTCTCGGGCGAGCCGATGCCCGCACGGCCGCGGCGGGAGCGCGAGCATCCGCCCGCCCCTGCCGACCCCGGCGCGGTCGTGCCCTATGCGGAGCTGCACGTGCACTCCCACTTCAGCTTCCTCGACGGCGCCTCCTCACCCCAGGCGCTCGTCGACGAGGCCGTGCGCCTCGGCCTCCATGCGATCGCGCTCACCGACCACGACGGCTTCTACGGCATCGTGCGCCTCGCGGAGGCCGCCGAGGGCACGGGCCTGCGGACGGTCTATGGTGCCGAGCTCTCCCTCGGCCTGCGAGCGCCACAGAACGGCCAGGCCGACCCTGAGGGCGAGCACCTCCTCGTGCTCGCCCGCAAGGAGGAGGGCTATCACCGGCTCGCGGGGGCCATCACGACGGCGCAACTCGCGAACGATGCGGAGAAGGGCCGCCCCATCTACGACCTGGAGCAGCTTGCCGCGGCCGCGGACGGTCACTGGGTCGTGCTCACGGGATGCCGCAAGGGCGCCGTGCGGCGGGCCCTCGTCGACGAGGGCGAGGCGGCAGCGGCGCGCGAGGTCGAACGACTCGTGGGCCTCTTCGGCCACGACAATGTCGTCGTCGAGCTCTTCGACCAGGGCGGCCCCCTCGACTCCGAGCACAACGACGCCCTCGCGCGCATCGCCGCCCGCACGGGCCTCGCGACCATCGCGACCAACGTCGTGCACTACGCGACGCCCGACGAGCATCCGCTCGCCTCTGCCGTCTCCGCTGTGCGGGCGCGGCGCAGCCTCGACGAGATGGATGCGTGGCTGCCAGCCACCGACGGCGCGCACCTGCGCAGCGGCGCCGAGATGGCCGAACGCTTCGCGCGCTACCCGGGGGCGGTCGCCCGCACGGTCGAGCTCGCGGACCAGCTCGCCTTCCCCCTCCGCGCGGCACGACCCAAACTGCCGAAGCAGGACGTGCCAGAGGGCCACACCCCCATGTCGTGGCTGCGGGAACTCGTGCGGCTCGGCACGCTCGAGAAGTACCCGGATGCCGACGAGTCGGTGCACGCCCGCCTCGAGCAGGAGCTTCGCGTGATCGAGGCGAAGGACTTTCCCGGCTACTTCTTGATCGTCTACGACATCGTGCGCTTCGCAAAGAGCCAGGGCATCCTCTGCCAGGGCCGCGGCTCGGCCGCCAACTCGGCCGTCTGCTACGCGCTCGGCATCACGGCGGTCGACTCGATCTTCTACGGCCTGCCCTTCGAGCGCTTCCTCTCGAGCCTGCGCGAGGAGGAGCCCGACATCGATGTCGACTTCGACTCCGACCGCCGCGAGGAGGTCATCCAGTACGTCTACCGCAAGTACGGCAGGCGCAACGCAGCGCAGGTCGCCAACGTCATCAGCTACCGGCCCAAGAACGCCGTGCGCGACATGGCGAAGGCCCTCGGCTACAGCCAGGGCCAGCAGGATGCCTGGTCGAAGCAGGTCGAGCGCTGGCACGACATCGGCAGCGATCACGAGATTCCCGGCCCCGTCGTCGACCTGGCCGAGCGGATGCTCAAGGCTCCCCGCCACCTCGGCATCCACTCCGGCGGCATGGTGCTGACGGAGCGCCCCGTCGGCGAGGTGTGCCCCATCGAGCACGCCCGCATGGAGGATCGCACGGTGCTGCAGTGGGACAAGGACGACTGCGAGTGGATGGGCCTCGTCAAGTTCGACCTGCTGGGCCTCGGGATACTCGCGGCCATGCAGTACTGCTTCGACCTCGTGGCCGACAACCTCGGCGAGCGCTGGACCGTCGAGACCCTCCCCCGCGAGGAGCAGGGCGTCTACGACATGCTCTGCCGGGCGGATGCGATCGGCGTCTTCCAGGTGGAGAGCCGCGCCCAGCTGGCGACGCTCCCCCGCCTCAAGCCGCGCTGTTTCTACGACCTCGTCGTCGAGATCGCCCTCATCCGCCCCGGCCCCATTCAGGGCGGCGCCGTGCACCCCTACATCCGGCGCCGCACGGGCGAGGAGGATGTCACCTACCTGCATCCCCTCGTCGAGCCGGTGCTCAAGCGCACGCTCGGGGTGCCGCTGTTCCAGGAGCAGCTCATGCAGATGGCGGTCGCGGTGGGCGGCTGCTCGGCGGAGGACGCCGACCTGCTGCGACGGGCGATGGGTTCCAAGCGCGGCATCGAGCGCATCGAGTCACTCAAGGCGAAGCTCTATGAGGGCATGGCGGGCAATGGCATCACGGGCAAGGTCGCCGATGATGTCTACGCCCGCATCGAGGCCTTCGCGAACTTCGGCTTCGCGGAGTCGCACTCCCTCAGCTTCGGCGTGCTCGTCTATGCGAGTTCGTGGCTCAAGCTGCACTACCCGGGCGCCTTCCTCGCCGCCCTCCTGCGCGCGCAGCCCATGGGCTTCTACTCGCCGCAGACGCTCGTGGCGGATGCGCGGCGGCACGGCGTGCAGGTGCTGCGGCCCGACATCCTGCGTTCGGCCGCCGATGCGACCCTTGAGCCCCTGGGGCCGGATGCCGCGGCGACGGGTGATGACGCCTGCCTCAGCTTCACGCAACCCCCCGTCGCCCCCTTCGACCGTTCGCAACCTGACCCGATCGATCACCGCAGGGACGGTGCCTTCGCGGTGCGCCTCGGACTCGCCGGGGTCACGAGCATCGGCTCGAGCCTCGCGGAGCGCATCGTGGCGGAGCGGGAGGAGGGCGGCCCCTACCGCGACCTCGCCGACCTCTCCCGGCGGGTCGGGCTCAGCACGGAGCAGCTCGAGGCGCTCGCCTCGGCGGGCGCCTTCGACTCCCTCGGCATGTCCCGCCGCGAGGCCCTCTGGGATGCTGGCGCGGCGGCGCAGGAACGTCCAGGCACGCTCGAGGGCACGTCCATCTCCATCCAGCCACCCCTCCTGCCCATGCTCTCGCCCGCCGAGCAGGTTGCCTATGACCTCTGGGCGACGGGGGTGTCGACCGACGATCATCCGGTGCGTCACATCCGCCCCCATCTTGACCGACGCGGGGTCTGGTCGATCTCGCGCCTCGAGACGGGCGAATCGGGCCGCCGCATCGAGATCGGTGGCGTCGTGACGCACCGGCAGCGACCGCAGACGGCGAGCGGTATGACCTTCCTCAACATTGAGGACGAGACGGGCATGCTCAACGTGCTCGCGAGCAAGGGGGTGTGGGCCAGGTATCGACGGGTCGCGCGCGAGTCGCCTGCGCTCATCGTGCGGGGCGTCCTCGAGCGCTCCCCCGATGGCGTCGTGAACCTCGTCGCCGACCGTTTCGAGGCGCTGCGGATGCCCGTGCGCACGGAGTCGCGCAACTTCCGCTGAGCCGCCGGCTGTGCGATCGCTGGACGTCGCCGTCGCGAGGCGGGAATAGCATGCCGGGCACCCGACAAAGGAGTGGCAATGGCCGACAGCGATACCACCTCGACCGTCTCCGACGTGATCGTCGAGCGCCTGCTCGAGTGGGGCGTCGACCGCATCTTCGGCTACAGCGGCGACGGCATCAACGGTTTCTTCGCGGCGCTCCAGCGTTCCGAGCACGGGCCCGAGTTCGTGCAGGCCCGCCACGAGGAGAACGCCGCCCTGATGGCGGTGGGTCACGCCAAGTACACGGGCGGTGTCGGCGTCGTCACCTCGACGCAGGGGCCGGGCGCCGTGCACCTGCTCAACGGGCTCTACGACGCCAAGCTCGACCACGTGCCCGTCATCGCGATCGTGGGGCAGCAGTCGGCGAGCGTGCTGGGCTCCGGCTACATGCAGGAGATCAACCTCTCGACCCTCTTCGCCGATGTCGCGTCGTTCGTGCAGGTCGTCGCGACCCCCGAACAGATCCCCATGGTGGTCGACCGTGCGTTCCGAAGTGCCCTCAGCACGCGCTCGCCCGCCGTCGTCATCCTGCCGCATGACGTGCAGATCGCGGATGCCCCCGAACACGAGCACACACACGGCGTCGTGCTCACCTCGGCCGGGTTCGAGACCGGGCGGATGCTGCCTGCCGCAGAGCAGCTCGAAGACGCCGCTCGCCTCCTCGCGAGCGGGTCGAAGGTCGCCCTCCTCGTCGGCCAGGGCGCCAAGGGCGCGAGCGAGGAGGTCGTGGCGGTCGCGGAGAAGCTCGGCGCGGGCATCACGACGAGCCTGCTCGGCAAACCCCACGTCGACGAGTCGCTGCCGTTCTCGACGGGTGTCATGGGGCACCTCGGCACGACGGCGAGCGCCCACCTCATGGACAACTGCGACACGCTCCTGATCGTGGGGTCGAGCGACCCGTGGACCGAGTTCTATCCGCAGCCCGGCCAGGCGCGGGCCGTGCAGGTGGATATCGACGCGGGTCGCATCGGTGACCGCTACCCCGTGGAGGTCGGGCTGGTCGGCGACGCCGCCGCGACGCTGCGGGCGCTCGTGAAGCTGCTGCCCGAGGCATCCGACACCTCCTGGCGCGAAGAGGTCGAAGGGCACGTACGCGAATGGCACGAGATCAATGAGCGCCGGGCACACGTCGAGGTGCAGGGCGTCAACCCGGAGCTCGTCGTGCGCACCCTCAGCGAGCGGATGCCGGCGGACGCGCAGGTCGCGCTCGACGTCGGCAGCGTCGTCTACTGGTATGCCCGGCAGCTTCGCCTGCCCGCAGGGGTTCCCGCGCACCTCTCATCGACCCTCGCAAGCATGGGCTGCGGCATGCCATACGGCATCGCGGGCAAGCTCGCGCATCCCGACCGCCCCATGATCGTGCTCGCGGGCGACGGCGGTACCCAAATGACGGGCGTTGCCGAGCTCATCACGCTGAGCAAGATGTGGATGCGCTGGAACGACCCGCGCTTCGTGCTGTGCGTGCTCAACAACCGCGACCTCGCGGAGGTCAGTTGGGAGCAGCGCGAGAACGAGGGCGCGCCGCGCTTCGCGGCGAGCCAGGCCCTGCCCGACTTCCGCTACTCGGCCTACGGCGAGCTCCTCGGGATGAAGGGCCTCCTCGTCGACAGCCCGGAGCAACTGGGGTCGGCGTGGGACGAGGCCCTCTCGGCTGACCGTCCCGTCGTGCTCGAGGTCATCACCGACCCATCGACCCCGCTCCTGCCCCCGTTCCCCGCCGGTGCGGAGAAGCTCGAGGGCATGCATGACGCGATCGCGCAGGAGGGCGAGTCCGGCGAACGGGCCAACGCGCTGCTCGACGAGTATGCGGAGCACGAGCGCACAGAACGGTGATGTCGCGCGTGGGCGTGAAGCGGAGGCTTTCGCGCATCATCGAGCCGAGCATCCGCCCGGCTCGTCTCGTGCTCGCCTTCAAGACGGCGCTCGCCGCTGGCGTGGCCTGGCTCGTGGGGCACCTGCTGCCGGGAGAAGTCGACGACTATTCCTACTATGCGCCGCTCGGGGCGCTCATCGTCATGATGCCGACCCTCATGAGCTCGCTGCGCTCGACCCTGCAGACCGCGCTCGGCCTACTGATCGGCATCGGCCTCGCCTTCGCCGTCATCTTCTCGCCCCTGCCCGGCTACCTCAGCGTCGCGCTCGCCGTCGGCCTCGGTGTGCTCCTGGGCGGGCTCGGCGGCCTGGGCGCGGGGCGCGACTACGTGCCGATCGCGGCGCTCTTCGTGCTCGTGCTCGGCGGCGCCAACGCAGACGACTTCTCGCTGGGCTACCTCGTGCAGATGGGGGTCGGGATGCTCGTGGGCGTCGTCATCAACGCCGCGATCATGCCTCCGCTCTGGATTCAGGAGTCCTCCGCCTCGGTGTCAGAGCTGCGACAGCGCATCGCCGAGACGCTCGATGACGTGGCGCTTCGGGTCGTCGACGGATCGGAACTGCACGGCTCCCTCGACCAGATGCGGGAGATCGACACTGCCCTTCGCGAGGCGGAGGCGACCGCCTCGGAGGCCGCCGAGAGCCGGCGGCTCAACCCCAGGGCCCGCCGTCACCCCTACGACATCGATGAGGACTTCGATGACCTGCTCGCGCTCACCCGGCTGGCGAGCCAATTGCGGCACATCATCGAGGACGCGCAGGCGAGGCGCGAGAGCCTCGAGGGTGCGAGCGATCCCGCCTCGGCGGCGACCGAGTCGGTGTTGAGGCGCCTCGCCGACCTGCTGCGGTCGTGGGATGCCGGGCGCGGCACGCGGGACGCGGTGCAGGAGGTGAGAGACGCGATCGTGCGCCTTGCTGCGCTCGAACGGGAGCACCCCCTGAGCCTGGACGGGCAGAAGGAGCCGACGCTCAGCCCGGATGCGCGCCACATGGTTGCGATCGTCGAGCGACGCCTGCACCGCAACTGAATCACACACCCCACTGCCAGCGATCGCGGGTAGCGTCCGCGACATCCGAAGCCACGACAGGAAGGTTGACCATGTCAGACACGACGACGGCACCCGCCACGGATCAGGACCTCTCCACGATCGCCGCACTCGTCAAGGCGTCGAAGATCGCGATGCTCACGACCATGACAAGGGAGGGACGGCACGAGAGCCGTCCGCTCGCGGTGCAGGAGGAGGAGTTCGCTGGTGACCTCTGGTTCTTCACGCAAGACCCGAGCAACAAGGTCGAGGCCATTCGCACGCATCCGCAGGTCAATGCGAGCTTCCAATCGAACAAGGGCTTCGTCTCGATCGCGGGGGCGGCCGAGATCATCCACGATCGCCAGCTCATCGACGATCTCTGGAACCCCATGGTCGAGGCATGGTTCCCCGAGGGCCGCGACGACCCAAAGGTCGCACTGATCCGCGTGCGCGCCGAGGCTGCCGAGTACTGGCACTCCGACGAGCCAGGCGTCGTTGCCGCTGTCAAGGGCGTCAAGGCGCTCATCACGGGTGGCCACCCCGACATCGGCGAGAACCGCACCGTGGGACTGTGACGGCCACACCATGACCACGCCAGCACGCACCGTGCTTGTGAGCGGGGCGTCGGGCTTCATCGGCTCGGAGCTGCAGCGGCAACTCCGAGCCGATGGGCACACCGTCCTGCGGCTCGTACGCCGACCCGCCGAGGAGCGGGACGAGTACGAGTGGCACCCCGAGCACGGGGCGCTCCCCGTCGAGGCGATCGAACGCGCCGACGCCGTCGTGAACCTCTCGGGGGCATCCCTCTCCCGCCTGCCCTGGACCTACCGATACAAGCGGCAGATCCTCCACTCCCGCCTGCAGGCGACCCGTACGCTCGCGACCGCGATCGCCCGGTCATCCTCGCGACCCGAGGTCCTCGTGAGTGGCTCCGCTGTCGGCTATTACGGCGACCGCCCAGGCGAACTGCTCGCGGAGGGCGCCCAGCGGGGCGCGGGCTTCCTGCCCAAGGTTGTCGCGTCGTGGGAGGGCGCGACCGCGCCAGCGGATGCCGCCACCAGGGTCGTGCACGCGCGCACCGGCATCGTGCTCGGCAGCGGGGGTGCACTGGCTCCCCTGCTGCTGCTCACCCGGCTCGGCCTCGCTGGCCCTATCGGCACCGGCCGCCAGCACTGGCCGTGGATCAGCGTGCACGATGAGGCTGCGGCCATCCGTCACCTGCTCTTCGACTCCAAGCTCTCCGGGCCCGTGAACCTCGTGGGGCCCGCACCCGCGACGGCCGACGAGATCGGCAGGGCCGTCGCACGGGCGATGGGCCGGCCGTACTGGCTCCGTGCTCCCCGCTTCGCGATCACGGCGGTGCTCGCCCACGCCGGCCGCGAACTGCTGCTGGCCGACCAGAACGTCGATCCGGGCAGGCTCCACGGCGACGGCTTCACCTTCCGCCACCCGAGCGCGCGAGAGGCGGTTACTGCGTCGCTGTCGGCGTAGTCGGAGCGGCCATTGCCTCGGCGATCGCCGACCCTGTGGCCTCGCCCGACGCGCGACCCGTGATGATGTCGGCGATGTCGATGCCGACGAGGTCCTTGATGATCTGCGTCGATGTGGCGAGCTGGCCCGCCACATTCTGGCCGAGCTGGGTGCCGCCGTCACCGGAGATGACCGTGAGGTTCGAGATGGCCGCGTAGGGCTCGGAGGCGGCGCGCACGATCTCCGGCAGCTTCTCGATGAGCTGCTGGCGCAGGAGTTCGGTTGCTCGCTCCTCGAGCGCCTCGGCACGGGCCCGTGCGGCCTCGGCCTCGGCGGAACCACGGGCACGAATCGCATCGGCTTCGGCCTCACCCTCGGCACGCAGCGCCTCAGCGGCCGCGATGCGGCGGCTCTTCTCGGCGGCGGCGGATGCCTCGGCCTGCTTCTCGACCGAGTACGCCTCGGCGTCGGCGACCGCGCGGATCTCGGCATCGAGTTCCTGCTTGCGCAGGCCGACGCGCTTCTGGGCCGTGACCTCCTGCTGGGAGATGACCTCCTGCTGCGCAATTGCTTCGGCGAGCGGGCGCGAGGCGTCGGCCTCGGCTCGGGCCTTGTCGGTCTCCTTCTGGATCTCGGCGTTGCGCAGGTCAAGTTTGCGCTGTTGCTCGGCGACGGCCTGTTCCGCTCCGATGCGGGCCTCCTCCGAGGCCTGCTTCGAGACCGACTCCGCGATCTCGGCCACCTGCTTGACGCGGGCGGCCTCCGCACGCCCGAGGTCGCGGATGTAGCCGTTGTCGTCGTCGATCTCCTTGATCTGGAGGGTGTCGATCTGGAGCCCCTGCACGTCGAGTGACTCGCGCACGGCCTCGAGCACCTGCCCCTGCAGTGCGGAACGGTTCGTGATGATCTCGGTCACCGTGAGCTGGCCGACGATCGATCGTACGGAACCGCTCAGCACCTCCTCGGTGGATGCCTCGATCTCCTCCTGCTGGTTGAGGAAGCGCTGCGCTGCCGCACGCACCATCTCCTCCGTGCCGCCGACCTTGACGACGGCGACGGCATTGACGCGGATCGTGATGGCGTCGCGCGTCTGCGCCGTTGCCTGCACGTTGAGCTGTCGGCTGCGGAGGCTGAGCTTGAAGTGCGCCTCGACGATCGGCTTGACGAAGACGCGGGAACCGAAGACGACCTTCTGCCCGGCGTTCTCGATCTCACCGCTCTCCGCTCGCGCGCCCGCCTTCTGCCGGGAGGTGACGATGATCGCCTCGTCGGGCTTCGCAATCTTGATGCCGCGCAGGGTCAGGAAGAGGAACACGAGCAGGACTACGCCGGCGACGGCGAGGAGCACCGTGCCGACGAGCGCGTCAAGGAAGAACATGCAGAGCCTTTCGGATGGTCGTGGGAGCTGTCGCACGAGCGCACGAAGGTCACCGACATCCGCTCAGCTTCGAGTATGTCGGAGAGTCACCCGCCGTGGCCAGAGCCAGCTCACTGCGCGATCGCGGCAAGATTGCGGATGCTCGGGAATATCGGTGCCGCTCGCGACGTTTGCTCGGTGTCGGTGTCACCCTCGGGTAGTCTCGATCCCCTGCCATTCGCGCCGTCTGTTCCGCGCGCAGTGCCCATCACTCTTCTGAAGGAAGCCACTTCTTGACCCTGCAGGACTCCTCCCCCAGCACCGCCTCCGTGCCCGCCGCGCCGACGACCCAGGCTGTCAAGCCGGGTCTCGTCATCGCGCTCCTCGTGGTGTCTGCCTTCGTCGTCATCCTCAACGAGACCGTCATGGGCGTCGCGCTGACGCCCATCATGATCGACCTCGACATCACGGCCGCGACCGGCCAATGGCTCACGACCGGCTTCCTCCTCACAATGGCCATCGTCATCCCGCTGACGGGCTTCCTGCTTGAGCGATTCCCGCTGCGCAACGTGTTCTTCGCCGCCATGTCGCTCTTCTCGGTCGGCACGCTGATCGGCGCGATCGCCCCCGGCTTCGAGGTGCTCCTCGCGGGTCGCGTCGTGCAGGCGAGCGGCACCGCCATCATGATGCCGCTGCTCTTCACGACGGTGCTCAATGTCGTGCCGGCGAGTCACCGCGGTCGGATGATGGGGGTCATCACGATCGTCATCGCCGTCGCCCCCGCGCTCGGCCCGACGGTGTCGGGGCTCATTCTCTCGGTCGCCGACTGGCACATGCTGTTCTGGTCGGTGCTGCCCATCGCGGTACTCGCCCTCGTCCTGGGAGCGATCTGGGTGCGTAACGTCACGTCGACCCGCCCGGAGGCCCGATTCGACATCCTGTCGGTCGTGTTGTCTGCCCTGGGCTTTGGCGGCCTCATCTACGGCCTCAGCAGCATCGGGGAGGCGGCCTCAGGTCACACGCCCGTGCCCATCTGGATCCCGCTTGTCGGCGGCTCGGTCTCCCTCGTCCTCTTCGTGCTGCGCCAGCTTCGCCTCCAGAAGGCCGACGCTGCCCTCCTCGACCTGCGCACCTTCCAGAGCAAGACCTTCAGCCTCGCCATCGTGCTCGTCGTGATCGTCATGGCGAGCCTCTTCGGCTCACTGATCCTCCTCCCCATCTACCTCCAGCAGGTGCTCGGTTTCGAGGTGCTCGGCGTCGGCCTCATGCTGCTCCCCGGCGGCGTGCTCATGGGCGTCATCGCTCCCATCGTCGGCAACCTCTTCGACCGCTTCGGCCCGACTCCGCTGGTCATCCCGGGCATGGTTGTGGCGGCCGGAGCGATGTGGGGCATGGCGACCTTCGATCCAGGCACCTCCATCGCCTGGATCATCGCCGTCCACCTCGCGCTCAACCTCGGCCTCGGCTTCGTCTTCACACCCCTTCTCACCTCGGCCCTCGGCTCGCTGCCGCCGCACCTGTACCCCCACGGCAGCGCGATCGTCGGTACCGTGCAGCAGGTCGCAGGGGCTGCAGGCACCGCGCTCTTCGTCACCCTCATGTCAGTGACGGCCGCCGCGGCCATGGGCACCGGCGCCCCTGAACTCCTCGCGACCGCGGCGGGGATCCACGTGGCATTCCTTGTCGGCGCTGCCATCGCATCCGCCGCTGTGGTCTTGGCGCTTTTCGTTCGCAAGCCCGCAGACATGGTCCCCGGCGAGGGCGTCGCACCGGCCCACTAGATGACCTCGCGTGACGTTTCTTGACGTCTACGCGGTCCCGGGGTGCACCGCGCGGGCATGCCTCGGCGGATATTCTCGAGGTATGCCCGCCGCCGACACCGCCCCGAAGGCGCCGGGCATGCTGCGGGGCTTCCTTGAGGGTGTCGGGCTGTTGTTCCGTGGCTTCCGAGCCTGGGGCTCCACCCCGCGCGCGATGCTGATCGGCCTTGTGCCCGGCCTGATCACCTCACTCGTCTTCGGTGCCGCCATCATCACCCTGCTGATGAACCTCGATCACCTCGTGTCGTGGATCACGGGCTTCGCCGACGACTGGGACGAACTGTGGCGCACGGTCATCCAGATCGCCGTCGGCATCGGGATCATCGGCGCGGCGGCCCTCGTGGCCGTCTACACGTTCACGGTCGTCACCTTGACGATCGGGGCACCGTTCTTCGAGCACATCTCCCGCGCCGTCGACGACCGCATCTCGCCCGTGACCGAGGCGCCAGAGGTGCCCATGCTTCGCGGCATCCTGCGCGGCGTCGGCGAGGCGATCGCAGTGCTGGCGCTCACCGTCCTCATCGGGCTCGGCCTGTTCCTGCTCGGGCTCATCCCGATCGCGGGCAGTGTCACGGCCGCAGTCATCGGCGCCTTCACGGGCGGGTGGTTCCTGGCGCTCGAACTGACGGCGACGGCATTCGAGCGCCGCGGCATCCGCTTCGGTGCACGGCGACGGATGCTCGGCCAGCGCCGCTCGGTCACACTCGGCTTCGGGGTTGCAGCGTTCGTGCTGTTCCTCGTGCCGCTCGGTGCCGTCGCCACCATGCCGGCCGCCGTCGCGGGGGCGACCCTGCTCGCGCGCCGCACGCTCGGCGAGCCCACGCGCGCGACCGAGTAACGCGTTATAACGCCGCGGCGTTACTCCCCGGAGATGGCCTGTTCGAGACGCTCGACCTTGCCGTCGAGCTCTCCCGTGTAGCCGGGGCGGATGTCGGCCTTGAGCACGAGCGAGACGCGCGAGCCGAACTCACCGACGGCATCCGTCGCTCGCTTGACGACATCGAAGACCTCGTCCCACTCACCCTCGATCGTCGTGAACATCGCGTCGGTGCGGTGTGGCAGGCCGGATTCGCGCACGACCTTGACGGCGGCCGCGACCGCGTCATGCACGGACCCATCGGTGCGGCCGGTGCCGCCTGGCGAGACAGAGAAGGCAACAAGCATGGCTCCAGTGTAGGGCCGAGCACGCGCCTCGAATGGGGGTCAGCCGGGGCGAGCCAGCTGGTGCGCTCAGGCCGTGGCGGTCTCGTCAATCACGACGTCGGCGAGTGAGCGCGGGTCCTCGCGCGCGATGAAACGATCCTCCTGGCGCGCCCACCGGTCCCAGTACGGCGCATAGCCCTCGCCATCCCGGGCGAGGGCGCGCTGCTTCCTGGTGGGGCCGTCGAGTTCGACCCATACGGCGAAGGTCGCGAGCGCACGCGACGCCCGGCTGAGCGAACCGCAACCCTCGATCACGAGCGGCCGCGCCGCATCGAGCGGATGCCACGTGCCTGGCCGGCCCACATTCCAATCCCAGCCTCGCCACCCGGGGTCGTCCGCCCGCAGCACGTCGGCGACGACCATCGCGCTCCCAGCGTCGAGCCCGTCCCAGCCGGGGTAGATGTCGTCGAGCCGCACGAGCTGTGCGCCCTCGATCGCCGCCGCGAGCGCCCTGGCGAGCGTCGTCTTCCCCGAGCCGGAACGGCCGTCGATGAGCACGACCGGGCGGGCATCCGCCACGACGGCGTCGACGATGCGGGGCACGTGCGTCACGATCGCATGCGCCGTCTCTGGCTGCTGCCCTGACGCGGGTGCGGGCGTGGCATCCGGTCTCATGCCCTCGCCCAGATGAAGTTCCAGTGGCCGGTCGCGACCGAGACCGCGACGGCGGTCGCCGCGATCGCAGCCCCGATGATGAGCAGCAACACCTCGGGGCGGCCGAAGTGTGACGCTCGCGCCCACGAGCGCGGGGTCGTGCCGCCGAAGCCGCGGGCCTCCATGGCCGTCGCGAGCTTACTGCCCCGTCGGATCGCGATCACGAGGAGCGCGAAGGCCTGCCCCGGCAGCCGTCGAACACGCCCGTGATCGCTCACGCCGCGGGCGCGGCGGCCGAGTTCAAGGCTGCGCCAGTCGGAGATCAGCAGGCCCACGAGCCGGAGCCCCGCCAGCGCGCCCAGCACGAAACGGCTCGGCAGTTTGGCGACCTGCGCGAGCCCGTCGGCAAGGTCGGTCGGGTCGATCGTGATGAAGAGCACGACGGCGGGGAGGCCGATCGCGAGCACGCGCAAGACGGTCGCGACCGCGAGCGTGACTGAACCCTCTGTCACGTGCACGAAGAGCCACTCGAAGTAGGTGGCGCCGGATGCCTCGCCATAGAGCGCGATCGTCACGCCGGCGAGCGGCGCCATGATCCAGATCGGCAGTGTGCGCAGCCAGAAGGTGCGGGCGCTCACGCCCGCGAAGGCGAAGAGCGCGACCTCCAGCACGAGGGCCACGGTTGCCGAGACCCAGTCGATCGTGAGCACGAGCACCCCGGCGACGAGGAGAGCCGTCGCCAGCTTCGCGACGGGATTGATCGTCGCGACCGCTCGGTCGGGGCGCGCGGCAACCGCCGTCATGCGAGCACCTCCGCGCGCGGCTGCAAGCGGAGCGTCGATGTCGCAAGCGCGTCGACGAGCCGCTCGTCGTGCGTCGCCATGACGATCGCGTTGCCGTCATCGAGCAGGGCGGCGAGCATTGCCGCAAGTTCCTCCCACGTGCGGGAGTCCTGTCCGAAGGTGGGTTCGTCGAGCATGAGCACGGGCGGGCGCGTCGCGAGCATCGTCGCGACGGAGAGCCGCCGCTTCTCGCCGCCTGACAGCGTGAAGGGGTTCGCGTCGGCGAGGTGTGCGAGCCGGAGCCGCTGCAGCAGTTCGTCGATGCGTGCCCCCTGTTCGGCGCGGCTGATCTTGAGCGCGCGCATCCCGATCGCCAGTTCGTCGCGCACCCGCCCGGTGAGCAGCTGGTGCTCGGGGTCCTGGAACACCGTGCCGATGCGCGTGAGGAGGTGCCGCGATCGCCATTTGAGCGGCGAATCCCCCGCCCCGTCTGCCAGTACGGGATGCGCGAGCACCCGGCCCGCCGCCGGCGCGAGCAGCCCCGCGAGGGTCAGCACGAGCGTCGACTTGCCGGCACCGTTCGCTCCCGTGAGGGCGATCGCCTTCCCAGCGCCGACCGTGAGGTCGACCCGCTCCTGCACGACACGCTTGCCTCGAGCGACCGACAGCTGCTCGGCCGACACGAGGGACTCGCCGCTGCCGTGCTGTCGCCGCACGGGCATCCGCGGTGGGTGGCTCGGAACCCAGACCCCGGATGCCGCGAGCGCCTCGCCCTCGTCGGTGAGCACCCGTGCGGGGTCCCCGTCGGCGAGCACTCCCCCGTCGGCGCCGAGCACGATCACACGGTCGACCAGTTCTCGCCACACCTCGACGCGGTGCTCGACGACCACGAGGGTCGCGCCGGTCTCGTCGAGCACGCGGCGCGTGGCATCCACGACCTCGCGCACTCCCTCGGGGTCGAGGTTGGCGGTCGGCTCGTCGAGGAGGAGGAGGCCGGGCCGCATGGCGAGCACACCCGCGAGGGCGAGCCGCTGCTTCTGCCCGCCCGAGAGCGCCTCCGTCGAGTGCTCGAGTGGCAGGTCCAGGCCCACGATCGCGAGTGCCTCGCGCACGCGGCGCCAGGTCTCCTCGCGCGGCACGCCGAGGTTCTCGCAGCCGAAGGCCACGTCGTCGCCGACCCTCGCGAGGATGACCTGCGAGTCTGGGTCCTGCAGCACGAGCCCGGCTCGGCCCCGGCGGGACGCGGGATGGTCGCCGTCGAGCGTCAACTGTCCCGTGCTCTCGCCCTCCTCGTCCCCGCCGAGCACGCCGGCGAGTCCGTGGATGACGGTCGACTTGCCAGCGCCGGAGGCGCCGAGCAGCAGCACTCGCTCCCCCGGCTCGATCGTGAGATCGAGGTCGCGCACGGCCCAGTCGTCCCGACCGGCGTGCCGCCACCCCCAGCCCCGGGCGCTGACGCGGGCCCCGGGCATCCGGGATTCCATGGTCGTCAGCGCCGCGCGGGGACGCGCCCCGAGGCGAAGCGGTTCAGCGCCCCGGCCCTCGCGAGTCCGCGGACGGCGAGCCAGGAGAGCACGCCGGCGAGGATGGCGCCCGAGATGATCGCAGAGATCGTGTAGACGGTCGCGAACAGCGGTGCCGCGCCCGGGTACCAGAGCGTGAGGTCGGTGATCGCCATTGCGAGGCCGGCTCCCATGCCCGCGAGGATGGCACCGCTCAGTCGCCAGTTCATGTAGACGAAGAGCGCGAAGATGAGCTCGGCGCCGAGCCCCTGCACGAAACCGGAGACGAGCGTGAGCGCGCCCCACTGGTTGCCCACGAGGGCCGAGACGGTCGCCGCGATCATCTCGCCGTAGATCGCCGCGCCGGGCTTGCGCACGACGAGCGCCGTGAGCACGCCCGCGAACAACCATCCGCCTCCGAAGAGCGCCTGGAGGCCGGGCAGAAATCCGACGAGCCCGCTGAGGGGCTCGTGGGCAACGTTCCAGGCCAGGAAGATGAGACCGGACGCGACGCCGATCACGCTCGCGACGACGATGTCGACAACCCTCCAGCGAAGGCTCGGCTTCGCCTTGGCGGACGCGACGACAGGTGCAGTTGTAGTGTTCATAGTTCCCTCCCTGCGCTGGCATTATCCAGATCAGGTTCGACGGTCGAAGCTTGGAGTAGCTTCCTCTCAGCCCGGCTCACCGGACTCCCGTGTGTGTATGTGTGGCCCCATCATAGCGTGGGGGCCGAACGCGTTTTCAGCGTCAGCTGACGCGCACGACCATCTTGCCGATGTTGGCCCCGTGCATCATGTCGAGGAACGCCGCGGGGGTGTTCTCGATCCCCTCGACGACGGTCTCGTCGTAGATGAGCTCACCCGAGCGCACCCAGGGCGTGACCTCCGCCGCAAACTCCTTGAAGTGCTCGTTGTAGCGGTTCACAGTGAAGCCCTGCAGGGTCAGCCCACGCTTGATGAGGTTCGCGAGGTTGCGCGGCCCGGGTGCAGGCTCGGTCGCGTTGTACTGCGAGATCATGCCGCAGATGGCGCCGCGGCCGCCGTCGCGGAAGGCCCCCAGCGCGGCCTCAAGGTGCTCGCCGCCCACATTGTCGAAGTACACGTCGATGCCGTCGGGGGCCGCCTCGCGCAGGCTCTTGCGCACGGGGCCCTCCTTGTAGTTGATCGCCGCATCGAAGCCGTAGCGCTCCGTGAGCGTGCGCACCTTCTCCTCCGACCCAGCCGAGCCGACGACCCGCGAAGCCCCGGCAAGTCGGGCGATCTGTCCCACCGAGCTGCCGACCGCCCCGGCAGCGCCGGAGACGAAGACGATGTCACCTTCCTGCAGCCGGGCGATCTTGCGCAGGCCGACCCAGGCGGTGAAGCCGGGCATCCCGAGCGCCCCGAGGTAGACCGACGGGATGATGCCGGGGATCTCCTCGACCCGACGGAACGCGGATGCCTCGCCCTGGGCGACATCGCGCCAGCCGAGTGAGTGCAGCACGAGGTCACCGACGGCCAGCCGCTCCGAGTTGCTCGCGACGACGCGGCCGACAGCCCCGCCCTCCATCGTCTCGCCGAGCACGTAGGGAGGCACATAGGACTTCACGTCGTCCATGCGGCCGCGCATGTAGGGGTCGACCGAGACGAACTCGTTGGCGACCCGCACCTCGCCTTCGGCGAGTTCGGGAAGGTCGACCGTGACGGTGCGGAAGGTGTCGTCAGTGGGCCAGCCGCTCGGGCGCTCGGCGAGCTGGATCTGGATGCTCTTGGAATGGTCGGGTGATGCCACGATGCCTCCTGTCGGTGGGGTCCGGCGCTGGACCCCTATCGACGCTAGCACCCAAACCGACCAGCCGGTATGAGCGCGTTTGCTCAGGCGCGCGCTTGCGCGATCGCATCCTCCGCCGCCACCCAGGCGAGCATGGCGCACTTGACGCGCGCGATGTACCGCGAGACTCCCCCGAGGGCGGCCGCGTCGCCGAGGAGCTCCTCGTCGGGCTGGATCTTGCCGCGCGAGCGCATGGCCGTGCGGAAACTCTCGATGCGCGCATCCAGGTCGTCCAGGGCCATGCCCTCCCCGACCATCTCACTGAAGAGCGACGCGGAGGCCTGGGAGATGGCGCAACCGTGACCCTCCCAGTGCACGTGCGCAAGACCGTCCTCGTCGACCGCGATCTCGAGCGTGACCTCATCGCCACAGGTCGGGTTGAGCTGGTGCGAGCTCCCGTCAGCGTTGCCGACAAGCCCGAAGCCGATCGGCTGGCGGGAGTGGTCCAGGATGATCTCCTGGTAGAGGGACTGCAGTTCTGAGGAACTCATGGGCGCACTCCGAAGAAATCACGGGAGTCGGCGATCGCCTCGATGAAGCGGTCGACCTCCTCCTCTGTCGTGTAGATATAGGTGCTCGCCCGTGTCGAGGAGGTGACGCCGAGCCGGCGATGCAGGGGCTGGGCGCAGTGATGGCCGACGCGCGCCGCGATACCCCGGTCATCGAGGAACTGGCCGACATCGTGCGAGTGGATGCCCGCGACGTCGACACTCGCGAGGCCGACGCGCTCGGCGTCCGCCCGTGGACCGAGCATCCGCACCCCCTCGATTGCGGCGAGGCCGTCGGCGAGCCGGACGCCGAGCGTGGCCTCGTGGGCTGCGATCCTGTGCATCCCGATTGCCTCGAGGTAGTCGATCGCCGCCGCGAGGGCGATCGCCTGGGAGACGCGCTGGGTGCCGGCCTCGAAGCGCTGCGGCGCGGGGAGGTATTCGGCGCGCTCCATCGTCACGGTCGTGATCATGGAGCCACCAGTGAGGAACGGCGGCAGCGCGTTGAGCAACTCGCGGCGCCCGTAGAGCACCCCGATGCCGGTCGGCGCGAGCATCTTGTGCCCCGAGAAGGCCATGAAGTCGACGTCGAGGGATGCCACATCAACGGCCATATGGGGAACGGACTGGCACGCATCGAGCACCGTGATGGCCCCGACCTCGCGGGCGCGGGCCACGATGCGGTCCACGGGACTGATGCTGCCGAGCACGTTGGACACGTGCGTGAATGCGACGACCCGCGCGCGTTCCGTGATGGTCTCATCGAGCCTGTCGAGCATGAGCTCGCCCGCGTCGTCGACGGGGATGAAGCGCAGTGTCGCCCCGGTGCGGGCCGCGAGTTCCTGCCAGGGGATGAGGTTCGCGTGGTGCTCCTGCTCGGTCACGACGATCTCGTCTCCTGCGCGGAGGCTGACCGCGTCAGCGCCGCCGCGCGCGCTCGCGGCCGAGATGCCGTAGGCCACGAGGTTGATGGCTTCCGTCGCATTCGAGGTCCAGACGACCTCATCCTCCGCCGCACCGATGAAGCGGGCGACGGTCGCACGAGCATCCTCGAAGCGTTCGGTCGCGAGTGCGGCGAGCGTGTGGGCGCCGCGGTGCACTGCAGAATTGTGCCGCTCATAGAACTCTCGTTCGGCATCCAACACCTGCCTCGGCTTGAGCGAGGTGGCTCCGGAGTCGAGATAGGCAAGCGGATGCCCGTTGACCTCTTGCTCAAGGCTCGGGAAGTCTGCGCGGATGGCGCCGACCTCGGCGGGGGCCAGCGCGGTGTTCATGGGTGTCGCGGGGGTGATGGTCGTCCTGCTCTCGGTCGTCCCTTCCAGCCTATGCGCACCGGGGTGTTGCCGCAGGAATCGAACAATCAGGCTCAACGAATGCGACTCGATTCGCGACATCGTAGGCGAATCCGCCCGAAAATTCGATCTGTTATCGGAATGTGACATTCGACCGCCGAGGCGGTCGCGACTGAACGCTTCATGTCGCGAGAGCCGCGCGGCAGAAAAACTGAGCACTCCTCCATATAGCGAGTTGCGCGACCCCCGTCGATCGCCGCGAGCATAGGCGAGAAGACGGTGCCGACGAGCGGGCAAAAATGCCTCAGAACCCGCTCGAATCGCCTGGGTCCCACTGGGTACTGAGCCCTTCGCTAGCACGCTTCAGGAGACGCAGCAAGGTTCGTCCCAGCCCCGGCGAGTCGCCACCCGCACGGCCAGCGAGGGGTGGCATCCCGTCGGAGGGCGTGCGTATGGTGGGGGCCCATCACCACTTCGGGTCGGGTCTGTCTGCGTGTCCCTAGTCCGCAGACGAGGTTCGTCCTACACGACCGAATGAGGAGCATGATGAACAAGCGACGGAGCCAGAGGGCTCGTCTAGCAATCGCCACGACGGGGGTCGCGGCACTCGCACTCACCGCCTGCAGCGGCTCGGGAGGAAACGGCGGAGCCGACTCCGACGAAGACCTCCTGACATCCCTGCAGGACTCCGGCACCATCACGGTGGCCATCGCCGATGAGCGTCCCTACTCGTGGCTTGACGGCGACGAGCCGACCGGCGCGACGATCGCAATGCACAAGGAGATCTTCGGAAACCTGGGCATCGACAACGTCGAGGTCGTACAGGTCGACTGGAACTCCCTCATCCCCGGCCTCAACGCCGGCCGCTTCGACGCCGTCAGCGCCGGAATGTCGATCCTCCCCGACCGTTGCGAGCAGGCCGCATTCAGCGACCCGGAGATCATGTACACGACCGCCCTCATGGTTCCCGAGGGCAACCCCAAGGGCCTCACCGATCTCGACTCGGTCGTTGAAGCAGGCGACGTGAACCTCGCCGTGCTCGCCGGCGGTATCGAGGCCGGCTACGCCGAGTCCCTCGGCATCACCAACGTGCAGAGCGTTCCGGATGCGCAGTCCGGCATGGATGTTGTGGCCAACGGCCGCGCCGACGCATTCGCGATGACCGCGATCTCGCTCAACTGGATGGTCGAGAACAACCCCGACGCTGGCGTGGAGACCACGCAGGCCTTCGTGCAGGAGATCGACGGCGTTGAGCAGGTCGGTGCCGGATCGACGGTCTTCCGCAAGGGTGACACGACGCTCCTCGACGCCTACAACGAGGAGCTCGCGAAGATCATGGACAGCGAGGAGAAGTACCTCGAGCTGGTGGGCGAGTACGGCTTCACCAAGGAGAACATGCCTCCCGCTGACCTCACGACCGAGATGCTGTGCGCGGGTGACCTGGGCTAACACCCTCTCCCATGGATAGCAATATCGAAGCGCTGGTGGCGGCGCTGCCGAGAATCCTGGATGGCGTGTGGATCACGATCCAGTTGACCCTCGGCGGCGCCGCACTGGCCATGGTCATCGCGGTGATCTTCGGGATCCTCGCGCGCAGCCCGCGGACAATCGTTCGCAGCTTCGCGCGCGCGATCATCGAGTTCTTCCGCGGCACGTCGCTCGTGGTGCAGATCTTCTGGTTCTTCTTCGTGCTGCCGCAGCTCGGCGTCGAACTCCACCCCATGACGGCCGGCATCCTCGCCCTCGGCCTCAACTACGGCGCCTATGCCGCCGAGGTCGTGCGCGGTTCGATCAATTCCGTGCCCGCCGGGCAGTGGGAGGCGACGACCGCGCTGAGCATGACGAGGGCCCAGCGGATGCGCCGGGTCATCTTTCCGCAGGCGTGGGCACTCATGATCCCGTCGCTCACGAACCTCCTCATCCACCTTCTCAAGGGCACGGCCGTCGTCGGCACGATCACGATCACCGACCTCACGTTCCGCCTGGATTCGCTCCAGCGTGACACCAACACCTTCTTCGCCTATGGACTGGGTCTCGTCATCTACTTCGTGCTCGCCTACATCCTCACGCTCATCATGAACGCGCTCGAGGTGCAGGCGAAGCACCGCCTCGGACGCGGTGAGTCGCTCAAGGAGGCCCTGAGCCTCCGCTCCCCTGATACGGGAGTCGGAACGGGAGAGGCGGCCAAGTCATGAACGAGTTCTGGAACTGGGACCTCGCCCTCGAGGCCCTCCCCCGGCTCTTGACGAGCTTCCTCACGGTGACACTCCTGGTCACGGTCGTGAGCACCGCGATCGCTGCCGTCCTCGGCCTCATCCTCGCGATACTCCGGATGTCGCTGCCGAAGCCGCTCGCCATGATCCTGAAGTTCGTCATTGACTTCATCCGCATGACGCCCATCGTCGTGCAGCTGATCTTCGCGTACTTCACGTTCACCTCGATCACCCCACTGACGATCGGCATCATCGTCTTCGGCATCCACTACGCCACCTACATGGCGGAGGTCTACCGGGCCGGGATCGAATCCGTGCCGAAGGGCCAGTGGGAGGCCACCAAGGCTCTCTCCATGTCGCCCACCCGCACGTGGGTCGCCGTGATCATTCCCCAGGCTGTGCGGGCCACGGTGCCCGCGCTCGGCAACTACGCGATCTCGATGTTCAAGGAGACGCCGTTCCTCCTCATGATCGGCGTTGTCGAGATGGTGCAGGCCGGCCTGATCTTCGGCGGCAACAACTTCAAGTACATCGAAGCAATCACGCTCGCTGGCATCATCTTCCTGCTTGCCAGCTACCCGACATCGCTTCTTATCGGCAGATTGGAAAAGCGCCTTGCCTTCAAGCACTGACACCACCAATGGCGGGAACGTGCCCGCCATCAGATTCGAAGACGTCGAGAAGCGATTCGGCGACACGGTCGTGCTCGACGGGCTCAACTTCACCGTGAACAAGGGTGACCGCGTCACGCTGATCGGCCCGTCCGGGTCGGGCAAGACGACCATCCTTCGCCTCGTCATGACCCTCGAGGAGTTGAGCGGCGGCTACATCTACATCGATGGCGAACCGCTCAGCCACGACGAGGTCGACGGCGATCGGGTCGAACTCAAGGAGAAGCACAAGAACGAGATCCGCAAGCGGATCGGCATGGTCTTCCAGCAGTTCAACCTGTTCCCCAACATGACCGTCATGGAGAACATCATCGAAGCCCCCGTGCACGTGCTCGGGATGTCGAAGGATGACGCCAAGGAGAAGGCGCGCGGACTCCTGCAACAGGTGGGCCTCGCCGACAAGGAGGACGCCCACCCGCTTGAGCTCTCGGGCGGCCAGCAGCAGCGCGTCGCGATCGCGCGGGCCCTCGCCATGGACCCGGAGATCCTGCTGCTCGACGAGGTGACCTCGGCCCTCGACCCGGAGGTTGTCGGTGACGTGCTCGGCATCCTCAAGGACGTCGCTGACACGACGGACATCACGATGCTGATCGTCACCCACGAGATGCAGTTCGCCCGCGACGTCTCGAACCGCATCCTCATGTTCGACGGCGGCCGCATCGTCGAAGAGGGCACCCCGCAGGAGTTCTTCACGAACCCGAAGGAGCAGCGCACGCGCGACTTCCTGCAGGCGGTCGTCGCCGACCCCATCACGGGGGCGCTCCCCTGGCAGCCGGGCCCCGCCACGCCGACCCGGGATGGTGACACGCTCTGACTTCCCCCGAGAGTTTCATCCGGCCTCCGCGCATCGGCGACGGCGCCGCCATGTGGCGCATCGCCCGCGACTCGCAGACCCTCGACCTGAACTCGTCATACGCCTACATCCTGTATGCACGTGACTTCGCCTCGACCTGTCGCGTTGCCGTCGTCGAGGGCGAGGTCGCCGGCTTCGTCATCGGCTACCGGCGGCCGGAGAGCCCCGAGACCGTCTTTGTCTGGCAGGTCGCCGTCGATGAGGCGTTCCGCGGGCTCGGGCTCGCCGGGCGGATGCTCGACGGCCTCGTCGAGGACGGCGTCGCCGACGGCTCCATCCGCATGCTGGAGACCACCATCACCGATGACAACGCCCCCTCGCAGAGGACCTTTGCATCCTTCGCCGAGCGCTGGGGCGGGGCATCCGTCACGGTGCGGCCGCTCTTCGAGCGCGGCCACTTTCCCGAAGAGGGCGAGCACGAGCCCGAGCCCCTCTATGAGATCGGCCCCCTCGCCGCTCAGGACTGAAGACCATCACCCACCCATCGCCCTTCACGGGGCGTGGCGTGCACTCCGCACGACACCACACAGGAGGAGAACACAGAAATGGCAACATCCACTCATCTCGAATCCCAGGTGCGCAGCTACTCGCGTTCCTGGCCCGTCGTCTTCGACCGCGCCGTCGGCAGCACCATGTACGACGAAGACGGTCGCGCCTACCTCGACTTCTTCGCCGGGGCAGGAGCCCTCAACTATGGGCACAACAACCCCGTGCTCAAGAAGGCGCTCATCGACTACCTCAGTGACGACCGCGTCGTGCACTCGCTCGACATGTTCACGAGCGCACGCAATGACTTCCTGCACACCTTCTCCGAGGTGATCCTGAAGCCGCGCAACCTCGACTACCGGGTCGTCTTCCCCGGTCCCGGCGGCGCGAACGCGGTCGAGGCCGCGCTCAAGCTTGCCCGCAAGGTGACGGGTCGCGAGTCGGTTATCAACTTCACCAACGCGTTCCACGGCATGACACTCGGCGCGCTCTCGGTGACGGGCAACTCGCTCAAGCGTGGCGGAGCTGGTGTGCCGCTCGTGCACGCGACGCCCATGCCCTATGACGACTACTTCAATGGGGACTATCCCGACTTCTTCTACATGGAGCGCCTGCTCGACGACAGCGGCAGCGGACTCAACATGCCGGCCGCCGTCATCGTGGAGAGCGTGCAGGGTGAGGGCGGCATCAACGCAGCCCGGGCGGAGTGGCTTCGCGCGCTCGCCGACATCTGCAAGGAGCGGGGCATCCTGTTGATCCTCGACGACATCCAGATGGGCTGCGGCCGCACGGGCGACTTCTTCAGCTTCGAGGAGGCGGGCATCGTTCCCGACATCGTGTGCCTCTCGAAGTCCATCAGCGGCTACGGCCTGCCGATGGCGCTCACGCTCGTGAAGCCCGAGCTCGACATCTGGGAACCCGGCGAGCACAACGGCACCTTCCGCGGCATCAGCCCCGCCTTCGTGACCGCCGCAGAAGCGATCCGCACGTACTGGCAGGATGACGCGCTCAAGGAGTCGACGATCGCCAAGGGTGTCAAGGTCGAGAGCCGCTTCAACGGCCTCGTGGCCCGCTACCCCGAGCACGACCTCATCGCGAAGGGTCGCGGCCTCGCCCGCGGCCTCCAGTTCGCGACGGGAGACCTCGCCGACGCCGTATGCCGCGAGGCGTTCGAGCGTGGCCTGCTCATGGAGACCTCGGGCCCCGAGGGTGAGGTCATGAAGATCCTCCCTGCCCTGACGCTCACCGACGACGAGCTGGAGCGTGGCCTCAGCATCATCGAAGAGTCCGTCGCCGCCGTGCTCGACAACGCCGAGCCCACCGCCACGACAACCCAGAAGGAGACGACGAGCGCATGATCGTTCGCAGCATCGACGAGATCACCGACACCGAGGCCGACATCAAGACCGAGAACTGGCGCAGCAAGCGCATCGTGCTCGCAAAGGAGAAGGTCGGGTTCTCGGTGCACGAGACAACCCTCTATGCCGGCACGGTGAACCAGTTCTGGTACGCCAACCACATCGAGGCGGTCTTCATTGTGGAGGGCGAGGGCGAGATCACGGACCTCGCGACAGGCGAGACGCATCAGTTGCGCCCAGGCTCCCTATACCTCCTCAACAATCACGACAAGCACGAGGTTCGCCCGCGCACCGAGATGCGCACCGTCTGCGTCTTCAACCCGCCCATCACGGGCCGCGAGGTGCACGACGAGAACGGTGTCTACCCGCTGGTGACAGAGGTAGCCTGACCGGCACACGCCGCACGGAACAACAACGAAGGAGGAGGAATGTCAATGACCGCGACGACCGCCGAGGACCTGTTCCCGACCCGGCTCGCCGAACCGAGCGACATGATCGAGCGTGAGCAGCCCGCCGTGTGGGGGTCTCCCGCAGACGGCCCCTTCAGCGCCGATGAGCTGGGCAAGCACGAGGAGCGCGGGTTCACGATCCTCGACGACTTCATCTCGAGCGACGAGATACAGCTCTACAGCGATGAGCTCGACCGCCTTGCAGCCGACGAGTCCCTGAAGGGCGACGCCCGGCTCATCACAGAGCGGGCGACGGGCGCCGTGCGCTCCGTCTTCCAGGTGGAGTCGCTCAGCGCGCCGATCGCCGCGCTCGCCCGCAACCCGAAGGTGCTCGACCGGGCCCGCCAGATCCTCGGTTCCGAGGTCTACCTGCACCAGACGCGCGTCAACTACATGCCCGGCTTCAAGGGCACGGGGTTCTACTGGCACTCAGATTTCGAGACCTGGCACGCGGAGGATGGCATGCCCATCCCGCGCGCTGTGAGCCTGTCGATCGCCCTGACCGACAACTACCCCTACAACGGCGGCCTCATGGTGATGCCTGGCTCGCACAAGACCTTCGTGCCGAGCGTGGGTGAGACGCCTGACGACAACTACAAGGAGTCGCTCAAGGCGCAGGAGGCGGGCGTGCCCAGCCAGGAAGCGGTCACCGAGCTGGCTCGCCGCTACGGCATCGACCAGTTCACGGGCGCCGCCGGCTCCGCCCTGTGGTTCGACTCGAACATCATGCACGGCTCGGGCAGCAACATCACGCCCTACCCGCGCTCGAACGTGTTCCTCGTCTTCAACAGCGTCGAGAACACGCTTCGTGAGCCCTACGCGGCCAAGTCGCCGCGGCCGACGCACATCGCGAGCCGCGACTTCACGCCACTCGGCTGAGTCGCTTCACGCGAGCGAGAGGGGGTCGGATGCCGCGGCATCCGGCCCCTTCGTCATCTCACGCCATACGGCCGCCGTCTGGGCCGAGACGTGCGGGTCGTGGGTCTGCTGCCAGTTGCGCCCTCCGCGGCGGAAGGTGAGCTGCGCGGCGGGCGGCACGCTCGCTTCGGGGACCGGCCGCCCCACCCACTCGCACGGCCGCACGTGCACAAGGTCCACGTCGTGGGCTTCACGGGAGTCGTCGTAGCGCCACGAGCCGGCCAGCCGACCGAGCCAGGCAACACCGTCGACGTCTCGCGTCCATATATAGGAGCCGTCGGGCGCATCCGTGAATCTCTCGAGGCGGCGGGCGATCCGCTCGTCATGTTCCGACGCGACGGCGATCGCGGCATCCGCGAGGCGTGCGGGCACCCGCGAGAGGCGCCCGCCGACGCCGCACACGCCGACCTTCAGGGCGCGCTCGACTGCAGCGCCGTCAGGGATGCTGTGATCCCGCGAGCGCATGGGGGCTCGAAACACCGGGGGCTCGGCTGGAGTCATGAAGCAATACTGCCCCAGCACTTGTACCCCGACGCTCCGGGCTTGTCCCCCGATAGCATCGGTAGAGTGAAGAAGGCTTGGCTCGATCGCGCGGTCGGCATCGTGATCGCGGTGGTCATCGCCGCCGCAGCAGTGCTGCTGTGGTTCGCGGTCTCCTGGACTGATCCAGAGGCAGCTGAGCCACCCGCCCACGGCGTGTTCCTCGGAATCTGGGACCTCTTCTATGTGACCTCCGCGCCCTCCGCACGCGTACTTCTCGCGGCGGTGGCGCTCGCCCTGCTGGCTGCAGGGCTCATCGCCCTCTTGGAGCACCAGGCGACCAGCAAGGCCCGCCGCTCGCTCGACAACAGCAGCACTCCCCTGTCGGCGCGGGTGATCATGGCGGAGACCCGTGGGCGCTACGACGGTCCCGTCACCGTGACGGTCATGATCCCAGCCCACAACGAGCAGGCTTCCCTCCCCGCCACACTCACCTCGCTCAAGACGCAGTCGCACAGCCCTGACCGCATCATCGTCGTGGCGGACAACTGCACTGATGACACCGTCGCCCTCGCCCGCCAACTCGGCGTCGAGGTGATCGAGTCGCGCAACAACCGGCACAAGAAGGCCGGCGCCCTGAACCAAGCACTGCAGCTCGTGCTGCCGGAGCAGGGGCCGAACGACGTTGTCATGATCATGGACGCCGACACGACACTCGACGACGGTTTCCTCGCCGCCGCGGTCGACGCCTTCACAAGGGACCGGGCCCTCATGGCGGTCGGGGGCCTCTTCTATGGGGAGGAGGGCAGCGGCATCCTCGGCCAGTTGCAGCGGAACGAGTACATCCGATACTCCCGTGAGATCCGCCGGCGCCGCGGCCGCGTCTACATCCTCACCGGCACGGCCTCCCTCTTCAGGCCCGTCGCACTGCGGACGGTTGCCGCCAGTCGCGGAACGACGATCCCGGGAACTCCCGGAAACGTTTACGACACGGCGGCGCTGACCGAGGACAACGAACTCACCATCGCGCTCAAATCACTGGGCGCCCTCATGATCTCGCCTCGCGAGTGCACGGTCGTGACCGAGGTCATGCCGACCTGGCGGATGCTCTGGAAGCAGCGCCTGCGTTGGGAACGTGGAGCGCTCGAGAACATCGGCTCCTACGGTGTCTCCCTGCAGACGGTGCGGTACTGGGCGCAGCAACTCGGACTCGGCTACTCAGTGTTCGCCTTCGGGCTGTTCCTCGTCTTCATGGCGCTCACACTGATCGCCGTCGACACCTGGATCTGGTTCCCGTTCTGGCTCGGGATGGGCCTCCTGTTCCTTGTCGAGCGAGTGGTCACGGTGTGGCACGGCGGCCGCTCCGCACGCCTCCTCGCCCTGTCGTTCTTTCCCGAGCTCATCTTCGACCTCGTGCTCAACGTGATCTACGTCAAGGGCATCATCGACATCACGCTGGGCCGACAGGCCACGTGGAATCATGTCGACCGGCGCCAGCTGAACCCGACGGCGGTGTCAGATGCCTGACGTCAAGGTCGGCATCATCCTGCCGGAGTCCTTCCTGTACTCCGAGGTCTTCGCTGTCATGTCGACCGTCGTCGCGATCAACACGATCATCTTCGTTGCCCTGGCCATCGCGAAGATGCTGCCCAGGGTGTACGTGAGCGACCTGTACACGAGTCGCAATCGCCGCGCCGAGACCCGCAGTATCCACCCCGACGACCCCGTCTGAAAACGCACGCTACCGAAACGCACGAATGCCCCCGGCGTATCGCCGAGGGCATTCGCGCCGCACGCGCGGTGATGCGCGCGTGCCGAATCAGGTGAAGAGGCTGACACCACCCGGCCCGACCAGCAGACCGACGACGATGAGGACGATGCCCCACAGCAGCTGCCTGCGAACGATCGCGACGATGCCGGCGATGACGAGGATTGCAGCAATGATCCAAAGGAGGGTAGCCATGTGCTGTTGCTCCATTCCCCCGCGGCTGTCGCGCCCGGGTCTGGGCACGCAACTGAGCGGGTATCTGTTTTGTCGGACGCTACCCGCGCTCGCCATCCAGCGGCCCAGACGTTCAGCAAAAATTCAGGTTCGCGGGAAGCGGCCCACCTCGGGAGCGGGACAATAGGGGCACCATGAAAAACACCGACGAGATCAAAGAGTGGCTCAGCGAGCTGAAGTCCGAGCGCAGGAGCCTCGTGACGAAGCAGATGGTGCTCGGCAACACGGGCGCGATGGGTGCGCTCACCTGGGTGCTCGACACCGAGGCCGACGACGAAGCCGTGCGCCTCAAGATCAACGAACTCGAGGTCAAGCGCAACGAGAGCATGGCCGATGAGATGGCCGGAGTCGGGTATGGCGCCATGATCGAGGCGCTCAAGTGGGTGCTGCGCCCCCAGTAGTCGCTACGGGGTGACCGTGCGGGACTCATCCCACGGAACGGCCCAGCCGAGCGCGTCGAACATGTTCGACAGCACGATCGCCGTGAAGCCCCACACGAGACGCTCCCCCACCTGGAACGCGGGGGTCGCGAACGTTCGACCCTCGACGCGGTGCACGACCGAGCGTCGATTCTCCGGGTCGAGCAGGTCGGCGACCGGCAGGCGGAACACGTCGACCGCCTCGCGATGGTCGATGGCCGCGACATCCGAGGGCTTGGTCCACCATGCGGGCACGGGCGTCACGAGGTTGTGACTGACCGCGAGCGGCAGCTCCGGCAGGGTGCCGAGGATCTCGACGCCGGCCGGGTCGAGCCCCGTCTCCTCGACCGCTTCGCGCAGGGCCGTGGCCGTGACATCCGCGTCCTGCTCCTCGACGCCGCCACCGGGGAACGAGATCTGCCCCGGATGATGCCCCATGGTCGCGGCGCGACGCTGCAGCAGCACGTCGAGATCCCGCCCGACTATGCCCGATGCACGCGCGGGCACAGCGTCGAGGCGCCCGAAGAGTACGAGCACCCCGGAGCGGCGGGCCCGTGAACGGTCGAAGTCGAACCGCGAGGCATCCATGTGCCATTCGAAGCTGCCGTCGCAGAGCCGCCGCAGTTGCGCACGGGCGTCATCCATTTCGGGCATGTTGGCCAGCCTACCCAGCGGATGCTGCCGGGCGGTTTCTGCAAATTTGCTCCGCACGGCCGCCCTCGGCGGGAGGTACCGTGCCCCGCACGACGTGAACGATGGCGCTGTGAGCGAAGGGATCGATGCGATGCGAGCGATGGTGTATCGGGGGCCGTACAAGGTGCGGGTCGAGGAGAAGGACATCCCAAGGATCGAGCATCCCAACGATGCGATCGTGCGGGTCACACACGCCGCGATCTGCGGTTCAGACCTGCACCTCTATCACGGCATGATGCCCGACACCCGCGTCGGAACGACCTTCGGCCACGAGTTCATCGGCGTCGTGCACGAGGTCGGGCCGTCGGTGCAGAACCTCAAGGTCGGCGACCGCGTCATGGTGCCGTTCAACGTCTACTGCGGCTCCTGCTACTTCTGCGCGCGTGGCCTCTACTCGAACTGCCACAACGTCAATCCCAACGCGACCGCGGTCGGCGGCATCTACGGCTACTCGCACACCTGCGGAGGCTATGACGGAGGCCAGGCCGAGTACGTGCGGGTTCCCTTCGCCGACGTCGGTCCCTCGATCATCCCCGACTGGATGGAAGAGGAAGATGCCCTCCTCATGACCGACGCGCTCGCCACCGGCTACTTCGGCGCGCAGCTCGGAGACATCGTGGAGGGCGACACCGTCGCCGTGTTCGGGGCGGGCCCCATCGGTCTCTATGCTGCGAAGTCCGCCTGGCTCATGGGCGCTGGCCGTGTCATCGTGATCGACCACCTCGACTACCGGCTCGAGAAGGCGCGCACCTTTGCCCACGCCGAGACCCTCAACTTCAACGAATACAACGACATCGTCGTCGAGATGAAGAAGACCACCGACTACCTGGGGGCGGATGTCGCGATCGACGCCGTCGGGGCGGAGGCCGACGGCAACCTGACCCAACACATCACCTCGGCCAAGCTAAAGATGCAGGGGGGCTCGCCCGTTGCTCTCAACTGGGCGATTGACTCCGTGCGCAAGGGTGGCACGATCTCCGTCATGGGCGCATACGGCCCGATCTTCTCGGCGGTCAAGTTCGGCGACGCCATGAACAAGGGCTTGACACTTCGGATGAACCAGTGCCCCGTCAAGCGGCAGTGGCCACGGCTCTTCGAACACGTCCAGAACGGTTATCTCAAGCCGAACGACCTCGTGACCCACCGCATCCCGCTCGAACACATCGCCGAGGGCTACCACATCTTCTCGTCGAAGCTGGATGACTGCATCAAACCCATCATCGTGCCGGACGCGAGCTGAGGAACGAGACCATGCCATACACCGCACAGGCACCCGACCGTCGCGAGTCGAATGAAGAGCTGAAGGCGCGCATCCCGGGCTGGGGCGTCGACCTCGACCCCGCCGACCGGCCAGCCTTTCCGCAGGAGCGCTTCGCCTCCGAGGTGACCGGGGCGCACTGGGACTTTCCCGAACGCCAGCCCGGCGCCGAGACGCGCGAACGCTCCATCGAACACCGCTTCGTCACGCCCGTCTTCGGCACCTCAGCACCGCTGCACGGCCTGTCGGGCGCCATCCGCCGCTTTGCCTACGACAAGTTCAGCGAGGGGCGCGCCGCCCACTGGCTCATCCTGATCGCGGGAGACCGAGTGGATGCGGCGGGCAGCCACCTGCGCTCGTTCTTCACCCTGCGGCCCGACAACCCCGTCAGCGAGACGGGCGTCAAGGCCGAGCTCACGCACGGCGGCTTCCGTTCCCGCTTCGGCCGGGGTCGCGCCGACAACCGGCACACCTGGATCGACTCGATCCTCATCGCGGGGCCCTGGGTGCTGGCCGGCGTTGCCGCGTTCTCGATCGTGCGGCGGCTTGCCAAGCGCTGAGACACGATAGGCGCGTGATGCCAGCGACCCGGTGGCAGTCTGGGGAGATGGATGCGTCGAAGGCTGCGAACGACGGCGTCGGCGCGCGTGACGGGGTCGCCCTGCTCGCGGCGGGCGCGAACGTCATCATGCAACTGTCGATCCTGCCCGTCGGTCGGGGTGTCGCGGAGAGCCGAGTCGAGACTGGCCGGGTCGACCGGCATCCGTTCAAGCGTGCGCGGACGACGCTCACCTACCTGGCCGTTGCCACGGGCGGCACCGAGGAGGATCGCCAGCGTCTGCGGCGGGAGATCAACCGCGTGCACGCGCAGGTTCGGTCCCGGCCCGGAGACGAGGTCGCGTATGACGCCTTCGATGAGCGCCTGCAGTTGTGGGTGGCGGCCTGCCTGTACTGGGGCATGGAGGATGTGACCGTCAGGATGCACGGTCCGCTCGGTGATCGTGTGGAGGACTTCTACTGCGCCGGTGCCGTCCTCGGCACGACACTGCAGGTGCCGGCCGAGGCGTGGCCGGAGGATCGCGAGGCGTTCGAGCGGTACTGGCAGCGCGGGATCGCGTCGATCCGCATGGATGAGGTCACGCGGGCCTACCTCCGCGGCATCGCGGATGCCACGTTCCTGCCGTTTCCCCTCGACCGCATGACGGGCCAGCTCAACCGCTTCCTGACGCTCGGCTTCCTGCCGCAGGAGTTCCGGGCCGAGTTGGGGCTGCCCTGGAGCGAACGGCGGCAGCGCCGCTTCGAGCGGTTCATCCGGATGGTTGCGTCGGTCAACCGGCGGTTGCCGCGAGGGCTCCGCGAGTTTCCCTTCAACGTGCTGCTGCGGGATGCGCGCCGACGCTGGAGCCGCGGCATCCCCGTCGTCTGAGTCCCGTCGTATAGGGGCGCGACAGTTCGCTACGCAGCCAGCACGCCGTCGCGTTCCGAGCGTGCACCCGTGTCGATCCACTCGGCCTCGACCGTGGCCCAGCCGCAGTCGGGTTCGACGCATTCGATCACGAGGACGAGCTCGTCGCCGTCAGCCCAGAGGGCGTGGCCGGCGGATACCGTCTCAGCAGCGCATTCGGGGCAGTTCTTGATCTCCATACCCCAAGGGTAGGCAGCGCCACCGACATTGCCGCGATTGACGGGGCATGTCCCGCCTGTCGAGCCGAGGATCCAGCACTCTCGCGGCTACCCCCGGTAACGTTGCTCGGATGACCACGCTCGACACCCCCACGCAGGCCGATACCGACGCCGCCACCTCCCAGACGACGTTCTCCGATCTCGGCCTCAGTGACAATGTCCTGCGCGCCGTCAAGGACGTCGGCTACGAGACCCCTTCCGCCATCCAGGCCGCGACGATCCCCGTGCTCCTCACGGGTCGCGACGTCGTCGGACTCGCCCAGACGGGCACCGGCAAGACCGCGGCATTCGCCCTGCCCATCCTCTCCCGCCTCGACCCGGCCCAGAAGACGCCGCAGGCGCTCGTGCTCTCCCCCACCCGTGAGCTCGCGCTCCAGGTCTGTGAGGCCTTCGAGCAGTACGCGGCGCACCTCCGCGGCGTGAGCGTGCTCCCGGTCTACGGCGGCCAGGCCTACGGCGTGCAGCTCTCGGCCCTCCGCCGCGGCGTGCATGTCGTCGTCGGCACCCCCGGCCGCATCATGGACCACATCGCCAAGGGCACCCTCGACCTCTCTGAACTCAAGTACCTCGTGCTCGATGAGGCCGACGAGATGCTCAAGATGGGCTTCGCTGAGGACGTCGAGACGATCCTCGCCGAGACCCCCGATGAGAAGCAGGTCGCCCTCTTCTCGGCGACCATGCCGGCCGCGATCCGTCGCATCTCTCAGAAGTACCTGCACGACCCCGAGGAGATCACGGTCAAGACCAAGACCACGACCTCCGCGAACGTCACGCAGCGCTACCTGATCGTCTCCTATCCGCAGAAGGTCGACGCGCTCACCCGCATCCTCGAGGTCGAGAACTTCGAGGGCATGATCGTCTTCGTCCGCACCAAGAGCGAGACCGAGAACCTCGCCGAGAAGCTCCGCGCTCGCGGCTACTCGGCCGCCGCGATCAGCGGCGATGTCGCCCAGGCCCAGCGCGAGCGCACGGTCGGGCAACTCAAGTCGGGCAAGCTCGACATCCTGGTGGCGACGGATGTCGCGGCGCGCGGCCTCGACGTCGACCGCATCAGCCACGTGGTCAACTTCGACATCCCGATCGACACCGAGTCCTACGTGCACCGCATTGGCCGCACGGGTCGCGCGGGTCGCAGCGGCGCCGCGATCAGCTTCGTGACCCCGCGCGAGCGTCGGCTCCTCACCGCGATCGAGCGCGCGACACGCCAGCCGCTCACCGAGATGCAGCTGCCGAGCGTCGACGACGTGAACGTCACCCGCCTCACCCGCTTCGACGACGCCATCACGGCGGCGCTGAGCGAGACGGGCCGCATCTCGGCGTTCCGCGACATCATCACGCACTACGTGCAGCACCACGACGTGCCCGAGCTTGACGTCGCCGCGGCGCTCGCGGTCGTCGCCCAAGGTGAGACCCCGCTGCTCCTCTCGAAGGAAGATGAGCGGCCCGCACGCCAGGCGCGCTTCGATCGCGACGACCGGCCCGAGCGCGGAGAGCGTCGCGAGCCCCGCTCGCGCGGCGGCAACTCCAGGTACGCGCCGTACCGCATTGAGGTGGGCCGCCGTCACAAGGTCGAGCCGCGCCAGATCGTCGGCGCGCTCGCGAATGAGGGCGGCTTCAGCCGGGAGGACTTCGGCGCGATCAAGATCATGCTCGACTTCTCGATCGTCGAGTTGCCTGCCGACCTGCCCCGTGACGTGCTCGGCAAGCTCAAGAACACCCGCATCAGCGGCAAGCTCATCGAGATCGCCCCGGACCGCGGCCGCAAGCCGCGCCGCGACCGCTAGGCGCTTTTGTCAGGCAGCTGCGCGCCGCGGCCGCCGGGCCCAGGCGCGTGGCGGTTGCTGCGTGCGGGCGTGCGGTGACCAGCAACCTTTTCGTTCGACACGCCGCCTGGGAGCGCTCCCGCACGGCGTGTCGCACCGAAAGTGCATCAGTAACCGCAGACCGCCGCCCGCGCCATCTTCGACGGCAGCCCGCACAGGGGACTAGCCACGCGCTCCGCATCACTCGCCCAGCGCGGTCTCGAACTCCTCCTCAATGAGGTCCATGTTGACGGCCGCCCCGGCAGCGGATCCGGCGGCCAGCACCATAGGCACCGTCTCGGCTGGCCGCGCGACGTTGCCGACCGCCCACACCTTCGGGTTGCTCGTGCGACCCGCCTTGTCGGTCTTCAAGAAGCCGCCGAGCTTTGATTCCTCGCGTTCGAGGGCAAGGCCGTCGAGGTACTCCTCGTTGGACTTCAGGATCGGCGTCGTGAAGAGCGCGTCCACCGGAATCACGTCGCCACCCTGCAGCTCGATGCCCGTGAGGCGATCCTCCCTGACGACGAGCCGTGATGGCGGGCGCGACTCAACGATCACGCCCCGTGCCTGCAGGCGAGCCGAGACATCCACCGGCAGGTCTCCCGACTCGGCGTTGAAGAACACGAGGCGCTCGCTCCACTGGCGCACGAGCAGCGCCTGGTGGATGCTCGCGGTCGACGAGGCGAGCACGCCAAGTCGGGCGCCCCGAAACTCCCAGCCGTGGCAGTAGGGGCAGTGCAGCACGTCCCTGCCCCAGCGCTCTCCCATGCCTGGCAGATCTGCGACGCCGTCACGGCATCCGGATGCCGCGATCACCCGCCTGCCCGAGAAGTGCTCGCCCGTCGCGGTCTCGACGTGCAGGAGGCGACCTTGCTCGCCCACCGTCGTGACCGAACCGTGGTGCAGCTCGACACCGTAGCGTCGGACCTCCTCGCGCCCCCGCTCAAGGTACTCAAGCGGCGAAAGTCCGTCGCTGCCGAGCACACCGTGCATGTGCTCGGCGAAGCGGTTCCTCGACTCCCCCGCGTCGATCACGAGCACGCGCCGCCCGGCCCTGCCCAGTTGCAGCGCGGCGCTGAGGCCCGCTGAGCCACCCCCGATGACGATGACATCCCACTGATTGCTGTCCACCAGCACAGGCTCCCCTTGCTCCCGGGCACGCGCAAGGGGCGCAGCGCTCAGGGAGGAGCTACGCCTGGATCGTGATGATGCCCGTGTCGCTGACTGAGGGGGCCGGGGTCGCGGCGGGAGTTCCACGCGTCGGCTCGGCTGGGTCCCCGTGGGCCTCGACCGCGACCTCCGCCTGGAGCGGCTCGCTCGCAAGGATCGGGATCGTGCCCGTCGCGGTCGACTCCGCCTCGGCGTCGGCGGGAATCACAGTGATGGGCGTCGTGATGTCGAACGCGGCGATCTCCTCGGCGACGGGCACGAGAATCGGCCCGGTCGCGGCATCCAGGTGCGTCTCGTCGAGGTTGGAGTGCGTCTCGTCGGCCGAGATGATCGGCACCGACACCGTCAGCGGCAGACGGCGTCCGCGGCGCACGATGATGACGGATGCGATGGCGATCGGCAGGGCGACAACGCTCGGCGCCGCGATCCACGGGGAGTCGGCGAGCAGGCCGTAGATGCCCCACACCAGATAGCTGCCGGTAAGGAGCCACTGCGTCGTCTCGGAGATTCCCGCGAGCTTCGCCGGATCGTTGCGCGCGCCCCAGGTGATCCGGGCCTGCGGGATCCACATGAGGATCGAGAACGCGGTGCCGATGAATCCAAGCGCGTTCACGACGATGCTGCCGATGTCCATAGGGCTGTTCTGGTCTTTCTGACGGTCCTGGGGAGATCCCCCGAATGGACGGATGTTGCTAGGGCATCGGCGATGTCTCGCACATCATAAGCATGCAGACGGCCGCGGAAGAAGCCCCAGTTCCGCGACGCGCCGTGACCCCCGAAAACTGGGGTGTCAGGAGGCGCTCTCCTCCACCGCCGCGCGCAGCTGCTCGGGGCTCAGGAGCGCCTGCTGGCGCTCTCCGTTGATGAGCAGCGTCGGGGTCGAGCCGATCCCGGCGTCGCGTGCGTCGAGCGTGTTCTGCTTGATCCAGTTGGCGTAGCGTCCCGACTCGACACACTCGATCAGCTCGTCTCCCCCGATGCCCTGTCCGTTGAGGAAGGTGGCGAACTGTTCGTTGTTCCAGGCATCCGTCGACGCGTCGTGCACCGCGAACAGTGAGGCGTGCGCGGTCGTCCAGCTCTCGGGCTCATGGGCGGCGACGCAGGCGGCGGCACTGCCGGCCCGGATGCCGTACTCGCTCACGACGTTGATGGGGTGGTACTCGACCGCGACGCCACCTTCGGCGATGAGTTCGTGCAGCGTCTGCCCCACGGCCGCCTCATAGTTCTTGCAGTGGGGGCAGGAGAAGTCCTCATAGAGCGAGATCGTGACGGGCGCATCCTCCGGACCCACGCGCACGGACGTACCCGCAATCTGGAACGGGATGTCGCGCGCCTCCCCCAGCGCGACGGTGGCGGTGTTCTCCGGGCTCGTGACCTCCCTGGCCGCCCGGTTGCCCATGACGACGGCGATCACGATCGCCGCGACGACGACGAGCACGCCGAGGACGATGCCACCCTGGATGAGCGCGCGGCGGCGCGCCTCAGCCTTCTTCTCCCGCATGCGAGCCTCGTTGGCCTTCTGGCGGATTGCGAGCGTGCGGTCGTCCTTCTTGCCCATGCCCTCAACGATATCGATGTCCGGACATGGAGAACCCCCGGTGACGGGCACCGGGGGTTCCTCGCGTCAGAGGAGGATCAGGCCTCGCTCATGGCCGTCTTCTCGGCCTGGCCCTTCGCCGCGTAGTAGGCGGCACGGGCGGCGATGCGACGCTCCTGCTCGGCCTGGCCCGCGTCGAGCACGTCCTGCGGCACCTCGACGTTGGGCACCCGGCTGACCGCGTTGTACTTGGCCATGTAGGCGTCGAGCTCCTCGCCCGACTCCCACGAGGTGATGAGGCAGTATCGCGGCTCGGTGCCGTTGTGGGCGACGGCGTGCCAGAGGCGCTGCGTGTCGACGATGATCTGTGCGCCGGCGGGCAGCGCGATGCGGTACTCGACGCTCGGGTCGGTGCGGTTCTCGCGGAGGACGAAGTAGCTGTCCTTGTCGTCCGTGAGGTTGAAGAAGCCACGGACGACCCAGCCGGTGCCATCGGGGTTGAGACGGTTGTTGTCGTCCTGGTGGAGGTTGTACAGGGCATCCGCGTAGGTGTTCGGCAGGAGCTCGATCACGCGGCAACGGCCGACATTGGCGCCCGGCTCCATGGCACGCTCGGTGAGCGTGGGGGCCTTCTCGACCTGCGACGGGATCCAGACCCCGTCCTTGTCGGTGCGGGGCGGCGTGTGGTTCCAGAACCCGTTGACCTCGATCTCGCCCTTGGCGCTGGCCAGGGGTGCGAAGCGAGTCTCACCCGAGGACTTCCAGTCGACATACTCGATGTCGAGCCATTCCTTGGGGTCGATTTCGCGGTTGTACTTGTCGAGGACGACGTAGCCGGTCTCTTCGAGCGCGGCGGACTTGATGTAACCCATGAGGTGGATCATCCCTTTCGTTGAGGGCCAGCACGTTTTAACAGGCCCAACTAAGGGGAGCCTAACATCCGGGGGTGAATAGACTCGGGAGCGATGAGCACAGCCACGAATGTCGATGCCACCGCTGTCAACACGATGCGCTGGCTCTCAGATCCCGCCACCACGATCGTCGTTCCCGTCTACCAGCGCCAGTACCGCTGGGACATCGACGGATGCGAGCAACTGCTGGCAGACATCCGTGCGGTCGCGGACTCCCGCGACGGCCACCACCACTTCATCGGCTCGATCCTCTCGTCGGCGAGCCACGACGGCGACTCGCGGGAACTCGTGCTCATCGACGGGCAGCAGCGCATCACGACCCTCATGCTTCTGGTTGCTGCCCTGCACCATGCCGTGCTGCAGCATCCGGAGCTCACGGGTGACGTAACGCTCGCCGAGAAGCTGCGCGCCGTGCTCGCGAGGGCAGACGACCCGAACCGCACCAAGCTGCGGCCCCACCGCGAGTGGGCGCAGGTCTTCGAGAGTGTCGTGCTCGACCGGCGTGGGGCGGATGCCGAGCTGCGGGATTCGCGCTTCGACGACAACTACGCGTTCTTCCGCAGCCAGATCCCCGCGAGTGAGGTGCCCCGCATCTGGCGCGGCCTGCAGCGCCTCGAGCATGTCGCGATCGCCCTCCACGAGGAGGCGAACGCGCAGCAGATCTTCGAGAGCCTCAACTCGACGGGCGCACCCCTGCGTGACCACGAACTCATCCACAACTACGTGCTCATGGGGCTCACGCACGCCGAGCAGAGCGAGATCGAAGACGAGTTCTGGCTGCCGATCGAGCGCAACACGGGCACGACGATCGGCGAGTTCTGGCGGCACTACCTGATCGCGACGACGGGACGCGAGGTCGACACCGCGATCCCGCGCGCGGTCTACGACGCCTTCCGCCATGAGTTCCCCAGGCTCGACGTCGACACGCTGCGGGCCCGGGCGACCGAGTGGCGGGAGTTCTCGGAGATCTACCGCACCCTGCTGCATCCGGAGCTTGAGACGGATGCCACGGTCTCGCGCCACCTCGCATACCTCGGCACCTTCGGCCGGGGCATGTTCCCGCTCGCGATGCAGGCCTACCGCGACTATTCACGCGGCACCGCGAGCAGGGACGAACTCATCGAGGTGCTCGAGCGCCTGCAGTCACTCCTGCTGCGCCGCTCGGTCATCGGCCTCAGCACCAAGCGCCTCGTCGCGCGCATGTGCCGCGCGCGGCTCGAGGGCGCGGAGCAACTGCTGCGGGCGATCGCCCGCGTCACGCCATCGGATGCCCGTGTGCGAGTCGCCCTCAAGTACGGGGCGCTCCCCCACCCCGCCTACGTGCTGGGTCGCATCGCGGGCGTCGACAGCACGGAGGGACTCGATGTCGACCACGTGCTGCCGCTGGCCCCAGGCGATGCGTGGACGGGCGACGGCGAGCGCAGCTGGGCCGAACTGAGCGAGGACGAACAGAACAGCCACCGCGCCCTCGCCCCGACGATCGGCAACCTGACGCTCCTGGAGGAGCACCTCGCGGAACGCGGCATGGAGGCGCCCTTCCCGCAGAAGCGCGCCGTCTACGACGCCAGCGCGGTCGGCATCTCACGGGACCTCGCCGAGCTGCCTGCCTGGGGCACGGCGGCCATCGGCGAGCGCACGGCGGCCCTGACATCCGAGTTCCTGCGCATCTGGCCCACCACGCCGGAGGTCGGCATCGACGACGACGGTCTCACGCCGATCCTCGACGCGCAGCGCCGCAGCGGGTGGCCGCGCGGGTGGGAGCGCGAGTTCGAGTACGTCGAGTACCGCGGCGAGCACTGGGAGGTCTACGACGTCAAGTACCTCTTCAACCGCGTCTTCAAGCGCCTGTGGGCGGATGACCGGGCATCCGTCATCGCCTTCACGGAGCAGCGCGGCGGCCCCATCTTCGACGAGCAGGCGTGGACGGGCCACTGGGACCAGATCGATGAGGGCCACTTCATCTACATGGGCTGGGACTCGAAGTACATGCTGACCGCCCTACAGGGGCTCCTCGAGGAGGCGGGCATCGCAGCCGAGGTCTTCGTCAAGTACTCCTACATCGGCGAGGCCATGTGACCTGGCGCCGCGTGTGACGACGCTCGGCATCATCGGGGCGGGCAAGGCGGGCATGGTGCTCGCACGGCTCGCCGCGGCATCCGGATACCGTGTGTTGCTCGCCCGTTCGGGTGACCCGGCGTTCATCCCGCTGGGTGCGGCCGACCGCGAGGGTGGCATCACCGCGACCACGGTGGCGGATGCTGCGGAGCGGGCCGATCTCGTCGTGCTCGCGCTCCCCCTCAGCGCGCACCGCACGCTGCCGGTGTCGGCGCTGGCTGGCAAGACGGTCGTGGACGCAATGAACTACTGGTGGGAAACCGACGGCATCCGTCCCGACTTCGCTGACCCGCGCACCTCGTCGAGTGAGATCGTGCAGGCGTTCCTCCCCGAGTCGCGGGTTGTGAAGGCGTTCAATCACGTCGGGTACCACGACCTTGAAGATGAGCCGAGGCCGCCCGGCACGCCTGGACGCAAGGCGATTGCCTTCGCCGGCGACGACGCGGCAGCGAAGGTGGAAGTGGCACAGCTCATCGACGACCTCGGCTTCGATCCCGTCGACGCGGGCCCGCTCGCGGAGGGCATGCGCTTCGAACCCAACACGGAGCTCTTCGGCGCAGATGTCACCGCGACTGAGGTGCGAGCGATGTTGGCGCGCTTCCCGACGTCGGCGCGGGGGCAGGTGGTGGCGCGGGCGCGCGGACGTGGGGTTGACTGAGAGCAACGCAAGAGGGAGCACGATGTCTGACACCCAGGTGAGCGAACTGCTGGCCGAACTCGCGTCGCTCGAAGACCCGCGAGCGCGAGCGGTCAACGAGCGACACGGCGACGATCACGGGGTCAACCTGTCGAAACTGCGCGCGATCGCCAAGCGGCTGAAAGTCCAGCACGAGCTTGCGGTCGAGCTGTGGGCCACGGATGTCACGGTCGCCCGCCTTCTCGCCCTGCTTGTCTGCCGCCCGAAGCTCTACAGCGCTGGCGAACTCGACGCCATGCTGCGCGAGGCCCGGGCGCCGAAGGCACATGACTGGCTCGTGAACTATGTCGTCAAGAAGAACCCGCACGCCGACGAGCTTCGGCTCGCGTGGCTAGCGGATGCCGACCCGGTGGTGACGAGCGCCGGGTGGGCGCTCACGAGCGAGCGAGTGGTGAAACGGCCCGAGGGACTCGACCTGGCGGGGCTACTCGATACAATCGAGGCAGAGATGAAGGATGCCCCCGACCGGCTGCAGTGGGCGATGAACACGTGCCTCGCCCAGATTGGCATCACCCACCCCGAGTTCCGCGACCGGGCGGTCGCGATCGGCGAGCGCCTCGAAGTGCTCAAGGACTATCCGACGCCTCCAAACTGTACGTCGCCGTTCGCCCCGATCTGGATCGCGGAGATCGTGCGGCGCCAGGAGGCACCGTCAGCGCAGGTGTGACGCCCCGTTGAGGTCGACGACCGCGCCGGAGGCCCAGACGGCGGCGGGCGACGCGAGGTAGACGATCGTGTCGGCGATCTCCTCGGGGGTGCCGACCCGCCCGAAGGGGCTCTGGGCGCGCAGCTCGTCGCCGCGCTCCCCCGCGAGCTTCTCCTGCTGCCGCTCAGTCGCGACGAAGCCGGGGGCGACGGATGTCACGGCGATCCCGTGCGGCGCGAGCCGCTGTGAGATCGACTGCCCGAAGGCATGCAGGGCCGCTTTCGTCGCGCCGTAGGCGGCGTGGTCTGCCTCGCCGCGGTACGCGCCGCGGGAGCCGACGTTGACGATCGCGCCGGGAGCACCGCGCTCAATGAGGTGCCGCGCGAAGGCCCAGGTCACGTGGGCGGGCCCGAGCAGATTCGTGCGGGTCATCCTGTCCCACGCGTCGACCCAGGTGTTCCAGTCGCCTGCGTCGATTGGGTGGGCGTTGGCCGCGTCAGGGCCGACCGCGGCGTTGTTGACGAGCACATCGAGGGTGCCGAGCTCAGCGACGGCAGTGTCGACGATGTGGCGTGCCGCATCCGGCGTCGAGAGGTCTCCCCCGATGATCGTGTGCCCCTCGCCTGGCAGGAGGGCGAGGGTCTGCTCGGCGTCCTCGCGGGAACTGCCGTAGTGCGCAGCGACGCGACTGCCCGCCCGCGCGAAGGCGATCGCGGTAGCGCGACCGATGCCCCGTGAGGCTCCCGTGATGAGCACACCGCGGCCCGTGGCATCCGTCATTCTTCGCCCCTCGCGGATGCTCGCCATGACGCCGGTGGTGGCGCCGTATCCCCCGCGCTTCGAGGGTACATTGCGTGGGGTGTCGACGAGCAGTCGGGACTCGGTCGGTGCCTTCGGCTACCGCTGCATGAGCGCGTCGAGCCCAACCGCCATGGCGGCGGCGAGGCGAAAGTCGACGCGGGTGTCGGGCACGGTGACGGTGTATCGGTCGCGGAGGCTCATTTGCCGTTCGCTCGACATGACGAGCTGACCGGTGGCCTTGTCGGTGAAGTCGAAGTGGAACGCGAACGGGAGCTCGACGAAGCGGCGAATGATCGCGATGGCCTGGTTGCGCTCCTGCCCGTAGGCGTCAATGCCGGGGCCTGCGAGGTGAAAGCTGGAGCGCAGCAGGCTCGCCCCGAAGTCTTTCTGGAACCACCCGATGGCGGCGCCGGATGCGTCAAACACGTCGTAGACGGCGGCGAGGTCGAGCGCCTGGCGTGCCTTGAACGAGAAGACGGGCTGCGTGCGGGCTTCGTCCGCATAGAACGTGACCTGCTCCTTGAAGGCCATGCGTTTCTGCTGCGCGATCGCGATCACGACGCCTTCGCTGCCGTCGGGATTGGCTGCGCGGATCTCGTAGCGGTTCACCATCATGGTGATCTTTTGCTTGACGAAGAACTGCGGGCGGTGGTCGACGCCGCCAGCGGGCGTCGCGGACGGGGTAGCGGATGCGTCGGTCACCCGTACAGTATGGCGGCAGCTTCCCACAGATCTACAGCGCGGAGATCGCGCGCCACCAGCAGTGAAACTGCCGGGCCGAGTTCATCTAGCGGCTCTTGCGCGTCTCGCGATCGTTGGCCTTCTGGATCGCGTCGACGAGCTCGTCCTTGTTCATGCGCGAGCGGCCGGGCACGTCGAGGCGCTTGGCGACGTCGTAGAGGTGCTTCTTGGTCGCGTTGGCATCGACGCCCCCCTTCGTCTCGCCCTTTGAGCCGCGCCCGCCCGCTGCCTTCTTGTCGGAGGGGCCACTCGATGACTTCTTCTCCCAGTGGTCGCCGACCTTCTCATACTCGTGCTTGAGCGCCGAGAACGCGGTGCGGTGGGCGCGTTCGCCCTCGCCGTAGCTTTCGACGGCCGAGTCGTGGGCCTTGATCCAAATCTCCTGCGCGTGCTTCGGCGAGCGCTCAAGGGTCGAGGGAAGTTCCTTTGCTCCGGGCATCCGTGTCCTCCTTGGTCGTTGTGTTGCGACGGTAGGAGCGTGACCTCTGTATTGCCCGAACGTCTCACAGCTCTGTCGTCGGCCGCGTGATCACAGTGCCCCCGTGCTTGGCGCTCGGCGGCGAGGTGCTTGGCGAACCGATGGCTAGACTGCACGCGTGCCCCGCGAGCGTTCCTCGGCCGACGAGCCCACCCTCGATGACGCTGAGCGCATTCCCGACGTTGCCCCGAGGCACACGCCCGTCTGGGCGTTCCTCTCCGCAGCGCTGCTCGCGCTCGAGGCGTGGCTGCGTTCGCACGGCGGCAAGAAGCTGCAGTACAGCATCCGTGCCTTCTGGGCCATGGTCGGGGTCGCGGGCCTCGTGCTCACGTTCGGGCCCGTCATCAACAAGCCCATGGAGCTTGACGACATCACCTCCTCGGCATCCTCCGCGACCGAGACGTGGATCGCCCGCAAGTTCGACGTCGATTACACGATCACGCGCGCACCCGACGGCACCGTGCGCGCCGAGGTGGTCGAGACGATCGACGCGCTCTTTCCCGAGGACGTGCGCGAGCGCGGCATCGAACGCGTGCTCGCCACGAACTACCAGGGGCACGATCTCGCGCCCAGCGACATCCGTGCGACCCTCGACGGCGCCCCCATCGAGGTGGGGCGCAGCGCGACGCCCGACCAGCTTCGGCTCTCGATCATGAGCGAGCAGGAACTGACGGGCGACCACCAGTACGTGCTCGAGTACACGCTGCACCATCTGGCTTACCAGACGACGGATGAGGCCTCGGGTGCGCCGATCGACATGCTCGAGTGGGACGTGTTCGGGCCGTCGTGGCCGCAGGGTTTCGCGGCGCTCGACGTGACGGTCACGCTGCCGGAGGAACTCGACGAGCGACTGCTGCGGCAGCCGCGTGGCGGGCTCGCGTGGACGCTCCTGGCGGCGAGCGACTGGATCGAGGCAGAGGCGGATGCCCCGCCCGGCACCGCGGTCTACAACTTCACCAACGAGCAGAACATGCCACCGCACTCGAACGCGTGGTTCACCATGCCCTTCGAGGCCGAGACCTTCACGATGCCGCCGAAGTCCACCCTCTGGTGGGTGCAGACCTTCGGTCCGCTCGCGCCGCTGGCCTTCCTCGCGGTCACACTCCTGTTCGCGCTCGCGGCCCGGGCGGTCGCCTGGAGCGATGAGCGCGGGCGCCCTTGGTTCACCGCGCAGGCTGAGCCGCCGCGCGAGGTCTCGCCGCGTCTCGCCGCGCAGATCCTGCGCGCACCTCGCACGATGGAACTCGCGGAGGCGCTGGAGAGTCGCAGTCGGGTGCGCGTCGCGCAGGTTGCGCGGCGGGCCGGCCGCGTCGGCGACCTGCCGCGGGCGCTGACGCGATACCTACGCGCGGGGGAACGCCGTGAGCAACTCAGAAGGGGGCTGCGGCGCATCCCGCATGGCTTCGTGCGCGACCTCTTCATCGCCGCACCCACCGCCCTGACGATCGTGCAGTGGGGACTCGTGCGCCAGCTCTCGCACCAGGCGACGCTCGCGATCGTGTGGTGGCCCGTCGCGTTCGTGCTCGTGTCGTCCGCGATCGCACTCATCGTGCTCGCAATCGCGCTCTCGGCACGGCCGCTCACGAAGGAAGGCGCGCTCATTCGGCAGCACCTGCTCGGCATCGAGGCCTATGCCGAGCGCACGCAGCTCCTCGACCGCACGACGACACGCGACAGGCTGCTCCCCTACGTCGTGCTCTTCGGCGCTCCCCGTGCGACCGCACGCCGGGTGGGCGAGCTTGCCGCGCAGGAGGCGACTGCTTCGGATGACGCGGCCGATCGCGAACCGGACCCCGAAGGCTACCTCTCCCCCACTCGCATCCTCGTGCGCCTGCTCGCCCTCGCACTCGTCGGCGGCTCGATCGCCATCGCGAGCACGATGACGAGCCCGTACAACTACGAGCCGGATGCCCTCATGTATGAGGGCGACCTGCCTGGAACCTGGGGCCACACGGTGCGCTCCTTTGAGGCGAGCGCCGAGTTGAGTCGCGGCGCGGATGACCGGGCCGTGCTCGAGGTGAGCCAGACGGCGCTCGTCGACTTCGACGACAGCATGCGGCATCCGCCCCAGTACATGCACCAGTGGCCGCGCGTGCACGATGGCCACGACCTCGGCCTCGAGATCGAGCGTGTGACAGTAGGCGGCAAGGCGGTGCCGTTCGACACAGGCATCGACGGGGACGACACCTACATCGTCACCCGCATGGTCGAAGTTGTGAGCGGTGAGCACGAGGTGCGTATCGACTACCGCTATACGTCCGCGGCGACAGCGGCGGATGCTGTCGGTGGCGACCGCGTCGACCGCGTGCGGTGGGCAGCACTGGTCGACGGTTGGGAGTACGACTACGGCTGGGACCCGGACGACGAACTCGAACCGTTCACGCTGGAACTGCGCATCCCGCAGGAGCTCGAAGGTCTCGTGCGTGACGGCGGCTGGCTGACGAAGGACCCCGACACCTCCGAGGTCGTGCGCGAGTGGATGGAGGCACCCATCCCCTTTGGCACCGTCGCACTCCTCGACCACTACGGGGACGACGCTCCCGAGCCGGGCAGCGTCACGGAGGACACGACGTCACGCGGCGAGGATGGCGCGCGGGTGCACCTGCTGGAACTCCGCCATGGCGAGCACGACAGCTACCCCTCGCGTCTCGGCTGGACCGACCTCGGCACGATCCTCGACTTCCCTGAGGGAACCTTCGCCGGACCCGACGCCTCGGCCCTCGACGACATCGAGGCGGAAAAGAACATGCCGACGGTGGTGGTCGGGGTGCTCTCCGTCATCGCGGTCGGACTCGGACTGCTCGCGCTCGCGAGGGGACCGCTCCGCGAGACGGCCCGCCGCCCAGGCCTGCTGCGGGACATGATCCGGTGGCTGGCCCCGGCCTCGGCGCTCGGGGCGCTCATCCTGTTCTTCTGGGCGAGCGCCGAAATGGCGAGTGATCATCCCGCGCTCGGCGTAATGGCGGTACCGACGCTCGCGGGGATTGCGGCGGCCGTGACGGGCCTGATCCTCACGCGGCGGCGCAAGAAGAAGTAAGCGCCGCCTCTCCCCCGCAGTTCCATGGTACGGCCGCAGTGGGGGCTTGCCGCAAGACCCCCTGCCTGGGGCAGGATCGTTCGCCGAGGCGAAGGGGATGCGATGCACGATGTGATTGTGGTCGGCGGCGGTCCGACCGGGGTGATGCTGGCGTGCGAGCTCGCACTGCAGGGTGTCGAGGCACTCGTACTGGAACGGGATGCCGAGCCGACCGAGATTGTGAGAGCCCTCGGGTTACACGTTCGCAGCATCGAGCTCATGGCGCAGCGCGGCCTGCTGGAGCGCATGCTCCCGCTCGGCCAGACATACCCGGTCGGCGGGTTCTTCGCGGGGCTGACGGCTCCCGCGCCTACGCTCGACACGGCACATCCCTATGTCTTGGGCATCCCACAGACGACCACGGAGCGCATCCTGCTCGAGCGGGCGGAGGAGCTCGGCGTCGAGCTACGGCGCGAGCGTGAGGTCGTCGGCCTGGGGCAGGACGACAACGGCGTGACGGTCGATTTCGCAGATGGCTCGTCGCTTCGAGCCCGCTACCTGGTCGGATGCGACGGTGGGCGCAGCCGGGTGCGCAGGATGCTTGGTGTCGACTTCGTCGGCGAGCCGAGCCGCAACGACACCCTCCTTGCCGAGGTGGCGCTCAGCGCACCGCTCGAGGAGATCATGGCGACTGTCGCCCAGGTTCGCGCGACGCAGCTTCGCTTCGGGGCGGGCCCGATCGGCGACGGCTACTTTCGCGTTGTGGCGCCGGCGCGTGAGGTGGCAAGCGATCGTTCGGTGCCGCCGAGCCTCGACGATCTCACAGCGGCGATGCGGGATGCCGCGGGCACCGACTTCGGCGCCCACTCGCCCCGCTGGCTCTCGCGCTTCGGTGACGGCACCCGACTCGCGGCGCGCTACCGCGTCGGCAGGGTGCTGCTCGCGGGAGACGCCGCACACGTGCACCCTCCCGTCGGCGGCCAGGGGCTCAACCTCGGGCTCCAGGATGCCGCCAACCTCGGGTGGAAACTCGCCGCCGAGGTGCTCGGCCAGGCGCCGGATGGGCTCCTCGACAGCTATGAGCGCGAACGGCGGCCCGTGGCATCCGCCGTGCTCGACAACACGCGCGCCCAGATGCACCTCATGTCGCTCGATCCGGGAGCCCAGGCGGTGCGCCGTCTCCTCGCGGAACTCATCGAGATCGACGAGGTCAACCGCAGGCTCACCGAGAAGGTCACGGGCGTCGATGTGCGCTATGAATCGGGCGAGCATCCGCTCATCGGCACCCACCTGCGCGACATGCCCCTGGGCGACGAGAGGCTCTACGAGCGGATGCACGGGGCGCGCGGCCTGCTCATCGACCCCTCGGGCCGGTACACCGTCGATGGTTGGCACGACCGCGTCGATCACGTTCCCGAGCGCTGCGATGAGCTCGACGCCCCGGCCGTGGTGCTGCGCCCAGACGGCTACGTCGCGTGGGCGGGCCACGACGTGGCTGAACTGCGAGAGCACCTCGGCCGCTGGTTCGGGGCGCCCGCCGCCTAAGCTCGGTTCGCGGCGAGCCGCGCCACGAATCCCGTCCGCCCGCTGAGGAAGGCGAGCAGCCACTCGAGGGGGCCCTGCCCGATCGTCTTCCTCCACACGGGGGCGACGACGAGCGTCACTGCCGTGAAGATCATCCAGGTCGTGGCATCCGGGCCCCACCCGGCCGGGTCGAGCACATACCAGGCGGCGAGCGCGAGCACGTGCGTCGTGTAGACCGTGAGGGGCATGGCGCCGGCTGCGGCGAGGGGATACAGGATGCGTCCGGCGATGCCGCCTGCGGTACCCGCCCGTGGCGACGTGATCCAGATCAGGACGGCGACGGTGAGTGCCGCGGCTCCGAGGGCCGAGAGTTGCAGGGCGAGAGCGGACGGCCACGACGAGGGTCCGCCGTCGGGATCGAGGGAGAGGGTGAGCGCGAGGCCCACGGCGAAGAACACCGCCCCGGCGATTACCATCGCCACCTGGGTTCTAGGGCGAAGCAGGTCGGCTCGGGCGAGGAGGTATCCGGCGATGATGGACGGGAGCCAGGTGACCATCGGGTAGGAGCCCGTGAGCACCCAACCGATCGCCTCAGCGCCGATCACCCCAAGCAGGCCGTCACCGACCGGAACCGTGCGCCCGACGCCTGCCAGGATCGCGATGTGTCCGGCCACCAGGAGCACGGCAGCGCCGGCCAGCAGCCATGCTGACGGCACGAAGAGCAGCGGCAGCATCAGGAGGAAGAGGATGCCCCACTCGTCGATCACGACACTGACGCCGGAGAAGAACGACTCCAGGAGCAGGCCGAGTGCCAGCAGCAGGATGCCGCGGATCGCAACCTGCCAATGCACACGGCCACGCGGAGTCCCTGCCACGAGCAGGCCGAGCGAGATGCCGCCAACGAGGGCGAAGAGCATCCGCGGTCGCGTGCCACCCGCAAGCTCGTCGAGCACGACGAACGCCCCCGTGGGCTCGCTGACTGAGACCGTGTGGGCGGTGAACATGCCCAGCACGGCGACACCTCGCGCGATATCGAGGCCCCGGATGCGCGTGTCGGCTGCTCGCATCGGGCGCGGCCAGCTACTCGCCGCTGCGAATCTTCTCGGCTGCCACAGGGTCGGAGTCGTCGAGGAACCTGGCCAGCCGCTCGACCTCATCCTCTTCGCCGATCGCGTCGGCGGCGCGCTGCAGGGCGAAGAGCGCCCGCAGCACCCCCCGGTTGGGTTCGTGCGACCACGGGATGGGGCCGTGGCCCTTCCAGCCTGAGCGGCGCAGCGCGTCGAGGCCGCGGTGGTAGCCGACCCGCGCGAAGGCATAGGACTCGAGGGTCTTGCCCTGCTCGTAGGCCTCATCGGCAAGGAGCGCCCACGCGAGGGACGAGGTGGGGTGTGCGAGGGCCACGTCGGCCGACGTGAAGTCGTCGTCGGCGACATCCTTCACAACATCAGGCTCTTCGGGCAGCAGGGTCGGCTCCGGGCCGAGCAGGTTCGTGGGCATGGGTCAACGGTAGCGCGCAGCCGACTCCGCACGGCTCTTGCGGTGGGAATCTTCAGTGGCGCGACCTACTCTCACGCATATGGACCACGAGTTCGGGGACGGCTACGAGTCAACCTTCCTGGCTACCAATGTGCCGCTGCCGCGACCCGAGCACGGACGCCGCGTAGCCGAGCTCCCCTACACGCACTTCACTGTCCTTCACGATCGGGAGCGACGCCTCGCGACCGCAACCGCCGTGAACATCGATGGCGCCAGTCTCGTGGAGGTCTCGCGGGGCGATGACTGGCACCTGGAGAGTCGCATCCCCGCCGATGAACAGGCCGGGCCTGCGCTCTATCGCAACAACGACCTCGATCGCGGGCACCTGGTGCGGCGCCGGGACCCTGTGTGGGGTGCTCAGGATGTTGCGCAGAGAGCAAACCTCGACACCTTCGCCTACACGAACGCCGCACCCCAGGCATCCGGTTTCAACCAGTCGAAGCTCCTCTGACTTGGCCTCGAGGATCACGTATTGGAGCACGCGCGGGCCCACTCGCTGCGCCTGACGGTGTTCACGGGGCCAGTGCTCGCAGATGCAGACCCGCTCTATCGGGGCGTGCAGATTCCGCTGGCGTTCTGGAAGATCGCCATCTGGTCGGATGCGGCCGGGGCGCTCGCGGCGGCCGGCTTTCTCCTTGAACAGGGCGCCGAGCTCGATGGTGTCGACCTGCAGGAGGCGTTCCACCGTGCTGAGGCGAGCGAGGCGACTCCCCCGCTGGGACCGTTCCGCACCTTCCAGGTGCCGATCCGGGACATCGAGCGGCTGACGCAGGTGGCGATTTGCTCGACGTCACAGAGTTCGGTGCCGACCCGGCGCCCGAGTCCGGTGATGATGCTGCGGCGATCCGAGACGCGATCGCGGCGGCAGATTCGGGCGACGAGGTCGTGCTTCCACCGGGCACCTACGATCTGAAGTCCACCCACCCGAATGACGACTCGGCGAACCTCCTGCTCCGCAGCGGAGTTCACCTGCGCGGCGCCGGCGCGAGCAAGACCGTGCTCGTCACGTCGTTCGATGGCGACGACGACAGCCGCGTCATCCGGGGTGCCGGTGTCACCGACGTCATCGTGGCTGACCTCACCATTACGTCGCGCCACGACGGCCCCCTCGCCGACGACCCGAACGACGCGGATGCTGGGGGCGGCCCAATGTATGGCATCCATCTCGGCCCGCGCGACGGCCGACCCAGCAGCCACATGCTCGTCGAGCACGTGCGTGTCGAGCGGTTCGAGCGGCACGGAATCTCGGCGAAGGCGACGCGTGAGGTGACCCTCGCCGACAACCACCTGGCGGATGCCACGGGCGTCGGGCCGGGCGGACGTGGCTACGGAATCGCCATCGAGGGCACGGCAGACCAGCGCGATCCTCGGGCCGAAGACGATTCCCGGCACAACTTCGTGGTCGGTAACAGGGCCGGGAATGCGCTCGGCAACTCCGGCGGCAAGAAGCACAAGCACGACGCGAGCGGCGAACACAACTGGGTACACGGGAACACACTGAAAAACAACGAGCGGGGGATCCTCGTCATCCTCGGCACCCCCGACACGGTGGTGGAGGACAACGACATCACGGCTGGAGATGAGTCGATGGTCGGGATCGAAGTGCGGAACGGGCCCGGAACGATCATCCGCAACAACAGGATCAGCGGCGGCGAGGGCGACTTCTGGGCGATACGGCTGCGAGAGGATGACGGAGCCGACGGCCGAGGCAGAGGCGTGCCGCGTGCTGTTGCGGTGACCGACAACAGGATTCAGCGCTCCCCGAATGGCATCCGTATCGATGCCGGTGACGACATCGAGCTGGCCGACAACCGGCTCAGTGACATCGGCGACACGAAGGTGCGGGGCTCCGACAGCGTCGACTGAGGATGGCGGTAGTGTGACCGGCATCCGAGCCGGTGAACGAGTGGAAGAGAGACGCACTGTGGCTGCGAAGGAACCCGCGATGTCGCCATCCAACATGCCCGTTGCGGAGGCGCTCGAGCGTGCAACGGGGCCGCGCCGCGCCGAGGCCGAAGAGCTTCTCGCGCTCCACAGAGAAGTCAGCGGACACGAGCCCGTCGTCTGGGCAGGCCGGATCGTCGGCTTCGGGGAGTACGAGTACCGCTACGAGAGCGGCCATGGCGGACGGGCGCCTGAACTCGCCTTCGCGACGGGCACCAAGCACACCATCTACCTCGAGCGGGACTTCGCCCAACAGTGGCCGGACCTGTTGGAGAGGCTCGGCCCGCACCGCGCCAGCACGGCATGCCTCTATCTCACCCGCCTCACCGGGGTGGACCGGGACGTGCTTCGAGAGCTCCTCGAGCGCTCACTCGCTGCGACCCGGGAGTGACAGGCGCCTCCAATGGACCTCACCGCGACGGATGCCCGGCGACAGCGCTGGCACACCCAACTGTTGGGCGGTTCGTCGCTCACCCCCGCCGAAGTCGTGCGGCGTGCCGTGGCCCTGCAGGGACAGGACCTCCCCGGCGTGCTGCGGGCGATCGCTATCCGCTCGCGTGCGGAGACGACACTCGCCGACGTGCGCGCGGCGTTCGATGCGGGAGAACTCGTGCGCTCGTGGCCCATGCGCGGCACCCTCTTCGCGACCACGCCCGAGCAGCTGGCCGCCCTGCTGCACTTCTGCTGACCCTCTCCCCCGCGCACGAACCAGCTGACCCCGATGCGGCGCTCGCCGCGGTGGTGCGCGGCTACGTCTCGGCGAGGGGGCCCGTGACGGAGGCTGACCTGGCGTGGTGGACGAAACTGCCGCTCGGCGTGCTGCGCCGCGCCGTGGCATCCGTCGACGACCTGGTCACCGTCTCGGTGGACGGCGCGACCGCATGGATGATCGGCGAAGCGACGTCGGCGGAAGCGAGCGGGGTCACGCTCGTGCCGGCCTTTGACGAGTGGATCCTCGGCTACGCAGACCGCTCGCTCGTCGCGAGCCCGCGGATGCTCGCGGCGCTCGTCCCCGGAAACAACGGCGTGTTCCGCCCCGCAGTCCTGGTCGACGGCGTCGTCGTGGGGACCTGGCGGATGCCGCGCGACAAGCAGCCCGTCGTCGACATCGTCGAGAACGTGCCGGCGCGAACGCGAAGCGCGATCGACGCCGCCGTCGCTTCGTGGCCGCACGGGTAGCCTTGAGACGCGACGACTGGAGGATGCAATCACCCCGCACGAGAACCGAACCATCATGGCTCGCCCTTGGACTTCCATCCCGCCGGGGCCGCATGACATCCGTCTCGTCGTCTGCGACATGGATGGTTCCCTGCTGACGGATGACGGAAACGTGCCCGAGTCGTTCTGGCCCCTCCTCGAGGTGATGCAGTCACGCGGGATCGCGTTCGTGCCCGCGAGCGGACGCCAGTACGCCACCCTGAGTGAGGTGTTCTCGCGAGTGCCGGGCGACCTCACCTATGTCGCGGAGAACGGCAACCTCGTGGTGCAGGGTGGGAAGGTCTTGTCGTCGACGGCCATGGATGCCGCCACCGTGCAGCGGGTGATCGAGACAGTGCGGCACAGCGAGAAGAACCTCGGCCTTGTGGTGTGTGGCCTTGCCAGCGCCTACATCGACAACAGCGAACCGGCGTTCCTTGCCGAGGCCCAGAAGTACTATGCCCGCCTTGAGACCGTCGCAGACCTGATGGACGTCAGCGACGACGTGCTCAAGCTGGCTATCTGCGACTTCACGGATGCGGAGGACACCGCGGGCACGACCTTCCGCGAGCTCGCCGAGACCCACCAGGTGGTCGTCTCGGGCAAGCGTTGGGTCGACATCATGAACGATGGCGTCGACAAGGGTCGTGGTGTGCGAAAGCTGCAGGAAGCATCCGGGGTCACGCCGGCCCGGACGGTCGTCTTCGGCGACTACCTCAACGACCTGCAGATGCTGGATGCGGCGGACTGGTCGTTCGCGATGGCCAACGCGCACCCGACGGTGCGCGACAACGCCCGCTATCTCGCGCCCAGCAACCAGGAGCACGGCGTCGTCACGGCACTGGAGCACCTGCTCGGGATCTGAGCGGTCGGGCACAGATAGACTCCGATCGCTCCCATCCCGCGCCACCGAGTCGAAAGCAGGCCCTTGACGCCACGTCCCTCTCGCGCCCGAGGATGACCACCGCCGAGGCCGTCGGCATCATCGGCGAGCTCATGTCGTGGATCGGCGGCGTGGTTGGAATTCTCTGCCTCGCGGTCGCACTCCTGCTGCGCGTGGCCGGCGGCAAGCGCCAGCCCGTGCAGGTCACGGTGGTCGACGACCTCGAACAGCGCCTCGTCGCCATCTGGACCGTCGACGACCGCACCTACTCGCAGGCGCTCGACCCGAGCATCCGCCTCTCCGACTGGACTGTCACGGGATATGTCTCCCCGGCCCGCCCCGAGCGCGTGACGTTCCACAGGCGTTCACAGGCCGAGCGGATCTTCATGACGCTGGCGATGGTCATGCTGGCCACCGGCGTGGCCGGCTTCATCGTGTCGTTGGTCTCGCTGCTCTTCTGACGACCTCACGCCGACGAGGTGCGGATGCGCACCTCGCGCTCCATGCGCTTCTCATGACGGGCGCGGCCCTTGAGCGCTTCTGCTTCCCGGCTCTTGGGAGGGGCGTTCGTAACGAGGTCATCGAGCAGCCGTCGCGTGGTCTGCGCGATCTCGTCGATCGCCCGCTCGAACGCCTCGGCATTCGCGCGCGATGGGTGGGTCGACCCACTCACCTCTTGTCGAGCATGCGCCGAGCCGGTTCATCACGCCCGACGGGCTCAATGAACCGGAGCGATACACGATCGTCACGATCGATTGCTTTGCGGGCCGCACCATCGATGCCAAGCGTCGGCTGTTCGCCGAGCTCCGCGACCGACTCCACGAGGCAGCCGGAATCCCACCCGGCCATGTCACGGTGATCCTGCACGAGATCGACCCTCAGAACTGGGGAATGAGCACCGGAATACCCGCCGCAGACGCCGACCTCGGATTCGACATTCACGTCTGAGCTGCGGTCAAAGGTCGTTTCCAGAAGCACCCTGTGCCTGCGAACGCGTCGCCGAGCAGTTACAGACGCCGGGGCGTTGCTGATGCCAAGTCCGTTCAGCCCATAAGCCGGGCGCTAGTTGCAGCTGAACTGCATGGTGCCCGTTCCGAGGGCAGTGTCGGACCCGCTCCAGGGCTGTCCGGTGATGACATAGCCGTCGCCATCCTCGACGAGTGAGAACTCACCACCGAGGCTGCTGCCGATCGCGAGGAAGTCGTCCGTGGACTGGAACGGCCCGTCCGCACCGATGTCGATGCGGAACTCGCCATCCTCAAACGTCGCCGAGGTCATCACGGATGCCCCGCACGCCCACGAGAATTTGGAGCGCCTTCACCAGCTGGGCATCCGTCTCTCTGTGGACGACTTCGGCACCGGGCACGCCGGTTTCTCGTATCTCTCCGACTTTCCGATCGATGAGATCAAAATTGACCGTTCCTTCGTCAGCAAACTCGGCGTCTCCCCGGAAGCGACTGCGATCATCACAAGCTGCATCGAACTCGCCCACGCACTCGATGTCACAGTCGTCGCTGAGGGCGTCGAAACCCGTGAGCAACTCGCGGGTCTCACCGAACTCGGCTGCGACATTGCCCAGGGGTTCCACTACTCACGACCACTCAAAGCCGAAGCACTTGGCGGCTTCCTCAGCGTGTAAGTCGCTGCTCGTTCCGGACCTCGATACCACCGGGGCCGGTCTCCCTCAGTCGCTCACGCGTGCGGTACGACGACTGCACGGCCCGAGAGCTTGCCGTCGTGGAGGTCGTGGTAAGCCTGCAGCGCGTCATCCATTGAGTAACGGGTGACACTCGGGGTGATCTGGCCGGCGCGGTAGAGGGCAGCCACCTCGTGCAGTTCTTCGATGGTGCCCCAGTAGGTGTTGGTGAGTTCTGCCTCGTAGGGGTTCGAGTAGAAGTCCCACTGGGTGGGCGACCCGGCGACCCCAATGACGGTGATGCGCCCCTGGCGTCGCACGACCTTCTGCGCGAGCCCGATCGTCTGGGTCACCCCGACGAAGTCGAAGACCGCATCGACACCTTGCCCGCCGGTGAGCTCACGGATGCGCTCCACTTGGTCGTCGCCGCCCGGCACGGTCACCGCGCCTGCCTTCTCTGCCTCAGCCATCGCCTCCGGCTTCATGTCGGTCGCAATGACGGTCGCCCCGGTGAGCACGCGCAGGAGCTGGACCCCCAGCTGGCCGAGCCCGCCGAGCCCGATCACGAGGGCGGTCTTTCCACCGCCGGCAAGCTTCGGCAGCGACAATTTGATGGCGTGGTACGGGGTCAGGGCGGCATCGGCGAGCGGCGCGGCATCCACCGGGTCGGCATCGCCGAGTGGGACGAGGTTCCGCGCGGGCACCGTCATGTATTCGGCCATGCCGCCGTCGCGTCCCAGCCCGGTCGCGAGGTAGGGCTGGGTCTCTGCGTTGTAACAGTAGGTGTCCTGGCCGCGAGAGCAGGCGGGGCAGCGGCCACAGCCGATGGGGCCGTAGACCAGGTAGGCCTCCCCCTTCTCGAAGCCGGTCACACCTTCGCCAACCTCCTCGACCCAGCCGGAGTTCTCGTGGCCCAGCGTGTAGCTGGGGGCCAGCTGCTCCCCCATGCTCTCGTCGAACTGCTCGAAGATCGCGACGTCGGAGTGGCAGGCACCCGCGCCGGCAATCTTCAGCAGCACCTCGCCGGGGGCGGGCGTCGGGCGTTCAACTTCCTCGAGCGTGGGGAAGGTCTTCCACTGCGTGAAGCGCACGGCTTTCATCTGGTCCTCCTACCGGCAACGCCGCGGCACGTTCACGGCACCGAGAGACGACGCTGCACTCTTAGCGGATACTAACCACGCTGCATCCACGTTGACAGGGTCAGCGCGCAACAATGCGACTGCCCAACAGACGCCCAGCGTTCTCGATGGGGTCGACGCGCGTCATCTGACCGTCTCCTCGGGCTCGTGTTCATCGTCTTCGTGCTCCAAGGCCTCGAGGACCTCGAAGGACGATTCGACATCGCCGCGCCATGCTTCGATGCCTTCACGGATCGCGAGCACCGCGACGGCGAGGGCGGCCACGGAATCGGCCCACCACCAACCGAACAGGCTGTTCAGAGCGAGGCCGATGAAGACCGCTCCCGAGAGGTAGATGCAGAGGACGAGCTGCCGAGCGTCAGCCATGACGCTCTTCGAGTCCAGTTCGCGACCGGTGTGCATCTCGAACAAGGCGAGGAGGGGCATGACGACCAGACTGAGCGCTGTGATCCCGAGTCCGAAAGGACTATGTTCGGGCCCCTCCACCCGAACAAGGCTCAGGACAGCGTCGATCGAGACGTAGGCCGCGAGGGCGAAGAAGGCGATACCGATCGCCTTCACCGTAACTTTCTCCCAGCGCTCCGGTTCTTTGCGGGTGAACTGCCATGCGATCGCGGCCGCGGACAGCACTTCCACGATGGAGTCCAGGCCGAACCCGATCAGGGCGGCGGAGGACGCGACAGTACCGGCCCACATCGCAACGATGGCTTCGATGACGTTGTACGTGATCGTGAAAGCGACGATGAAGCGGACGCGACGATGCAGCGTGGAACGACGCTCAGTGGTCAGTGGCACGCTCATGCGGTCGCTCCCGTTCCGCAGCAGCCAGGGACGGTGCACGAGTCGTCGAGGCACGGGGCGTTCTCGTCGACGGCTAGAGTCACGTCGACGAGTGCGGTGAGCGCGGCCGCTAGGTGCGGATCCGCGATTTCATATCGCGTCTGCCGCCCCTCCGGTTCTGCCACCACGATTCCGCAATCGCGCAGACACGTTAGGTGATTAGAGACGTTCGACCGGGACAGTTCCAACGACCGCGAAAGCACGGCAGGGTAGCTTGGTCCGCCGAGCAGCGTCATCAGGATTCGGGAACGGGTCGGATCGGCCATCGCTCGACCGAGACGGTTCATTACGTCAATACGAGAAGCTATAGTCAGCATCCAATGACTATACAGCAGTCACTGATCAATGCCGGGGCTGGGAGAATGGGCAGCATGCGTACTGGGGTCGAATGGGTGGAACGACACCAGGTGGCGCTCTATCTCATCGCCCTTCTCATCGGTGCCGGTGTAGGACTTCTGATCCCCGGAGTCGCGCATCCGGCAGAGGGCGCTATCAACCGCCGTCGACACGAACTCCGAAACGACAAAATCCCTCCCGACAACTGCCGGAAGGGATTTCGCATGAAGTTTTTGGACCAGTTCTTAGAACGGCCCATTGGTGGGCTGTTCCAAGAACTCAAAGTCCGCCGGTATCGCGGGGCTCTTTCCCATGCGCGGAAGTCGTTTTCCTCCACACCCCTCCGGATTTTCCTCTTTTCGAGGAGCCCGGTCGGTCTCTCTTTGGAGCGCCCCCGCCCCTGGATGCGCTCAGCCCTGATGTGGCCAACCACGTTTACGATCGACAGGGGCAGAGATGCATCTCTTCGAGCCGCTGCAGACAGTGTCGAGAATCCGCTATCGCCGCGCTGTCCCAGGTACCCGGAAGGCGACGCGCTCATACGACCAAACCGAGGGCGCATACGTGCGGATGACGTGATCCTTCTCCGCAGCGCTGGCCGTGTAGAAGTGGTGCATCTTGCTGTCACTCCAGAACCGATAGACCTCGTTTGTGCCGGCCGAGGCCGATCCGCTCGGATACACGTAGTACGCAACACGCTCATAAGCCCACACGGCGTCGTCGTACGCACGGATCACATGATCGCGTTCAGACGCGCTAGCTGTGTAAAAGTGTCCGTTCAGAGTGCTACTCCAGAAACGATAAAGCGGCACCGTCCCAGGCTGTTGTGTCGTGAATGCTTGATAGGCGACCCGCTCGTATTTCCAGATATGCGAGGGATACGTCTTAATAATGTGATCGCGCTCCGCCGCGCTGGCGGTATAGAAGTGTCCTTGATGGGCGTCACTCCAGAACCTGAACACCGGCGTGGTCTTCGGAAGGGGTGCGGACGCGACTGCGGCGGTCGGAGCGCTTGTCTTCGTCACGCTGAGGTAGCCGAGCTTTGTCCCGGTCACCGCTACTGCTAGGGTCTTGCCCTTGTCCATTTCCACTGCGGTGTATGTCGCGGACTCGGCTCCGGCGATCTCGGTGCCGTTTCGCAACCATTGGTATGTGAGTGTCACTCCGGGGCTCCAGTTGCCCGGTGTGGCCGTGAGCGTGTCCCCCACCGTGGGAGTGACAGCCGAGAGGGTCGGAATGTCGGTGGATAACTCTCCGGCTGCGACTGCATCGGTCTCGGACGACGTTGAGGAGGCCTCATCGTATCCCGGGGCTGTCCCCGTCGCCGTGACACTGAGCTTCTTTCCGAGGTATTCCGGATCTATCTCGTAAGTGGAATCGGTGGCGTTGGGAATTTCCTCCCCGTTCGCAAGCCATTGATAGGTGATCGCGCTCGGGGTTGGGCTCCAATCGTGAGTCGTTGCGACCAATACTTGGCCCACCTGTGCAGTGGAGCCGATAGTGACAGTGCCAGTGGTGATGGTGCCGGCTGCCACGGATTCGGTTTCTGCAGACGTTGCACGCGCCGTGACGTGACCCTCCCTTTGGCCTGTGACTGCAAATGAGAGCTTCTTGCCCAGGTCTGTTGCACCTATTTTGTATGTCAGCTCGGTGGCGCCCGGGATCGGCTTGCCGTCTGCTAACCATTCGTATGCGGTCGTAGCGGGCGCCGGGGTCCATGCTGTAGTCGATGCGATGAGGGTTTCGCCGACTTGTGCGCGACCGGTCAAGGTCGGGTTGGTGGTGGTGAACCGCACTCCCGCGGTATATCCCGCCCATGATGGCGAGGTGTAACCGTTGGGGTACACAGTCGCGTCGAATTCGGGAAGGTAGTACATGGTCAGCCCGGTATCCCGACCACCCCATCCGTACAAGAACGATGCGCTCGGCGAAGTCGCCGGCTCGATGTAGGGCGGCGGCCCTAGCAAGGTCACTGACGTCAGAGGGTTGTTTCGGAAGGCGTATCTGTCGATGATGGTGACGGAATCAGGGATCACTACGGCCGCCAACGCATTGGACTCGAAAGCGTGTGGGTCAATGGTGGTCACCGAGTTTGGCATGACGATCGACGTCAAATCGTTGTTCGCGAATGCGTATTCGGCTACGTGAGTAATGGCGTCCGGAATCACCACCGACGTTAGGTGGTTACTCTCGAACGCCCTCTTGCCAATGCTGGAAACCGAATCCGGTATGACTACCGAGTCGAGAGCGTTGTATGCAAAAGCCTGGTCTGCGATGTCTACGACCGAATCTGGGATGGTCACGGATGTCAGATCGTTGCTTGAAAACGCCCCCTTGGGAATGGTCGTAACCGACGACGGGATGACGATCGACGTCAGATTATTAGTACTGAAGGCCCCGTCGCCGATGCTGGTTAAGGCATCCGGTAGGTCGACTGATAGTAGTTTGTTTCCGGAGAATGCGCCGCGACCGATACTGGTTACGGAAGCTGGGATGACCGCAGATGTCAGCGCGTTCGTAGCGAACGCGGAGTCGCCGACACTGGTCACGGAATCTGGGATAACCACCGACGTCAACTCGTTCGTATAAAACGCATACTGGCCGATGTGGCTTACCCGGTCAGGGATCGTTACGGACGTGAGCGCATTGTACGAGAACGCGTTCTCCCCAATGTAGGAAACGGTACTCGGGATGGCCACCGCGGTCAGTGAATTATGCTGGAATGTGCCCCCGTCGATCACTCCAATCGAGTCCGGAATGACGACAGACGTCAGAGCGTTCAACCTGAACGCTCCCCAGCCGAGGCTGGTCACCGACTCCGGGATGGTCACCGACGTCAGCGCATTCTCCGCGAATGCGTGCGGCTCGATGTTGGTGATAGTGGCCGGTATGGTAACCGCTGTCAGAGCGTTGCTGTGAAACGCACTATTCGCGATGGTGGTCAGCGAATTGGGGATGACCACCGAAGTCAGATCGTTCAGCGCGAAAGCGGAGCTGCCGAGCGTGGTTACCGAGTCGGGTATGACCACCGAGGTGAGCGCGTTATCTTCGAACGCGCCGCCGCCTATCGACGTCACTGAACTGGGTATTGACACCGATGTCAAGGCATTCGACTTGAACGCCCACGCGCCGATGCTGGTGACTGAATCAGGGATCGAAATTGACAACAACTCGTTGTCGCGGAACACCCAATCGCTAATAGTCGCAAGCGAATCAGGGATGTTCACAGAACTGAGCGAGTTGAATCCGAAGGCACCCTTCCCGACCGATGTCACAGATCTGGGTATATCCAGGGATGTCAAATCGTTGGCGTAGAAGGCCCAATCGCCAATGGTGGTGACCGAATCAGGGATCACTACCGAGGTCAATGCATTGTTCTGGAATGCTTGATAGCCGACGCTGGTGACCGAATCGGGGATGACCACCGATGTCAAAGCTTTGTCAACGAAGGCATGCGCAACAATCTCGGTTACAGCATAATTACCTGCCTGGCCTTCGACGTGCCTCGGAATGACGGGATCGGAACCACCAGCGGCAGGATCGAAGGAAATGAGCCTTGCACTACCGTCGCCGAATGCCCAGAAGCTCATCCCGTCCACGACCACGGTTTCTTGGAATGCGTGCGCTGGTGCGGCTATGACCAGACTCGCCGGGACCAGTAGTGCTATCGATAGCACTGATGCGAGTAGACGTTTTACCATCCGGAAGGCCCCTTAGCGCTCAGCTGTCACGGGCACGTACTCTTTGGCTACCGAAACTCTCGCGACCCTAGGCCAAGCTACAGACCGACGCACCTGCTCCGTCGAAGGTAGCGACCATAGCGGTCATACGGCAACCTTCGCTAGGTGTACTCGGTCATGAGGTTGGTGACACTCGGCTGATTGGGGGTTGGCTGCCGCAGGCGGTGTGTGCTCGATCGTAGTTGTAGTGGTCCAGCCATGGCGCCAGTGCTGCGGTGCGCTGCTCGTTGCTGTGGAATGGGTGCCGGTAGGCCCAGTTCTCCTGCAGGGTGCGGTTGAAGCGTTCTGCTTTGCCGTTCTGCCAGGGTGAGTATGGCCTGGTCAGGATGTGCTTGGCGTTTAGCGCCTTCAGGACGGCTTGGAAGTCGTTGGAGTTTCGGTAGTTGAGGGCGTTGTCGGTCATGACCGCTTTGAGCTGGACGTTGTGGTCGGCGAAGAACGCTGCCGCGTCGGCGAGGAACTCGGCGCAGGTGCTGCCCTTCTCGTCGGGGAGGATCTGGGCGAACGCGAGCCGGGAATGGTCATCAACGGCGACGTGGACATAGTCGAATCCGAGCTTCTTCGATCGGACCCGCCCGGTGTTGTGATTGATCGTGGCCGGGCCGCCCAGCCGCCATCCGCCTCCCTCGGGGATGCGGCCGAGTTTCTTCACGTCGATGTGGAGCAGATCCCCGGGATGGTCGCGTTCGTAACGCAGCTGGGTGCGGCGGGCGGCGCGGATGCGAATCCCGGTGACCGGATCCAACTCATGCAGTCGCGGCAACCCGGCCCGAGTAATGATTCGGGACGCGGTCGAGGGACTCACCCCGACCCGGCGGGCCAACTCGTCTCGACCCAACCGCTCCGCGCGGCGCAATTGCAATAGCCGAGCAGCAACATTCGGCGCGGTCGCTGCCGGGGAGCGGCCCGGGCGCGAGGAGCGATCCATCAGCCCCGCCAGCCCGGCTTGTCGATATCGGGCAACCCATCGGTGGGCGCACTGCCGCGAGACGCCGAGTTCCTTCGCGACATGCGACACCGGACGGCCCGAAAGGACTCGCTGGACAAGGATCAAACGGCCAGCCGGAGCCAGCCTCGCATTACGGTGGACCAAGAGAAGGCCTCCAGTTCTTGGGTGACGTTAGACACCACCCAGAATGGAGGCCTTCTCCTCATCTGTCAGTCACCAACGTGCTGACCGGGTACAGCTAGGTCCGTCTGTCACCCCAGTTCGGGGCTCACTCATATGTCCTGTGCTGGCCGAACCCCAACAACTGCAGCCTTGGCTCTGCCCCGTCTCTCGACAACCCGCCCTGCTTCACGGTTCGCGGCGTGGAGTAGACGTTCGCAGCGCCAAGCTCCACTGTCCCCACATGAGAGCCTCTCGGCACGCATGGACACTCCGAGTACTACGGCGGCAGAGACACCAGCGAACACGGCCGATATCGAGAAAGCAAGTAATTTTATGGTCTGCCACGGCTTCTTTTGTCATTGTCAAGGAGCGCCGGGAAGGCTTTCGCATGCGATGAGATCGCCGTCCTGATCGAGGCGCGCTATGTCTCCGTAATGGGGGATAGGTCCAGAACCATGCGTGCGCCTCCGCATAATTCGCGAAGTCGGCGCAGTTCTTAACATCGCCAGGGTTGCTCGGGACAGATGGTGCTGGCGTCGTTGGCGGAGGAGGCGGCGGTAGTGCGGGGAGCGGCGCTGCTGCCGGCACGCCGGTGGGAACCCTAAACCGCTCCGACTCATACAGCCAAATGTGCCTAGGGTAGGTTGCTCGCACGTGCGCCGCTTCCGTTGCGCTGGCGGTGTAGAAGTGATGCCGGTAGGTGTCGCTCCAGAACCGTGAGACCGCGTTGGTGGGGGTGACCGAAGTGTCCATCGGGTACACGTAGTAGGCAACGCGTTCGTACTTCCACACGTAGTCGTCATAAGCGTTGATGACGTAGTCACGCTCGGCCACGCTGGTGGTGTAGAAGTGGCCAGCGAACGCGTCACTCCAGAACCGGAACAACGGAACGGTCCCCGGCTGCCGCGTTGCGAACGCGCCGTACTTCGGACCTTCATACTTCCACACGTGGGTCGGGTAGGTCCGCATGATGTGGTCGCGCTCAGCCTGACTGATGGTGTAGAAGTGGCCCATGTGCTTGTCGCTCCAGAACCGGTAGACAGGAGCTGCAGGGCCTGCCACCGGCGGACTCGGCGTCCATCCGGGACCGACCACCTCAGGCAGCGTCACTAGGGCTGATCCGCACGACCCTGACAACAAGTTAGTGAGCGCACTCTGCTCGGCGGCGTCGATAGATAGCTGCCACCGATACTTCACCAGCACCCACTCGGTGGCGTACTGACAGTGAACGGCAGAAGCAGGCGGCAACCAGACGGCCGGGTCACGATCACCCTTCGATTGATTGACGTTGTCCGTAACCGCGACCAGCGACGGTCCGAAGTCTAGGTCGTTGGCGAAGGCTTGCCTCTGCTCTGCAGTCCAACCGTGCGCACCGGACTTCCACGCTTCTGACAGCAGTCCCTTTCAGCCAAGACATCGGTTTCCGTAACGGGGGTTGAGTCGTGCGATTTCCTGTCCGAGTACCTAACCATGGAGGCGGTCCGGCTCCTCTACCAAGACGGCCTCTGCTCCGACATAGCGGAGGCCGCCGTTCCCCCTCCCGCCACACAGCAGCCTGGCGGCGGGATTGCCTGGAACCAGGCCATCGGCTACGCCGGCACTATTCAGCGAGTCTGCGGGCCGCTTGCCGGAGGTGGCAACGACTACGATGACGTGTTCCTCAACCTCGGTCGCGACTATCCCGACCCCGCACGCTTCCAAATCGTGGTGTGGGACGTTGGATCTCTCGAGCCCATCGATGGCGGCAGGACGCTTTGCACCTCGGGAGTGATCACGCTCCACGAAGGCGTCGCGCAGATCGAGCTTTACGACCCAAGCGCGACCGAAATCTACTAGATGAGGGATCTGCTGCATGGCTAGGTGACAGATCAAGACGTCACCTGACCATGCAGCACCTCCCGTCCTCTATACGCGTCCAGTACCGTGACATCATGACGCTCGACTTGTCGTTCCTTGAGGTTTCCCTGTCGCCAGCCCGGAGCGTCCAGCGGCCGGTCAATGTGTACGACATCCTGCGTGAGGGGTGGCGGGAGACCCGTGTCGACATGACGCTGCAGTTCTTCCTTGACCCGACGGAACGCCATGGTCTCGGGTCACTCGTAATGGACGCACTCCTCCGCCTCCTCGACGGAGCACCGGGCATCGACGCGGGCGGTCACAGCAGCAAGAGGTTGATCGCAAAGGAAGCGGAAGGCTCTAACGCGTGGGAGATCGCCACGCAGGTCGATTTCATCGACGTGTATGCAGCAAACCCGGATCTGGGCATTGCGGTTGTGCTTGAGAACAAGATCGGCCATGTGCTCGATAACCCGCTAAGAAAGTATGCGGAGTACGCCCAGAACGACGGTTTCGACACGGTGATCGTGGCGGTACTCGCACCTGAGGCGCGGGAGCATTCCGACCCAGCACAGAGCGACTACCTGTCCCGAGCTGTCACCTACGCCGAGTTGAGCGCTGAGATCAAGCGGGCACCAGAGCTGGTCGAGTTCCTGATGAACCCCGGAGATACGGACCAGCGGCGCAGCCTCGACCTCCTACAACAGTTCATCGAAGCCCGACACGGGGAGAGAGAAATGACAGACCTTGAAGATGAAGTACAGCGGCTCGATGAGTGGCGGCACGTTCTAGACGAACACCGACTCGCGATCACCGCGTTCGAGGAAGCGCGCAGCAGCATCGGGCGTCTCATTCGCGATCGAAGGAAGCGCATCGAACCTCTGATCGCCGACCGTCTCGAAGCGCTGAGCCTGGAGACAGGATGGGAAGCGCACGGCGGCATCCGAGAAGAGACGTGGAATGCCTACCACTTTCCATCAGCAGACTGGACTGTCGAACTCAAGTTCTCAGCTGACCCGTCCCGCCCGATGATCTACGTTTACGACCGACGTGGACTCACCTACAAAGATTCGACCATCGAGCCGCTCGGCCTGAGTTGGACCGACAGCGACGCGGATATCTCCGACGCCTTCATTGAACGCGTTGTTCAGATTCTCAATCAGGTGAAAACCGGCACCCGTCTTGAACCCGGCAGTGAGACCCAGGCAACGACTCCATAGGGATTCGGAATGGGCATTACCGAAGATTCGCCCCGACGAAGCGAGCGAACTTGATCCATGCCTTGGCCAATAGGGCGAGGACGACCCCAAGCAACACCCACCACAGCCAGGGGTTGGAGGCCGCGGCGACTACAAATTGGTCCGGCATGGAGCTGATGGCACCCAGATGGCCTCACGACGCATCGGCAGTAGTTCGCTGATGTTCATGAGAGGTGCCACAGGGTGCATCCGGACGATGAACCAGCAGCCGGTGACACGGCTGCATCAGCGCTCGAAGACGATCCTGTTACTTCACCGCGCGCGCGAGGTGCGAGATCCGCGCCCACGGGAGGTGCTTGCGCAGTAGGCCGGGGCGCTTCCGCGCGTTTGGCTCGTTCCTAGCGGCGTCAGCGGCCGCCTGCACCACGGCAGGATCCTCGCCCAGAGCTTCTGCCATCCAGACGAATGCTGCCGGGCACAGCAGACGGTTGTAGGTCGTACGCGCGCTCGTGTTCGGCGCCTTGCGCGTGAATGCTCCTGAGCCGCGGCTGTCCTGACTATTGAACCAGCCGGTCATGTGCTCCTGCTGGCTTGACCACCACGCGCCCTTGAGCTGGGGCCGGTCCCGCTCGTAAGCGTCGGAGATTGGTAGGTGGGGCTCCAGCCGCCGCAGCACGCGAACAAAATCGTGGACGTGCATGTCGTCGCTGAGAAGTGTCTCTGCCATAGGCACCATTCTGCTCTGGGAAGCGGGTGCCGGAGTGCTCGTAGTTGGCGCCGACCATGGTTCCTGTGCTCGGAGCAGGCTCTCTTCTACCTACGTCATCTGTGCCGCGATATCGATGAGCCCAAATGGCTCGGTGCGCGTGCGAGGACGCGGCGCATGGCAGTATTGCTCCGGTGGAAGGACACCAGGATTCAGCCTCAGGTTGTTCCCTGTGGCAAATAGTCCAGGACTCGACTCGCGGCCCCATAGACCGGAGCTACCTAGTCAGCTTGGTTCGCGAGCGCTACCTGTTTCATGCGCTGCCACATGCACGAACCGTTGGCGAAAGATCTGTCCTGCCCAAACCATTCGCCTCCACTGTCGCTAGCGCAGTTTGGATGGACGCAACCGGAAGCCCCATAGCTCCGAGCAAAGCCAGTCGCACACCGACACTCACTTCCATCGGCCAGTATCTCTCTCGACTCACGCGTGTCGCCGCCGATCCCGAAAAGGGGCTGGACGCTCTCAGCACCTCGGCCGACTTCAGGGAGGCGGAAACGAGGCGGAAAACTGGTGGGTCGGGCGAAATTCGGAGGGCTTTCGAAGCGCACGCTTTCGAAGTGTTCGAAGCCACTCTCTCGGCTCAGGAACGCGAAGCTATACGGACGGTCCGGCGCCTCATCCACGAGAACGGTCCCGTCGCGGGATTGATCATCAAGCGCTTGAGCGACACTCCATAGTCAACACAATGAGACGGCCGAATGACGGCCCCGCTGCTCAGGCGGTCTCCTGGACCGTCACCGGCTTGGGACACGCGAAGGGACGGTCCAGATGTCATCGGTGACGCGGTCGCGGTCGCGGTATGCGACGATCACGCGTGCGCCACCCTGCGGCTCGCCGTCGACCGGTGCGCGACGCTCCAAGGGCCTTCGTTCACGGCGTGGTCTCGGTCAGGGCGGTATCGAGTACGGCGCGCTCAGCAACGGGGTCGTACCCCTCCCAGCCGTGTCCGCGATGTCACTTCTCGCCGCGTGAACATGGGCTATGAGAGAGCCGCGTCCTCCGGTGCGCCCGGTGTCGTTCCCAGAGCGGCGAGTAGGCGGGCCCGGATTCGCTGCTTGCGTTGCTCGAAGAACGACGCGAAGTCCGCCAAGTCAAGCGGAAGCCCGTCGAGGTCGTTCTCGGTGAGGTACGTGGCGCGCTTGTCCTCGCTCGGGAAGGCAGTGTCGATCCACTCCGCAGGCAGGCCGTCCTGCTTCTCGATGTTGGCGGTCCCAGCGAGCAGTTGGAGGTTCGGCAGGAGGTTCACGGCCGCGAGGTAGTCGTCGAGGCTGTCGAGGGGAATCCCGGCGTCGACGAGCTTCTTCTTGGTGAACCGGGACTTGGGGAAGATGTGATCTTCATGGAACTTCTTGCTCAGGTCCAGTCCCGGGTACAGCACCGAGAGAACGGAGAACGTTCGCTGGCCGGCGTACTTGAGGTTGAGCAGCTCGTCGATCTCTGCGTTGTCGAACGCGAGGCTCTTGCCAACGGCCGCCATCGCCTCCTCGACCGAAGCGACCGGAAAGCCGTTCATTGAGTTGGTGCGGAGGACATCGCGGATGCGGGTGAGAAGAGTGTCGAGCCCAGAACCCCAGATGCCGCGCTTGACCAGCGAGCGGGTCACCCATCGTTGAAGGGCGAGCCTGTCGGCAGCGTCCGCGGTGGAATCGAGGTAGGAGTCGCCCGCACCCCGCAAGTGCAGGTAATGCGCGACCGGGACGATCACACTGTTCGCGGTGAGGTTGCGCTCGTTGTACCCGAACTGCTGAAGCAGCGTCGCAGCACGCAGCAACGCACCCTTGATCTGCGGCCAGGCTGCCTCCACCTTGGCCATGTTGCCTTGGGTGAAGTTGGTGACCTTGAACCGCACATCCACGTCCGCGATCGTCAGTGCGGTCTTCAGCACCACGTCCTTGGAGAACGAGAACTGGCGGCCGGCGTTGCTGTTGATCTCGGAGACCAGCGAGCGGACTTCCTCACGGGCGTCCAGTTCTTGCCACTGGTTCGTGGCCATCGACAGCAGCAGATCGGAGTACGAGAGCGTGGTGCCGCCGCTGTTGACGCGGACAAAGATTTCGAGCACCTTGTCTGCGTCCTGATCAGTGACCAGGAAGTAGTTCATCGGCTTGAGAACCCGCACCGCCTCGTACAAGTCATAGAGCCGCTGGAACGCGTCAGCCGATCCGGCGATACCCCGTTGCTCCAGCTCTCGCATGATCGCAGGGCCGGCATTGGCGAGATCGAGGACCGCGCCTACCCGGAACCACTTGTCTGCCTCGCCACCCGCCGGGGATGCCTCCCGGTCGGTGAGAAACCGCAGGTCGTACTTGGTGCCGAGTTCCTCGTCGTCGGGCTCGTCGACGAGGTTGAGGTAGAGGCGCTTGACGGGGAACGCGTCCGCGCTGTTCCACCAGGCGTACTTCTTCTTCTCCGCAAAGCTGCCGTACAGCGCGATGTTCAGCGAGGTGAGCCGCTGCTGCCCATCGAGAACTGCCGTCGTGCCGCTCCCGGAAGGAACCGTCGCCTTGTCGGCGTAGGGATTGTCGCGCTCGTGGTAGTTAGTCAGGAACTCGTAGAACGTGTACGACTGCGCCGTCTCGGGTTTCACGTCCCACAACAGGAACGACCCGACCGGGTATCCACGCATGAGGCTATCGACGAGCTTGGTGATCTGATCGGCGCCCCAGACGAACTCGCGCTGGATCGCGGGCATCAGGTACTCGCGCTTGTGGATAGCGGTCAGCATCTCCTCGATGCTGCGCGGGGACTGGAAGGACATGCGGTTTCTCTCGGTCAGGCGGGCATTTGGTCAGGCGATGGCATCGTCATCAACGGCCACCACGGTGTCGTAGAGGCCGTAGCGACGCAGACCCTTGTGGGACTCGATGCCGGTGTAGGACAGGGACGAGTCTTCGTAGCGACGGAAGGCGAAGACGGCCTGGTTCATGTGGGTGGCGTTGAAGACGCCGAGGTTCACGAGGAGATGGAAGTCCTCGACGGTCAGTCCGGTGACGGTGCGGAACAGGCCCGGTTCGAGTTTGGTGATGACATCCTGGAGGGTGTTCTCGCGGAAGTCGGTCAGGTACATGAACGCTGGGATTCGGGTGGCGAACTTGACCAGCTTCTCCTGAATCTGCTTCCGTTTGGACTTGTACTCCTTCTCCTCCGCCGTGAGCTCCTTCTTCTCCGCTGGCGTGATGTCCTCGCCCTTCTCCTTCTTCGCCTTCTTCACGGCGTCGCTCTTGTTCACGACGGTCTCGAAGATGTCGTTGCCGAGTGCGCGGAAGCCTTCGATGTTCATGACGGCGTTGAGGGCGTCGGGATTGTTCATGATCTTGCGCAGGGTGTCGTTGTCGACGTTGACGAGGATCGCGGACTCCCACTTGCGGGCCAGGAGGGTCGCCGAGGTCCCGGACATGGCGATGTCGAGGATGCCGCCGGCATCGACCTGGGTCATATTCGACCCGTCGTAGGCCAACACCGGCAGGAACTTCACGAGCTCCTCGACCGCCTGCTCCGGGTTCGGCGTCTCCGGCGACAGGCCCGCACCGTAGTCAGCGATCTGACGCAGCGCGCGAGTTGGTGCGAAGTCGAACACGAAGCACACCGGCTTGAGGACAGCTTCGGCGCTCGGGTTGTCTCCGTCGGGATTCTTGATCGACCACGGCGACTGCACACGGAACGCGGCCTGGAAGTAGGTCTCAGGTGAGTTCAGGTTGCGCAGCATCAGGATCGAGGACCACTGCTTGACGGTGACCCCCGTGGTGAGCTTGCCGCACGACAGCGTGATCGTCTTCGTGTCGTGGCCGTCACTGATCGCAGCCCGCACCGGTGGGAGGGCATCCAGTCCAATGCCCGCGCCAGTGCCTGCGACGACGAGAACCTTGTAGTCGTGCCAGAACACATTCTGCTTCTCCGCGAGCAGGTTCGCCATCGCTTGGCATGCCGCAACGTTGGGCAGGAACCAGAACGAGTGCTGGAGGTACGGCAGGAGCCGGACATCAGAGTATGGGAAGGGCGGGCGGGTGCCCATCCGCATCGCGTCGACCTGGGTGGGCAGGTGAGCACCGCGGATGAGATCGAGCCACTTCTGCACGTCGGTCTTGTGCGTGAACTCAGCGTCCCCGCCGACGCCCTTCGCCTCGAAGAACTCATTGAGGTCGAACTCGTCGAACTCGCCCTGATTCGCGACCGCGATGAGCTCGTCAGGCATCTGGTACGTGAACAGGCGCATCTCCGGGAGTGCACCGTACGGGTTCCACGCGTCCGGATGCGCGACGGCGTACTCGGCCTTGGCCCGCTGCTCGTCGGTGTAGGTCCAGTTGAAGATTTGCTCCTCGATGAACTCGCCCGTTGCCAGCGCCTTGAACGGTGTGCCCGACAGGTACAGGTAGGCGCGGGTGGTGATCGGCAGGAAGTCGTCCTCGTCGTTGCCAAGCTCGTCGAGCTCCTCGTCGAAGGCCACGAGACCGTCGTTGTACTCGGCGGCCAGTTCCTTCTGCTTGACCTTCTCGTCCTCGCCCTCGAACAGCTCTTTAGCGGACTCTCGCCAAGCGCCGAAGTGGTACTCGTCGAAGATCACGAGGTCCCAGTTGGTGGTGTGGACCCACTCGTTCTTCGCTTTGATGAGCCCGGTCTTCCGGTCGCGCCCGAGCAGGTCCTGGAACGAGCCGAAGTACACCAGCGGTCTCGTCTTGTCCGCGTCGTCCGGGCTACCCCCGGTGGCCGAGGAGAGGTACTGCCAGCCGTCGAAGTCGGCGTGAGACTCCAGGTCGGCCTGCCAGGCATCTTCCACCGCAGGCTTGAAGGTGACCACGAGGATGCGTCTCGCGCCGAGCCGCTTCGCGAGCTGGTAGGAGGCGAAGGTCTTCCCGAAGCGCATCTTGGCGTTCCAGAGGAACCGTGGTACCGCCTGGGAATCCTCTGCCCATATCGACTTGAAGTAGCCCTCGGCCTTATCGACGGCACTGGCCTGCTCCGGACGCATCGGGAACGTCTCGTGGTGCGTGCCGCTGAGCTTGACGCCGGTGCGAAGCTCGGTGATCGCCGTACGCACATCCTCCGGGGTGCAGCGCATCCACTCTCGCGCCGAGCCGAAGATCGGGTTCGCGAAGCCCTTGTCGATCAGCCGCTGGCGCACATCCGAGTCGCGAAAGATCGACCCGTCGCCGCGTTCGGCGAGCTCGTCGACGTGGAGCGTGTAGGCCTGCTGCATCTGGCCCTGAGACTCGCGGATGCGCGCATTCACATCCGTCTTCGTTGTCTGCCCGACCTTGAGAAGTCCTGCATATCCTGCTGGTGGATCGTTCGGCGACCACGCATAGATGCGCAGCCTCGCTTCGGGTCTCTCTGGGAGAAGCTCGTCGATGTCTCTACTCATCGCTATCGTCGGCCCCGTCCTCGTCGAAGAGGGTGTCGTCGTGGGCAGCGACCTGGGACTCGATGAACGCGATCTCGTCGTCGGTCAGTCCGTAGCGCTCGTACAGGAGAGCATCTGTCCAGTCCCGATCGAGAGGAACATCTGGGACAAAAGCGTACACATCCCGAGTAGCGTGCTGAGTGGACTTACGGAGCGACACAAGGAAGCGGACAAAGCGGGTGCGCAGGTACGCGGCGTACCGCGTCGCTTCCTCCTCAGCGTCAAACCTTCCAGCGACAAGATACGTTTCCGTGCAAGCTGTGCCGGGGCCAGCAATGATCGGTTTGGAGAGGAACTTCGTCTCGACCGCAGCGCTCGTGCCCTGCACAGCGGTCATCAGGACCTTCCACTGATCGATCCACCCGTCACTCAGCGGAACCTCACTTCGGGCGACCCAAGTGATCTTGCGAGAACCGAACAGCTGTACCGGGTCCTTCAAACCGCTGGCGGTTGGCTTGCCATGAAAGAAGGTGCGTAGACCGAATGGCTTGCCTGTAGACACGCGAGTGTCGAGCGTTGGCTCGTGCTTCGCGCGGACCTTCTCTAGGATTGGAACAGCTTCGTTGCGTCGAACCAAGACATCGTAGGCATCGAGGAACCGGGTCGCCTTCTCGCCCACCGGCTGCCCGTCCCACATCGTCTGGATCGTGCAAGGGCCGTCGTGTTCGCGGTCCCAGAGGAAGTATGAGACCCCGCCTCTGATCTTCACGCCTGGGAAGGCCTCGTAGAGCTTTGGGTAGTCGACGATGTCGTGCATGCGGTGATCGGACAGCATCTTCTTGCGGTACTCATCGAGGCCCTTGCCTCCCGCAAACCAGCGAGACGGAGTGACAAAGACTGCGAAGCGTGGGTCGAGCCCCAGCGCCTTCTCTACGAACATCTGGTAAATCGGTGCAGCGGAGGTGCCGTAGCCGCCGTCGCTGAGCTGGTACGGCGGGTTGCCGATAATGACGTCGAACTGCATGTTGTCTCCGAACAGCTCGGCGATCCGAGCCTTGATGTCGTCGGTATGGATAAAGGCGTAGGCGTGAGTCTCAAGATCGTCACCACGTGCGTAGTCATCCTCGCCCGCTCCGCAGTAGATGCACTTGCGGTTGGTATAGACGATGACTTCTTCGCTGGTCAGCGGATCGGATCGGAACTCTCGTTTCCCGCCACCCCAGGTGTGCTCGGTGCGCTCGAACCAGATATTGCCGTCCTCGGTCGTGAATGACTTGGCGATCGAGTGCGTGCCGTTGGCGAACTTCGAGCAGTAGACGCTCCGGCGCGCAAGCAGCGCAGTGAGCTGGGTGATCCCGATGCCGAACACCTGATGGGTGAGGATGTGATCGACGCGTTGGTCGAGGTCGGGGATTGCCAGGATCAGTCCGTCGGTGAGCCGACGGACGATCTCGCGGAGGAACACGCCGGACTTGGTGAACGGATCGAGGAACGTGACATCGGGGTTAGCCCAGATGTTCGCGCCGTCGTTGGCGTCTGCCCACGCGGCGGCAAGCGTGTCGAGCATCTGGTTCGCGAACTCGGGCGGGGTGAAGACCTCATCGTTCGAGAGGTTTGCGATGCAGGTCAGGACATCCGGGTTGTGCCCTCGTAGGGTGAATGGTGCAAGGGTCATACGGCTGCCTCGGCGATCTGGCGGACGGTCATCGTCGGATAGGTCTGCGCGGGAACGAACAGGTCGTCGTCGTCGAGTTCGCCGAACAGGGTTCCCTCGTACGAGGCGCGCTGAGTGAGGTCGTCGTAGCGAAAGTCGCGCCTCTGGAACTTCCCCTTGCCGAGGTAGCCCCACTCAGGAAAGGTAATCGGTTGACCGCTTGGCACGGTCATGGTCAAGGCATCGCCCTGCACGATGTTCACGGCTAGGACCGCGCGTGCCGCTTGCGCCCACTGGTCATCGTTGCCGATACCCAAGAACGTGTTGAACACCTCGGCGAGATTGTGGCGGCACTCTTCGGCGTTGTCTGCGAGAAGTTCGATACCGTAGGTGCACATCAGCGCGAACAATGCGTAGTGGCGCTTCTCGAACTCGCTCTTGCCGTGCCGAAGCTCGACCGTGGCGAGCTTGCGAGCCAGGACGGGGATGAGGAAGTTTCCAGAGCCGCAGGCGGGTTCGAGCACGCGGGAGTCGATCCGCTCAGACTCGTGCTTAACGAGGTCGAGCATGTCCTCGACCATCCACGCCGGCGTGAACACCTCGCCGTGGTCCGCAACGCGTTGCTTGGACTTCACCAAGCGCTGGGCGTCTTTCAGGTTCATCTTCCCCCCTCCCCGGGCTCGTCGTTGTCATGAGCGTAGGAGCGACCACGGACACCGGGATGGGCTAGAGAGAGCTCGTGGTCACTGGCCGCTGCACCCGCGCGCACCCAGTCGTCGATCTCGCTGGCTTGGAACTTCCAGAGGCGTCCGACCTTGTGGGCGGGCATGGCCTTCTCGGCGATCCAGGTGTAGACGGTGTCCTTGGTAACCCCGAGGTGGGCGGCGATGTCGTCTGCTGACAGCCACGGTTCAGCCACGTTGATCCTCCCTCGCTCTATGGCCAGGCAGGCCAACACTCACGATGATACCGACGGAGGTAGGGCTTGAATGGGTTTTTCCGGGTGTGGCCGAACGAGGTGGATGCCGATGTGGTCGCGCCGCGCGGCCGATCAGCATGGGGCATGCGCCTTGACCCAGGCGGTCACTGATTCCTGCCAGCGGTCGGAGTCGTTGCCCCAGCAGAGTGTGTGCCGGCGTAGAAGACCCCAAGCCCGATGAGATCCGAGCGTGCGTCTCGGAGCACCTCTGAAAGCCGGATCGGCACAGCGTCGTCGTTGGTGCCGTCGGTGCCGATAACGCCCCTTTTTACGTCGTTGTCCATCGCGAGGCCGGTCCGTGTCGCTCGGGCAAGTGACCGATCGTCGGAAGTCACCTGAACCGTCAGCAGTCCCCTGGTATCGAGCCTCCATCTGGAGGCTGTCGTTGAACACAGACGGCGAGGCTGGACATCACAGGCCCCGATCGCAAGCATCGCGCCTCCTCGACGCGCAGCCACCCAGGACGCGATACGACCGCTCTGCGAAAGAACTATTCCATGGCGTCATATCGAAGAGTTACGAGAGACCGGAAGGTGATCGGTTCGGCTCTGGAGGCGCCACTACCGTCGGCTGTGGACGCGAGATCATCCTTGCCGAGGGGCAGGTACTCGTCCTTCTTTCCCGGAACCCAGTAGGTCAGATCCTGCTTAGCATTCTGATTTGCCTTCTCCCCGCTCTTACGGGCCTCCTTATCTCGTGCTTTCAAGCTCAAGAATGTCCCCTTGATCCAGGCTCGGGAACGCTTCTTTTGCGAGTCTTTGGGAGTAGCCAACAGAGCCCCCCATCCGGATTTCCCGCAAGCCTCAAGGAGATCAAGGAACTCGTGCCATCGAAGATGGTCGATTTCTGCGAGACCGCTTGACCACTTAGCACTTCCGCCAGCAATCGTCGCAATCTCGAAGGTCTTCTTCTTGTCCATCCCGCGCGCACCCCATGCCGCTAGCTCCGATGCGAGCCGAGTGCGAAGTTCATTTCCAGGTATTACCCAAGTCCAGCGTGCAAACCAATCGCCCCCCGCCTTGGATTCGTAGCCGATCGACGACTTTCCGCGTCCACCGAGCCACGCGAGCCCTGGATCGGTGATGTGTCCGTCGAAGGGGGGAATTGGGAAAACGTAGTAGTCAGGAATGCCCGCAGGATTGTGCGCAGAATCCCCATATTTCCAAAGCTGCCAAAGATTGATTTTCAACGAGTGGATACCTGAACTTGACTTCCAAGTCACCGTTTTCACTTCAATCCAGAACTGCTTGCCCGGCGTGGCAGGTAGGTCGGCAACCGATATGTCCTCACCCGAGACCGGCCACCACAGCGACGCCTTCGCTTTGTACCGGTAGTTCAGGTGAATGCTGAGCCAGTGCTCTAGCGTCTTTTCTGGCACTGAAACGGACATGATCCCCCTAACGAAATGGCCCGACCTACTGAGGGCAAGGCACTGTCGTCAGCCTATGGGGCACCGTGCGGCGCTCGATAGGGCTCGTCAGGAGGCTTCGAGGCGGAAGCCCGACGGAGGCGCCCATCGCGACTCGTTGCCAACGTCGCGAGTGAAGACGCCCAAGTAGCAGAGTGGAACGGCCGGGAGTTCCGCAGGGATTGTGGTTCCTGCTCTCAACGAGATCGCTCTTGGCATCAATGCCGCGACGCTCACCCCCTTAATGGTTCGCTTGGGATAGCACCAAGCAGCGCGATGCCAGGAATGAGGTCGCGTTTCAAAGCAGGGCAACCCAAATTTTGGAAGTTTAGACGCCTATGTCGCGTCGCTTTCGCCGCCGACGAGGCGCATCCGTCGGGACGAGCGACGGCAGTCGCCCGCGTTGGTCAGGTACCAGCTGATCGACGTCGAGAGCCGAAACCTCATCCCGTCACTATTCAAACTGGCCGCGGAAGTATGAAAGGACCAGCTCGGGCTTACCCCCGGCGAGGATCCATGCTTGCGGTGTCACTGCGTCGCCGTCCAGCCGCAGCTCTGGCTGCGGCGTTGTCATGTACCCGCGCACTACAGCAGGGTGAAGGCCTTCCGGTATCGCTGCCGCGATCTCCGCGAGTGCAGGGATCGTGCCATCAACGGTGAACTGCCAACACGCATACCGCCATCTGAATCCGTCGCGGAAGCCGTAAAGCGCTCCCTGTCGACGCCAGCGACGTACAGCCGAGAGCCTCAGCCCCAGCATCTTCGCCACCTGCCGCGACGAGAACGAGTCGTCGATGGTTTCTTGCCATGTCCGGTCGATCCTTGCTTGCAGAGTGCGAGGCAACTGTTCACGGGGAGCGCGGCGCCGAAGCTGGCGGGCGCTCACCGCATGCGTTCGATGCTCGTGATGAGGGTTGAGGCAGACCATAGCTCTTGCAGCTGCAGCGGTCCCTCGACGGCGGGAGTCATCGTCCAGTAGCCTCCTGATCCCACCGCACAGCGAACGATCGTCGCGAGTCGCCGAGGGGTGTCGTGGACCGTACTCACTGCTGTCGGACCGGGGTGCCGTGTCACTGTCATCCCGTCGAGGTCGAAGACGTAGTGACTTGAGAGTGTGGAGACTCTCCATACGCCGCCGAGTTCTACCGTGAGTTCCTCAATTGCCCCGGCATCCTGATTCTCTTTGCCTGTCATAGCTTCGACGGTACGGAGTCCTCGCTTCCCTCTGTGCGATTGGGGAGCTTCTTGTTGATGAGTCGGCGATAACCAATTCCTTGTCTCGACGGCATCGCGGCAGACCGACAGACCAGACCGGGTTGGGATCGCACACCCATGCCACGGTGAGACTCAGGATTCGAGGGCGCGGCGAACGCGAACGATTATCTCCCGCACGCTAGCGCTGCGCCCATCGCGGAGCCATTGACTTCCTGTGGCTCCGTCGAACACGGGCGTCGGTGTGAGTAGGAGCAAAGCCATGCCTGTTGGGTCGTCCGTGCCGTAGAGCTCGAACAACTCGGCAAGGCCTGGCAGGGGCCGGCCTTGTGAATCGAACTGACCTGAAGGAAGCGCGATTACTCCGTCGGCCAGTGTGATGCCGAGCAACAGGTGGTTCTCGACGTCTTGGCGAACGTCGGCTTCCAGCCGGCCCTGCCGCGCGGCGACGTCAGCCATGCGATAGAACGGTCCCAGGGCATTGAACCCGGTGACGCTGCCTGCATTGCTCATCTAAACGCCCCTGTCTTCGGTTCGCTGCGAGCCCCGTTGGCAGGGCCTACAGCGACTGGGCCCGCCTGTCGCAATGAAGCCGACTTTACGAGCGCGGAGCCCCGGGGAAGACGGATGCGGGCGGCCGTTGTCGCAGAGTCGGCAAACGTCGTTACTTTGTGTCCTCATTTCGGAGGACATAAGCGATGGATCCTGCGTGATTTGGGGTACAAGCCGCCCCCACAACTGGGCTGATTTTGCTCGTTTGACCTCCCCGCGCAATTCGCATACTTAGGCTCGACCCCGCCCGCTTCCACGGCTGCCACACCACACCCCCGCCCGCGCCGAGTGCGCCCAAGTCATTGGACATCTGAATGTCGGTTTCACCATCCACCGTCGCCGCGACGGGCGACCACTCCCATCTCGCTGCGGCCAATCCACGCCCCGACCGCTATGAGTGGTTGCTGCGCCGCCGCTTCTGCCTGGAGGCTGGCCGCCTCGACGCGCGCGAAAGCGATCTGCTCGACAGAACCGAGTCAGGCTGGGCCAGTGCAATCACAGAAAGTGACTGCGCGCATGCAAGACAGTCACGCAACCGCGCAACGCGTTCCGACTACACAGCGTGGTGGAATGCCACAGGCGAGTTCGGAGTGACGTTGACCTTCGAGCAAATCTGCGAGCGCGTAGAGGTCGACGCAGCGGAACGCTTGACCCACTATGACGACTGATGCGCTCCGAGTAGCCTCGCCCATCTGTCCTCGGGGAATGTCAGGGGGATCTCGCGATGGTACGACAAAGAGTGACCCCGACTACGTGGTGAAGAGCGCGTTGATGGTGTGCGCCGACAGGCGGGAACGAAAGTCCTCACAGTCCGTACAGGGGCACCGCTCCGCCAGTTGACCGTGCTGCTCCACCAAGTCAAGCGCCGCGCTCCCATTCAGGCGCAACCGTTCTCGAAAAAGCATGGTGCGTTCGTGTGTCTCACGAATCGTGAGTTGACCGGCCGCCGACCGTGCCGCTTCAGCTTCGGCGAACTCCTTGGTTCGGCGTTCTTCCTCTGCCCTCTGCTGTTCGGCGAACGCGAGCCTCAAACGGTGTGCTTCCTTGTCGCGACGGGATTGCTCCTCCGAGCGCTTCTTTCGAAGCCATTGTTCTCCGGCTGGGGAGGCAAGGAACGCCTTTCTCTCCTCTTTCTTCCTGGCTTCCTCCTGCTTCTCCCTGATTGATTGGGCGCCTTTCTGCAGTCGGCGTTCGACCTCGGCGATGTCTTTGCGCACCTTGGCTGCGTGGGTTGATCGCAACAGAGCGGTTGCAGGTCGAGGTGCGGCGGGAGTGGTCAGCGCTGATACGGCGTCCGCGTAGGTGTTGACCTCGTGTCCGGGGATGCACCAATGCGCCGGAAGCGGCCCGTCGCTGTCGTGAATATGCCGGAAGGTGGCGACCTTCTGGCCGACTTCGATTGCCCATGGGCCGATTTGATGCTCGCATGCCCCGCAGGCGGTTCCGGCGAGGTTGGCGACCTCAGGGAAGCCAGCCTCTGCCGCTGCAATCCGCGCCTGCGCAAGGTCTGCATCCATGCGGCTCGTGATGAGCTTTAGGCAGCGAGTGCAGGAGATGCGACGCTCCCTATCAATGGAGCACACATTGACGACGCCACATGCGATGCACGGAACGGCGAACCAACGGTGCACAGTCACTTGCGGGAAGGAGCTCGGAAATTTCCACCACGCTGTGCGCCGAAGAATCGCCTCGACAGCGTCCTCGATCGTCTGCTGGTCTTCCTCGCTGGTGCCGTGTGTGACGATGATGCCGTCGCTGCGCTTCTGGACCGGGATGAGTCCATGGCGAGCTACATCGTGCGGGTCCGCATGTCGGTAGAACCACACTGTTTCCATGCGTGCGTCCTTGTACCTGTCGGTACGGCCACGGAATTGTTCATCATCTTGCTTGGACCATTGCGCTTCGAAGGCAATACGCCTAGAGCCGTTGTAGACGAGGACATCTGCAATCCACGTCCGGTCCTCGTTGGGGAACTCTTCCTCCGCGGACCACCCTGCAGCCAAAGCGCCACGAATGATCGCCGACTTGATAGCGCGGTGCTCGTCAGTCTCGGGATTCGTGTGCGGGAAGTCGCATTCGGCGAGGCTTTGATGGTAGAAGTGCGGAAACCCCGCGCCCGAACGCCGAGGGATGGCACGTACCCCGCAACGAAACTGAAGCTGCGTTTCGCCTCTGAGCCCATCGAAATCAGCCTGGCTGAGCTCGGTGCTCACGAGCGCTTCGTTGCCCAAGAACGCGGTGATCGGCATGTCAACATCCTCACGATGAGCCGCTACGCCCGTAAGCCCACGTTCGAGGGATCTACCTCCGGCGTCTCCTCGTCCGTTGCCTAGAGGCGCGATTCCCCATGCGGCGCCGCCGGTTACCGGATGTTGCTGGCAGAACTTTTCACGGTTTCAGCCGGGCGGCCTACCGAGGCTTGGAGCTTGTCGGCGCGAAACATGGTCCATCCCGCGTTCTGATCAGCAGCACGAAAGAAGGTGTCGGATGGAGTGTGCGAAAAAATTCTTGCCGATTCATGGTGATTCTCGAATTGGCCGCGCTCATGGTCGACATGAACGATTACCGACTCACCGACAACCTCGCTTCCGACTTGACCACGCTCCGCACCGATTCCCCGCTCGCAGACAACAGCATCCCTGCAGGGGTGCCCGCCTCGTTCAGTACCGGGGAGTACTACCTGTCGTGCAGTCCACAGATTGTCGCGGAGGTCGAGCACTACCGATCTGCACAGAAGCAGTGGCCTAAGGTGCGTCACATCGTGCGTGATGCGGTCGCCCGCACCGCAGAGGCGCGGACGCTCTCGGCGAAAACCCTCATGCGCATCGTCGGGCCGTTCGCGCTATGGTGCGTCACAACGCGCAGGATCCAGCCCGACCCGCAACATCTCTTCACGCAGGAGACTATCGATGCCTACTGCCTCTCACTGACCCTTTCCGCCGGGACCGTTGCCTCCTACCGGTCGGCGCTGACCACCACCGCTCGGACAGTCAACGCCCTCGCCTACGCTCCGGCCCCGACCCCTCTGCCGAAACGAACCGTGCAGCCGCCTTACCGAGAGACTGAGTTGGACGAGTACCGGGCCTGGGCCGGCGCCCAGCGGACGGAACAGTTGAAGCAAAAGGCTCGGGTGATGATTGCGCTGATGGCTGGTGCGGGACTGAGTCCGATAGAGACGACGACGCTGCGCGTGGAGGACGTCGGTGTTGATGGGGACGGGGTGCTGCTGACGGTGCACGGTTCGAAGCCTCGTCAGGTGGCGGTCCTTCACGAGTGGGAGCAGTGGGTCATCGAGTCCGTCGCCGAGAGGGAGCCCAGCGACTTCGTGTGGGGCGCCGCGCAGCGACGGGTGCGTCCGAATCAGATCAGCGAGTTCATCCATGCCGCCACGGCCGGTGCGCCGGCGAGTCAGCGGTTGCGAGCAACGTGGATTGTGACGCATCTGGGTCTTGGCACTCCGTTGACGGTGCTGTTTCGTGCTGGCGGCATCGCCCAGCTCGACAACCTCGACCAGTACCTGGTCCACGTTCCGACACGCAGCGATCCTGAGTCGCGGACCCTGCTGCGGGGCCCTCGCCGGGTAGGTCTATTCGCGGCGTGATCGTCTAGGTCAGGGCCCTGTGATTCGTGCCACGTCTTGCTCTGCCCACTCGATCAAGAGACCGATTCTTCCCTCTAGCAGCAGGTCCCAACGCGTCCGCTCGTCGCCGATGTAGGCCTGGCCGGCGAACCAGGCAATCCGGGTTGCGTTGCCCCCGTATCCGCGTGACAGTACGGCCAGTACGTCTGACAACCCGGGCGCAGCTCGCCCGTCTCGGAATTGCGCGGCCGGGTAGTAGACGTTTCCGTCGTTGAACTCCGCCCCCAGCACTTGATCGGTTTCTCGCCATCCCCGCAGGGTGTCCGCTGAGATCTGGCAGTAATCCATCACGGCTTGTGCACTTACCCACCGGCCGAGCGTCGCGAAGTAGCGGACCGTTTCCTCACTGCCTTCATACTTCGGGGACTTGGCAGACGGACCTGACGGAGGGTGGCGACCGGGGATCATCGTCAGTCCTCCCCTACTGGCGTGCGGTGTTCGTCGCGGAGGGAGAAGAACTTTAGCTGCAGAGTGTCCACATCCAGGACCGCTTGGCTGACCGTCGCATGTCCGTTCATGTTGAGGATCACGATCCTCGACGTGAAGTCGCCGGCATCGTCGTGGAACTCGACGGTCTCATCAACGTGAAGATGGTAGTGTCCGCCGAGGTATAGCTTGGGCCGCACTTGCATGAAGCCGCGATGGAACATCCGCCGCCCCATAGCCGAATGGGCCAGGCCACTCGTCGGCCACCAATGGTTGGTGGCGGTCAGATGTGCCTCCAGAGTCGGGACCCCGATAGGGGCATCATGTCCGACGAGTACGCAGGCGTGCTCGTGGCCAAGGACCTCCAGGTCGTGGTCGGTGATGGTCTCCTCCTCCCACCACGACTGCCCTTCCACCCGGTTGCCGACGTCAACTGAGGCGGCCCCGCCCAACGCGGCAAGGGTCTTCCCGGAGCTGAGGACCGTGCGGTAGCCGCGCGGGATGTGGGCGATGTTGGGCCGCAGCCACCGCAACCCATCGGCGCTGACCGGATGCCGGTACAACCTCGCGAAGTCCTCGTGATTCCCGTCAACAAAGAACAGGCTCTGCTGCCGGGCGGCAAGGCGCCGACTGAGCTTGCTCAGATCCACACCCCAGTTGCCGCGCGGCCAGATAAAGCCAAAATCCCCCAAAATCAAAAGCACACGCACACCGCGCTCGTGCATTCGGGCGGAAACGGCGAGTACATGTTCCATGTCGCCATGGGTGTCGCCGAGAACCCCCAAGCGTCTCGCAGTGGCCAACGTCTCTAGGGGACGGAGCACGTCAGTCATTCACTCAGCCCCATACCCGGAGGTGGGACTCGCTCGAAGACACCACCGGGTCGACCCACGAGGGGTGAGCGCGACACCCATCAGGTGCGGATCGATCTGCAGCAGCATGGGCAGGCACCGTTTCGATGACTCTCTCCTCAAGTTGATGCCGCACAACAGCGGAAACAATAGCGGTCTGACGCTATAGCTCGGGTCAATCTGCTGAGAGGGATAGCGCTGCTGCTGTCGATGAGTCGGTGTGTTTGTGCACGATCCGCGCCTGCGCAGCCCCCGGTCGCCGTTTCGGAACGCAGATCACGGGGTGGACGCTGGCGATGAGCGGACGAGTTCAGGTGGTCCTGCTCATCTCTATAAGTGCGTCGAGCTGCGCTGCCCGTGGTGGAGGAAGCAGATGCCGGCGCCGAAGGTCGAGTTGCCGACCGAGCCAGCGCGCCAGAGCGAACTGGCCGGCATCGCTTGCATCGAGGATCGGGAGGGTGCCAGTCGCGACGAGGTGCCGGCGGCATGCAGCGAGATTGCTGTTCCAGGCGGCGGTCTGGGGATCCCATTCGAATGCCGGCGATACGTCCAGTCGCACAGTTTGGTAAATACAAAGGCCCGCTCGATTCCGGCGCTGGTAGCGGGCCCACTCGCCGAGACGCCGCTCCTCGTCCGGAAGGGAACTTCGGTCTCGGGTATTCTCGCGGGCTGCCTTGCCTCGCTCAACCCAGAACGATTCATAGGAGTGGAGCTGACTGATCCATCGGCGCTGCCTGGCCGGAACGCGGACGACGCTGTTCCTCGTGATGCGATCTTCGGCGGCTTCGAATAGGGCCGATCGCGGGTCAGTGTCGGCTACTGCGCCCCAGAGGGTGCTGGCATGGAGGTAGAGCGTTCGCGAAGTGGTGCGCATGGGACTGAGGTGCCTCTCTGCACCACCCGGTGTGATGCAGAAGGTCTGTGCGCGGCACGACGCCTCCCGTGTGCGCTACTCAGTTGGAGTGTCAATGACTCGGCGGTTATTTCAGCCATCTGGTTCCTACGGTGAGAGCTAGGCCCGAGACGCGGTGCCCAGTTGAGGACGCCATGACAAAACCACCGACCGCTTACGTGCCGATTTTGGCGCTGCCCTACTGGGACACCATCGGCCCCTTCGTAGACGCGGTCGTCGCTGATTGCCTCCCCCATACCCAGCGACGCGACCGGGACCTGTACGCGGCGGCGGTTCCGATGGTGTTGTGGTGCTGGCGGGCCCGGGGCACCCCTCTGGAGCGGGCACGCATTTTTCGGACCACCATGATTGACCAGTTCATCCACCTCGGCATGCCAGGTGCCGCCCGCGGCAGTCAGGCAACGTTGCGGGCAACCCTGTGGCGTATCGCCGAGATACTCAACCCGGACCAAGCAGACGCACCGCACCGACCGATTGCCAGGTCCGCTCCGACTCGCCCCTACAGTGCGACCGAGATAGCTGACCTCGTATCCTGGGCGAGTACCCAGGCCACACCCGGGCGCCGCCGAGACGCCCGCACCATGCTCGCCCTGGGCCTCGGCGCCGGCCTCGCAGCCCGTGAACTCCTCGACGTGCAGACCACCGACGTGGTCATCGACACCACGGGAGATGTTCCGACCGCCCGGATCGTGGTGTGGCAGAACCGCACCCGGGTCATCCCTGTGACTCCCGACTGGGTGGCACCGCTGCGACAGACCCTGCTGGAGGTTCCGGCCGGTAGCTGGCTGTTCCGCCCCGGGAGGCAAACGGCCACGCCGGGACAGATCACCGACTTCCTCACCCGATCACGTAGTCCCTTGGACGTGCGGCCTGTGCGGATGCGTGCAACCTGGCTGATCCAACACCTGGCCGAAGGAACACCGGCCGAGGAAGTCCTTCGCATCTCGGGACTGAAGAACTTCGCCGCCCTGGACCGATTCGCGCCAATGATCCCGAAACGGGATCCTTGAGAAAAAACTTTGGCCAGATGAATACGCTTCTGACCGGGGATTATTGCGTGCCCGCGCAATCTCCCGGAAAAAAGATCTCGAAACAGCGAAGAAATCAGTTCGTGCCGCATCCATACGGGGTGTGGAAAACAACCGACTCATTAACAAGACCACTGCTCGCGCTGCCACCGAGGCCGCCCTCATGCTGGCAGACCCCCATCTCCCGACCGTGTGCGCCCGAATCATCGCCGGCTACACACCCAACCCACAAACGGCGATCTGGATACAGGTCCGCCAGTTCACCATCGACTGCACGATCACCATGTCACCGCGCACCCACGCAAATGCGCGCCGCTTGATGACCATGATTGGACTGTTCAGCGCGTGGGTCGTTACCGCCACCGGCTGCCCGGTGGAGCCTGCGCGAATCTTCACCCAGGCGCACCTCAACCGATACCTCAACGTCGGGCTTGCCCAGCATTCCGCGAGCTACCGATTTGATGTGTCGCGGATCATCGCGCGAGTGGCGGTGACAGTTGCTGGTGTTCTTCTCGAAAAGCTGCCGACTCCTCGCCAAGCCGAAGCGGTCACTCCCCACTCAGCAGACGAGGTCGCCCGATTGCGCTCGTGGTCGGATACCTTGTCGACGCCACTGAAACGGCAGAACGCGCGGGCGCTGCTGGCCTTGGCTGCCGGAGCGGGGCTGACCGCGCAACAGATCATGGACGCACAGGTCAGTGACGTCGACCTCACCAATGGTCGCGCGTTCGTGACCCTTCGCGAACCCATCGAACGTCGAGTACCTGTGCGCGCATCGTGGGTGCAACCTCTGAGCCGTGCGATCGGCGCTCGAACCGCAGGCGACGTGTTCCACGCCTATCGACTAGACGAGTATCCGCCCCACCAGTTGCAGCAGTTCCTCACCAAAAACCGAGGAGAGCTACGACCATCTGTTGCTCGACTGCGCTCAGGGTGGATCGTCTCCCTCATCAACGCGAACCTGCCCATCGACGTGCTTCTGGAGGTCACCGGATTCACGACACCAGCCAGCCTCTCCCCCTACCTTCGGCACACCCAAGCCCGTAGCACCACCGACTGGCTCGCCCACATCACCGGCGAGGTCAACGCATGATCAGCACAGTTGACGACCACGGCGACGACCGTTTCGGCGGGTTCACCGAGGTCGAAGTCGACCAGCGCGGTCGACTGGAAACAGAGATCAGTCACGCAGACGTCGTTCGCGCCGCGACCAGGATCATGAAGTCCGGCGTCCTGACGCTGCTCGAAGACTGGGATCAGATCGACAATCCAGTGCCCGGACGCGGCGGCCGGCCACCGGTCATCCCCCGCGGCGCGATCCTGGTTGGAATGCTCCTCCTCGCTTCGGAGAAGAACTCCCTGTGGATCCGCAACCTCAACCGTGTTCTCTATCGCCGTCTCACTCAAGAATCGCGCGATTACCTCGGACTGCCCACTCCGGTTGCATCATTCGGCATTGCATCCGGCGAAGAGACACGGTGGGAGAAGAACGTTGGCAACTCGTTCCACCGAATCCTGCGGCTCATGGACCCGTATCCAATGAAGCGATACGTAAATCTCGCCTACGGCCAAATCAGAGACGTTCTGGCGGCCCACGACAAGCACCGCGAACAGATCGCACGAGCACGCCTGAACGAGTTCACCAATGCCCTGCTGCACATGACATACCGCGAGCAGCCACGTCACATACGCAGGGTCAGCAACCAGCTCGACATTTCCTTCGACCAGACCGTCATCCGCTCCGCAAGCCTAGCCAAGCAATACGCACCGAAGCGTTTGGAGGCACTCATCGCCGCGGAGGTCGCGGCGATTGCTAGCGGCGACATCGACGAAATCCAGCGACTCTCGAAAACCAGCACTGTCGACCCGTTCGCCGGATTCCATGCCAAGAGTGAAGACAACCGCTCTGACCTCGCTCCCGGCAGCAGAGACTCCACGTCGCCCGTGAAGCGCGGCGGTAAGGACACGGAGTACATCTGGGGATGGGAGGTGAACATCGCTGTCCGGGTGGACTCGGAGGCGCCCGGAGCCAGGCGGTTTCCGCAACTCGCCGTGGCAGCCACCCTCAGCATGCCTAACGTCGGCGTCTCCGAAGAAGCCGTCGAACTCATGCGCATTGCGGCACAGATCGGACTCACTCCAGGTCTCGCCGACGCCGACAAACAGTACTGGGCCAACGCGCTACCGTCCCGGCTGCACCTTCCCGCACGGGCGTTGGGCTGGACCCCGTCAACCGACTACAGAATCGACCGACTTGGCCCCCAGGGGAAGGACGGCGAGCTCGGGACGAAGGACGGCGTCATATTCATCGAAGGTCTCCGCTTGTGCCCCGGCACGCCGAAAGCGCTGCAGATGGCCTCGGTTGACCATGAGAAGAAACAGAATGGCGTCGATGACGAGGTCTATAAGGTCCGAATCGAGAATCGGCGCGCGTTCCAGGTCCGAGCCAAAGAGCGCCCCGATGCCAAGGGACGCCAACCCGTCAGTTGCCCCGCCCGAAGCAACAGCCCGACCGTCAGCTGCCCCATCTTCGAACTCCTGATGGAACGTGAGGGTAAGGCTCTTCCCGCAGTCGCGGAGAAGGAGCGCATCCGCGTTGACGAAGCGGATGCTCCTGACATGAATTTCCTCCCCAAGATCTGCCGCCAGCACTCCGTGACACTGCAGCAGGAGGACGACATTCGAACCAGCCAAGGTTTCCAGTACAAGAGCGAGGAATGGCATGAGTTCCACGAGCACGCTCGGAACAGCATCGAAGGTCTCAACGGCAACAGCAAGGATGACGGCCAGGAGAGCATCGATAGTCCCTCGCGGCGTCGGGTCCGCGGATTCGCAGCCGCCGGCTTCTTCATGGCGTTCCTGCTCACCGTCTACAACCTGCGCGCCGTTGCCACCTTCCTAAAAGAAGAAGCCATCGCAGCGCTGAAAGACCAACCGAGCGACCCCGGCGAGAAGAAGCAGCGCCGCCGCGACCGTGTGAGCATCAACCGCTACACGGGAACTCTCCCGAGCGATCCGGTCATCCTTCTTTACCACCAAGGCAAATTGGCGTCGCCGCTCAGAACCTAGGCAACCCCGCCCACAGTTTCCGCCCCCACACCCCGCATTCAGATCAATACGACGCGCCCGAAAACGGGCGCGTTTCGCCATTTAACGCCCAGAGCATCGGGAATCGGCTGGCCGAGCGCATTCAACCCGTTTCAACCCCTCCGAAAACGACGAAATCCCTCCCGGCATCTGCCGAAAGGGATTTCGCTTTGAGTATTTGGGACGGTTTTTGGTTCGACCCATTGGTCGGGCTGACAGGATTTGAACCTGCGACCCCTTGACCCCCAGTCAAGTGCGCTACCAAGCTGCGCCACAGCCCGTGGCTTGCTGCTGCGGCTTCCGATCTCTCGGCGGCTGAAGCAACCGGACAAGCTTATCGTGTTTCTGGCGCGCATCCGAACACGACGCTTTCGACCGTCGCGCCCCGCTCATGTGAGCAGACGGGGTACAAACTCGAGAGTCTCTTGTACCCCGGTTCCGCTGCGGAATGCCCCTTATTTCCCCCCGCACTGGGGGATCTTGTACCCCCAATTTGTCCCCCCAACGTGATTCACTGGGAAGACGAGCAAGGCGAAGGGAAACCCGAAATGTCCCACCCGAATTCCGCCGCCCGCACCTCCGAAACGACTTCGGACCTCCGGCGGCGCATCATCGACGCAGGCATCGAGCTGTTCGACACCCGGGGTTTCGTGAACGCCACGCTCGAAGAGGTCTGCTCCGAGACCGGGATCAATTGCGACACGCTCAAGGCGGAGTTCCCCACGATCTACGACCTCTTCCGCGAGTGCATGCTCACGAGTGCCCGCGAGCTGCGAGCCGCCACTGACATCGGCGTGAACGTGCCCAGCGACACGCGCCAGGCACGCACCCTCCTCGTCTCCATGCTCGAGTCACTCGCCGCCGCCCACGTCGCCCGCCGCACCCGCGCCGGCTTCGTCCGCGGCGACTACCGCTACCTCACCGCGGAAGACCAGGCTGAGCTCCGCGCCACCCACGCCACCGTCAACGAGCGCATCGCCGCCCTGCTGCATCGCGTGCGTCCCGACCTCAACAGCGGCGACGTCGAACTCCTCTCCCTCGCCGCCGCGAGCACGCTTGCGACCGCGGGGGCAGCGCCGACCGTGTTGCCCAGCCCCAAGTTGCAGACGATCCTCGTCGTGTCGGCCATGCGTCTTCTCGAGAGTCAGTCGGCCCTCACCGCCCGCACCGGCGAGTTCCGCCAGCGCATGACCCCGCCGTGGATGGCCGACAAGAGCAAGGCGGGCCGCGTGATCGCTGCCACCATCAACCTCGTCTACGAGAAGGGCTTCTCCGCGGTCACCATGAAGGACATCGCCCGGGAGACCGGGTTCCCGAAGTGGGCGATCGAGCGGAAGGTCAAGAACACCGCCGACCTCCTCACCGCCGCCTTCGCGACGGGCGGCGCCATCATGCGGGATGCCATGGGCACCGCGGCGGCGGCGGCCGGACGCCTCCCCCGCGACATCCTGCTCGCGCTCAGCCACAAGTTCGTCGAGCACTATTTCACCGACCCCAAGCTCATGACGGTGTTCATCCTCGACGGGCACCACCTCCCGGCCCAGTACGCAGAGCGGGCTGAGCAGCTGCACGAGGAGTTCATGGACGGCTGGCTGGAGAACGTCAAGGCCATCCGCCCGGAGCTCGCCGACGCCGAAGCCCGCTTCCTCGTGTACGCGGCCCTCAATATCGTCGAGGACGTCGGCATCCACGTGAACTGGGAGTACGACCACGAGGCCATGGCAAAGACCGAGCGTCTCGTCCTCGCCACCCTCATCGGCGGCCGCTGAAGCGCGCCCACGCGCAGCAAAGGAGCAACGGATGCACAACGACACGTCGAACCCGGGCGCCGCCATGACCGCCACCGATGCAGACCCCCGCACCCGTCTGCGCTTGGTCGCCGCCGGCGTGTTCGCCAAACGCGGCTACAACGACGCCAGCGTCGAAGAGGTGTGCTCTGAAGCGGGCGTGGACGCCGAGACCTTCTCCGCCCACTACGAGGACAAGTACGCGCTCTTCAAGGACGTCGTGCTCGCGAACGCGCGGGAGATGGTGCGCGCAACCGACGGCATCGAGACGAATGACCCGCGGCAGGCCCGCAGCGTCATCACCCGCATCATCGAGAACGCCACCCGGGTCGCCATCGCCACTCGCGCGACCGGCGGCTTCTACCGTTCCGAGCACCGCTACCTTCGCCGCGAAGACGCCCGCGAGCTCAGCGGAATCATCGGCGAACTGCACCGCCGAGTGCGGCAACCGCTCATGCTCCACCGCCCGAAGCTCACCGAGGACGACGCAACCCTCATGGCCGCGGCCGCCTTCAGTGTCATCGCGAGCATCACGATCCACGCCACGAGCCTGCCCGCACCCAAGGTGCAGACGCTCCTCACGGTCACCGCCATGAGGATGCTCGACAGCGAGCCTTCCCCCGCGCAGGTGCACATGGACCAGCCGGCGACCCGGCCCGCCTGGCATGACGACACCAGCAGGGATGGGCAGCTCCTCAAGGCCGCCGTCGACCTGTGCTTCCAGCGCGGGTACCACGCCGTCACGATCGACGAGGTCGCCACGGCAGCGGGTGTCGATGTCGAGTGGGCACGGCAGCATACGTCCCTCTCCGACATCCTCACGCGCGGATGCCTCAGCGGCCACAAGGCGCTCGAGATCGATCTGAACTATGCGCTGGAGAGCTCCGTCAGCGCGCGCGACACCCTCCTGGGCCTGTGCCGCGCCTACGTGCGCCACTACATGGTCGACTACAAGCTCATGACCGTCTACCTCGCCGATGCCCGCAACTTCGACGACGGCAACCACGGCACGATGCTCGCGTTGCAGGACTACTCGGTCAACCTCTGCACGAAGGCCATGCAGGATGCCCGGCCAGAGCTGTCGCACACGGAGGCGACCTTCCTGGTCTTCGCCGCCATGAGCCTCGTGAGTGACCTTGCCCGCATGCTCCGGTGGAAGAACGACGATGCGACCACGAGCCGCATCGAGAAGTTCGCGTGCATGGTCATGGCGTTGATCAGGTGACCGACACCTCGACACTCGTGCGCTCTGCGGCCGCACGGGTCTTCGCCGCCCAGGGCTACCTCCGCACCACGCTGCACGACATCGCCGCGGCGGCCGGCCTATCGAGCGACAACGTCGAACGGCACTCTCCCGAGAAGTACACGCTCTTCGCGCAATCGGTGCTCGGCGCCGCGCGAACCCTCCTGCAGGCCAGCGACCACCTCGTCGCTGACGTGCACGACTCACGCCAAGCGCGCGCCCAGCTGGCCGCGGTCATCGAGGCGTCCGCGAGGGCGACGATAGCGCAGCGCAACGCGAGCGGCTTCTACCGTTCCGAGGTGCGCCACCTGCTGCCGGATGACCGTGCCGAGAACGCGGCGATGGTCGAGGAGGTGCAGGCACGCATCCGCCGCCCCCTGGCCGTCATGCGACCCGATCTGGAGCCCGCCGAGATCGCGCTGCTCGCCGCCGCATCCCAGAGCGCGGTCGCGAGCATCACGATCCACCCCACCGACATGCCGGAGCAGAAGATCCTGACGCTGTTGACCACGGCGGCCATGCGGGTGCTCGACAGCTCCCCCGTGCGGCCGAGCGAGATCGCCCCCGCCCGCGAGGTGCACCTGCCGTGGCGGCACGACGACTCCCCGCGCAGCCGCATCCAGCGCACCGCCCTGAGCCTCTTTGCCAGGGACGGCTTCTGTGCTGTCGCCCCCGACGACGTCGCCGCGGCATCCGGCGTCTCGGTCGACGTGATCGCGAGCGAGTTCGGCGACCTCTCAGGCCTGCTTCTGGATGCGTGCTGTGTGGGTCACGCCGAACTGCAGCGCATCGATGATGACGTGCTCGCCACGGCAGAGACTCCTCGGGATGCCCTCGTCGGCTTCTCCTGCAACTACGTGCACTACTCCTTCGATGAACCGGACGGCATGACGGCCTTCCTCAACGACGGCCGCCGCATGCCAGGCGAGCAGAAGCTGGAGTTCCTGAGGATGCAGGCCTTCACGGTCGGCCACTGGGTGCGGTCCCTGCTCGGCATCCGGCCGGAGCTCTCCCTGCCCGAGGCACAGTTCCTCGTGTTCGCGGGCATGTGCATCGTCAACGATCTCGGGCGCAAGCTCGGCTGGCAGCGCGACGAGCTCACCGAGACCCGCGTGCAGCGCGTCGTGCTCGCCGCCATGGCGACCATCCGCGCCTGCTGAGCTACCGCGTCAGAGCCGGCGCATGAGGGCGGGCCACGCCTCAGCGAAGAGCGGATGCAACGGCAACGACTCGACCGCATCGAGCCGCACCCAGCGCAGGTCGAGGCTCTCGGGGTCGGCGATCCTCGGGTCGAAGGCGCGCGTCACGGTCACCGCGACGGTCGTGTACGACCAGAAGCCGAGGTCGAGGATCTCCTCGAAGAGGGGCACGAGCGCGTCGCCCGGCACAGCCGCTTCCTCGGCGGCCTCGCGCGTGGCAGCGTCGTAGGCCGACTCCCCCTCGTGCCGTGCGCCACCGGGAAGGCCCCACGTTCCTCCGAAGTGACTCCAAATCGCGCGGTGCTGCAGCAGCACGCCGCGCTGGGGGTCGTGGGCGAGCAGGCCAGCGGCACCGTAGAGCCCCCAGAACCGCGCGCCGTCAGCGCCCTCCACCCAGCCGTCGCCCGAGGTCCTGGGGCGGTAGGGCGGTTTGTGCGTCACTGTTCCACTCTCTCACGAGCGCGCTCATGAGACCGTGTGTGACGAACCCCGGGCCTCAGCCGAGCAGTTCGGCGGCGAGCAGCCGGAGGGCGTCGACGCGGGCGGGCGTGGCATTCGCGGCATCCGCGTCGCTGGCCGAGAGGCCGGGCACGAGCATGACCTCGTCGACCCCGTAGCGTCGCGCGAGTTCGCGGATGCGGCGAGCGGCCGCCACAGGCTCGTCGATGACCCAGCGCTCGAGCATGGCGTCGACGGTCTGCTGCTGCGCGGGCGTCAACTCAGCGCGCGCCGCCTCCTCGATCGTCGCGAGGGGCCCGAGCGGTGCGCCCGTGCGCAGGCGCGCCATCTGCTGCAGGTTGGGCAGCGCGGCGGCCATCGCCTCCTGCGCGGTCGACGCGACCGAGACGTTGAGTGTGAGGAAGGTGCGGGGCGAGTCACCCTCGGCGGCGGGCGTGAAACCACTGCGATAGAGCTCCAGGATGCGCTCGGTCCCCTCCCCTGAGAAGTGGTGGGCGAAGACGTAGGGCAGCCCCAGCTTGGCGGCGAGCCGCGCGGAGTAATCACTCGAGCCGAGGAGCCAGGTCTGCGGCACAGCGGACGCCTTCGGCGTGGCGCTCAAGGCATAGCTGCGGCCGTTCGGCAGCTGCAGCATCGCACCCTCGGTATCGAGCAGCGTTGCGATGTCCTGCACGTTCTGCTCGAAGGCGTTCACGTCGCTCGTCGTGCCACTCGAGCGCAAGAACGAGGTGATGACGGGGTCGCTGCCGGGCGCCCGGCCGAGCCCCAGGTCGACGCGTCCGGGAAACGCCGCCTCCAGGATCGCGAACTGCTCTGCCACGACGAGCGGCGAATGGTTCGGCAGCATGACCCCGCCGGAGCCCACACGGATGCGCGAGGTGTTCGCGCCGATGATGCCGATCAACACGGCCGGGTTCGTCGAGGCGACCGCAGGCATGTTGTGGTGCTCCGCGACCCAGAACCGCTCGAAACCCAGTTCATCAGCGACCTTGGCCAGCTCGATCGTGGCGGCCACGGCATCCGCTGTCGTCTGGTTGCTTCGCACCGGAATCAGGTCAAGCACCGAGAGGCGAAGCGGATGCGGCTGGGCAGGGTCAATCGCAGAAGAAGTCATCATGGGCTGCAACGGCCTGCTCCCGGCGGCTATTCCCCCGGGCGGTTACGCCCCCACGATGCCCTTCGCCGCGACGGCAAGTTGCGCCAGCAGGCGGCGCGAGACATCCGCGTTCTGCATCTGGTTGATCGTGCCCGAGATGAAGAGTCCCGCGCCGGGCGCGAAGTAGAGCACGGCACCGGTGGAACTCGGATGCCCGACGAACTCACGCGGCCCGCCTCGAGTTGCGAGGGCCGAGACACGGCTACGCATGATGCCCACGCCCGCGTGGCTGGGAAAGGTCAGTCGCCGCCAGTCCCCCGTCATCTCGCCCACGAACTGCCGGTCGAAGAGCGCACCGTCGAGCAGCGCGCGCAGGAACACGATGCCGTCCTCCGCAGTCGAGACGATGCCGCCCTGCGCCCGCACCGAGGCCATCGTGAGCGGCAGCCGCACCGTGCGACGGCCGTGCAGCACGGGCGAGACGCCGTCATAGCGGTCGACATCACCGACGGAGAACGACCACGTGCCCGCGAGCCCGAGCGGCCCGATGATGCGCTCGGCGACGGCCGCCTCCCAGGGCACGCTCGTCGCCTGCTCAATGATGCGCCCGAGAATCGCGTAGTTGGTGTGCGAGAAGTGGGCTCGGCGCGACGTGCCGGGAGGGAACGCCGGTCGCATGGTGCGCGTCACGCCCAGCGCCTGGTCGAAGGTCCACCCGCGGTCGCGCTCGAGCGCGTCCCCGAAGACCGAGCCACCGTCGTCGCGGGGCTGCATGAGGTAGTTCGGCAGGCCGGAGGTGTGCGAGAGCAGGTGCCGCACCGTGATCTGCTCCGAGTAGTCCGTCTCGCGGTAGACGTGGATGCCAGAGACCAGGTCGGGGTCGAGGAAGGTCGTGACGGGGTCGTCGAGCCCCAGCACTCCCTCCTGGCGCAGCTGCATGATGATGGCCGCCGTGTAGAGCTTCGTGATCGACCCGATGAAGTACGGTCGTGCGGGCGACTCGCTCTCATAGAGCATCGACCACCCGTTGCTGGGCGTCGCGAGCGCGAATGAGACGGCACCCACGTCGGCGCGCGCCGCAAAGCGGTCGAGCACCGAGCGAATTCGGGTTTCGTCGACGGTCACGAGCGCGAGTCTAGGGTCGACGAGGAATCGCCGACCAACCCCCAATCCGGGGAGGAAGCCTAGCGCTTGCGCTTCTCCCGCACCCGCATATTCACGTTGATGGGCGTGCCCTCGAAGCCGAAGATCTCCCGCAGTCGTCGCTGGATGAAGCGGCGGTACTGGGGGTCGAGGAACCCGGTCGTGAAGAGCACGAACGTCGGCGGCCGGCTCGACGCCTGCGTGCCGAACAGGATGCGCGGCTGCTTGCCACCACGAACCGGATGCGGGTGCTCGGCCGTCAGGTCGGCGAGCAGCGCATTGAACTTGCCGGTCGGGATGCGCGTGTCCCACGACTCGAGCGCGGTCTCGAGGGCGGGCACGAGCTTCTCGAGGTGGCGTCCCGTCTTGGCGGAGATGTTGACGCGGGGCGCCCACGAGACGTGCGAGAGGTCCTGTTCGATCTCACGCTCGAGGTAGATACGGCGCTCGTCGTCGAGCAGGTCCCACTTGTTGTAGGCAAGCACGAGGGCACGACCCGACTCGAGCACGAGGTCGATGATCTTGAGATCCTGCACGCTGATCGGCTCGGTCACGTCGAGCACGACGACGGCGACCTCGGCCTTCTCAAGCGCGGCGCTCGTGCGCAGCGAGGCGTAGAAGTCGGCGCCCTGTGAGAGGTTCACACGGCGACGGATGCCGGCGGTGTCGACGAAGCGCCACACCTTGCCCGCGATCTCCACCTGCTCGTCGACCGGGTCGCGCGTGGTGCCAGCGAGGTCGTTGACGACGACGCGCTCCTCGCCCGCGGCCTTGTTGAGCAGGCTCGACTTGCCCACGTTGGGTCGACCGAGGATCGCGACGCGACGGGGTCCGCCGACCTCCTCCTTCGCGACGGCCGAGATCTCGGGCAGCACCGTGAGCGCGTGGTCGAGCAGGTCGGCGACGCCGCGGCCGTGCAGCGCCGAGACCGGCCACGGCTGTCCGAGGCCAAGGCTCCAGAGTTCGGCCGCGTTCGGCTCCTGCCGCACATCGTCGACCTTGTTCGCGACGAGGATGACGGGGCGCTTCGCCTGGCGGAGCATCCGCACGACGTGTTCGTCGGTCGCGGTCGCGCCGACGTTGGCGTCGACGACGAAGAGCACAGCGTCGGCCAGGTCGACGGCGACCTCGGCCTGGGCGGCGACGGATGCGTCGATACCGCGGGCGTCCGGCTCCCACCCGCCCGTGTCGACGAGGGTGAAGCGACGCTCGTTCCACTCGGCCTTGTAGGTCACGCGGTCGCGGGTGACACCGGGGGTGTCTTCAACGACGGCCTCGCGACGGCCGAGGATGCGGTTGATGAGGGCGGACTTGCCGACGTTCGGCCGACCGACGACCGCGAGCACGGGCAGGGCCGGGAGGTACACGACCTCGTCGGCGTCGTCACCCGTCGCCTCAAGGAGATCGATGTCCTCCTCGTCGAGCTCGTAGTCCGCGAGCCCAGCGCGCAGCGCGTTCGCCCGAATGGCCGCTTCGTCCTCGGAGAGCGCCGCCATGCGTTCGGCGAGTTGCTCGTCGAGCTCTGGGAAGTCGTCGTGGTCAGCCATTGGTGTCCTTCAGTCCTGGCACGGCGACGGCATCAGCCGACGCGATCGTGCACGAGATCGACCACCGCCTGGATGGTCTGGTCAAAGTCGAGATTGGTGGAGTCGATCGCCGTGACGCCCTCCGCGGCGTTCATGAAGTCCACCACCCGGGAATCCTGCGCGTCACGCGAAGTGAGATGCTTCGCGACCTCGGCAGCCGACTGCCCCGTGATTTCAGCGGAGCGCCTCGCCATTCTAGCTTCTTCGGATGCTGTGAGAAGAATGCGCACGGGCGCATCCGGGCACACCACGGTCGTGATGTCCCTGCCCTCCGTGATGACGCCCGGCTTGTCGCTCGAGTCGATCACGTGGCGGAACAGGTCGACGAGGTAGGCCCGCACGGGAAGGATGCCTGCGACCGCGCTGACGACCGCCGAGATCCGCGGCTCGCGGATGGCCGCCTCGACATCGACTCCCCCGACGCGCACGAAGTAGTCGTCGGGGTCGATGCCGATCGCGTAGTCGAAGTCGGCGAGCGCCGAGACGACCGCCTCCTGGTCGCTGGGGTCGATGCCCCGTTCGAGCACGAACCAGGCGAGGGCGCGGTATGCGGCGCCCGTGTCCTGGTAGTCGAAGCCGAGGCGCCGGGCGGCGGCGCGGCTCACGCTCGACTTGCCGCTGCCTGCGGGCCCGTCGACCGCGACGATGATCTTCTCCTGCATGGTCTCCCTCATTGCGGCGTGCTGCTCTGCCGTGTGCTCCGACGCACTCAACGGTACGTGCCCGCGATCTTCCAGCCGCGCTGCTCGAGCTCGGTCACGAGCCGCTCCTCCACCTCGGGGAGCACGGCGATCTCCGCGAGGCCGATCTGCGCGCCGGGCGAGTGCTCGAGGCGCAGGTCCTCCATGTTGACCCCGACCTCGCCGATCTCGGTGAGCAGCCGGGCGAGCTCGCCCGGGCGGTCGTCGACCTTGACCGTGATCTGCGCGAAGCGTCGATCCTGGCCGTGCTTGCCGGGGAGGCGCGCGACTCCCGCATTGCCCCCGGCCAAGATCTGGGCGAGCGAGCGACGGGCGCCAGACGCCTCCTGGTCGGAGAGGGAGTGAATGAGCACGTCGAGGTCGGTGCGCATGTCGCGGAGCACCTCGATGATGAACTTCGAGTTCGCCCCCATGATCTGCACCCACAGTTCGGGCGCACTCGCGGCGATGCGCGTCGTGTCCCGCAGGCCCTGCCCGGCGAGGGAGAGCGACTTGTCCTCGGCGTCGACGAGGCGTCGGGCCAGGAGCGTCGACACCGCCTGGGGCACGTGCGAGATGAGCGCGACGGCACGGTCGTGGTCCTCCGCGCTCATCGCGACGGGCACGGCGCCGAGGTCGAGGGCGAGCTGCTCGATGACCGAGATCTGTACTGGCGGAATTCCGGCGTGGGCCGCGATGACCCACGGGCGCCCGATGAAGAGGTCGGCGCGCGCCGAGATGGCACCGCCGCGCTCACGGCCGGCCATGGGGTGCGAACCGATGTAGCGCGAAAGGTCGGCGCCGACGAGGCTCAGCTCGGCGAGGGGCGCCATCTTGACGCTCGCGACATCCGTCACGAGGGCATTCGGATGCGCCTGCAGCTCCTGCGCCACGACTTCGGCCACGAGGTCCGGCGGCACGGCGACGACGACGAGCGCGGGTGAGTCCGAGGATTCGGCACGGCGTCCAGCCCCGTAGTCGACAGCAAGGCTCAGGCTGGTGGGCGAGGCATCGTGCAGGATGACCTCGACGCCCTTCTCCCGCAGCCCGAGGCCGACGCTCGCGCCGAGGAGTCCTGCGCCGACGACCCTAACGGGACCCTTCGTCCTTGCAATCGAGCCGTTCACCGGGTGGATCCGTTCTCTCGCGCGATCGTCAACAGCTTGCCGACCTCCTCCTTTGTCAGGTCGCGTAGCTGTCCCGCCTTCAGCGTGCCGAGGTGCAGCGGACCGAACTGGCGGCGCACCAGGTCGATGACGGGATGCCCGACCTCATCGAGCATCCGTCGCACGATGCGGTTGCGGCCCGAGTGCAGCGTGATCTCGACCATCGACGCATCGGCGTTGCTGCCACTCGTGAGGAGTCGAGCCTTGTCGGCGGCAATGAAGCCGTCCTCCAGTTCGAAGCCGGTCGTGAGCTTTGCGATGGTCTGCGCAGTGACCTTGCCGCGCACCTTGGCGATGTAGGTCTTCATGACCCCGAACGACGGATGCGCGAGCACGTGCGCCATCTCGCCATCGTTCGTGAGGATCAGCAGCCCGGAGGTCTGCGCGTCGAGGCGGCCGACGTTGAAGAGCCGTTCCTCGTACTGCGAGACGAAGCGACCGAGGTCGGGACGCCCGCGCTCGTCCTGCAACGAGCTGACGATGCCGACCGGCTTGTTAAGCATGACGTAGCGCCGCGAGGTGTCGAGCTGGATTGCGACGCCATCGACCGACACCTGATCCTCGGGCATGACTCGACGGCCGAGTTCGGTCACGACTTCGCCGTTGACCTCGACACGACCGGCGGCGATGAGATTCTCTGAGACGCGGCGTGAGGCAACGCCCGCGGCGGCCATGAGCTTCTGCAGCCGCACGCCCTCGGGCTGTTCCGAATCAGCGAAGGTCATCGAACCCCTCCGATCCGTCAGCGAGCAGGGGTGAGATTGGCGGCAACTCGTCGAGGGAGTTGATGCCGAGCTGCACCAGCAGCAGGTCGGTCGTGCCGTAGTGAATCGCGCCCGTCTCGGCATCCGTGAACGCCTCGGTGATGAGCCCGCGGCCAAGCAGCGTGCGCACGACAGAATCGACGTTGACGGCGCGGATCGATGCGATCGCGCCGCGCGTGATCGGCTGCTTGTAGGCGATCACGGCGAGCGTCTCGAGAGCCGCCTGCGACAGCCGGCTCGGGTTCTGGGTCAGCACGAAGTCCTTGACGATCGCGTCGTGCTCCTCGCGCACGTAGATGCGCCATCCGCCGCCGACCTCGCGCAGCTCGAAGCCGCGACGTGGTGACGCCGCCTCGCCGTCGTAGTCCGCGACGAGCGCGTCGATCGCTGCGCGCACCGCCTTGACGGGTGCCCCGAGCGCCGTCGCGAGCGTCACGACGCCCTGCGGCTCATCGACGACCATGAGGATCGCCTCAAGTCGAGCGCGAAGTTCCTCGGCCGATGGGGGCGCAGGAGCCGCGACATCCGCTTCGGCCTCGATCGTCGCGGTGCTCTCATCAGTTGCCATAGTCAGCCCCCAGGTTGGCGAGGTTCTCGTCGGACCAGTGTTCCGCTGTCCACTGCACGGTCAGTTCGCCGAGCGGCTCGATCTGCTCGAAGGAGATCGCGGCGCCGCGGTAGAGCTCGAGCACGGCGAGGAAGCGCGCGATGATGACGCCCTTCTGCTCCGCCCCCGCGATGAGCTGGCGGAACGTCATGGGCTCGCCGCGGCGCAGCAGCGCGACAACCGTCGCAGCCTGCTCCCGGATGCTCACGAGCGGCGCGTGCAGGTGGTCGAGCCCCACGGTCGGCAGTTCCTTGGGCGCGAGCGCGACGGCCGCGAGCGCCGCGAATTCCTCGGGCGAGAGCGTCCACACGAGCTCGGGCGTCGAGGCGCGGAACTTCTCCTCCAGTCGCACCGAACGCACCGTGCGGCTCGACTCGGCCGTGAGCCGCTCGTCGAACCACGCCGAAGCCTCCTTGAAGGCCCGGTACTGCAGTAGGCGGGCGAAGAGCAGGTCGCGGGCCTCGAGCAGCGCGACATCCTCCGCGTCGACGAGCTCGCCCTGCGGCAGCAGCCCGGCCACCTTGAGGTCGAGCAGTGTCGCGGCCACCACGAGGAACTCGCTCGCCTCGTTGAGCTCGTCATGCGTGTCGAGGGTGCGTAAGTAGGCGATGAACTCGGATGTCACGAGGCTCAGCGAGACCTCGGTGATGTCGAGCTCGTGCTTGCCGATCAGTGTCAGCAGCAGGTCGAAGGGCCCGTCGAAGTCGCCCACCGTGACGGTGAAGCCGGCGGAGCCGGCAGCGCCCGCGGCATCCGCCCCCTCAGTCACCGTCACGACGTCAAGCGACCGCACCGCGGAATACGAGCTCTCTCGCGAGCTGCCGGTAGGCCTCGGCGGCCGCGTGTTCGGGGGCGAACTGGGTGATGGGCGCCGCGGCGACGGATGCGTCGGGGAACTTGATCGTGCGGCCGATAACGGTCTCGAACACCTTGTCGCCGAAGGTCTCGACGACCCGCTCGAGCACCTCACGGGAGTGCAGCGTGCGCGAGTCGTACATCGTGGCGAGGATGCCGTCGAGCTGGATGGCGGGGTTGAGCCGGTCCTTGACCTTCTCGATCGTCTCGATGAGCAGCGCGACGCCGCGGAGGGCGAAGAACTCGCACTCGAGGGGAATGAGCACGCCATGGCTCGCCGTGAGGGCGTTGACGGTCAGCAAGCCGAGCGAGGGCTGGCAGTCGATCAGGATGACGTCGTACTCGTCCTTGACCTTGCGGAGCACCCCGGCGAGGATCTGCTCGCGCGCGACCTCATTGACGAGGTGCACCTCGGCCGCCGAGAGGTCGATGTTGGCCGGGATCACGTCGAGGCCCGGTGTCGCCGTCTGCTGGATCGCCTCGTGGGGGTCCTTCAGCGTGCCGAGCAGGAGGTCATAGATGTTGGGCACATCGTGCGTCTGCACACCGAGCCCGGCCGAAAGCGCACCCTGGGGGTCGAAGTCGACGGCCAGCACCCGGCGGCCATAGTCGGCGAGCGCCGCCCCGACGCTGATGGTCGTCGTGGTCTTGCCGACGCCGCCCTTCTGGTTACAGAGGGCGATGATGCGGGCAGGGCCGTGCGAGCCCAGCGGTTCCGGCGCTGGGAAGCCGCGCGCTGGCCGGCCGGTGGGCCCCAGCTTGGGCGACACTGCCTGCACGTCGACCCCGTCGAGTTCCGCCGACATGTCCCGTGATCTCGCCATCCGCTTCATCCTCACAGTGAGCGCACGCCCGATTGGATGCTCGGGCTGCAAGCCCCGATTCTATCGAGGAGGTCGCCCGCAGCCCGGACGCAACGCGTGGGGTGCCGTCAGGTCACCTCGACCCGTGCTTGAAGGTTGGCGCGCCCGTCACCGCGCGCGCGGGTGCGCCGTCGTGTACATGTCGCGGAGCGTGTCCGCCGTCACGAGCGTGTAGAGCTGCGTCGTCGCGACCGAAGAATGGCCGAGCAACTCCTGCACAACCCGCACATCCGCCCCGCCCTCGAGCAGGTGCGTCGCGAAGGAGTGCCGCAGGGTGTGCGGGGAGACCTCGCCCTCGATGCCGGCCTGCTCGGCCCGCGCCCGGATGATCAGCCACGCGTTCTGCCGCGAGACCCGAGCCCCTCGCACGCCGAGAAAGAGCGCGGGTGTCGACTTGCCCTTCGCCGACATTCCGGGGCGTGCCCGCACGAGGTAGGCGTCGATCGCCCGCCGCGCATAGGAGCCGAGGGGAACGATGCGCTGCTTGCCGCCCTTGCCAAGCAACCGCACGAGGTCGCCTTCCCCCATGACATCGTCGACGTTGAGTCCGACCGCCTCCGAGACGCGGGCACCCGTCGCATAGAGCAGTTCGAGGAGGGCGCGATCGCGCAGCGCAACGGGGTCGTCCCCGGATGCCGCCGCCAGGATCGCCTCCACCTGGTCGAGCCCGATCGCCTTCGGCAGCCGCAACGCGAGCTTCGGCGGCTTATGTTCGGCCGCGGCATCCGCCACCGCGTAGCCCTCGTCGAGACAGAACCGGTGGAACCCGCGCACCGACGACAGCACCCGCGCCACCGATGAGGCGCTCTTGCCCTCCCCCGCGGCAAGCTCCTGCGTGAACGCCGCGACATCCGTGCCAGTCACCGCGTCGGCCGAGCGGATGCCGCGTGCCTCAAGAAACTCGAGATATCGCCCCAAATCGCGCCCATACGCCGCGAGCGTGTTCGCCGCGCGCCCGCGCTCGATGCCGAGGTGCCGCAGGTACCGGTCGACGAGCACCGGCAGGGCCTCGCCCGTCACGGCGCTACCGTCCCGCGGCGAGCGCCAGGGTGGCCGCGACGAGGATGCCGTTGCGCACGCGCCCCGCGCGGATCGCGTCCAGCACCTCGTCGATCGCGACCCAGCGGAGCTCCATGTCGGCCTCCTCGTCGCCGCGCTCGAAGTCGTGCGTAACCGACTCGAGGCCGCGCGCGAGGTAGACGCGCAGAAGCTCGTCGCTCCCGCCCGGCGAGGTGAAGAACTCGAGCAGGGGGCTCCACTCGCGGGCCGAGAGGTCGGCCTCCTCCTCGAGTTCGCGCTTGGCCGCCTCCAGCGGGTCCTCACCCTCCTGGTCGAGCAGGCCGGCGGGGAGTTCCCAGTCACGCGTCGCGATGGGGTGGCGATACTGCTTGATCACGAGCATCCGCTCATGCTCGTCGAGGGCGAGCACGGCGACGGCGCCCGTGTGCGCCACGTACTCGCGCACGATCTCGCCGTCGCCATAGCTGAACCGGTCGCGGCGCACGTCCCAGACAGCACCCTCGAACACCGTGTCGGAGGCGAGGATCGCCTGCGGCGCGGGCTCATCCGCGAGCAGCTGGTCACTCCCCCGCTCAGCGCTCATCCCTCAGACCGCGGTGGTCTCGGATGCCTCGCTGACCTCGAAGAGGCGGCTCGCATTCTGCCGGTCGAGCGCTGCCGCGACAAGACCGGAGAAGAGCGGATGCGCGTTGTTGGGCCGCGAGCGCAGCTCCGGGTGTGCCTGCGTGCCCACATAGAACGGGTGCACGTCGCGCGGCAGCTCGACATACTCGACGAGCGTGCCGTCGGGCGAGGTGCCTGAGAACCACAGGCCGGCATCCGCGATCTGCTCGCGGTAGGCGTTGTTGACCTCGTAGCGGTGGCGGTGACGCTCGGATGCGCTCGGGCCGCCGTAGAGCTCCGAGACGAGCGAGCCCTCGGCGAGGGCTGCCTCGTAGAGACCGAGGCGCATGGTGCCACCCAGGTCGCCGCCCGCGATGATGTCGACCTGCTCCGCCATGGTCGCGATGACCGGCACGGGCGTGCCCGGGTCGAACTCGGTCGACGACGCACCGGCGAGGCCCGCGACATCCCTCGCGTACTCGATCACCATGCACTGCAGGCCGAGGCACAGCCCGAGGGTCGGGATGCCGTTCTCCCGGGCGAAGCGCAGGGCGCCAAGCTTGCCCTCGATGCCACGGATGCCGAAGCCGCCCGGCACGCAGATACCGTCGAGGTGCGACAGCATGCGGGCAGCACCCTCGGGGGTCTCGCACTCGTCGGACGGCACCCACTCGAGACGCACGCGAGCATCGTTGGCGAAACCGCCCGCCTTGAGCGCCTCGGTGACGGAGAGGTAGGCGTCGGGCAGGTCGATGTACTTGCCGACGAGCCCGATCGTCACCTCGTGCTTGGGGTTGTGCACGACATCGAGCAGTTCCTGCCACCCGGTCCAGTCGACTGCGTCTGCCTCGAGGCCGAGGTGGTCGATGATGTAGGCGTCGAGGCCCTGCTCGTGGAGGGTGCTCGGGATGTCGTAGATGCTGGATGCGTCGGGGCAGTTGACGACCGCCTCCGGGTCGACATCACACATGAGCGCGATCTTGCGGTTCATGCTGTCGGCGACGGGGCGGTCGGAACGCAACACGATGGCATCCGGCTGGATACCGATCGAACGCAGAGCCGCAACCGAGTGCTGGGTCGGCTTGGTCTTCTGCTCGCCCGCCGCACTGAGGTAGGGAACCAGCGAGACGTGCACGAAGAAGCAGTTGTTGCGGCCGAGCTCGTGGCGCACCTGGCGGGCCGCCTCGATGAAGGGCTGCGACTCGATGTCGCCGACGGTGCCGCCGATCTCGGTGATGATGACGTCGGGGCGGGGGCTTCCGTCGGCCGGCTCCTGCGCCTGCAGGCGCATCCGGCGCTTGATCTCGTCGGTGATGTGCGGGATGACCTGCACCGTGTCGCCCAGGTATTCGCCGCGACGCTCACGCGCGATCACGGTCGAATAGATCTGGCCCGTCGTGACGTTGGCGGCCTCGTCGAGGTTGATGTCGAGGAAGCGCTCGTAGTGCCCGATGTCGAGATCGGTCTCGGCACCGTCATCCGTCACGAAGACCTCACCGTGCTGGAAGGGGTTCATGGTCCCTGGATCCACGTTGAGATAGGGATCGAGCTTCTGCATGACGACGCGCAGACCGCGGGCCGTCAGGAGGTTGCCGAGGCTGGCCGCCGTGAGGCCCTTGCCCAGGGAGGAGACGACACCCCCAGTGACGAAGATGTGCTTGGTTGTGCCCGCGTTCGAATTGTCCACCACGGGTTTGCAGCCTATCACCGGCGTCTGCGTTATTCGGCGGCGAGCTCCAGCAGTTCTCGCGCGTGTTCGAGGCCGCTTGAGGAGTCGGGGAGGCCCGAGAGCAGTCGCGCCATCTCTGCAGTGCGCTCCTCGCCCGTCAACTGGCGCACGCTGCTGGCCGTCACGGAGCCGTCGCTGTCTTTCACGACCGAGAGATGGTTGCTCGCAAATGCCGCAACCTGGGCCAGATGCGTGACGACGATGACCTGCGAACGCTCCGCGAGTCGGGCGAGTCGTCGACCGATCTCGATCGCCGCGGCACCGCCGACGCCCGCATCCACCTCATCGAAGACGAAGGTCGGCACGGGGTCGCTGCCCGCCAGCACGACCTCGATCGCGAGCATGACCCGCGAGAGCTCGCCCCCGGATGCGCCCCGGCCGAGCGGGCGCGGTTCCGCGCCCGGGTGGGGCTGCAGGAGCAGGGCGACCTGGTCCTTCCCGCTGAGCCCATATTCCGCCCGCTCCGTGACCTCGACCGCGAGGGTCGCGTCGGGCATCGCGAGCGCGCTCAGTTCGGCGCTGACCTCGTCGCCGAGCCTGCCGGCCGCGGCGGCCCGGATGTCGTGCAGTCGGGAGGCGAGCGTTCCGATCTGCTCCCTGCTGCGCTCGACGGATGCCGAGAGCTCGCTGATGCGGTCGCTGTCACTGTCGAGTTCGAGGAGTCGTGTGCTGCCCTCGTCGACGAACGCGATGACGTCACCCAGGGTCGGCCCGTACTTCCGCGTGAGCGTCGCAAGTTCTGCCCGGCGCTCCTGGAGGCGCTCGAGTTCCGTCGCGGCCTCGGCGTCGAGCCCGCCCAGGTAGCTCGCCAACTGTGAGCCGAGGTCGGCAACCACGAAGGAGGCGCTCGTCACGGCTTCGGCGATCGAGGCGAGCGAGGCATCGTGGTCCGACACCCGCTCGAGCTGTCGGCGCGCGGCATCGAGGAGCGTTGCGGCGGCCGGAGTCTCATCGAGGTCCCCGGCCAGGAGCACGCGGGCCGACTCGGCGGCGAGGCGCAGGTCCTCAAGGTTTCCGAGGCGCTCGATGCGCTCATCGAGCTGCGTGTCCTCATCGGCCAGCGGCTCGACCGCCTCGATCTCGTCGAGCGCTCCGCGCAGCTCCTCGGCCTCGCGCGCGCGCCGGTCCCGCTCGGCCACGAGCACATCGAGCTCGCCCTGACTGTCCTGCCACTCGCGGTACACCGAGTGGTACTCCGCAAGCACCGTTGCGAGTTCCTCGCCCGCGAAACGGTCGAGTGCCTCACGCTGGGCAGTGGACGACTTGAGGCGCAACTGCTCCGACTGGCCGTGCACGACCACCAGCTGGCTGCCCAACTCGGCGAGCACACCGACGGGGGCCGAGCGCCCCCCGACAACGGCTCGGCTGCGTCCCTCCGCAGTGACGCTGCGGTTCAGGATGAGCTCGGCACGACTGCCGCCGATGGGGTCGACCTCGCCACCGGCATCCGAGACCCGCTCGGCCACGAGGCTGCCCTCGTCGATGAGCCACCGGCCCTCAACGGATGCTGCGGGGTTGCCCTTGCGCACGACGCCGCTGTCGGCGCGGGCCCCCAGCAGGAGTCCAAGCGCCGTCACCACCATGGTCTTGCCCGCACCCGTCTCACCCGTGAGCGCAGTGAACCCTGGCCCGAGCGGCAGGCTCGCCTCGCCGATGACCCCGAGATTGCGGATCTGGATCTCCTCGATCACCTCACGCCCTCCCCACGTACTGCCGAGTCACTCATGTGCCGCCTGGATCGGGACCTCGCGCGTTGCCGTGCTCTCCGGTCCTCGCCACCCAGCAACGGGAAGCTGGAACTTGTTGACCAACCGATCGGTGAATGGCGCCTCGTGCAATCGCGCCAAGCGCACCGGCAACTCGGAACGCCGCACGACCACGCGGGCACCCGGCGGCAGGTCCCAGGTGCGCCGACCGTCGCACCACAACACTCCCGTGCCCTGCGTGCGGTCGAGTACCTCGACGGCCAGCACCGAGTCAGGGCCAACGACGAGCGGGCGTGCGAAGAGAGCGTGAGCGCTGAGCGGCACGAGCAGCAACGCGTCCACCCCTGGCCACACCACCGGTCCCCCCGCCGAGAACGAATACGCCGTCGACCCGGTCGGCGTCGACATCACCACGCCATCGCAACCGAACGACGAGAGTGGCCGCCGGTCGACCTCGATGACGACCTCGAGCATACGTTCGCGGCTCGCCTTCTCGACCGTCGCCTCATTGAGCGCCCAGGTCTCGTAGGCGACCGCGTTGCCGACCTTGACCCGCACGTCGAGCGTCATACGCTGCTCCACGAGGTAGTCGCGGTTGAGGGCACGACGCACCGTCTCGGCGAGATCGTCGCGCTCGCTCTCGGCGAGGAAGCCCACGTGCCCAAGGTTCACGCCGAGGATGGGAGCCGAGCAGCCGCGCAGCAGTTCCGCCGCGCGAAGGATCGTGCCGTCGCCGCCCAGCACGATACCGAGCTCGAGCATGTCGATCGAGACGTCCTCGCCCAGCACGCGAATCGTCTCGAGCGCGGGGTCATGCTTGATGAGGTCCTGGCGTTCCTCTCGCGTCGTGACCGCCGCGACCCCGCCGTCGAGCAATTCGCGACAGACCTGCGCCGCCGCAGCGAGCGATTCCGTGCGACCCGTGTGGGAGACGACAAGGATGCTGCGTGCGCCCGCCACAGTGGACGAACCGTCACCTGCACTCACTCGGCACTCCCTAGTGGTCTGGCCAACCGGGTCACCGGCTCAGCTCTGAAACGCGCTCCAACCATTCTGTCGGATTGCTGCCGACAGTGCTGAGATGCACGAGGTACTCGTGATTACCCGCGCCGCCGAGGATTGGTGAGGAGACGATACCCGCCGTGCCGAGCCCAGCATCCCAGGCGCTCCACAGCACGGTCGCCACGGCGTCCGCCCTCAGGCCGGGGTCACGCACGATTCCCTCGCGGATGCCCGTGCGCCCCACCTCGAACTGCGGCTTCACGAGGAGCACGAGGTCGGCTCCCTCGGCGGCCGTCCGCACGAGGGCCGGGATGATCATGGTGAGGCTGATGAACGACAGGTCACCCACCACGAGGTCGGGCGCCATCGGCTCACCCACGGCCTCTGCGAGCGATGGCGGGCTGAGCTCGCGGGCATTGAACCCCTCCACGACTGTGACGCGGGGGTCGGCCGCAACCTCGGCCGCGAGCTGCCCATGCCCCACATCAAGGGCGACCACCCGCGCGACGCCGCGCTCGCACAGCACCTGCGTGAATCCGCCCGTCGAGGCCCCGACATCCAGCGCCGTGCGGCCGGCAACCGAGATCGCGAAAGCGTCCAGCGCCGCGACCAGCTTGTGGGCGGCGCGGCTGACATAGTGGTCGGCGCCCGCAACCTCGATCACGCTCGAGTCGAGCACCTGCTGCGACGACTTCACCGCCTGCACGCCGTCCACGCTCACGAGGCCGTCGGCGATCAGACGCGCGGCGTGGGTGCGCGATCGAGCGAGTCCGCGCGCGGCAAGTGCCGCGTCGAGGCGGGTCGTCTCAGCGATGCGAGTGCTCCCCCGCCTCGAGCATGGCGAGCAGCTCGTCGTGCACCTGCACGAAGGCCTCCGCGCGCTGCTCGAGCGGCTGATCCTCGATGACGCGCAGTCGAGACACGAACTCGCCATCAGCGACGGCGTCGTCACGCACGGGTTGCTCCTGGTCCATGCCCCAATTCCACCACACGCGACCCCGAAGCCGTCGACGGCCCGCTCAGCGCGCGATGCGCAGGGCGTCGAGCAGCGGGCCGGTCACGTCAATCGCGAAGATCGCCATCCCGGAACCCCACACGGCAGCGGATGCCGCGCGCACGAGATCCGCAAAATTCCCGGCTTCCACGAGCTCGAGTGTCCGCCCCACGAGCCGCACGGCAGAACCACCCACTCGCGTGACGCCATCCGCCTCGCTCAGGACCTCGGGATAGGGCGCGTCAAGCTCCGACAGGTCACCCAGGATCACATCGGGACGCATCGAGGGGTCGGCCGCGAGCAACTGGCGCGCCCCGTCGATGCCGGTCAGCACGAGCGCCGAACGAAGGCCGGTCCGGTTGGCGCCCAGGATGTCGGTGTCGAGCCGGTCGCCCACGAACAGGGCCGTGCGTGCACCGAATCGTTCCATCGCCGCCTCGAAGATGGGCGTCTCGGGCTTGCCCGCAATCACGGGAAGCCTCGCCACGGCCGTGTGCACGGCGGAGACGAGGGTGCCATTGCCCGGCGCGACGCCGCGCGCCAGCGGGATCGTCCAGTCGTTGTTCGTCGCAACCCAGGGCCGCTCGGCGTGGTCCCCCTGCAGCGCGTAGGCAGCCTCCGCCAGGTCCTTCCATCCGACCTCGGGCGAGAAGCCCTGCACGACGGCGGCCGTCGCGTCACTCGCGGTGCGCACCGGCGTGAGGCCCGCGCGCTCCACCTCCACGATGAGGCCCTCTCCCCCGACCACGAGCACCTCGGCACCCTCATCAACGAGCCCAAGCAGCAGTCGCGCCGCTGCTTGCGAGGAGGTGACGACATCCGATTCGGATGCCGGCAGCCCGAGCCGCTGCAGGTGCTCGGCCACCGAGGCCGCCGTGCGCGAGGCGTTGTTCGTCAGGTATCCGACACGAAGCGTCGTGGACGTCAGGCTCTCGACCGCCGCAGGGATGGCGTGGTCGCCCTTGTAGACGACACCGTCAAGGTCGACCATGACGCAGTCGATTCCACTGAGCGGAGTCTCCCCCGCCCGAAGGGCCGTCGCGCTGCGCTCAGTCGTTGCTGGTGTCGTCGTTCGGTCCTGCGTTCCCTGCGTCGGCGCCGCCTTCGCCTGGGGCGACCCCACCTGTGTCGTCGCTGACGAGTGTGCTGCCTTCGTCGTCGGCTTCCTCTTCAAAAACCTCAATGACATCCTCTTCATTCGACATTTCGCCAGCGAGCGCTGCCGCCGCGATATCGGCGCGGCGGTACCAATCTTCGGCGTCCCCGTCGCGGCCGAGGTCCTCGAGCACGGCGGCATAGGCCGAGAACAGCGCGGGGCTCCAACTGTAGGCACGTTCCGGATCCAGCTGCGGAATCTCCAATTCCAGGAGAGCAGCATCTGTCTGCCCGAGGTCGAGCCTGGCTCCCGACATCGCGATGGCGAGTTCCACCTGGACATCCACAGGAAGGGTCTCGCGCGGCACCGAGCGGCCAAGCTCAAGCGCCCGGTCGGGCCGGCCGAGACCCCGCTCAGAATCGACCATCATCGGCAGCTGGTCATCCCGGCCGGAGATGCGCCGGTAGGTGCGCAGTTCGCGCAGCGCCAGGGCAAAATCACCGACCGCGTAGGCCGTGATCGCAAGGGACTCACGCACAACCGCGATGCGCCCGGCCTTGCGAGCAGCGGATGTCGCGTGGCGGTGTGCGAGCTCCGGGTCCTCATCGATCAACCGCGCCGCCATCACGAGATGGGTGGCGACGACATCGGCGTTCTCTTTGGCCAGCGTCTTCAGCTGTGCACGCGCGACACGGTCGAGCTGGTCGGGCCGCACGTCCGAGGGAATATGCGGGTCATCGTGCCGGTTGCGCACGGAACGGATGCCGTAGGGGTCACGATCCTCCATCGGCTCGCGATCGCGCGCATCCCGGTCCCCGCGGGCCGGCTTGCCGTCCTTGGTCCAGACCCCGTCCCGGCCGGAACCACCGGGGCGCCGAGGACCGGAAGGCCGGCCGCCACGCTCGGGTCGACCACCGTCGTTCCAGCGAGGCCGCGACTCGGAGCCGCCGCGTGCTGATCCGGATGCACGCTCGCCGTCGCGACGAGGCCGCTCCCCGTCCCTGCGCGGAGCATCGCCATCACGACGCGGGCGATCGCCGTCGCGGCGTGCGGAATCGCCGTCGCGACGGGGGCGATCCCCATCCCGACGAGCGCGCGACTCGCCGCTGCCCGGCTGGTCCTCCGAGCGCCGCGGACGGTCATCGTCACGGAAAGGCCGAGCGTCGTCGCCGCCGCGTCGGGCGTCGCCTGAACCGGGGGCGTCACGCCGCGGGGGCTTACTACCGCGCGGTTGGCCCTTCGCGGGGCCGCGGCGGTCATCGCGAGCGCCGTCAGGGCGCTCACCTGGTCGGCGGGGACGATCTGATTCGCTCACGAATATTCTCCTGATTGGTCCCGGTG
>NZ_JBIZWA010000003.1:0-5632 GCF_044769865.1 Salinibacterium sp. GXW1014
CCGGAAGGTGGGGCACCGGGAGCGTCCGTTCCTTGAGAACTCAACAGCGTGCACAATGTCAAATGCCAAAAACCTCGTACATCCTTTTGGGGTGTAGGAGATTCCTTTGGAAAAACATTTAACAACAATGCAAATGTCAGCAATGATGTTTGTTCTTGTCAGTTTCAAACTTGTGTTCGGTCCGCCTGTTTCCGGTGGTCGTTCACACTGAATGTGCCGGTCGCTTCGGTGGCTGTGCAGTCAAACATTTACGGAGAGTTTGATCCTGGCTCAGGATGAACGCTGGCGGCGTGCTTAACACATGCAAGTCGAACGATGAAGCTGGAGCTTGCTCTGGTGGATTAGTGGCGAACGGGTGAGTAACACGTGAGTAACCTGCCCCTGACTCTGGGATAAGCGCTGGAAACGGCGTCTAATACCGGATACGAGACGTGACCGCATGGTCAACGTTTGGAAAGAATTTCGGTCTGGGATGGACTCGCGGCCTATCAGCTTGTTGGTGAGGTAACGGCTCACCAAGGCGACGACGGGTAGCCGGCCTGAGAGGGTGACCGGCCACACTGGGACTGAGACACGGCCCAGACTCCTACGGGAGGCAGCAGTGGGGAATATTGCACAATGGGCGCAAGCCTGATGCAGCAACGCCGCGTGAGGGATGACGGCCTTCGGGTTGTAAACCTCTTTTAGTAGGGAAGAAGCGAAAGTGACGGTACCTGCAGAAAAAGCACCGGCTAACTACGTGCCAGCAGCCGCGGTAATACGTAGGGTGCAAGCGTTATCCGGAATTATTGGGCGTAAAGAGCTCGTAGGCGGTTTGTCGCGTCTGCTGTGAAAACTGGAGGCTCAACCTCCAGCCTGCAGTGGGTACGGGCAGACTAGAGTGCGGTAGGGGAGATTGGAATTCCTGGTGTAGCGGTGGAATGCGCAGATATCAGGAGGAACACCGATGGCGAAGGCAGATCTCTGGGCCGTAACTGACGCTGAGGAGCGAAAGCATGGGGAGCGAACAGGATTAGATACCCTGGTAGTCCATGCCGTAAACGTTGGGAACTAGATGTAGGGACCATTCCACGGTTTCTGTGTCGCAGCTAACGCATTAAGTTCCCCGCCTGGGGAGTACGGCCGCAAGGCTAAAACTCAAAGGAATTGACGGGGGCCCGCACAAGCGGCGGAGCATGCGGATTAATTCGATGCAACGCGAAGAACCTTACCAAGGCTTGACATATACGAGAACGGGCCAGAAATGGTCAACTCTTTGGACACTCGTAAACAGGTGGTGCATGGTTGTCGTCAGCTCGTGTCGTGAGATGTTGGGTTAAGTCCCGCAACGAGCGCAACCCTCGTCGTATGTTGCCAGCACGTCATGGTGGGAACTCATATGAGACTGCCGGGGTCAACTCGGAGGAAGGTGGGGATGACGTCAAATCATCATGCCCCTTATGTCTTGGGCTTCACGCATGCTACAATGGCCGGTACAAAGGGCTGCAATACCGTAAGGTGGAGCGAATCCCAAAAAGCCGGTCTCAGTTCGGATTGAGGTCTGCAACTCGACCTCATGAAGTCGGAGTCGCTAGTAATCGCAGATCAGCAACGCTGCGGTGAATACGTTCCCGGGCCTTGTACACACCGCCCGTCAAGTCATGAAAGTCGGTAACACCCGAAGCCAGTGGCCCAACCGCAAGGAGGGAGCTGTCGAAGGTGGGATCGGTAATTAGGACTAAGTCGTAACAAGGTAGCCGTACCGGAAGGTGCGGCTGGATCACCTCCTTTCTAAGGAGCATCTGGCCCAACGAAAGTTGTGGTCCAGGCGCCAGATCGAAGTCGAATGTACTTCGCTGGTTGCTCATGGGTGGAACATTGACATTGTGACCAGGATGATGATCCTGAAGTGTTAGTACGCCAGCTTGCTGGAAGGAACACGCTTCGGGGGAGGGTCCTGGTCGTTGCACGCTGTTGGGTCCTGAGGGACCGGGCCGGCGCGGGTGGTGACACCTGGGCTTGTCGAACTCCTCTGGACTTCTGCCTGAACCACGTGGTGTGGTGAGGGGGAAGTACCGCCCGTATTTTGAGAACTACACAGTGGACGCGAGCATCTTAGACACTCGCGCAAATTCAGCCGCCAGGGCTTGCTCTGGGTGGGTGATGGAGCGCGCAGATGTCTTCATAGAAGAGCAATTTTTTTGCTGTTCTTTGTGTAATTTTTGTCATCAAGTTTCTAAGTGCAAACGGTGAATGCCTTGGCTTCTGGAGCCGAAGAAGGACGTAGAAATCTGCGATAAGCCTCGGGGAGTTGATAATCGAACTGTGATCCGAGGATTTCCGAATGGGGAAACCCCGCCAGGCGTAGCAATACGACCTGGTGACTCCCGCCTGAATATATAGGGCGGGTAGAGGGAACGTGGGGAAGTGAAACATCTCAGTACCCACAGGAAGAGAAAACAATAGTGATTCCGTCAGTAGTGGCGAGCGAACGCGGATCAGGCCAAACCGATCATGTGTGATAGCCGGCAGGCGTTGCATGGTCGGGGTTGTGGGACTTCCACGTATTTCTGCCGAGATACGCATCGACGTGCGCGATATAGATGAACGATCTTGAAAGGTCGACCATAGAGGGTGCCAGTCCCGTAATTGAAATGTCGCGCCGCGGTGGGAAGGATCCCAAGTAGCACGGGGCCCGAGAAATCCCGTGTGAATCTGTCAGGACCACCTGATAAGCCTAAATACTCCCAGAAGACCGATAGCGGACAAGTACCGTGAGGGAAAGGTGAAAAGTACCCCGGGAGGGGAGTGAAATAGTACCTGAAACCGTTTGCATACAAACCGTTGGAGCCTCCTTAGTAGGGGTGACAGCGTGCCTTTTGAAGAATGAGCCTGCGAGTTAGCGATATGTGGCGAGGTTAACCCGAGTGGGGAAGCCGTAGCGAAAGCGAGTCTGAATAGGGCGATTTGAGTCGCATGTCCTAGACCCGAAGCGAAGTGATCTATCCATGGCCAGGTTGAAGCGCGTGTAAGAGCGCGTGGAGGACCGAACCCACTTAGGTTGAAAACTGAGGGGATGAGCTGTGGATAGGGGTGAAAGGCCAATCAAACTTCGTGATAGCTGGTTCTCTCCGAAATGCATTTAGGTGCAGCGTTGCGTGTTTCTTGCCGGAGGTAGAGCTACTGGATGGCCGATGGGCCCCAAAAGGTTACTGACGTCAGCCAAACTCCGAATGCCGGTAAGTGAGAGCGCAGCAGTGAGACGGTGGGGGATAAGCTTCATCGTCGAGAGGGAAACAACCCAGACTACCAACTAAGGTCCCCAAGCGTGTGCTAAGTGGAAAAGGATGTGGAGTTGCAGAGACAACCAGGAGGTTGGCTTAGAAGCAGCCACCCTTGAAAGAGTGCGTAATAGCTCACTGGTCAAGTGATTCCGCGCCGACAATGTAACGGGGCTCAAGCACACCACCGAAGTTGTAGATTTCGTACTATAGGCAAGCCTTCGTGGTTCAGCCGTACGGAGTGGTAGGAGAGCGTCGTGTGGGCAGTGAAGCGGCGGTGTGAACCAGCCGTGGAGCCTACACGAGTGAGAATGCAGGCATGAGTAGCGAAAGACGGGTGAGAAACCCGTCCGCCGAATGAACAAGGGTTCCAGGGCCAGGTTAATCCGCCCTGGGTAAGTCGGGACCTAAGGCGAGGCCGACAGGCGTAGTCGATGGACAACGGGTTGATATTCCCGTACCGGCGAAGAACCGCCCAAGCCAATCCAGTGGTGCTAAGAGTCCTAACCCGGCTGAGTTGATCCCTTCGGGGTGAGACCGGCCGGTCTAACGCTCGACCCCATGCTGGTGCGGCTAGCGTATTAACAGGTGTGACGCAGGAAGGTAGCTGAGCCGGGCGATGGTTGTCCCGGTCTAAGGATGTAGGCCGAGAGATAGGCAAATCCGTCTCTCATATAAGGCTGAGACCCGATGGGTAGTCCGAATGGGCGAAATCAGTGATCCTATGCTGCCAAGAAAAGCATCGACGCGAGGTTCTAGCCGCCCGTACCCCAAACCGACTCAGGTGTTCAGGTAGAGAATACTAAGGCGATCGAGAGAATCGTGGTTAAGGAACTCGGCAAAATGCCCCCGTAACTTCGGGAGAAGGGGGGCCTGAGGCGTATTAGGACTTGCTCCGAAAGCGTTTGAAGGCCGCAGAGACCAGTGGGAAGCGACTGTTTACTAAAAACACAGGTCCGTGCCAAGTCGCAAGACGATGTATACGGACTGACGCCTGCCCGGTGCTGGAAGGTTAAGAGGAGCGGTTAGCGTAAGCGAAGCTGCGAATTTAAGCCCCAGTAAACGGCGGTGGTAACTATAACCATCCTAAGGTAGCGAAATTCCTTGTCGGGTAAGTTCCGACCTGCACGAATGGCGTAACGACTTCCCAGCTGTCTCAACCGCGAACTCGGCGAAATTGCACTACGAGTAAAGATGCTCGTTACGCGCAGAAGGACGGAAAGACCCCGTGACCTTTACTACAGCTTGGTATTGGTGTTCGGTGTGGCTTGTGTAGGATAGGTGGGAGACTGTGAAGCTGGCACGCTAGTGTCGGTGGAGTCATTGTTGAAATACCACTCTGGTCATATTGGATATCTAACGACGAACCGTGATCCGGTTCTCGGACAGTGCCTGGTGGGTAGTTTAACTGGGGCGGTTGCCTCCCAAAAAGTAACGGAGGCGCCCAAAGGTTCCCTCAACCTGGTTGGCAATCAGGTGGCGAGTGTAAGTGCACAAGGGAGCTTGACTGTGAGACTGACAAGTCGAGCAGGGACGAAAGTCGGGACTAGTGATCCGGCAGTGGCTTGTGGAAGCGCTGTCGCTCAACGGATAAAAGGTACCTCGGGGATAACAGGCTGATCTTGCCCAAGAGTCCATATCGACGGCATGGTTTGGCACCTCGATGTCGGCTCGTCGCATCCTGGGGCTGGAGTAGGTCCCAAGGGTTGGGCTGTTCGCCCATTAAAGCGGTACGCGAGCTGGGTTTAGAACGTCGTGAGACAGTTCGGTCCCTATCCTCTGCGCGCGCAGGAAATTTGAGAAGATCTATCCCTAGTACGAGAGGACCGGGATGGACGAACCTCTGGTGTGTCAGTTGTTCCGCCAGGAGCACCGCTGATTAGCTACGTTCGGAATGGATAACCGCTGAAAGCATCTAAGCGGGAAGCCAGCTTCAAGATGAGATTTCCATACCCTTCGGGGTGAGAGGCTCCCAGTAGACTACTGGGTTGATAGGCAGGATGTGGAAGCGAGGACTAACGACTCGTGCAGCTGACCTGTACTAATAAGCCGATAACTTGATAACACCTTACAAAGGTGCTTCGCGTCCACTTTGTGGTTCCCGATTTACGGTCGGGGATCATCCCGCACACCGCGGTTGAGCTTCCGCTCGGCAGCGTGTGCGGCTATGAACTGATACATAAATCAATAGTGTTTCGGCGGCCATAGCGAGAGGGAAACGCCCGGTTACATTCCGAACCCGGAAGCTAAGACTCTCTGCGCCGATGGTACTGCAGGGGGGACCCTGTGGGAGAGTAGGACACCGCCGGACTTCTTTCGAGAAATGGCCACCCCGACCGGGGTGGCCATTTCCCGTTAACCCGACCCCACCC